>CACKJM010000008.1 GCA_902600475.1 uncultured Prochlorococcus sp.
CTTGTTGCTAATCTCTTACTTGCTCCAATATTATTAATTCCTTTCCCAAGAGAAGTTTTTTTTGCAAAACCCCTAGCAGCAATACTAAGTAACATTTTCTTTGGCGTGCTTGGTTATAAGTTGGCAGATACCCATGGAAGGACATTATTAAGATTATTCAATCCAAATAATACTGATGCATATTTAGTCAACGAAGGAATACTCCCAGCTGCAAGTCCTAAAATTTTAGATACCAGTGTAATTATTGACGGCAGAATCAATGGACTTTTAAGTTGCGGTTTATTGGAAGGGCAATTAATTGTTGCTCAAAGTGTAATTGATGAATTACAAACATTAGCAGACTCAAGCAGCAATGAAAAAAGGTCGAAAGGCAGAAGAGGTCTTAAATTATTGCGAGAATTAAGAGATTTATACGGGAGAAGACTTGTAATAAACCCAACAAAATATGAAGGTAATGGAGTAGATGAAAAACTTTTGAAAATTACTGAGGATATGACAGGAACTTTAATTACTGCTGATTATAATCTTTCTCAGATTGCTGAAGTTAAAGAATTAAAAGTTATGAATTTGAGTGATTTGGTTATTGCTTTAAGACCAGAAGTGCAGCCAGGAGAATCACTTAATATAAAAATCGTTAGAGAAGGCAAAGAAAAAATGCAAGGTATTGGATATTTAGATGACGGAACAATGGTTGTTATTGATGAAGCAAAGAATTTTGTGGGAAGCAGATTAGACATTGTCATAACAGGAGCATTACAAACTCCCACAGGAAGAATGGTCTTTGGAAAACTAATAAATAATCCTGAGTCAAACAAATCTTTTAAATCACCAGCGACACAGGGCTAAATCTAGCTAGAATCATATCAATCTTAATCTCGTGATACACAAATGACTGTATCTGCTCCTTATTACGGCGAAAACACTGTTATGAGGACCCCGCCCCCTGACCTCCCTTCTCTTTTACTGAAAGAAAGAATAGTTTATCTTGGTTTACCATTATTTTCAGATGATGATGCAAAAAGACAACTAGGTATGGACGTTACTGAGCTAATCATTGCTCAACTTCTTTATCTTGAGTTTGAGGATCCAGAAAAACCTATCTATTTCTATATAAATTCAACAGGGACAAGTTGGTACACGGGAGATGCAGTTGGCTTCGAAACAGAAGCTTTCGCTATTTGCGATACAATCAGCTACATAAAGCCTCCAGTACATACAATTTGTATAGGACAAGCAATGGGTACTGCAGCAGTTATTCTTTCATCTGGCACGAAGGGGCATAGAGCAGCTCTTCCACATGCTTCTATTGTTTTGCACCAGCCTATAAGCGGAGCAAGAGGCCAAGCAACTGATATCCAGATAAGAGCTGAGGAAGTCTTGAAAAACAAAAAATCAATGTTAGAGATTCTATCTCGTAATACTGGGAAGACTATTGAAGAACTTTCTAAAGACTCAGATAGGATGAGTTATCTCAACCCTAAAGAAGCCTTAGACTATGGAGTTATCGATAGAATACTCACAAGTCAAAAAGATTTACCAAATAAAATTTAACTCTCACAAACAATTACTTTAAAATCATGCCAATAGGAACTCCAAGCGTCCCATACAGACTTCCAGGAAGTCAATACGAAAGATGGGTTGATATTTATACAAGACTAGGTGTTGAAAGAATTCTTTTTCTTGGGCAAGAAGTTAATGATGGTATTGCTAATAGCCTAGTTGCACAAATGCTTTATCTTGATTCTGATGATAATTCCAAACCTATTTATTTATATATAAACAGCCCAGGAGGTTCAGTAACTGCTGGCTTAGCTATATATGACACTATCAAATACGTAAAAAGTGATGTTGTAACAATATGCGTAGGCCTCGCAGCCTCAATGGGTGCATTCCTATTGGCCGCTGGCACCAAAGGTAAAAGAGTTGCTTTACCCCACAGCAGAATAATGATTCATCAACCCCTTGGAGGAACATCTCAACGGCAAGCAAGTGATATCGAAATAGAAGCTAAGGAAATTTTAAGGATTAAAGACATGTTAAATATGTCTATGGCAGATATGACAGGTCAATCATTTGAAAAAATCGAAAAAGATACTGATAGAGATTATTTCCTAAGCGCAGAAGAGGCAAAAAACTATGGTTTGATTGATAGAGTAATCTCACATCCAAGCGAAGCAAATCAGTCTTAAATTTTCAAAATAAATTTTTTATTTTAATTTTTAAATTAATAATTTTTTGGTTTATTTACACCTTTAATGTCTAAAATATTAATTATCAAATGTAAAAAAGCTACAACTAATGACCCAACTCTTTTACGACTCAGATGCAGACCTAAGTCTTTTAAATAATAAAACAATAGCGATTATTGGATATGGTTCACAAGGTCATGCACATGCCCTAAACCTTAAAGATAGCGGTATGGATGTAATTGTTGGATTATATAAAGGAAGTAAGTCTGAAAGCAAAGCTATTAGCGATGGTCTACAAGTATTTAGCGTTTCTGAAGCTTGCGAAAAAGCAGACTGGATTATGATTCTCCTCCCAGATGAGTTTCAGAAAGATGTTTACCTTAAAGAAATAGAACCAAACTTAAAAGAAGGAAAGATATTAAGTTTTGCTCATGGCTTCAATATAAGATTCAAACTTATCAAACCTCCTAGTTTTGTGGATGTTGTAATGATTGCCCCAAAAGGACCTGGACACACTGTTCGTTGGGAATATCAGAATGGTCAAGGCGTTCCAGCATTGTTTGCTGTAGAGCAGGATTCTTCTGGAAATGCAAGATCATTGGCGATGGCTTACGCTAAAGGGATTGGCGGAACGAGAGCTGGGATTCTTGAAACAAACTTCAAAGAAGAAACAGAAACTGATTTATTTGGCGAACAAGCGGTTTTGTGCGGAGGATTATCAGAACTCGTTAAATCAGGCTTTGAAACTCTTGTAGAGGCAGGATATCAGCCCGAACTTGCTTACTTCGAATGCTTACATGAAGTTAAACTCATTGTTGATTTAATGGTTAAGGGAGGCTTATCTCAAATGCGAGATTCCATTTCAAATACTGCAGAATATGGAGATTATGTAAGTGGTAAAAGACTTATCAATAGTGATACAAAGAAAGAAATGAAGAAGATTCTAAAGGATATTCAAGATGGAACTTTCGCTAAAAATTTTGTGGAAGAATGCGATAAAAACAAACCCTTAATGACAAAATTAAGAGAAGAGAACTCAAAACACGAAATTGAGAAAGTGGGTAAAGGTCTGCGCTCGATGTTCAGTTGGCTAAAATAAATTTATTTTTGATATTCCTTGGATCGATTGGTTTTGATTTATTGATCGGCGATCCAAGACTCTTAATACACCCTGTTCAAGTAATTGGCTTTTACATAAAAAAAGTATCTGATTATCTAATAAATAATTTTGGAGAAAATAAAAATATATTGTTTTGGGGAGGATTCATCTTAGCTATATCCTCCATTGGAATGAGTTTTAGTTTAGGAAAATTGATAGAACTCAGTTATATACAATCAAGAAATCATTTTTTTGTTGGATTATTAATTTTTTTTGGACTTTCAAGTTGTTTTGCAACCAAGGGACTTATTTCAAGTGTGAAAGAGATTGCGGAACTAATAGAACGCAAAGAAGTTAATGACGAAAATGAAAGAATAATTAAGGAGAAAGTGCAAAGAATAGTAAGTAGGGATGTAAGGTCATCTTCTATAAAACATCTCTTGAGATCAAGTACTGAGAGTCTTACTGAAAATTCTGTTGATGGAATATTTGGGCCATTATTTTGGATTTTTATTGGAATTGTTTTTATGAAGTTTTCAATTTTTCTTCCAGGACCTTTGTCACTTGGTTTTTCTTATAAAGCCATTAGTACTTTAGATTCAATGATAGGTTACAAATATGATTACTTTAGATATTTAGGTTTTTTCGGTGCAAAAATCGAAGATATTTTTACATTTATCCCTTCAAGATTAGTTTTAATCACATTACCTTTAGTTAGCTCCAAAGTTAATGAATATGGATCAATCATAAAAAAAAGCTATCTTGATGGTAAAAAATATGATTCGCCTAATGCTGGGATTTCAGAAGCTATATTTGCCTACATGTCAGGTATTAAATTAGGAGGGGAAAGTAAATATAATAATAAAATTATTGAAAAGCCAATAATCAATGCGACTGGAGACAATTGCACTGAAGAAAAAATCAACTTAATTTGTCAATTAATTTTGAAATTACAATTTTTATGGATAATAATTTTTGTCTTAATTTTTTTTACAATCACGAGTTTAATTTAATAATAAATTAGTTTTAAAATTATTAAAATAAACTCAAAAATCTATGCAAGAAAAAAACTCTCCAATGGAAAATCAAAATGATGATTTTACTAATACACCATCAACTGATAATCAATACTCAAAATGGGTAGACAATCAGGGGGATGAAGTAAAGAATGTTTTTGGATTTAATAGCAGCGCTGAGCTTGTGAATGGAAGAGCAGCTATGATCGGATTCTTAATGCTGATATTAACTGAGTTAGTTTTTAGCGGCAGACCTGTGACTTCTTCAATTTTCGGTATAAATTAAAAATGGAAGAAAAAAAATCTAATCCAATAAAAGTAATCCTATACATTTCTATATGGGTAATAATTTGGGGAACATTAGGTTCCTTCATAGATTATCCACTTTATAAAAATAAAATATACTTAGAAGGGAGCATATATCAGTACCTTACTTTTGCAATTACAGCAATAATATCAATAATAAGTGCAAAGTTTTTTTATAAAAAATTTGAATTATAAAAATTTGTACCTAAATTTCTTAATAATTTTAGCTGGTTCTTTGTTGTCATTTGACTCGTAAAGTATCCACTGATGTGTCTCAGTATCATGATCACAACCATAATTACCAGATAGGTTATCGTAACTTGAAAGATATGAATGACAATTTTGGTCTGCCTCAAAAGCAGAGTCATAACCTGTCATAAAATATATCAAAAATAGAAGGATTACTAACAAAAAAAATACTTGGAAAACTAAATTTAATACCTTCATAAGAATTTATAAAATTTAAATATATCATTTAAAAAAATTTTTCGATCTAAAAATATTTAACGGCCAACATTAAAAACAAAGTCATGAAATTCTTGATTCTTTAAATAAAGAATGACAAGCAATATTAAAATCAAATTTAACCCTAATACTATTGATCCAAAAATATTTATTTGTTTTTTACCTGGTAAAGTGTAAGTAAATTTCTTGCCTTTAAGAAAAGCTGCTAAGCCTTTTTTTTCTTTTTTTGATTCTTTTATTTCAGCATCATTTTTAATTTCATTATCAGAGAAACCTTTTACCATTACAACTTAAAATCCAGCCTCATAATATTCGAAAAAAAAAAAATTTTTTAATAGTTAACAATTTTTAATCACAAATGGAATCATAAATGAAATTCTCTCATTTGAGAAATTTTTTAAAAAATAAGCTTCAATAATTGCAGACTGCAATCCCAATAAACTTGATTGACATTTAAATCTATTTTGGTCAAATACAACTAATTGAAGTTTTTCTATTTCATAGACTAATTCTTTACATACTTGGTTTTGAGAACCTTTAAAACATTCATTCGATTGTTTTATAATATTTGACTTTGTTGGTATTGTTTCTGCCGTAAGGGAATTATAAAAAAATAAAAATTTCAGCAATAATATAGTTAAAAATTTCATTAGTTCTTGAGATATAAAATTGAGAATAGGATTAAAAATTAAAAAAAGTTATTTCCATTTTATTGCTATTCATAAAAAAAGATGCCCTAAAAGAACACCTTATAGATTAAAGGAAAAGATAGATTTTAAAAAAGATTAACCTTGAACTCTATCCTTAAAAAGTTTACCTGCTGAGAATGTTGGAACTCTTTTAGCAGGTATTGCTATTTTTTCGCCTGTCTTAGGGTTCAAGCCCTGTCTTGCAGAACGATCTCTTGGCTCAAAAGAACCAAATCCTAGTATGGAGACTTTTTTGCCTTCCACGACTGAATCAACAATAGTTTCAATAGTCGTATCAACTATTGAAGAGACAACAGTTTTTGTTTCTCCTGTTGCAGCAGACACCAGGTTTACTAAATCAGCTTTGTTCATTGAATTTTAAAGTAAAGCAGAGATTAAATAGACGTGAATTGTAATCAAGCCTAAAAACCTCGAACTTGCACATCATATGGAGCAAATACGAATACGGCAACCGAAAATGCCGGCGGCGCAAAGCTTTATACATAATTTAGGGGCATTTTTAACTACAGTCTTTAAGTTTATAGCTGCAAATTTTTCTTAGTATAAAAAAAGCCTCTTTAACTACAAAACAGCTAAAGTGATTGGTATCACTTGATTTTTCTTTAAGAAATCTAACCTCATTTATCAAAACGAACAATGTCAAAAGTTAACAAATCTTGGAAGTAGAGGAATATATTATATTTTATTAAATTTCAGATATATTTCCTTCTCATCACATGACAAAGTATGATTTGTATTTTGAAATCAAGAAAAATCTGAATTTTCTCATTATTAGACTATTTCTCCAAATCATTTTCTTTAAAGCATATATAAATTGATAAATTACAGTAAGTGAACGAAATTAATATTCTCTAAGATTTAATAAATAGATTAGTGAAACCTTAAATTTGCAGGTTTTTTTCAAATTTGGATCTATTATTCAAATATCAGTAAATTTAATAACTTTTCACATTATTCCACTAATCAAGTTAATAAGACAGTGAATTATATAAATAAAGGGAATCCATTTCCTTTAGGAAGTTCTCTTACACCAAAAGGAGTAAATTTTTCTTTAGTAGCGACAAATGCAGAATATGTAGAAATCTTATTATTCGAAAAAGAAAACTCTGAATTCCCGAAAACCGTATTCAAATTAGATCATAAAAATAAAACCGGTCCCTACTGGCATGCTGAAATAAGTAATTTAAAAGAAGGTTGCATTTATGCTTATAGGATAAAACAAAAAAATAATGGGATTAACAATAACTATGAAAAAAAAGTTTTACTTGATCCATGTTCAAGGGGTATTACTGGATGGGAAAGTTACAAAAGAGAAAATGCATTGAAAATCCATGAAAATACTAATTCTTGTCTTAAAAGTGTTGTTTGCGATAGAAAATTATTTAATTTTAAAGATTATCCAAGACCGAAACATTCTTGGGAAGAAACAATTATTTACGAACTTCATATCAAAGCTTTTACTCAATCAACTGATCAAGATGAAAGTTGTTTTAAGGAATTTTTGAAAAAAATTCCTTATCTGAAAGAACTGGGCATTACGACAATAGAATTACTTCCAATTTTTTGTTTTGATCCAACTGATGCGCCAAATGGTTTAGAAAATTTTTGGGGTTATAGTCCAATTAATTGGTTTACCCCTCATTTTGAATATCTTTCAAATGAATCTGCCGAAAAGAATAGAGAGGAATTTAGAAGATTAGTAGAGGAGTGCCATAAAGCGGACATTGAAGTCATCTTGGATGTTGTATTCAATCATACTTCTGAAGGAGATTCTCAAGGGCCTGCAATATCCTGGAAAGGTATAGATGAAAATCTTTATTACTTTATAGGAAAAGATAAAAATTATCAGGATGTCTCTGGGTGTGGAAATACTATTGCAGCGAATCGAGGATTAGTTAGAAAATTAATCATTGAATCATTAAAATGTTGGGCGAGTGAATTTGGTATTGATGGTTTTAGGTTTGATTTAGGAATTGCTTTATCAAGAGGAGAAAATCTTTTGCCACTCGATAATCCTCCGATTTTCGAAGATATAGAATGTGAACCTGAACTTATTGATATCAAGCTAATAAGTGAACCATGGGATTGTGGTGGTTTATATAAATTAGGTAATTTCCCATCTAAAAATACATACACTTGGAATGGTCATTTTAGAGATGACTTACGGAGATTTTGGAAAGGAGATAAAGATACAGCATGGGATATGAGCGATAAAATCAAAGGTAGTCCATCTATTTATAAAGAATATAATGATTACCCAAAATCAATAAATTTTATTACTTCACATGATGGATTCACCCTTAAAGATTTAGTGACATTCAACTCTAAACATAATTTTGCGAATAAAGAGCAAAATAGAGATGGTGATAACCATAACAACTCTTGGAATCATGGGATAGAAGGTCCAACGACAAACTTATTAATCAATGATTTAAGAAAAAGGCAACAAAAAAATCTTATTCTTAGTTTACTCATATCTAAAGGTGTTCCAATGTTACTTATGGGTGATGAAATAGGAAGGTCCCAAGGCGGCAATAATAATTCTTGGTGTCAAAATAATCTATTGGGTTGGATGAATTGGGATCACAGTCAAAAAGATTTAGAGTTATTAGATTATTTTAAATACGTCATAAAAATTCGAAAAAAACTTATAAAAATATTTAATCCATCATTCTTGGCCAACAATCTAAGCCATGAAAATAATCCACAATATCATTGGCATGGAACAAAATTAGATAGTCCCGATTGGAGTAGTTGGTCTCACACAGTTGCCTTCAGTATTAACAAAGGGAAAACTAATCCTCTTGTCTGGATAGGTTTTAATGCATATTCAAAAAGTATCGATTTCCAATTACCAAAATGTAAATATAATTGGTTAAAAGTTATTGATACTAGCATGTCTGAGATTTTTGAACCATCAACTATTAATGAAAAATCCGTCTCAATAAAGAGTAGAAGCTCTTTATTAATCATTTCAGAAGGAATATTTGGAGCTAAAAATAATATAAGCTAAAAGCGGGCGGCGGGAATCGAACCCGCATCTTCAGCTTGGAAGGCTGAGGTTTTACCACTAAACCACGCCCGCAATAAGTAATAGAATTACCATTGCAATAATACATTATCAAACAATCAACAAAGTAAAAAGATTGGAAAATTCACACTCGAAAAAAAATATTTCAAGATTAATGTTCTCCTATGGACTAGGAGATGCAGGAACTGGTTTAGTTGCGACGCAATTTGGTTTTTTTCTATTCAAATTTTTTATTTCAGCTGGTTTACCAGTAATAATTGCAGGTTCATTGTTGATGTTAATAAAAATATGGGATGCAATAAATGATCCTTTAATTGGATGGTTAAGTGATCGGACAAAGTCAAGATGGGGGCCTAGAATTCCTTGGATGATTTCAGCATCTATTCCTCTTGGTTTCTCTTTAGCTGCAATATGGTGGACGCCTACAGGTTCAGTTCTTAACAAGACTATTTACTATGCAATAATTTCTATAGTAGTGATGACTGCTTATACAAGTATTAATCTTCCTTTTGCGGCTCTATCAACTGAAATTTCAGAAAAAATAGAAATAAGAACAAGGTTAAACGCATCTAGATTTACTGGCTCAATAATTGCGGGACTAACTGGTTTGATAATTGCTGGAGTAGTTTTGGGTTCTGAAGGATCAGCAAATAATGAATATTTTTTAATGGGTAAAATAAGTGGCTTTATTGCAGTTGCGACAACATTAATATCATGTTGGGGGTTAGCTCCCTTCGCAAAAAAAGCCAGAAGGCCTTCGGGGAAAGTAGAACCCATTTTACTTCAATTCAAAAGGATCTTCAGAAATAAAAAATTTCTCAAAGTTATTACTCTTTATATTTTGCTCTGGTGTGCATTGCAGCTGATGCAAACAGTAGCTTTAATTTACGTAGAAGATGTACTTATGGTACCCGCAGATGTTGCCAAGTGGATCCCGATACCTTTCCAAATTAGCGCCTTAATAGGTTTACAAATATGGACCAGAGTATCAAATAAATTGAATAGGATTGCAGCTTTAAACTATGGAGCGATTATATGGATTATTTCATGTACGGCATCTTTATTTTTGCCTTCTTTAGCAAAAGTCTCAGGAGTTGGGTTTAGTATATTTTTAAATACCTATAACATAATTTTGTTCATTCTTTTAATTTTCATAATTTGTCTTATTGGCATTGGGGCTTCAACTGCTTTTCTGATCCCATGGTCACTTCTTCCCGATGCAATAGACGAAGATCCAGAAAAACCAGCAGGTTTATATACTGCTTGGATGGTACTTATTCAAAAGATTGGAATAGCATTGAGTGTTCAACTATTAGGATTTTTATTGTATTTATCTGGCTATCAATCATGCTTTGTTGATAACGATAGTTTTAATATTATTGAACAATGTAATTCAGCACAATTAACTATTAGATTATGTATTGGTTTTATTCCCTCAATATTGGTAATAATTGGTCTATTAATAATGAGGCAATGGGATCGAAAATTAATTACGAACTAAAATAGAGAAATGTATTACCCTACGTTTTTTAAAAGACTTCTAAGCAGCTTAATCATTGGAGGGCAAGCAATTAATTTTATCTTTAGAGGTAAAATTTCTAAAAATGATCTCTTCGATCAATTAATGGAGTCAGGTCCTGGAAGTTTGTTAATTGTATTAATTACTGGAATAGCGGCTGGGACAGTTTTTAATATTCAAGTTGCATCACAATTAACAAGTATGGGAGTATCAAGTGAAATAGGAGGTTTATTAGCAGTAGGGATGGCAAGAGAAATGGCTCCTCTTCTAACTGCTACTTTAATGACTGGAAAGGTCGCCACCGCTTATGCGGCACAACTAGGTACTATGAAAGTTACAGAACAAATTGAGGCTATAACAATGTTAAGAACTGAACCTGTCCAATATTTGGTAGTCCCAAGATTACTATCTATGGTAATAATGTCTCCAATACAGTGTCTTTTGTTTTTATCTGTGGCTTTGTGGAGTGGTCAAATTTGGAGCACAATTTTTTATAAAGTTCCTCCAATAGTTTTTTGGACATCTGTAAGATCGGGTAATGTGAGTTTAACCAATACAGACTTAACTTCAATGTTGATAAAATCTATAGTGTTCGGATTACTCATTGCAATTATTGCATGTGGATATGGACTCACAACTAAAGGAGGTCCAAAAGAAGTTGGAACAAGTACAACAGGGGCCGTTGTAATGACTCTTGTTACTGTATCTTTAATGGATGTATTCTTAACACAAATTTTATTTGGATAATTCAATGTTAAACACTAAATCAAAAAAAGAAGAACCGGTAATAATATCTCCTTCATTTCAGCTACCAATAATTCTAATAGTTTTGAGTTTTATGCTTTTATTTTTGAATATTGGTTCTTTGCCAACAATAGTTTCTGCGTCTTTTAGCTTTTTCTTATTGCTTCAGTCAATCACCTTAAGGATCAAAATAACAAATGAAAATTTTATCGTTTTACAATTAGGAAAAGAGATTAGAACTTTTCCATTCAAGAACTGGATATCATGGAAATTCTTTTTTCCTGCAATCCCAGGTATTTTTTATTTTAGAGAAAAGTCTAGTCCTCATTTATTACCAATATTATTTAATCCAAAACAATTAAAAGATGAACTTTCAAAAAAAGTTGACTCCCTGGAAATTAAAAAGTCCTAAAATTCATTTTTTTGCTTAATTATCAAAATTATTTAAATGACTAATACAGAAATTCCAAATAATAATCCTGAGAAGGAATTAATATTAGATAAATCAATTTCAGATGATAAAACCAAACAAATTATTAATAAAAATACAACGCAAAATAAAAAACATTCTTCAAAAAGCGACAAATCAAATAAATCTTTTGATGAAATTTCTAATAAGATTTTTGGCGATCTCGTTTCAAAAAAAGACTCTCTAGTTAGAGAAATAAAAGAGTTAGAATCAAAAAAAATTGAATTGGAAAAAGATATTGAGTCAAACTTTAAAGGACAGTCAGATAATATAGCTAAAAGAGTTAAAGGCTTTCAAGAATACTTAACTGGAGCTTTACAAAATCTTTCTCAAAATGTGGAAAAACTTGAATTAGTTTCTCAACCAATTATCGTAAAGCCATCTCCCCTTGATGAAAAAAAGCAAACTAAAAGCGCAAATAATGTGGTGAATGTTCCTGCTCTTTCTGAAACATTTAAGCCAGATGAGGAGATTATAAGAAGTTGCTTTTCAACTTTCAATGAACAACCTGATTTTTATGCTGAACCTTGGAAATTAAGACGAAGTCTTAATTCATCAGATATAGAAATCATGGATGATTGGTTTTTTAATATGGGTGGAAGAGGTTCTCTTGAAAGTAGAGGGTCTCGACAAAAAAATGCTTTGTTGTCAGCTGGTTTAATATCTATTCTAGGAGAATTATATGGAGACCAGTTTCAGACTCTTATTTTAGCTTCGCAGCCTGAACGATTAGGTGAATGGAGAAGAATTCTTCAAGATTCACTTGGTCTCACAAGAGATGACTTTGGGCCTAATAGTGGGATTGTACTTTTTGAAAGGCCTGAAGGTGTTATTGAGAGAGCTGATAGATTAGAAGCGAATGAAGAATTGCCATTTATTATTATTGATGCAGCAGAAACCTCTGTTGAAATTCCAATACTTCAATTCCCATTATGGGTTGCATTTGCTGGTTCAGATAATGAAATTTACGATGATCTTGAACTAAACTAAGCTTTATGAATATCTTAATAATTTTTACAAGTTATCTTTTAGGATCACTTCCGACAGGTTTTTTAATTGGAAAATATCTCAAAAATATAGATCTAAGAACTATAGGTTCAGGATCTACAGGTGCCACAAATGTCTTAAGAAATGTTGGGAAATGGCCAGCACTTTTTGTATTTATCATTGACGTTGGGAAAGGCCTTATTGCAGTAAAAATTGCTCAATATTTCACAAATCAAGGATTAATAGAAGTTATAGCAGGGATATCCGCTATCTCAGGACATATTTGGCCAATATGGCTTAGAGGTAAAGGAGGGAAAGCTGTTGCAACTGGATTAGGTATGTTTTTAGCTCTTTCTTGGAAAGTTGGACTCGCATCTCTTGGTATTTTTTTAATAGTCCTAACAAAAACTAAATTTGTTTCTTTATCCAGTATTTCAGCTGCAATCTTACTTCCCATTTTTATGTTTTTTTACCTAGGTAAATTTATGCACTCATATTTTTTTATAAGTTTAGTTGTGTCATTATTAGTAATCTGGAAACATAGAACAAACATAACAAGATTGATTAAGGGAGAGGAATCCAAAATTAATCAGAATCAATAGATTTAAATATTTCTATCAGAGCTTTATTAGGATCTATAGCTTTTGATATTGATCTGCCAATGACTAACTTAGAAGCGCCATTATCTATAGCTTCATGGGGAGTCATGACTCTATTTTGATCATCTTTATTGTCAATATTTAATCTGATGCCTGGTGTAATAAGTTCAAAATTATCCTTATAAATAGATCTCAACAATTTTACCTCCCAAGGGGAACAAACACATCCATCTAATCCAGCATCATAAGACAATTTTGCAAGTCTCAATACATTGTCTTCAATTGAATTATTTCTATCAAGATCAGTTTGAAAATCTTTAAGAGAAAAGCTTGTTAAAACAGTTATTCCTACAACAAATGGAGGTTTAACACTGACTGAGGTGGCTCCTTCTAAAGATGCTTTCTTCGAATCCTTAAGAGCTTTTAGACCTGCTGAAGCATGAATAGAAATCATATCAACCCCTAATCTTGAAACTTGGAAACATGCTGCGCTCATGGTATTTGGAATATCATGAAATTTTAAATCTAAAAAAATTTTTTTATTTAAACTTTTTAATATTTCAATAACTCTTGGGCCTTCCCTAACAAAAAGCTCTAAACCAACTTTCACCCACTTGATATTAGGACATTTTTCAAGAAGTAATTTTGCTTGACATAAATCTAGTCCATCAATTGCCAAGATTATTTTATCCTCTGAATTAAATCTATTATTCATCAATTTTCAGTTTGTAAACCTCTTAATTATTTTTTTTCCAATTTGAATAATTTTCCCTTCTAAATTATTTTTTGAATCGAAAACTAAATCAGGATTTATTAATTTCTGACTATCAATTTTTACACCTCCACCTTGAATATATCTTTTGGATTCACTACTAGATTTGAAAAGTTTTAGAGAACTTAGCAAGTAAAAAAACTTAACTGGAAAAACTATTTCTTTTAATGAAATCTCTGGAATTTCCCCAACTTTTTCTTTTTCTCCAAGGAATAATTTTTCGCAATTTGATTGCGCCTTTAAAGCTTCTTCAGTTCCATGGAATAAAGTAGTAACTTCTAAAGCCATTCTTCTCTGTAATTCACGAGGATTTAAGTTTTCAAGAAAACTTAAATCTAATTCAGTAAGTAATTCAAAATAAGTTGGTATTATATTATCTGGTACTTTTTCTAATTTTGAATACATTGAAAGAGGATCATCAGTCAAACCAACAGTGTTAAATTCAGATTTACTCATTTTCTTAATTCCATCTAAACCTGTCAAGATTGGCAACAGAACCCCGAATTGAGGTTTTTGTTTAAAGTGCCTTTGAAGATCTCTCCCTATTGCAATATTAAATTTCTGATCTGTACCTCCAAGCTCAATATCTGATTGAACAACTACCGAATCGTAACCTTGTAATAGTGGATATAAGAATTCATGCAAAGCAATTGGGACTTGTGAAGTGTACCTTTTATTGAATTCTTCCTTAGCTAGCATTTGACTAACTGTTGCACTCCCCATTAATTCAATTATCGAATTAAGATTTAATCCTTTTAACCATTCACTGTTATATCTTATTTCTATTCTATCTTTTGAATCAAAATCTAAAATAGATTCATTAGCTGGCTTACCCATTCCTAGTTGGGTTAAATATGTTTTTGCATTATCTTTAACTTGTTTTTCAGATAACTGCACTCTTGTTTTATTTTTCCCGGTTGGGTCTCCAATTTGAGCTGTAAAATCCCCAATAATTAAAACTGCAATATGTCCGTTATCTTGGAATGCTCTAAGTTTTTTAAATAATATACTGTGTCCAAGATGAATATCTGTTCCAGTTGGATCGATTCCGAGTTTAACCCTTAATTTTTTATTATTTTTTTTTGCATGGTCAATTATCTCCGAAAAAGTTTGATCTGTGCCTTTAATGGGGAAATATTCTTCTATTCCTCTTGAAAGCCATGATGGCAATATTGATTTATCTAACATGAAGCTTTAACTGTTAAATTTAAGAAGTTTTATCAAGTTCATCCTTCATTCTTATTAAGGTTTTATTCATCTGATCAAACATTTGATCAGGAGTAATCCCAAATTGACTTAACTGGGTCTTTAATTGTTCTACTGTCATTTTTGCTTGAAAATCTTCAGACAACTCGAATCTCTTCATAAAAACCTTGTAACGATCCATAAGAGATTCCATTTTTTTTATAAACATTTTTTTTCCTTCTCTGTCAAATTTTCCATAATCAGAACCAAGTTTCATAAGTTCTTGGTAATCTGTGAAAAGCTTTTTAGCTTCTTCTTGAACAATGTCTGACTCAAAAAATCCCATTTCTATTTTTTTACTTCGCAAGATTAAGGCTCAATTACAAGATAACAAGAATCTTTTAAATTGATTAGAACATTAATAAATTTTAGTTTATAAATAATTCTTTAACTTTTATTTATTCAGAATTACATTTAGTAAACATGTTTCATAAATATTGGAAAAATCCAACGTAAATAATTCTTCAAAACAAAATAGGCAATTTGAATTATTTGGTTCAAATGTAAATACATCAATTAATTTTCAAAACTCAAATAATCTAAAAATCAAAGGCGAAATTCTAACTGAATGGAGAAATAGAATCCATAATCACCAATTCAAAATTTCAAAAGGCACTCACAATAAAACTTTGCACCAAACAAATCTTCTAGTAAATACAATTTCCAACGAAAAAAAAATTGATCCGTTTTCCCTGCAGCCATTATCATTGAACTTTTGGAGAACCAATCAATATATACACAATGGTCCAGCAATGTATTTTGTAATTGACTCTATGGAGAGTTCTAAAATAATCCTCTATATAGGAGAAACAAATTCAGCAAATAAGAGATGGAAGGGAGAACATGACTGTAAAAATTATCTCATGAACTATAACGAAGCTCTTGCTCATAACAACCTCTCAAGTCACCAAGATATACGTTTCTTTTTGGATGTACCTAAAGAAGTAAAATTAAGGCGTAAATTAGAACAGCAACTGATATATTTATGGTTACCACCTTTTAATAAAGAAACTAGAGATAGGTGGGCAACTACTTTCACAAACAACTAAAAGTTGATTAAACCCATTTTACAAATGCAATTTTCCACATTCCAAAAAAATCTAGATAACTGGCAAGGTGCTTCATTAATTTTTGGAGTTTTAGAGGAAGAAATTTCAAGCCAACTTGAAAACATGAAATTTGTTGTTGACCCAAAATTATTATTAAAAAGAGTTACTCAAAAAAAATTCAAAGGAGAAAAAGGAAAAATTTTAAGCTTTGAATTTTTAGATCAAAAATTAGAGACTTTAATCTTAGTTGGTCTTGGTAAATCGAAAGATCTAAATAAAAGTGATATAGAAAACTCAATAGGAAATCTAATTAGGAAAACTGTTGATAAAAATGAAAAAATCAGCATCTTGCTACCTTGGGAATTAATAAATTCGCAACTAGAAATAAATCAACTAGCAGAGTCAGTTAGATTATCGGCTTATAAGGACAATAGATTTAATAAGAAAAAAGATGAAAAGAAAGTTCTTAAAGAAATAGAGTTTTTGAATTATAAAAAATTTGAGAATATTAGCTTTGAAGAGACAGAAAAAATATGCGAAGGCGTAGAACTAGCCAGAAGACTTGTAGCTGCCCCTCCAAATAGTCTTACACCAGAGGAAATGTCTATCCAAGCTTCTCAAATAGCTAAAGATCATGGTTTGGAAGTAAAAATTTTAGAGGCAAAAGAATGTGAAGATTTAGGAATGGGCGCATACTTAGCTGTAGCAAAGGGTTCTGATCTAGATCCTAAATTCATACATCTGACTTTGAATTCAGAGGGGCCTATAAAAGAAAAGATTGCACTTGTTGGGAAGGGTTTAACCTTCGATTCTGGAGGTTACAACCTGAAAGTAGGAGCCTCTCAAATTGAAATGATGAAATATGATATGGGTGGAAGCGCTGCAGTTTTAGGAGCAGCAAAAGCACTTGGAGCGATAAAACCAAAGGGACTAGAAATTCATTTTATTGTGGCAGCGTGCGAAAACATGATAAATGGATCTGCAGTACATCCTGGAGATGTAGTGAAGGCATCTAATGGTAAGACAATTGAAATAAATAACACTGATGCAGAGGGTAGACTCACATTAGCTGATGCTTTGACTTACGCATCCAATTTAAAACCAGATTCAATAATAGATCTTGCCACTCTTACAGGAGCTATTGTTGTTGCATTAGGTAATGATGTAGCTGGATTCTGGAGCAATAATGATGATCTAGCAAATGATCTAAAAACTGCATCAGCCCAGGCTGGAGAAGAATTATGGCAAATGCCTTTACAAAAATCTTATAAAGAAGGGTTAAATTCTCATATAGCTGATATGAAAAATACAGGTCCAAGAGCAGGTGGGTCAATAACTGCCGCCTTATTTTTAGAAGAATTCTTTGATACAGAAATTAAATGGGCTCATATTGATATTGCTGGAACTTGTTGGACTGATAAGAATAAGGGTATTAATCCATCAGGTGCGACTGGTTTTGGAGTTAAAACTCTTGTTAAATGGATTAAAAATAAATAACTATATTTAAGATCATTCAGTCCAAGGATTTGTTGATCTAGCGTTCCCCCCCCATAATTTATCCAACCTCTGATCTCTCCCACATGAGAATCTATAGAACTTATATTTTAACTCATTTTTCTCAGCAAAATCCTGATGATATTCTTCAGCCAACCAAAATTGACCTTTTGATTTTAGTTCGACAGATATTTTTTCCAATGGCACTCGCAACTCATTTGAAGCCGAAATAATTGCATTTTTTGCAACATTTTCCTCAGCTTCATTTTTGAAAAAAATCACTGGTCTGTAAGAATCTCCCCGATCACAAAATTGCCCCTTTCCGTCTAGAGGATCAATATTTCTAAAATAGAGTCTGAGTATTTCATGCAAATTTACCGAATTGAAATCATAATCAACCAAAACCACTTCCTGATGCCCATCATGATTTTCATAGGTTGGACTTTGCAAACTTCCTCCTGAATATCCACTTTCTACATAATTAACGCCTTTTAAGGACTCTAAGTCATGTTCTAAACACCAAAAACAACCTCCTGCAAGAATCAGTTCCTCAGCAAGAGTATTTAAAGGGTTTATTAAAACTGAAAAAGCAATTATAAGAGGAATTAAATATTTCATTTATTTATTATAAAGTTTAAATAATAGAATTAATAACCTCTTTAGCAGCTCTTTCGACTACGCCCTCTTCTCCCAATTCTTTTTTTAAAAAAGCATAACCTTTTTTAATTTTTATTTTTTCTGACTTTCGTTCAAGAATCCTACAAGATTTATAGAAAATTTTCTTGTCGTCAAAATCTTCCTGTACAAATTCAGGGATTATTAATTTATTTACCAACAAATTCACAGGTGAAATAAATTTGAGTTTGAAATTAAGAATATATTTTGCAATAAAAGCTGTTATTTTACTCACTTTGTAACCAACAATCTGCGGTATTCCATATAAAGATAATTCCATATTAACTGTACCAGATTTACAAAGAGCAATTTTTGTAAGCGAATAAATATAAGGCTTTAATCTTGCATTATCTTTTTGAGAAATAACATGTCCTACAACTTGATATTTTCTAAAGGCCTTTTCAAACCTTTCCTCAAAAACTTTCCTGCAAGAGATAATATAAACAACCAAATTTGGATATTTTTGTTGTAATTTTCTAGCCGCCTTCATAAAAGTAGGTAATATATATTTCAATTCTTGAGGTCTTGAAGCGGGCATTAAAAGTAAGATATTTTGATTTGTATTAAGTTTCAGAATATTTCTGGCATCTTTCTTTAGAGGAAGTTTTTTTGTCAAATCAAGCATTGGATGTCCAACCCACAAAACATTTCCTCCCATCTTTTTATAAAAAGCGGCTTCTTTCTTGAAGATCGCAAAGATTTTATCTGAAAAATTTATTAAATTAGTCGAAGTATTATTCCCAACCCTCCATGCCCACTCTTGAGGAGCGATATAGTAGAAAATTGGAATTTTAGTCTTGGATCTTTTTAATTTTATTCCAATTTTTATATTAGGACCCATATAGTCAATCAAAATCAAGCAATCTGGAGGATATTTTTTTAACAATTTAAAAAGTCTTTTTTGGATTTTTATCGTTGGAAGAATAAGAGGTAAAGCCTCCCAAATTCCAATTGCACTAATGGATGTAGTATCTTGAAGAATTTTTACACCTTCTTTTTTCATCCTTTCACCACCTAATCCACAAATTTCTAAATCTATAGATTTTTTTTTCGCTTCATCTAATAATGCTTTTGATAACAAACTTCCATGCAAATCTCCTGAGACTTCTCCAGTACTTATAAATATCTTTTTATTCATAAATTCACTACAGGCATTGGTCCTCGTCTTTCTTTAGATATTGATTCCTTTAAAAAATTACACAATTTTGAAGATGAAAGATCCAATTCTCCTTTCATTAATTTTTCTAATGAATTTGAAATCGCATCATTAGATTTAAAGATAAGATTCCAGGTACTTTGAAGTAACTTTAAATCAAAATCTTTATTTTCCATTAAACCACTCCTTTTGATCCCAATCCTATTCAAGCCTCTCAATCTTCCTGGATGTCCCTCGGCCAAGCAAAAAGGAGGTACATCTCTATCTACTCTAGTCATTCCTCCAATCATTGCTAAGTAACCAACATGTACGAATTGATGAATACCTAAACAACCACCAATAATAGCTTTATCTTCAATCTTTACATGTCCTGCAACTTGAACACTATTTGATAAAACTATCCCATTAGCAAGTTCACAATTATGACCTATATGGCTATAAGCCATCAACAAATTATTATTACCAATAATAGTTTTTTCTCCTTCATTAGTTGCCTTATTTATAGTTACGCATTCTCTAAAAGTATTATTGTCTCCAATAATTACTTCAGTAGATGCACCTTTATATTTAAGATCTTGGGGATCTAGACCTATAAAAACATTTGGGAAAACTTTATTGTTAATACCAATTTGAGTTCTTCCTGTGATGACAGCATTTGGCCCTATTTCAGTTCCTTTCCCGATAGTAACATTTGGCCCGATAATTGCTCCTTGAGAAATAATGACACCATCATGCAGTTCGGCACTTGGATCAACAAAAGCATTTGGGTGCACTTTTACACCACTAATGCTTGCCTTTAATTCAAAATTTTTATTCTCCATATCTCTAATCAACTAATGAAAACATCAATTCTCCAGCACAAACTAACTTCCCATCAACGTGTGCCTCACCTTTGACCTTGCCAAATCTTTGTCTTTTAATACTTAATAACTCACAAGAAATTATTAATTGATCTCCAGGTACAACAGGTTTTCTAAATTTAACGTTATTGATTCCAGCGAAGACGAAAAGTCCTTTAGGAAGATCAGGCATTTGAGTTACTATTATCCCCCCAACTTGAGCCATTGATTCAACAATAAGAACTCCAGGCATTAAAGGCCTTTCAGGAAAATGTCCTTGAAATTGAGGCTCATTAACAGTTACATTTTTTACTGCTACAGCACGCTCACCAGGAATATGCTCTATGACTTTATCCACAAGAGCGAAAGGATATCTGTGAGGTAATAAACCTAGTATTTTCTCAGAGGAGAGTTGATTATTTTCACTGGATAATTTCTTTTCCAAAATAATTAAAGATAAAGTTAATTTTTTAGCGATGAGGCCAATAAAGCATTTAAAGAATGTGATCCTTTATAAACTAAAATCTGAGC
Organism: uncultured Prochlorococcus sp.; assembly: GCA_902600475.1. Taxonomy (GTDB): domain Bacteria; phylum Cyanobacteriota; class Cyanobacteriia; order PCC-6307; family Cyanobiaceae; genus Prochlorococcus_A. The sequence continues at coordinate 20,896 of CACKJM010000008.1, forward strand.
CTTAGGTAACCCTACCAAAGCCAAGTCCCCAATTAGGTCCAAAATTTTATGTCTTATTGGTTCATTATCAAATCTTAATGGTGGATTAACCCATCCATCTCCATCACACACAAGGGCATTTTCCAAACTTCCACCCTTAATTAATCCAAGTTCACTTAACTCTTGAAATTGATCCTTAAAACCAAATGTTCTTGCTGGAGCAATCATTTCAACAAAACTTTTTGGATTTAAATCAATCACAAAAGTTTGATTTCCAATTGCTTTATAGGGAAAACTTATAGTTGATATAATTGTGAGCTTTTCAGAGGGGATTGCAGCTATAATCGAGCTCTCTTTATTTAAAATTATTGATTTATTAATCTCTCGAAAAAAATTATCTGGCTTAGGTGCCTTTTTTATCCCTACTTCTTCAAAATTTCTAACCCACTGAATTGCCGATCCATCTAAAAGCGGGATCTCTTTCCCATCAACCTCAATATGTATATAACTTAACCCACAGCCAGCCATTGAAGATAATAAATGTTCAATAGTATATAAATTATTACCTCCTAGTTTAACAGCCGTGCAAAGCATCGTACTTCCTATTAAATCTTGAGTTAGCTTAAAAATCTCGTTGGGTTTATCCCTAAAAGAAATATAATATCCCTCTTTTTCATAAGAAGAAATTGTTACTCTTGTTGTTTCGCCACTATGAAGACCTATACCCTCTCTGGAAAAAACACCAGCTAAGGTATAACAATGATCATAACTAGAAGGCCAAGAAAACACTTAAAACTTCCATCCAACTCCAAGAGTATATCTCCAATCTCCACTAAGATCCTTACTAGCGACATCTAATCTTAATGGGCCAATTGGCGTTTTCACTCCAATCGAACCTCCAAAGGAATAACCTGAACCAGATTTCTGTAATAATTTACCAGGTTTTCCTGGAACATTCTTTTGAGAGCCTAAATCACTTCCTGCATCGGCGAATAGAGCTCCAGTTAGCATTCTCCAAAGAGGGAATCTGTACTCTAATGTGCCCTCAACAAAACTTTTACTTACAGCCAAGTCACAAGATCCCCAACCTCTAACAGATGATGTCCCTCCCATACAAAATGCTTCATAAGGAGGCAATTCTCCAATAATAGTTCCAGCTTTAAGTTGAAAACCAATAGCTTGAGGACAATCTTCACTGTTTGCATTACTAGACTTACATTCTTTGGTTAAATTTATAAATCTTGTTGGTATGAAATATGAATATGAGGCTTTCATTCTATTAAAAGTTGGTGATTTATCACCCATTGAAACAAACTGTTCAGTTCCAAAGGTTAATTTATTTCCTGAAGTTGGGTTTACAGAATTATTCAAATTATTTCTAGATGTACTCGCAATAAAACTCACCAATATATTTTCATTAGGGCATGTACCATCATTTGAAGTATATCCAATACATATAATGTCACTTATATTGCCTGTAGTTGGCGTCATATCACCATATGGTTTTCTGTTCCCATCACCATCAATCAACTTTACTTTCTTAAAATTCATACCTGTAAGAACCCTCCATTTAGCCACTTTAAATGGATCCCCACCATTAAGAGGCCTTGATAAGGAAAATCCACCGCCAGATTTTTCTAGAACTATTGACGAAAAAGAATCATTAGTTGAAGTATTTGTATCATCTACAGCATATATACGTCCATTATTTTCGCTTTTAAATTCTTGAGGATAATCTCTACTTAAAAATAAATTTGTTCTGAAAGAAGTTTTATGTTTATCACCTTTGATCCATGGATCAAATAAAGAAAAATTATAGGTTGTTGAATATTGCCCAAAATTTAGATTGATTTTTGTAGACCATGCTCGTCCTAGTGTATTTGCTTCCTGCAAACCAATTGAAGCGAAAATACCTGAACTATTACCATATCCAAGTCCACCTGTTAATGATCCTGTTCTTTGCTCGCTCAGATCTAAATAAATTATAACTTGGCTAGGATTTAAACTATCAGGACCAAGAGACACTTTTACATCATCAAATAATGATGTGTTATAAAGTCGATTAATATCAGCTTGTAAAATTTTTCTATTAAATAAAGTGCCGGGTTTTGTTTTCAACTCTCTTTCTATGACCCAGTCTTTTGTTTTTCCTTTTCTAGGTTTACCATCGATACTTGATTCCCCATCAGATCCCAGGAATCTAAACTTTACATCAGATATTATTCCTTCAGAAACATTTAACGTTACTATACCGTTTTCAGAGATTCTTTCTGGGCCTCTAATTCTAGCTAAAGAATAACCTTGACTTTCATACCACTTTTTTATAATTTCTATCTTATTTTGTAGTTCATTAAGGTTAAGAGTTGTGCCATAAAAATTTTTAAAAATATCATCTACATATTCATTAGAGATTAATGAGTTTTTTGGTTGAAGTTCAACTTTTTTCAAAATTGGATTAGGTACTATATTTACGATTAGCCTCACTCCTAATGGTCCGTCTTCAGACTTTATTTTCACTCCTGAAAACCAACCGCTAGCATAAATTGCATTTAGATCACGATTTAAAATTTGATTATCAACAATACTGCCCGGCTTTATACTCATAGAATCATATGCAGCTAATTCAAGTTTGCTGCCCTCAGGGTGATTTTCCCAACCTTCGATAACTATTTCCGAAATAAGAGCACTTTCTTTATTAATGTTTTTTTCATTTTCTGCTATTAAGAGATTTCTTTCTTGTTTCATATCAAATTCTTGAATTAAAACATTTTTATTAATTTCTAGAGTTTTAATTGCTTCCTTGGAGTCATTTGGCAAATACTTAGCAGCTAATTCTGAATTGTTTAATAAGAAAATTAAGGGAGAACAAGTGATATTTGTAAAAACCTTACTAAATTTTAAAAAATGTTTCTGCATAGTCTTTTTTTAATTATGGCAAGTAAAAATACTCATTAAGTTAAGTTAAATGAATTCATTTATTCTTCGGTTAATTTCGCTATAAGCTTCAATTAAACCACCTAAATCATTCCTAAATCTGTCTTTATCTAGACTTACTATGGTATCATTTTTCTGATTAAGATCCCATAATCTGCAATTATCGGGACTTATTTCATCCCCAAGAATTATGTTATTTTTAGAATCATAGCCAAATTCCAATTTAAAATCTACAAGTTGCAGCTTAATATTTTTAAAAAAACTTTTTAGGATTACGTTTATTTTTAGGGTTAAATCAATTATTAAATCTAAATCTTTTGAACTAATTAAATTCATTAATTCAATCCTATCTTTTGTAATTATAGGATCATTAAGTTCATCATTTTTAAGGTAGATATCAATTAATGGTTTTGCCAAAATAGTGCCGGGTTTAATTGTCGTTTGTTTACACAAAGACCCATAAGCTGTATTTCTTAGAACAATTTCCAAGGGGATAACTTTTATTTTTTTTGCGATCATTATATTTTCATTTTTTAGTTCAATGAAATGAGTTGGAATATTATTACTTATAAGAATTTCAAAAATTCTTGCACTTATTAAGCAATTAAGTTTCCCCTTCCCTTCAAACTTTGCTTTTTTTAATGCATTAAAAGCTGTTGCATCATCTTTAAATTCAATTATCACTTTATCTGAATCATCATGAGAAAAAACTTTTTTTGCTTTACCTTCATAAATCAACTCATATTTATTATTCATTAAACCCTCATTTTGTTACTAAAAGTATTATTTTTATCTAACATATTTATTAGAGATCAACTTTTCAAGATAGTTTATTTCATTTTAACTAATTATTCATCGAAACCTCATAAACTTCAAGAAAAACAAATTTCATGAGTATTAATTCAACAAGTTCTAAGAACTTACGTAGATTAGAAAATGTTTTAATAATTGGAAATGGCGGAAGAGAAAATTCTTTAGCTTGGGCAATTCAAAAAAATGAATTAGTCAAAAAAGTATATTTAATCCCTGGAAATGCTGGTTCAGAAAGAATAAATAAATGCGAAAGAATTAAAATTGATATAAATAATAAAAACGAATTAGTCGAAAAGCTTTATTTTTTAAAAATAGACCTAATTGTAATAGGACCAGAAATACCTTTAGCAAATGGTTTAGCCGATTTTCTTAGAAAAAAAGACTTTAAAGTGTTTGGCCCTGGTAAAGATGGCGCAAAATTGGAATATAGCAAATCTTGGGCAAAAGAATTTATGAAAGACGCTAATATTCCAACTGCAAACTTTTGGAAAGTAAATTCTTTAGTAGAAGCCAAGCAAATTATCTATTCATCATTGATTCCACTTGTAGTAAAAGCGGATGGCCTAGCTTCAGGTAAAGGTGTTTTTATTCCTAATTCTAAAGATGAATGTTATACAGCAGCAGAATCAATTTTCAACGGTAAGTTTGGCAAATCTGGGGATATAGTAGTACTAGAAGAAAAAATTGAGGGTCCAGAAGTTTCAGTTTTTGCTCTATGTGATGGAGAGAGATACACCTTACTACCAACCGCTCAAGATCACAAACGACTCAATGAGAATGATAAAGGTCCTAATACAGGAGGAATGGGGGCTTATTCTCCTACTCCACTTTTAACAGAAGATTATCTAAATAGAATAATCAAAGAGATAGTTGAACCGACTATAGTTGAGCTTAATAAAAAAAATATTAACTATAGAGGCGTAATTTATTTTGGATTAATGATCACACAATCAGGACCCAAAGTTATAGAATATAATTGCAGATTTGGAGATCCAGAATGCCAAACAATAATGCCCTTAATGGATCAAAATTTTGTATTCCTTTTAGAAAAATGTTCAATGGGAAATTTAACTGGCGATGAAAAAATTGATACCTTGGATAAGGTAAGTGGTTGTGTAATAGCTACATCAAAAGGTTACCCTCACGAGTATAAAACTGGCTTACCAATTAAAATAGGGAAGATTGAATCAAATAATTGTCAAATTTTTGACTCAGGTACCTCTCTTAGTAAAAATGGTGAATATTTAACTGATGGGGGAAGAGTTTTAAGTATCGTCTGTCAAGATAAAGATTTCGACATTGCTTTTGAAAAAGCCTACAAAAATTTAAAAGAAATAAATTTTGATGGCATTTACTATAGAAACGATATTGGTTATCAAGTAAGGAAAAACTTTTCAAAGAAAAATTAAGTTTATGGTAAATACCAATAACCAAGAAAGTGAAAAAAATAATTTTATCGATAATGAAGATATTAGTAACAACTATTGGATAAATAGACTTCTCGCTTGGTGGAGTGGATTTAGTCTAAGAACAAAGTTATTAGCTATAGCAACTTTAGTTGTAAGTCTCCTAATGACAGGAATAACGTTTTTTGCATTAAATAGTATTCAAAGAGATGCAGGGATGAATGACACTAGATATGCCCGAGATCTTGGATTACTTTTATCGGGAAACGTTACAGAATTAGTTGCTAATAATCAAAAAAAAGAAATTTCAAATGTTGCTGAAAAGTTTTGGAGATCAAGTAGAAATTTACGTTACATATTTTTTACTGATGCTGAAGATATAGTTCAACTTGGGATACCAATTAGTGCCACTCCTACAAGTCCAGATAGTCAGTTTCAGCTCACTAGAAGATTAAAATTACCATCAGAATTAAAGAAAAGACCTCAATTTCCATTAGTCAGGCAGCATGTTACACCTCAAGGTCAAGTAACAGATGTATTCGTACCAATGCTTTGGAAAGGGAAATATCTTGGAACTTTAGCTTTAGGAGTTACACCTAATAAAAAAGCCTTGGCCAGTGCGGCATTAACAAGAGAAGTTACCATTGCAGTTTTTATTTCGATTTGGGTTCTAGTAATACTAGGAGCTGTATTTAATGCACTTACGATAACTAGACCAGTAAGGGAATTAGTAAGAGGTGTTAGAGAAATTTCAAAAGGAAACTTTAAATCCAGAATTTCTTTACCTATGACGGGTGATCTTGGAGAACTTTTAAATGGATTTAACCGAATGGCCACTCAGTTAGAAAATTACGACGAGGCCAACATTGAAGAACTTAAAGCTGCTCAAATAAAGCAACAATCACTCATAGCTACTATGGCTGATGGTGCCATATTATTAGATTCTAAGGGAAAAATTGTACTTACTAATCCAACAGCAAAAAGATTATTTCGATGGGAAGGAAGATTCCTAGAAGGAAAAATTTTTTTAAACGAAATTCCCGAAATTTTGTCTAATGACTTACATACAAATATAGAATCTATCCTTAACAGAGAAAAGGAAAAAGATGATTTAAGGTTTAGCTTAGGAGAACCGCCTAGAACTTTGAGAATCGTATTGCAATCTGTCTTAGACACAAACAAAGTTGAATTAAAAGGGATTGCAGTAACGATTCAAGATCTAACAAGAGAAGTAGAACTAAATGCGGCACAAAACAGGTTTATTAGTAATGTTTCGCATGAATTAAGGACTCCACTTTTCAATATTAAAAGTTACGTAGAGACCTTACATGATTTAAAAGATCAGCTCTCTAATGAAGAACAACTCGAATTCCTCGGCATAGCAAATTCAGAAACTGATAGGCTGACAAGACTAGTTAATGATGTATTAGATTTATCAAGATTGGAGTCAGGAAAAATAATTCAACTTGAGGAAATGGATATAAAACCAGCAATTGAACAGACTCTAAGAAATTACAGACTAAATGCTACAGAAAAAAATGTTTCATTGGCACATGATATAGAAGAAACTATCCCTTCAATTCTGGGGAATTTTGATTTGCTTTTACAAGTTTTTGATAATTTGCTGGGAAATGGATTGAAATTCAGTCCAAAAAACAGCAATCTAACTATAAGAGCTTATACATGGCCAGATTCCTGCCCGGCCCTTCCCCCAAGTAATAAAGATAATGGGGCTCCCCAATGTGAGTTAGTTTCTCCATTACCAAAAGTAAGAATTGAGATTGCTGATACAGGTTCAGGAATATCTCAAGCAGATCAAGAAAAGATATTTGACCGTTTTTATAGGGTGGAGAATGCCGTTCATACTGAGCAAGGAACTGGTTTAGGTTTATCTATAGTGCGAGGGATAATTCAAAAACATGGTGGAGAAATTCGTATGGCTAGTGAATTAGGAGTTGGAACAACCTTTTGGTTTGATTTAGCCTTAGCACAATCTGATAAAGATGAATTATTGACTCAAACAATTAATAATACCGATACTTTTTAAAGCCCTGAAATCAACGAAATAATCTAATTATTTTCTAATCCTTTAAAAATATTTTGGATATTTTGATCAGGAACAACTCTATGAGGGGCTCCACTAAAAATCTGTTCAAAGTTAGAAAAAGAATCTTTTATTTCAGGGCCTTTATTAGTGATAATAAATTCTCTTATTCGTTTGTCATGCCATGATCCTCTCATTTTAAAGACATTTAAAGCTCTAGCCATCTCACCTTTTATTTCGACATATTGGAGCAATAAAATAGTATCCGTAATTGTAGAGATATGAGAATCAGTAATAGAGTGACTTCCCATAAATTCTTCTGCGGTATTTGTAAAAAAGCCAGCTATCTCTTCTTGTTTTGTATAACCAGTAACTGCAATTACAAATTGTCTAAATGCATTCAAACTTACACCTCTTGCTAGTGCTGAGAGAGAATCTATTGCCATTCTCTTAGGTTTAAATTGATTGATTTGCGTTTTTATTATTTGCAAATGATCTTCCAAACCAGTTGATTCAGGATATGCACAAATAATTTTTAGTAACCCATCACTTTCCATTTTTTCAAAGTCTATTCCCCAGCTAGTGGCATTCCTAAGCAATTGGGCCCTAGATTCTTCATATGCGAAAAGTATTGCTCGTTCACTGTTGTTATAAGCATCTTCAACAAATTTAGATACAAGCATTGTCTTACCTGTACCAGTAGCTCCTGTGGCTAATATAATTGAATCTTGAAAATATCCTCCACCACACATATCATCAAGATCTTTAACTCCAGAACTAATCCTAATATTAGAAGATCTTTGAGTAAGTCTCATTGCCCCTAGAGCAAATACACTTATACCATCACTACCCATAGTGAATGGATACTCCCCTTTCATATGTACAGTACCTCTTAATTTCAAAACTTCTAAAGTTCTTCTTCTTTTCTCAGACTCTAAAACATTTCTTAATAAGACAACATTATCAGAAACAAATTCTTCCACTCCATATCTAGCAATAGGGCCATAATCATCAACTCTTTCTGTTGTCATGACAGTGGTAACTCCTATTTCTTTTAATCTTGCTATTAGTCTAAATATTTCTCTCCTAACAACATAAAGAGCATCATATTGCTGAAAAACAGCAGTTATTGAATCTATGGCAACTCTTTTAGCTTTATATTTTCTTATCGCATAACTAATTCTTTCAATAAGACCGGACAAATCAAAGTTGCCCGCGACATCTTGACCGTCAGGATCCGGTGAGGCATCTAATATAAATAACTTATTTTGATCAATTAATTCTTGTAAATCCCATCCAAAACTAGCAGCGTTTCTTATTATATCTAATGGTGACTCTTCAAATGTAACGAAGATTCCAGCCTCATCAAAATTGCAAATTCCATGATGTAGGTATTGAAGCGAAAAAACAGTTTTACCAGTTCCTGATGTACCACTAACGAGAGTACTTCGAGATACAGGCAAACCGCCTCTACAAACATCATCAAAGCCTTCTATGCCAGTAGGTAATTTTTGAACTTGCATCTTATTTGCTTTGCCAAATTTCTTATCTTTCATAGTTGTTTGCTAAAGAAACTTAAATAAAAAATAAACATTAATTTTATCTTTATTTTACAAGTTTTCTATATATTATGAATCTCTACTATATTCAGTTTCTGTTAATTCATCAAAAAGTAGATCTAAACCTATTAAAACTTTTTCTCTATCTGATAGATCACCAATTATTCTTCTAACTGGTGGAGGCAAAATTTTAGCTAAAGTTGGAGTAGCCAAAATCTTATCTTCCTCTGCAAGTTGTGGTTGCTTAAGTACATCAATAACCTTCAAGGCATACACTCCCTTAAATTCATTTTCTAAAATTTCTTTTAAAGTATTTAAAGCCCTCATTGAATTCGGAGTATTCCCAGCAACATAGAGTTTTAGAATATATGTTTTTCTTAATGCCATTGTTATGTTATCAAAGTTGATATGAAAGATTTAAAATACCCCTTGACTTATTACACTATAAAATATGAAAATAAACAAACCATTATGATTGCTTGTTGGCCTAATCAAATTATAAATTTGAGCCAAATAGCGTCTTTAAGATATGACAAATTCTAAAAACTCTTCAAACAATTCTTCTAAAAATAGTGAATTGTACGCAATAGCAGAGACTTCAGGTCAACAATTTTGGTTTGAAGTTGACAGATACTACGACATAGACAGGTTGAATGCAAAAGAAAAGGAAAAGATAACACTAGAAAAAGTTTTACTTTTGAAGGATCAAAACTCGATCACTATCGGCAAGCCTTATATAAAAGATGCAAAAATTGAACTAGAAGTAGTATCACATAAAAGAGCAAAGAAAATTCTTGTATATAAGATGCGTCCGAAAAAAAAGACAAGAAGAAAAATGGGACATAGACAAGAACTTACAAGAGTTATGGTAAAATCAATATCGCTAGGTAAAGGTGCTCCTAAGTCTTCTTCAAAAAAAGAAACTGTTAAAAAGGAAACTAAACCAAAATCAGAAAAATCTACAAATTAAACATTTCTAATGGCACATAAAAAAGGAACAGGTTCTACAAGAAACGGTCGAGATTCAAATTCCAAAAGACTTGGTGTTAAAGCTTATGGTGGCGAAAAAGTAACTGCCGGATCAATTTTAATTCGCCAAAGAGGTACATCATTTTTGCCTGGAAACAATGTTGGTAAAGGTAAAGATGATACTCTTTTTGCACTAAAAGAAGGAACCGTATGTTTCGAAAACATTAAAAGAAATTTAAGAAACAGAAAAAGAATTAATATAGTTATCTAATTTTCCTATAAGCTCTTGTAGTTATAAGAATAGGATGAAATATCTCTAAAAATTTTGATTGAAGAGTCTCAAAAAACTTTTCAACAATTTGACTATCATCAATGTGAAAAGGATATTCATTTTTATCTCCTTTGTAGAAGTACCAATTTAATAGAGCAATAGAGTTTCTATCCATAATCTCACTGAAATTATTAATTTGAGAAGCTGGATCTGCAAGATGTTCCAAAACATCAAGGCAAACTATTGTATCAAATTTCGATATTTGTGTATCTTGAATTGTCTTGCAAAAAGTAAGTTTTTTTTCAACTCCTAATTCCTTAGCCCTATATTCAACAAAATTTCTATTTGTTTGATTAATATCTACAAAAAAAACATGCTCAACTTTTGAAGACATGGCGTTAGCTAAGGCATGCGTACCAATACCTCCTCCAAAATCCAAAACTAAATCTCTAGAAAATCTCTGCTGAAGTTTTAAAGTATCAGCTATATAGTCCCTACTTGTGATATGCCAAGCAGCTAAATCAGCTAAATGCCTTTCTCCTACAATCTCAGTATAAAAATCTGAGACATCATCCAAAGTATCGCCAGGATGTGCGTTTGCCAAGTTCATCTTTGCACTTGCAAGAAATCCATCTAAATCACATTCTCTAATAGATAAGAATTCCATTAAGTGTGATTTCAAATTGAAAGCATTATCTATAAACTCTTTTAAAATGAAATTATTATTTTTCAATTTACTAATCTAAATTTCCATTACCAAAAATCATAGAATGGTCATGAATCTTTCTCAAAGTATTCTTAATATTAAAAATGGAAAATAAAGATGGATTCTTAGTAATTAATAAAGATAAAGGCTGTACCTCTCATGATTGTGTTATACAAATAAGGAAGTTACTAAATACAAAAAAGGTCGGGCATACAGGAACTCTCGACCCAGAAGTTATAGGAACATTACCAATTGCTATAGGCAATGCAACAAGATTTATTCAATATCTTCCTCAGGGTAAAACTTATATAGGACAAATTAAATTAGGGATAAGAACTAACACTGATGATATTCAAGGAGAAATAATTAGTCAAAAAAGTTGGCCTAAAATCAGCGATGAAAAATTAGATCAATACTTAAATAGATTTAGAGGAATTATTAAACAAATTCCGCCGAAAGTTTCTAGTGTGCACGTCAATGGAGAGAGAGCTTATAAAAAATCTTTCAGGAATGAAATTTTTAAATTAGCACCAAGAGAAGTAAAAATAGACGAACTCATTTTAATGAAATGGGACCAAATTAACGGAATCATAGAAATAAAAATCAAATGTTCAGCTGGCACATATATAAGATCAATCGCGAGAGATATAGGAGAAATTCTCAATTCTGAAGGTTGCCTTCTACAACTAAAAAGAATTTCAGCTTGTGGCTTTGATGAACAAAACTCGATAAAAATATCTGATATCGAAAAAGAAACAGGAAAAAAAAACTCGAGAAATTTTATTATTCCAACAATTTCTGCTCTTAATCACATTTCAACATTTGTCTTAAGTAATGAAGAAGAAATCAATTTTTGGCAAACAGGAAGAGCAATTAAAGTTGATATTAATCACTTCGAGGAAAGCAAAACTTTTGACTATAAAAAACCCATAAAATTAATAGATAAAAAACAAACACTTCTTGGGATAGGCTTCTTAAATAAAGAGCGAACTAATATAAATCCAAAATTAGTCCTTAATGCTAAATAACTGCTACAGGTAATCTTTTCTAAAAGGTTTAATCTGAACACCCTTATAAAAATGCTTTAATATTCTTTCAGCTTTTTGGCCTCTAGACGCCAGGGATTTAGCGCCCCATTGACTCATTCCTACTCCATGTCCTGATCCCTGTCCAAAAACTATCAAACCTTTCTTTTGGGGCGTATTGTTGTTTAATTCTTCCTCAAAAAATTTAAATCTCACAAAATTACTATTGAGTCCTAATTTTTTTCTTAAAGCTACCCCAGACATTTGATCAGAACCATAAGCCCCAATAAGTTTTACATTTTTTACCCTTCCAGTACTTGTAATATCTAAAATCTCTATATTTTTTAAACCTCCAATCTTGGGAAATAAATTTATTAATTCATTACTCGAAATTTTTTTTTGCCATCTTAATTTTGGATTGTTTTTATCAAAATCTTTCACACTCGATAAATATGGATATTTATTCTTCCATACGTCTTGACTATTTTCTGTCATCCCACCCGAGCTGCTATGAAACAAAGCATTAATTAATTTATTTTTATACGTTAAAACCAAAGATCTTGTACTTTTAACGGCTCTGATAGTTTTATAAGTTCTTGACTCCAAACCATTATATACTTGATTTTTCTGGGTTGAATCTATATCAAATAAATTATTTCCCTTTTGCTTTAAAGCATAAGTTCTAGAGGCAATTGCTTGTGCCTTTAATGCTTCAATAGGCCATTTAGTTGGCATCTCTGAGCCCACTACACTACTCAGGTATTTTTCTATTCCTAAAACATTCACTACCAATATTTCAGAGTCAAGTACAAAGAGATTAAGCTTACCAGAAAATCTCTTCTGACCTACCCATATACCTCTTCCATCAGAAGATCTAACTTGAAATTTTTGATTACTTTTTAAGTTATATTTTTTTTGTTTATTTTTATCAAAATATAAAATTTTTCTATTTTTCTCATTTTTCAAAGTTAAGCCTTTTATTTTTTTATTTGAAAAAAGTTCCCCTCTTATCGTTAAAGGAATAAACTTATCTGATCTAATCCTTAAATTGTTATTTTTTGATATCAAAACTCTAATTATTGGCTCTCTAGATGCAAAAACACTTTCACTCTGAAAAATACAAAGAAATAAAATAGCAAGCAGACAACATTTACTATAATTATTTTTAAATTTAAGTATCACTTTGTTTAAAAAACAAATGCTTAATTTGCCTAAGTTTGACTAAAAGTCTAGATTTAATCCAGATATAAAAATAAAAATATCATAAATAAGTGAATATCACCTTCTTAGGAACAAGCTCTGGAGTTCCATCCTTAACGAGAAATGTTTCTTCCCTAGCACTTAAATTATCACAGTCATCAGAAGTTTGGCTTTTTGATTGTGGTGAAGGAACACAACATCAAATAATGAAAAGCAATATTAAATCTTCACAAATTAAGAAAATATTTATTACACATATGCATGGAGATCATATTTATGGTTTGCCTGGACTTTTGGCGTCCTTAGGTTTATCAGGAAATAGTAAAGGTATTGAAATTTACGGTCCTTCAGGGTTGCGAAGTTTTATAAATTCTGCACTTAAAAGTAGTTTTTGCAAATTGTCTTTCCCATTGAATTTTGTGGAAGTTGAAAATTTTGCATCAGAAAATCAAATCCTATTTGAAAACAACAAACTAAAAGTAAATTGCGCCTGCCTTAAACATAAAATACCTGCTTATGGTTATCGAGTTAGTGAAAAAAATAAGCCTGGCATATTTGATATCAAAAAAGCAGAGTCTCTAAAAATAGCACCTGGACCAATTTATTCAGAACTGCAACAAGGTAAAAAAGTTGTATTAGAAGATGGAAGGAAATTTGATGGGAAAGACTTCTGTGGACCTCCTAGAGAGGGTGAAAGTTTTGTTTATTGCACAGATACAGTCTTTAGCGAATCAGCTGTTTCACTATCAAAAAATGCCGATTTACTCGTGCATGAATCGACTTTCTCAGAGGAGGATGAAAGCATGGCCTACGAAAAATTACATTCCACAACAATCATGGCTGCCAAAACAGCATTATTATCTAACACAAAAAAATTAATTATTACTCATTTAAGTCCAAGATACAACAATAAAAATGCAATCACGCCAAGCGATTTGCTTAAAGAGGCTCAAAAAGTTTTTCCAAATACTCAGCTTGCAAAAGATTTTCTAACTGCAGAAATAAAATAAACTGCAACAGTTCGTGAGAAGAAGGGCCGCAAATGTCCAACCCATGGAATAATAGTCATAGGTTTTATATATTGATGTTGATCGAAATGGTTTCAATTTTTTCATCACTACAAAAGTCTTTTAGAAGACTATTTATTTTTCTTCCATTAATTATTGGTTTACTTATTAATCCAATCTCAGCATACGCACTCTATCCTAGTGATCCTTCATCAGTTGAAGTACTAAAAGATGATCTTCATGGTGCCGATCTTCATAATACTGAATACGTTAAATATGATTTATCTAATCAAGATTTAGGAGAATCTAATCTTCAAGGCGCATATATGAGCGTAACAACTGCAAAAAACTCTAGTTTTAAAGGAGCCAATATGACGGACCTCATTGCATATGCAACACGCTTTGATAATGCTGATTTTACAGATGCAAATCTTACCAATGGTGAGCTAATGAAAAGTGTTTTTGATGGAGCAATTATTGATGGAGCAGACTTTACTGATGCAAATCTTGACCTTTCTCAGAGAAAATCATTATGTGAAAGAGCTAGTGGAACTAACTCACAAACTGGAGTTAATACAATTGATAGTCTTGAATGCACAGGCTTAAAAGGTTATATGCCTCCAAAGCCAAAAGCATAACATTTAAAGCTAACTAACTTAATAAGGGAAAATATTACCAGGCTCTTTTGAGTCTGGTTTTTTGCTATACCACCATTCTTGTATATCAGAAGAAAATTTCTTTGAAAAAAGAGTTATAACCGTCTCAACAGGTTTTGATCCAGGCTCCAAAATCTGTACTGAATAAGATGGGCATTTTCTTGAAGCCATATCAGCAACGAACCTAGAACCTATTCTTCTCCAACTAGGCTCTTTACTTCTCCAAGCAAGCCTTGAACAAGGCCAAGGTAACTCTTCTCTATCATAAAGTCTGCAACATGGCCCAATCACCTTATAACTGAACTGACCGCCGTAACTTGATTGAACACTGCCAGTCTTGAAAAATTGAAATTTATTCATATACAAAAAAGCCACCTTCATAGAGGGTGGCAGAGAAATAATGAATAATCAACTAAGAAAAGTTAATTTTTTATAATTAATACAATTCTTCCTCAGCATGAGTTGTAATTGTTACGTCAGATGTTGGATAAGCAACACATGTAAGAACAAAACCAGCTTCTAATTGGTCATCATCTAAGAAACTTTGATCTGATTGATCCACACTACCTGAAGTAACTTTTCCAGCACATGTTGAACATGCTCCAGCTCTGCAGGAATAAGGAAGATCAATACCTTGTTCTTCAGCCGCATCGAGGATGTACTGGTCATCAGGCACTTCAATAGTTGAATTGAGTCCTTCACCTTCGCTGATTAGTGTAACTTTGTAAGAAGCCATTTAAATAAAAAATTGTTGGTAATTAATACCTATCACATACATTTTTAACATCGATTGGGGCGATATGTGAGATTTTGAAGTAAAAAATGACACAATAAAATGTATTAAAGAGTATCTATAAGAAAAACTTATACTTAGGTTAGATCGTTGGATTTTTGGGCAGAAATACATGCCCAATCTTTTCTAGTTGATACATCCAATAATTTAAAGTCATTCTGAATTAATATTCTTATAATTTCATCTTTTTGTGAATTCAGAATTCCACTAAAAATGACTTCTCCGTTGTTTCTCAAGCACTTATATATATTTGGAATCATTTCTTTTATTACTGCAGCAAGAATATTGCATAAAACAAAATCAAATTCTTTGATTTTATTTTTTAGAATTACCTCATTAAAAGATCCCAAATATGTATTTAAGTTTTTTAAATTACCGAAATTTAGTTGGAAATTAGAGTTAGTTGAATTTATAGCTAAATAATCATTATCCACTGCAAAGACCTCTTTAGCGCCAAGTAATCTTGCGGCGACACTCAAAATTCCGCTACCGCTTCCAATATCTAATACCTTTTTATCAGAAAATAAAATATTCTCCATTTTTTCCAAGCAAAGATAAGTCGAAGGATGACTTCCTGTACCAAAGGCTGCGCCAGGATCAATTTTTATGATTTGTTTATCTTTAAATTTTTTATTTAGATTTATCCAACAAGGCAATATTAAAAAATGATTTCCTACTAATTCAGGCGCCCAATATTTCTTCCAGCTTGTCAGCCAATCCTCCTCTTTAATAATGCTCCAGTCAAAAAATTGATTCATAGGGGCATTATTGTTGAGAAGTTTGCTAATTATTTTTTCAAAATCACACCTAGAACTCTCTCCCCAATCACTGACTGGAAGCCATATATTCACCTCTTTTTTATTTTCATTTCTAATTAAATATTCAAATGAAAAACTAAATATTCCCAGCTCATTTAATTTCCAAATAATAATTTCTTCTGAATCACTTTCTATCAGAAAAGTTAGTTTATACCAATCTTTAGTTTCCATTAACTAGGACAAAGAACTTCACAAAGTAACTGGATTAGCGTTGGTGATCCCATCTACTTCAACAATGGCGTCAAGCAGCTTATTAGGTATTGGATCATCAATACTAAGCACCATAACAGCTTCCCCTCTAACAATTTTGCGTCCAACTTGCATTGAGGCAATATTTACATTGTTGCTCCCTAATAAAGACCCAAGCTTGCCAATAATGCCTGGCATATCTCTGTGCCTTGTAACCAACATATATCTGCTTGGCGATACATTAACTGGGTATTGATCAATACTAATAATTCTTAATTCCCCATCAGCAAAAATGCTTCCTGCTACGCTATGGTCGCCATTATCTCCGTAAGTGGTTAACTGAAGCGATCCACTAGCAAATTCAGGTCTTGCTTCATCTTTATTCTCTACTACCGAAATACCTCTTGAATTTGCTTCTAGCGAAGCATTCACATAATTAATCCTATCTCCCAAAGCTTTACTTAAAAGGCCTTTTAGACTAGCTATTATTAATGGCTGAGAAGGATGTTGAACAAATTCACCTTGAAGCTTTACTTCTATTTTCTGTATCTGCCCACCTGAAAGCTGGCTTATAAGTAGACCCATTGTTTCAGCTAACTGCAGATGAGGTTTTAGACTATCCATAATATCAGGGCTCAAACCTGGAATATTTACTGCAGTTCTAGCAGATAAACCAAGCAAGACATCTCTTATTTGTTCTGCAACATCAACAGCTACATTTTCTTGTGCTTCCCGTGTAGATGCTCCTAAGTGTGGGGTGAGGATAAGATTCTTTTCAACCTTCAAAAGTGGTGAATCAGATTCCAAAGGTTCTTTAGAAAAGACATCTATTGCAGCACCTGCAATCAATGATTTATTTAAAGCTTCTGCTAATGCCTCTTCATCAATTAAGCCTCCCCTAGCACAATTAATTAATTTTGCGCTACTTTTCATACTTTTAAGGACGTCTATATTTACTAAATTCTCTGTCTCTGGTGTGCGAGGCAAATGTAAAGTTACATAATCAGATTCTTTGAATAAATCCTCTATTTCAGATAGTTTAACTTGTATTTGTTGAGCTCTTTCAGTTGAAACAAATGGATCATATCCGTAAACTTCCATTCCTAATGAATTAGCAACTTTCGCTACATGAGCACCAATTTTCCCTAAACCTACTACACCTAATTTTTTCTTATAAAGCTCATTACCAACAAATTTCTTTCTTTCCCATTTACCTGACAAAGTACTACTATTAGCGATTGGAATATGTCTAGATAAAGCCAACATCATAGCTATAGTATGTTCAGCAGCAGCTATTGTGTTACCCCCAGGAGAATTAACAACAAGAACTCCTTTTTGCGTAGCAGCCTTAACATCTACATTATCAACTCCAACTCCTGCTCTTCCAATAATTCTCAGTTTACTTGAAGAGTTAATGATTTCTTCAGTCACTTGAGTACCAGAGCGAATCATTAAAGCATCATAATCTTTAATAATTGAAGCTAGCTCAGTGTCTGAGATACCTATCTTCTGATCAACCTGAGCAACTTGTGAAAGAATATCGATTCCTGTTTGATCAATTGGATCTGTAATGAGAACTTTTGTCATTTAAGATTGGTTCTTTAATCTTTTACTTTAACTTAATCTATAGTGTATGTATCTTATTTTATTAATTTGAATAAAACACAAACATTTGAGGATTGAAATTTGACTAAAAGTATTGTGATATTTGAAGACATTGATAAATGTATCCAACTATTTGAAGTTTTCAAAGAAAAATCAGTAATATTCTCTGAAGCTATTTTGATCCCACCAATGATTGAGAAAATATCATCAGATGAAACAGAATTGCTAAATGCGAAAGCAAATATCTTATTCAAATCTCAAAATTTTGAAGATATAAGAATTTTAAATCCTAAACTTGATAGAAAGATTAGACAAAAAGAAATGAGTAGATGGCTAATGCCATTTGGTCTTATAGCTGGAATAGCTTTTTCTAATATGACAAATTTATCTACTTTCAGTTTTCTTGGTTTGAATAACATCGGTGAATCCTTAATTGGAGGTCTTTTAGGAATGGGTTCAGGATATTTAGGTAGTGTCGTTTCTTCTGCAAGTATTAACATTAATAGAAATAAAGAGTTAAGGTCAATCATAAATTTTAATAAAGAGGGTAAATGGCTTGTTCTGCTTGAAAATCAAATTGGAACTGAATTACCTTGGGCATTGATAAAACAATCAGAAGCAAAAGATATAATTTTTTTAGAAGGCTAAATGATTGACCTAAAAGAAATCTTAATAAATTCAAACTACAAAAAAGAAACTGAGGAATTAATAAATATTGCTAACTTAACTTACAAACACTGGGAAACTTATTGGACTGGATTTAATTCAACTTATGTTTGCGAAGAGATTTTAAAAGATTTTGAAAATTTAAATGATTTCAAATTTTTTATTTATGGAGGATTCTCCTCTTCTCAAAGGTCTAGGATAGCTTGCTTTAGAGGAGATAATATTGCTGAAGAGGATTCGCTAAAAAGTAATTTTCCAGCTCAAGGAATAAAAATTATTGGAAATTTTTTATTTGATAATGCTACACAAGACGACTTTAGATCCCTCTTAATTGAAAATGGGGTTAATCAAATAAAAGTTGGAGATATATGGACTATTGGCGATAGGGGAGCACAAGGGATAATTGATAATTCAGATATTAAGCATCTAGATGAAAAGATTTTTTATTTAAGAGACGTAAAAGTAAAAGTTAATTTAGTAGGTATAGATGAATTACAAATACCTTCTAGAAGATCAAAAAAACTTGTTAATACAGTAGAAGCTTCAACAAGATTAGATGCTATAGCTTCAGCTGGCTTTAGGGTATCACGAACCAAAATCATCGAAAGGATAGAAAATGGAATGCTTAGATTAAATGGAAGCAAAGTTAATAAGCCAACAATTAATCTAAAAATTGGCGACAAAATAGAACTTGAAAATAAAGGATTTATCGAAATTCTAAATTTAGAAATAACTAAAAGAGAACGATGGAAAGTTAAATTACTTAGAAAATGAAACGCAACCTGCTATTTTCTTATAAGGGGGATTAAAAATTCCTCAATTGGGGCGATTAGCTCAGTGGTAGAGCACTACCTCGACACGGTAGTGGCCACTGGTTCGAATCCAGTATCGCCCATTAAAACTTTTCACGACCTAGGTTATATCCACAGAAAATAATTTCATTTTTTAGATTATTAAAAAAGATGAAACTTAATCAAATAATTAATCTACATAAGGGGCTCACTGCATTTGTAGTAATAGGTCTTATGATTTTTTTTGATAATTTTACGATAGCTCCCTACGTTTATTTAGCTCTGCATGGTACTTATGGATTACTTTGGCTTCTAAAAGAAAAGATATTCCCAGACCCTTATTTTAAAGAAAAAATAAATTTTTTAACTTCAGTTACTGGTTTTATTTTCCTTGGAAGTTACTGGGTAGCTCCCTACATTCTTATCTCATCTCAGAAATCTGTTCCAAATATCGTAATAGCTGCCTCTGTATCTATAAATATAATTGGTGTGTTTCTACATTTTTCTAGTGATGCCCAAAAATATTTTTCTCTTAAATTAAAAAAAGATCTAATTAAAGAAGGATTTTTCAAAAATATAAGGAATACAAATTATCTTGGAGAAATACTAATTTATCTATCATTCGTCATACTTTCAATGAGTTTCATACCATTAGTAATTCTTGCAATATTTTTCTCTATAGTTTTTCTACCAAGAATGTTAAAAAAAGATAAATCGCTCTCAAAATATGATTCATTCGAAGAATACAAAAAGAAAAGTGGTCTTATATTGCCTAAATTAAATGCGTGATAACAACTTACCCAGTTGGAGGCAAGATTTAAAATCTTCTAGAAAAAAAGAGGGCAAATCTCCCTCTAGTAGATGGATACAGCTTGCAACAGTCAGCGAAGAAAATGAGCCAAGATTAAGAACAGTTGTTTTCAGAGGATGGTATAAAGATAGTTCAATGATTATTTTTACAGATAGAAGAAGTGAAAAAATTGGGCATTTAAAATCTAACCCTAATGCAGAAATATTATGGCTCTTTTTGAAAACCAAATCACAATATAGATTCAAAGGAAAAATAAATGAATTAAGTGATAATAAAAATTATTGGGATTTATTATCAGAAAAATCAAAATCTTCTTGGTTTTGGGGATCTCCTGGAGAGAAAATAAACCCAAAAATCCAATCTACTTATGAAATATTAACTAATCTACCCAAGTCAGAAAATTTTGTAGTTCTAAATTTTGAAATTAATTCAGTAGATCTTCTTAAATTAGGACAGCCCGTTCATAAACGATATCTTTGGGAAAAAATTAAGAAATGGGAAAAAGTTGAAATTAATCCCTAAATATTTCTAAATTGTATAGTTAGGTTGAAAAACATATAGTGATCAGTCAGCTTTAAAAAAGAAGTATTATTCATATGAATTTCTCAGAAATTCCAGAGAACCCTTTTATTTTTTTATCTTGGGTGACAGCGATAGGACTATTTATAAGTCTTTCTGAAGCAACAATAAAGATAAAACTTGAAAAAAGAAACAGCTATAAAAAAAGGTTAGAGCTAATCAATAACCTTTATCCTAAAAAGTTAGCTTGAGGTATCTGAGAGTATGTTTGCTTGAAGAAATTGAAATAATCCGACTTTACTTGTTTCTTCTTTAATCTCAACTTCCTTAGAATTTTTTGATTTTGTTGAAGAAATGATTTCCTCTTCTTCTTCTGATTTCAAAATTCTGATAATGACTTCATCTAAGGAGAAATTGCCAGGCCCTGTTAATGCAATTGAAGTTGCTGAAGCGAAATACAGAAGTAGGAGCTCTAATAAGAAAATATTAAAACCTGAAGTAACAAGTGCATGATATATAGCGACAGAAATTGTTCCCACAATTGCCAAAGCCCCGAATCTTGTAGCCAAGCCGATAATTAGTAACCAACTACCACCTATTTCAGAGAATGCCGCTATGTATGATAGAAAAATTGGGAAAGGAAGATGTAAAGGTCTGACAAAAGCATCAGCAAAATTTTCTATATTTGCTAATTTCTCATAACCGTGATGAATAAGAACAGTTCCAGTTATAACTCTAAGAATTAATAAAGCAGTATCTTTGCTAAACGACTTGGTGAGAATTGTTGAAAGCACTATAAAAAAATTATCCTTAAGTAAAAATAACTAGTCACAGTATCCATCGTGGATTAAACCGCAAAAGTAACGCTTAATTAAGTATTTATACTTAGTGCTTTAATTAATTCTTTTTCTGATTAAGAATTCAATGAAGTTAAAAATTATTTTTTGAATAATTTTCTAATATTCTTTGATTGATTTTCGGAATATTTTCTTTAAAGTTGAAAAACCCTTTTTTGGCGAATTCCCAAGCAAATAAATCTTCATCTCTAACAAGGTTAAAAATTTTTTTATTGTGTATATTTCTGAATTCAGTAATGAAATCATAATTTTCTCCCACTCCTGGATAAATAATGTCTATTTCGTTAGTATTTTTAAAAGTAATTTCCAGTGAGTTTGGAGAAATCTGTTCAACATTATCAAATTGCTCTACAAATTCGGAGACCAAATCTTGTTTAAATTTCAAAACAGATTCAGACAATTTAATTTGTCTTTGTTCATTCTTTAAAAGGATAATAAATACTTTTTTATAGCTTGGAAGTAAATTTTTAAAGGTTGCAAGATGCAGATCATTTTCAAACATAATAAGATAATCCGATTTAGGATCCATATCATTTTTATAAATCTCATCTTCTAATGGCATTTGATAAGATTCTTCAAGAAAAATTTGTTGATTACTTATTTTTCCTGAATTAAATCTATTATTTGAAAATTTTCTGAGGTTTGATGATGAAAAAAGATATTGCTTGCCCTTCGTTTGCAATCCTCCGACCCATCTCCAGCTAAGGAGATTAGATGCAGCATCGCCATCAAAAAGATATTTAAAGAAAAACTTTGCTCCCAATTGCCATGGGAGGCCTAAATTAAATATCCAAGTACTTGCGAACCACATTCTTGTATGGTTATGCAAATAGTTGTAATGCTTTAATTCATGGACCCAAGAATTAAAAAAATCTATTCTTGTATTTCCATTAATTGCACTTTCATATAGCTCATAATCAAAATCGAGATTGTTTTCTGAAATAAAATTTCGCCAAACTTTTGGTCTATTTTCCATCCACCCTTTCCAGTAAACTCTCCAAAATATTTCTTCAACAAATTTAGTTGAATTTTTGATTTTGTACTTACTTTTAATATCATGAATTAGATCATATTCCGATAATATTCTATGAGAAATGAAAGGTGATAATTTTGAAACTGAACTTTTGTTATTTGGCCCAAAATCAAAATTTCTTAATTTTGCATAATCATTAATTTTGTATTTCGCAAAATTTTCCCAGGTATTTTTAGCTTTTAATAAAAATGACATTTTCTGATAACTTTAAAAATTTTTTTTTTGTATTGATAGAAATTTCAAAAATTTGACTGCAAATTAATCCTTAAAATTTTCTATTTAACTTTTGAGTAAATATGTTTGGTTTAAGTATTTAATTTAAACTCTTAATCCATACATTTTATACTCTTAAATCGCTCTCTGTGTAGGAAGATATTTAGTGGTCAATTACTTTTTAAATCTAATTTTAATTTTCAAATCTTTATTTCAATGATCTTTAATTAAATGATTTTTTCTAAAAGGTTTTAAATATTTATCAAAATTATTATGAATAATTTATTAATGAGAGATGTTAAGTATCTAGATGAACAATACAGAATAGGTGACGGCATAATTTCTGATGATGCATTTAAGCAACTTGAAAAGCTCTTTATTCCTGTTGATCCAGAGCCTGACTACTTTAATCAAAAAAATAATAAACTTTTGCCAAAATTAGCTAAAGAAAACTACAAAGTATTTTTGGAAAATTTATTAACAAAAACAAGATTAAGCATTCAACCAAAAATTGATGGCTGTGCTATTGCAATTAGATATATAGATGGCAATTTTAATAAAGCTATTACAAAAAAAGGATTTGATGTCTCAAGCAAAATTAAACAAATTAAAAATGTCCCCGATTGTATTCCTATCAAACGAGATTTTCAAATTAGAGGTGAACTATACGCTACAAACCAAGTTGCCGGCATTTCCCAAAGAATTACAAGAAAATACCTCAATAATAAGAAAGGGATTGGAGAAAGTCTCAGCTTTTGCTGTTTCCAAATACTTTATGGAAGACTTAATCAATACGAAACCCTTAACTATCTTAAAAAATGTGGCTTCAGCACCCCTGACAGTTACTTCACAAATCATACAAGCGAAATCCAAAAATATAAAAAAAATTGGTTAGATAAAAAAATATTTGCGAAGTATCCAACTAATGGAATAGTTATTAAAATAAATAGTAGGAAATTACAGTTACTTAGAGAGAAAAGTCTATTTCAAAATAACGAATGGCAATATGCAATTGAAAAATAATATTAAATAGTTCCTTCAATAAGAGCTCACGATACTGACTTCCAGTATTTACAGTGGAAAAGTAATTAAATTTTGGTTAAATTCCAAAGCAATTTGCCGGATAACTAAATGACTGCCACTATTTCAAGACCTAAAATCTCTAACTGGGAAACATCTAATATTCCAAACCTTACAGGCAAAACAGCGCTAATTACTGGTGCGAATAGTGGTCTTGGATACTACACTGCAAAGGCCTTAGCAGAAAAAAATGCTCATGTTGTTATAGCTTGTAGATCCCTTGAAAAAGCTAATCAAACTATCAAAAAACTTAAAGGTCTTAATCCTGAAGGATTATTTACACCTTTAGAATTAGATTTATCAGATTTAAAAAATATTGTTGAGGTTCAGTCCAAAATTTTTGATAATTTTGAAAATTTGGATTTACTAATCAATAATGCAGGCATTATGCATCCGCCTAAAACTCTTAGTGCACAAGGATATGAAATACAATTCGCAGTTAATCATCTAGCTCACATGCTTTTGACTCTAAAGCTACTTCCAATTATTGAAAAAAAAGAAGAATCTAGAATAGTGACGGTGACTTCCGGAGCGCAATTTTTTGGCAAAGTTGGTTGGAAAAATCTGAGAGCCGAGAACTATTACAATAAATGGGAATCTTACTCCAATAGCAAATTGGC
Organism: uncultured Prochlorococcus sp.; assembly: GCA_902600475.1. Taxonomy (GTDB): domain Bacteria; phylum Cyanobacteriota; class Cyanobacteriia; order PCC-6307; family Cyanobiaceae; genus Prochlorococcus_A. Next base: position 45,460 of record CACKJM010000008.1, read on the forward strand.
AAATGTAATGTTTGCTTTGGAACTAAATGAAAACTTAAAGCACAAAAATATACTTTCTTTAGCTGCTCACCCAGGAATTGCAAAAACAAATCTCTTTACTGCTCAAAAACCTAACCCTGGTCCATTAGAAACATTCTCATTGGAATTATTTAGTCCTATTTTTCAAACTGCTGAGATGGGTGCTTTACCTCAGCTTTTTGCAGCCACTTCACCAGACGCAAGAGGCGGTGATCATTATGGTCCTAGATTTAATTTCAGAGGTCATCCAAAACTATCCCCTACTTCTCCTTTCGCCATCAATAAAAAAGAAAGAAAAAATTTATGGGGGAAAAGCCTCGAAATACTCAATAATTTCTTATAAATTTTTCATTTTTACTAACTTTAGAAAATACTTCAAGATATGTAATTCACTCTCTGAGAGTTTCATAAATTCTGTTAAGGCATCATAATTTTTTTCATCAATTTTTTTTGACAATTGAATAAAACTATCATGGTTTTCATTAACAAAGCGCTCAGCAATCTGAGACGGAGTTAAACCCTGTTCAATTAATTCACCTGGAGCATTTTTCTCCCACTTTTCATAAAACCAAGAGAACCAATATTTTGCAGTATTATCTTCCATTAATTAACTTTTCTTGGGCAAATACTATAAATACTGAAGAAAAATCTCATGATTGAATTCCCCTTTAAACACAATTAATATAAATGCAATTATAAATTTAATGATAGATAATCATTCAAGTAAAAGAAATATTAATCTTGTAATTGGATTAGGTAAATCTGGATTTTGGGCTGCCAAGTATTTGAGAAGCATCAATAAGAGAGTAATTGTTTGGGAAAGTAAAGATGGGACAGAATTCTTAGAAAGAAAAGCAGCATTAGAAGAGCTTAATATAATAGTTTCTCTAAATAAAGAATTTGTATTTGAAGAAATTCAACCTTTTTTGAAAGAGATCGAATCTGTTGTTGTAAGTCCATCAATACCTTATGACCATATAACTATTATTGAATTAAAAAAAAAGGAAATTAAAGTAATTGGGGAAATTAATGTTGCATGGGAAATTTTAAAAGACACAAATTGGATAGGTATTACTGGCACTAATGGCAAGACTACTGTTACTCATCTACTAAGCCATATACTCTGTGATACTGGATTATATGCTCCTTTTGCTGGGAATATTGGCACACCTTTATGTAAGTATGCTCACTCCAAAAAACATGAAAAAATTGATTGGGTTGTAGCTGAATTAAGCAGTTATCAAATAGAAATATCTCCAGAAGTAAAACCTAATATTGGAATATGGACAACCTTCACAGAAGATCATCTTGAAAGACATAAAACACTAGAAAACTATTTCAACATAAAAAAAAGCTTGCTAAAAAAATCTGATTTTAGAATTTATAATTATGACGATAAAAACCTGAGAAATCACTACAGTTCCCTATCAAGTGGGGTTTGGATAACAACTAGTTTCGATAAATCAAATTTTAATCAATGCGATTATTGGATAGATGATCAAGCATACATTGTTGAGAGAGGAAAGAAATTATTCAAACTTGAACATTTTTCTTTAAAAGGAATGCATAATCTTCAAAATCTTTTATTGGTAATTGCAGCAGCTAGAAAAGTTGGATTATCTGGGAAGAAGATTAAAGATTCTTTATCTAATTACAAACAATTACCCCATAGGATGGAAACAATTTATAAAAATAATGATCTGGAAATAATTAATGATAGTAAAGCTACAAATTTTGACTCATCTATTGCAGGAATAAATTCAATTGAAGGTCAAATAATAATCATTGCTGGGGGTAGATTAAAAGGGAATGAATATAGTGAGTGGATAAAAGTTTTAAAGAAAAAAGTTAAATGTGTTTTTCTTTTTGGAGAAAGCTCAAATGTCCTAAAAATGGCGCTTATTAATGAAGGATTTAAAAAAAATATTTTTGAATTTTCAGAACTAAAAGAGCTTTTAAATTTTGTTTTTCATTATTTACAAAATAATAGGGTTGGAACATTATTATTCTCACCTTCATGCTCTAGTTTTGATCAATTTAAAAATTATGAAGAGCGTGGAGATTATTTCAAGAATCTAATAAGTGAAAAATTAAAGGTTAATAAATCCATTTTTTGTTAAAGCATCACTTCGAAATTTTCAGGTCGGTCATCACAACCGTCTCCCCCTAGCAAATATTCACTTAATTAGTTAGATTTTTACTAGAAGTTAACTACTAGTAATGAGTGAATCTAACAATTTACCTCAAGCAATAAGTCATAAAAAATTAAGTTACTTGATGCTTAAGGCACAAAAAGATTCTCACTTTTCTGATGAATTAGCAGAAATAGAAAGTCCCGAAAAAAGAGAATTTGAAGAGTTAATCAACACTTGGGAAGCTTCAACTAAGAAAGTAGTTAATGAGTTATCAAAAAGAAAAGAGAATTTACTAAAAGATAAATCACCGAATTCTTTAATTGCTCTTGGTGCTATGGAAGTTCACCTTAATATGGCTTTGCAAGCGTTAAATGCATTTAATAAAGGAGTTGATGGGTAAAAATAACGTATTAATTACAAGGAAGGCATTGAAAATAAGAGAAAATCTAATTCTTTGTCAGTATCTATAGAGACATCATCATAATAATTAACTTCAAAACCCAAGCCATCTCCCGATTCGAGACAAATATTTGAATTGGAGTCTTTACTTTTTAATAAAAGATTACCTTCTATTATTTGTATCCAATTATATTTATCGATTTTTAATGGCAATTTTTTTTCTTTAATTGGCTTATATTTACAACGCCATAAAGAGATACTTTGATTTAGAGAAAGCTTATTATTTTTAGCGTCTTTATAATTAAAAATAAGATTGTCCCACAACTTTTCATTTAATGAAATTTGATCATATCGAGGTTTGATATTTTCTTTTTGAGGGTATATCCAAATCTGGAACAACTTACAGGTCTCATTTTCTTCATTCTTCTCGCTATGAGAGATTCCAGTACCTGCAGACATAACTTGTACTTCATCTTTGTGAATTTTTCCAAGATTGTTTAACGAGTCTCTATGAGTTATTGCTCCTTTTGTTACGACAGTAATAATTTCCATATTTGCATGAGAATGTGTATTAAATCCTGCATTAGGAGAAATAATATCTTCGTTTATAACTCTAATTTTCCCAAAATTATCCCATTTTGGATCTCTATGCTCTGCGAAAGAAAATGAATGCATTGAATGCAGCCAATCTCTTCTTGATAAAAATCTATCATCGGATTTTCTTATTTTAATAATATTAAAAACCATCAAAATTAAATAGAATAAAAAAATTCTAAATAATTAGAAAAATATTTGTAAAATTTTTTTGATATATTATTCCTAAAAAAAAAGCAAATATCAAATTTAAAAATTTATTTTACTCTGCGCCTTATTAGCCTTTATCAATATTTTTTGTGCTTCATCTCTTGTAAGGCATTTTTCTGCTTTTACATTTAAGTTTTTAAGTTTTTTCAGTTGCTTTGTGTTACTCATAATTTAACCCGTTCTTAAAGTTACTTTAACATAAGTTTAAATTAATTGCCTCTTAAACCTTTGCATCAAATCGTTTTGAAAGCTTTGAGAATGGAATTGTCAGAACAGTATAGAGGATGTATTGGATTATCTTTGATTGTTTTCTTAATTAAAAGCGGTCCAAGAGGATTATCAAAATTATTTTTTCTGATTGAGTTATATTGCATTATTTTTTTTAATATTCTTTTATTTCTATTTAGAAATTTCCCTTTGTTACCCCAACCTAACCATAAATCACAATTTTTATTTTCAGACCAGTGTTTTAAGTTTTTATAAATATGATTATTGTTTAAATAACCAACAGGGTTTTTGTGATTAAAAAGTCTTACTGGTTTTTTTGAAATAAGAGCAAATAAATTGATTAATTTGACTTTGCCATAATTATTGTTTTTCGAAATTTTGATTATCTTTTTTGTTGTGTTATCCAAGAAAACTTCATCCGATAATGAGGGATTTAAACCAATAAAGATAATCTCTTTTTTAGATTTAGAAATCTTATAGCTTAAACTCCATCTATATAGTTTGTTAGCACTTATTAAACAATTTCTTTCTAGAAATAAATTTTTCAACCTAAACCTACACCTCTAGCCATGAGAGTGGCAAACAAAGGTATTGATGCAAAGCCAACTAATTCAGTAGTAATAATTAGTCTGAACCTCTTAACTAGATTTTCAGATATTTCAGGTAATTTATTCTTACTTAATGGAATGGCCCATAAGATATAGGTTGTTGTTGGATATAAAGAAAGTAATCCCACCAGAATATAAAGAGAAACTTTTATCCAAAAAACAGGGTTACCTGTATAAAAATCACCTCCTTGACCAAAATACTTAACACGCAAAATCCCAGTAACCAATATTGCCACTCCTGCCAAACCATAGACCACATCAGCAATTATCATTGAAATCGTCTCATTTCTATTAAGACCTACTTTGAGAGTCAATCTTTCAAATAAAAGAGAACCAAAACACAATATAATTCCTAAATAATGTACATATGCTACTAATGCACTTTTAGCAATTTCACCTGTTAATAAAGTTCCTAATAACATTTTCTAGTCAAAATTTATACAATACTAACCACCAAATAAAGAATTTGTTTAGAAAATAGATTAAACAATAAAAAGCAAGTTATTGATCCTATGACTCTAAAAACCTTTTTTGACCATCTTCAAAAAAATCCTTTTTATTCCATACTTCGATTACATCTGGGAAATGTTTTTCCATACAATTATCACAAACCCCATGACTGAATCTAATATCACTAATTTTCGAAAGATATTTTTCTAAATGCATCCAATCGCCCTCCTTATTTTTTACTTCTCTGCAATATGAACATACAGATAAAATCCCTTCCTGTTTATGCAAATTAGACAATGCATCAAGTAAATTTAATGACTTTTTTCTAAGCTCTAAAAATGAAACTATTTGCTTGGATAATAATTCCATAATATTAAATTGTTGTGTAGTTAGATTTCCTGGCTTTCTGTCTATTACACAAAGAGTTCCAAGCTTATTACCATCACTATTTCTAAGGGGGAAACCTGCATAAAAACGAATCTTTGGATCTCCAGTTACCAATGGATTATTTATAAATCTTTCATCTTGGAAAGCATCATGAATAATTAATGGACTATTTTCTTTTATTGCATGTGTACAAAAAGACCAATCTCTTCTAGTTTCTGATATTTGAAGTCCTATTTTGGATTTAAACCATTGTTTATCTTTGTCTACCAAAGTCATTAAAGAAATAGGCACATTACAGGTTGTAGCAGCAATTTTTGTAATATCGTCATAACATGATTCTGGCTTGGTTCCCAAAATCCTATATTCTGCTAAAGCTTTTAATCTTCTTTCCTCTTCTTCTTTTTTTGATACAAGATTCTGCATTAATCTTCACCAATAATTAAAACTTTAAAATTAAAGTTTCTCCAAAAAACTTTTTCCGTCTAATACTTAATAAAAAAAAGATAAACTTATTGAATTGTTACTTACTGATTTATTACTTATTAATTTATTATTGGTTGATTTAACTTTGAGACTGCCATCCCAGCGATCCATCCACTTGTCCAACAATGTTGAAAATTAAATCCACCAGTGATCCCATCAACATCCAAAACTTCTCCAGAAAAAAATAACCCTGGGCAAATTAAGCTCTCCATACTTTTAAAATTAACCTCACTAATTTTTACGCCTCCGGAAGTAACAAATTCCTCTCCAAATGGACCTTTGCCCGAAATTATATATTTATCTCTCATTAAGGTATTTATCATTTTCTCTCTTTCATCCGCCAGTAAATCAGCCCACTTTTTCTCTTTATCAATATCTATTTTCTTTAATAAAAAAATCCATAATCTTTTTGTTAAAAGTGGAACAGGTCTATTATTAATAAGATTCACCTTGCCTTTGTTTAATCTTAAATAATTAACTTTTTCTTTTAATTCCTCATAACTTAAAGAAGACCATTTAATGATTAGATTAAATTTATATTTTTGGCTATAAAGTTCCCTTGCTGCAATTGATGAAAGTTTTAATACTGCTGGCCCACTAAACCCCCAATGCGTTATTAGTAAATCGCCTCTATTTTGAAAATTCTTATTGTTTAATTTAATTTCTATATCTACGCCCTTTATCGATACCCCACTACATTCATCCAAATTTGGTTCTTTTGTAGAAAAAGTAAAAAGCGATGGTACAGGTTTAACAATGGTGTGTCCAAGATTTTGAGCTAATTTATATCCGCTTGGATTACCTCCAGTTGAAAGAATAATATTTTTTGCAGTTACCTTTGTTTTTTTAAGATTAAAAATATTGAATATATTATCTGGAGTTTTTGAAATTTCTTTTACAAAAAATTTTGTTGATATCTCTACGTTTTTTGATAAAGCACTTTTTCTCAAACAATCAATAACATCTGAAGAAGAATTAGATACTGGGAAAACTCTTAGATCTTCCTCAATTTTTAATTTTAACCCTTTTTTCTCAAACCAATCATATACATCTCCAGCAGCAAAACGATTAAATGATTCCAAGAGCTGAATTCCACCTCTGGGGTAATTCTCAACTAGTTCATTCGGTATCCATGTCGCATTAGTTACGTTACATCTTCCCCCTCCACTAATCCTTACTTTCTCCATAAGTTTTGAAGTGCCTTCAAGAATTATTATTTTTTTTACTCCATTTTCAGCAGCAGTTATTGCTGTCATAAAACCGGCTGCACCACCTCCTACAACTACTAAATCAAAAGGTTCCAAAAACTTATTATTTAATATGCTTCAATCTGATAATAGCAAGGAGCTGCAAAGAAAAATTACTCCAAAAACCATAAAATAAATAAATAAATACTATAAAACTACATAATAAATAGCTGCAATACAATAATTCTTAAATTTCTAAAAAAAACAACGCAGTCGTTATTTTTATGCTTTAACTTAATTAAATGAGTCTAATATTTTCTTACGTTAAATATTCTGAAGCCAGCTTTCCTATGACTGGTCAATATACTGTTCTTCTTTTAATAACTTCTATTATTTGGGTTCTGCTTTGGGTTGGATATAGACATAACAAGATTAATGATGAGATCAAGAAAAAAGAAAAAGAAGAAAGAATTAATGCGAAAGTTCAAAGAAGAAAGAAGTTAGAAAGTTTATATCCTAGTAATAAAAAAACTGTTTAAAATTAACAAATTATTTTCAGTAAATATGAAAAAAAATAATTTCAAATCACTTATTCAGTACTTACCAGGGATTTTGATTCTTATTTATGTATTTTTTTTAGCATTTACTCAATTTATAAAATAAAATTTCTAAAAATTACTCGTTTTGATTGGAATCCTATCTGCTTTTGGAGCTGCTGCATCTTGGACTTATGCGTGCTTTATTTGGCGCTCGCAAACTCAAAAATATAAAACAATAGATATTAATTTAATAAAAAATATAATAGCTTTTTTAGTTTTTACACCTGCCTTTATCAATATTAGTTCTATAACTGAATTTAAAAACATATTTATCCTATTAGTTAGTGGAATAATAGGTATTGGTTTAGGTGATACTTTCTACCTAAAGTCATTACAAACAATTGGCACAAGAAAAACTTTATCTATAGAAACTCTTTCTCCGTTAATAGCTGCTTTTTCAGGGGAAATTTTTATTAATGAAAATTTAACAGTTAAATCATGGGTAGGGATAATCATAGTATCGATTTCACTATTCATAATTCTGAAAAAAGGTAACGATTTTAAAGGGGGAAATACCCCTTTCTCAGAAAAAAATAACTTTAAGATTTTTGCTTTTCCCTTTTTATCAGTTTTATGTGCTGTTATTGGAGGTCTTTTTTCAAGGATGGTTTTCCTTCAAAGCAATTTATCTCCTTTCCTTACAACTGAAATAAGATTATTAGGTGCAATAATTTTTTTGATTAGCCTAAAAGGATTTAAGATTAATTTTTTCTTAAAAAACATAGAAAAAAAACAACAAAAAAGATTTTTGCTTTCAATACTTCTTGGAACAAATATAGGAATATTGCTACAACAAGTTGTTTTTAAAACCCTTCCAATAGGAATAGGATGGGCTTTATTAAGCATATCTCCAGTAATCTCCTTATTTTTTGCTAAGAATGAGGAAAAAGAAATTACCAAAAAAATAATATTTTTTACTTGTTTTTTATTTTTTGGCTTGACATTAATAATTCTTTAATCTTTGAGTTAATGTAAAAAATACTCATGTTAATAGAAATCATATTAAATAAAATTATCCTATAAACACTCAAAACAATGAAAATTTTAAAGAAAAAAAGACTTGGAACTTTAGAAGTTTATGTTATTTTTCTAAGCTGCATTTATGCAGGCTTTTTAGGTTATAAATCTGTATTAAATGTTTTATTTACTTGAAATTAATTAATTCTTTGGAATGATTTAATCAACTTACCTCCATCTTGATCATCATCATCATTTGAAGCAAAAAATAAAAAAAATATCCCTAGAGAAGCTATAGATAGCGAAATTGATAATACAGAAAGCTCATCCATAAATTAGAAATTTTTTTTATGATAAACGAAAATAAATAAAAGACCGTAAAGAAATACACATTCTCAAAAATAAAAATTTCTTTTATTTGTAAAAAAAGAAAATTCATCCGAACTATTTCGTGAAAGTTCTAATTCCTTCCACCTGTAGTGCAAGCGTAATAATTCAGTATGGATAAAAAGTTGGCCTCTTTGGGAATGTCAGCCAAACAAATTTAAATAGAATTACGATGATGAGGAAATTTGCTTAATTGTTGAAGGTCAAGCGAAAATAAATACCCAAAACGGAGAAACATTTGTGATTGAAGCTTGAGATTTAGTTGAGTTTCCTGCAGGACTTTATTTCGAATGGGAGGTAACCAAAAGTATTAAAAAACATTATCGATTGGGTGGCTAAATTTAAGAAAAAAGGTTTTTTCTTTCTTTACTGTTAAGTCAATGCAGATAAAATATGGTTAATAAATAATTTTCAAAGGGAAACTAATATTATGCCTTTTACTGATCAAGAATATTTTGAGGTTATCGAAAAAAACGAAATCGTAAAAAAGGCCTTTGAAAATATTAAGCAAATTTGCATTGATTTACAAAAAGAAACAAATTGTCCTGAAGATGATCTTAAAGATTTTCTTGAGTTTATTTCTAAACAATGGAATAAGTAATAAATTAACAAGCCTTTTAAAAGTACTAAATTGAAAAATTTGAATTTAGTAATCTAACAGAATCAGTTCTAATCTAATTCCTTTTTTGGTTTTGTATTGAAACTGGAAGTTCCTTTAGCAGCAGAAACAAAGAAAAAGAAGCCTACAATTCCTGATATACCAAATATTGCAGCCAAAGGATCAAAAGTGAAAGAAAACATAGAATTTACAAAATCAAGATAAATAATAGTTTTTGAATCAAAATTGTACAATTATTGTTAAGTATAAAAAATAACAATTGCGTGATTCATTATGTCATTATCAGTTTCTCAGTAGGTTCAATAAAATTATTATTCAAATTCATATTGAAGAATAAAAATATCAATACTTACCAAAGATTTATTCCTGCGAAATAGAAAAGGTTTAAAAAATATTTATAGAAATTTTGAATAACGCTACCCAGAGGATCCACAATTATTGTTTCTTTAGATTAATATCAACACATGACAGAATTGTACTCAGCTTCTTCCTCTGTAAGCCCTTTTGCAGCATTACTGTGGTGTCTCTATCCCATAGCTGTTCTCGTAATTATTGAGTTGCTTTTAGGAGGTGGGTTTGATGATGATAATAACGACGACCAAGATGGTGGAATGCTTATACCTGCTTATTCTAGATCTAATATTTAAAATTTTTTAAATATTAAATTAAAAATTCAGAAAGATTTTGAGTAAATTGACTAATAATATTGATCAGACTTTTATTTCCTTAATTACGCTCACTATTCTTATTATTTCTTCTCTCTCTTGGCTGGTATTAAGAACCCTTAAAGAAGGTAGAAAAGCTTTAACAGAAATAAATAAGGATCAAGAGTAAAAATCTCAAAAATCACTTCAAAATCTAGAATTTTCATTGGATTTATTAAATTCTTAGATTTACTAACTAAAAGATATATTCGTAATATTTAAAACTTTTCCATATGAGAGTTTGGGAAAATCATAAAAAACTAAAATAAATATTAGAATTTGTAGGATTGCCGATTTAAAAATACCAATCCATTGATATCCCTTTTTTTGAAAAGGGTTTTCTTATTAATTACTTTTATAAATAAACATGCATCTAAATTCCTTACTTTATATTTGTTCCATATCTTTATTCATTTATATTATGGCGCTATTTTGGAGAGACTTACCAAATCAAAAAAAGTAAATAAATAATTAATATTAAATTTATTGCTTATCAAAATAAATTGAGTTATTAATTTAATATTGGATTTAATTTCTTTATATAAATGCTGAAAGAATCTTCACATAACAACAATAATAACAAAAATATATTCTCTGAGACTAGAAGTATTGCAAAAGAAAAGATGATTTGCAAAGACGGATTTTGTTCATTACCAAATCAAGATGAGGTCCCAAAACAAGATTCAAATGATATGAATTTATTTGATCCTATTTAGAAAATAAAAAAACATTTTGATAAATTGAAGATTAAATTGATGGTGTTAAACTCTTTGATTTTTTAATTTATGCTTAATGACTTTTTAAATGCATATAAGGAGTTTTGGATTAAAGCTACAGAATTCAAAGGATTCACATCTCGATCGGACTGGTGGTTTGTTCAATTAGCTAATCTTATAATTTCTTTCCTAACTGTCCCAATATTTTTAAAAACGTTTGGTTTCAATGCTTATGGCATAGTTTGTATCATTCCTCAAATAGCTATTGATATAAGAAGAATCAGAGATTTTGGCAAAGATTGGAAATGGATCTTTATTAATTTAATACCTATCTTCGGATGGATCTTGTGGTTCATCTGGTTAGGCTTTGGTAAAACAGCTAATGGGGAAAATAAACTTATGTAGAAATTAACTCTTTATTTTTTTTCTTTTTTTAAAATCTACAAATCTTATCTTGTTTCTTAACTCTATTTGTTTTTCAAGAATCCTAAAGACATGCATCTCGCATTCGGTTAATTTAAGAAACTGAGCGAGTGTATCTTTATCTTCTTCATCAAAATCTTCGAAAACTTCTGAAATAGCAATTCTATTTATAGAAATAAAATCCTCTGCAACATCTCTTGGATTCTTTCCTGATTCGAAATCCTGAAAAGCTTCATAAGAATTAAGTTCTCTCGTTAACCATTTAAACCATGGTTCATTTTTATTATTTTTTTTATTAATGATTTTCTTCATGGAAAATTTTTACTAATTTAATCATTATTAGTTATTCATTCTTTGACAGCTGTACAATTACTTATTTTTAAAATTTAATTGAAGATAAACCTTATTTATTTTTTACAAAATAAAAAGCATAATTACCTATAAAGCTTCCTAAAGAATAAGTATTTATTACTCATTTTTTTGTTCATGAGATAGCTAGTATTAGTTTTTAATAAAGTAAATTGTCAATTCCATTTTATGATTTTCCTTCGTCGCCAATTTTAATAATTGGTGCTCTAGGCATTGCAGTCGCAATAGCAGTTTTTTTTGTCTCTTACCAAAAATATTTCAATTCTCCTTTGAACAAAGAGCGAGCAGAAAAGAAAAAATCTTTAATTAAGGAACAAAAAGAATTAAATGAAAGATTAGAAAAAATAGAACAAGATTTAAAAAATTTATAGAAATTACTCTTAATAGAGATGAGTTAATGATCTCGAATTCAAGACCTTAATTTTTTAAACAGGAATTTTGGTCTATAAGGAGTTATGGATAAAGATCATCTTATTGAATTAATTTCTAACAGTCTTCTTTACGAGAGCAAAAATTCTGACTCTACAAAGAATCTTAGTGACTTTAAAAATTACTTAGAAAGATTAAATCTAGATCAATTGAGAACTATGTCTAAAGAATTTATTCTTTAGTTTTATTTTTAAAATATTTTATTATTTATAAATAATCAATACTTTTTAAAAATTGTTACTATCAAAAAAATAAGAGAAATATGCTTAAAGTAAATAGATGTGATTTTTTAATAAAGCCATTTTTAAAAAGAAATAATATTAGAGCTTCTTATCAAATTATTTCTACCATCTTCCCAATAATTTCTATTTGGTTAATTGTCCACCAAATAATAAATAAACCTTCTTCATTATTTATTAAAGGATTACTATTGATACCTTTTATAGTTCTTCTAACTCTGTTCTCTTCTCGAACATTCTCATTAATGCATGATTGCGGTCATAATTCTCTTTTTACAAAACGGAAATTAAACCGCTTTTTTGGATTTTTACTTGGCTTAGTTAATGGTATTCCCCAGAAGTCATGGTCAATTGATCATGCATTTCATCATAGAAATAATGGAAATTGGGAAATTTACAAAGGACCGATTGATGTTTTAAGTCTTGAAGACTTTAATTCCCTTTCTAAAAGAGAACAAATATTCTATAAAGTCAGTCGAAACTGGATAATGCTTTTCCCTGGAGGCTTTTATTACTTAGTTTTAAAACCTAGATTAGGAATGGTTATTATTATTTTTAATTTCACTAAAGATATATTGGAAGAAACTTTTAGAAAAATTAGAAACAGAGAACTTTCTAAACTATTAACTATTAACTCAAGAGTCAAACCACCTTTTTCTGATTATGGAGATAATTTTAGTGAACTCTTTGAATTAATAATAAATAACATAGTTGTAATAATAGGGTGGATTTTCATGAGTAAATGGTTGGGTTTAGCTTTTTTCTTAACATTTTATTCCATAGTATTAACCCTCTCTGCAGCAATTTTAATATGTATCTTTTTCGTCCAACATAATTATAAAAATGCATATGCTAAAAATACAAAAAATTGGGATATCGTCGATGGAGCAATTTTGGGAAGCAGCAATTTAGATATACCTAATTGGCTAAATTGGTTTCTAGCAGATATCTCTTTCCACAGTATTCACCATCTGTCTGAGAGAATACCAAATTACAACTTAAGAGCATGTCATGAAGCAAATGTGCATTTGCTTCATCATGCAAAGTTTTTAAAATTAAGCGATTTTTCAAACTGCTTCAAATATATTATTTGGGATAATAAGAATGAGAAATTAATCCCATTAGGTTAATACCTAATTAAACCTTCTTCTTAATTTTCTTTTAATAGGGATACTGCTATATGCATGTGTACCAATAGATGGAGGCAAGTCATTTTTTAAAGGATGCATAAAAGCGTTTGCCATACTCTCTAACATTTTCGAAAGCCAATTAATTACTGATTTCATTTTAAAATCCTAAAATGTACTTTATTTATCATCTAACTAAATTACTGAAAAGTAAATCAGTCTTTATGCTGATTTTTTTAGAAGATTACCATATAAAATTTACATTAAATAATCAAAAATATTATTTCCTTTGATCTTTTAAAATAAGAATATCACTACTTTTTTTAGGTAAACTAGGTGCAAAATAAATTTAGTAAATAATACTTATTTTTTCTAATTCACTTAATAAATTAAATTATTGAATATAATTTCATGCTATATATTTATTCCAAATAAATCTAACAATATTATGAATGATTCATTTCTTTCTACAAACCAGAATACAGAAATAGATTCTATAAATTCATATTTTGAGTGTATTACTGAATGCAGTATCGTAGATGGTCATCAAGAATGTATTACTCGTTGTTTAGAAATTCACTTAAAGGGGGGTGATCAAATTGAATAAAAAAAATTCACCTCAAAGGAAAACAACTTTAAAATGGAACACGAATGGAGAGCTTTCGGAAATTGATATGTTAAGAATTTTAGAAAAAATTTCATCTGATAATCTTAATCAATGTGAATTAACATGTGATTATGATCAAGGTTAAAAATTATTATTTCTGGAACTCTTTAAATTATTAATTACACAAAAAATAATTATATGAAGCTGAATTTTAATGATCTTAAGTCAGCCTATATTATAAAATTTCTTTTTCAATACTTTCACCAATACTGCTGATAAAAAATGCAGCTTAATAGATTTTTGTAAGATAACAATTTCAAATTAAACAGATTTCAATGAAGATTTAGAACGTTTTAGCAATATCTAAGGTTTTATTTTAAAAAATTAATTATTAGAACTTCTTCCTTTTTTTAAGTATATTTTACTAATATCTTTTTTTGTTAGTTGAATAGGTTTTACTAATCCTGAATCGCCATGAGTTGGACAATAATAAGTCATAAGCATCCAATTTTTTTCTTGGTCCATGAGTAATCTTTAGTGTAAATCTAAATAATGTTTAAATAATTAGGACGAATTATGAAAAAATTGATGTTTTTTAATCTTTTTTTCTTTTTTACTTAATAATTTATAAAAATTTTAATCTAATCTCACTAAATAGAGATAAATACGCATGACTTTTAAAAACAATCCTGCTATTAATTAGTAAATTCGAAATTATTCATGTCTCTAGAATCTATATTGATGGTAGTTGCTCCAATCTGTCTTTTTACCGCAGGAGTTATTGTTTTACCTATTCTAGTAAAGCCTCGTAAACAATCTGGTTTACCTAAGAGGTATATACGAGGTCTTTAAATTAAAGAAGCTTTAAGTAAGAGCAAAGTCAATCAGAAAAAAAGAATTAAATAGATAAATAAGGGGGTTGTGATAAAAGAATAAAATAAAAAATTTTCGGCAAAAATAATTTTATTTGAAGGTGAAATTAAAATCGTAAAAACTACATTGAAAAAAAATTTTTAAATTCTATTTTTTTTGAGATTCTATTAAGGGTGGTAGAATATAAATTCACTTTTATTAACCATAATTCTTAACCAAAAAAATTTGAGTAATATTAAATTTTCTGGTCTTAAAGGCCAAGCGCTTGTAATAGAGGATAAAGATATTCCAAGCATAAAAGAATTTAAGGATGTCATCCCAGATCACTACTTTTGGTGCAATACCAAAACTTCTTTGAAGTATCTTTTACAATCAGCTTTAATCCAATCATTAGTAGTTGCGATTGGGTTATCTATTCCATTTACTGCAAAAATGGTCCCTATTTGGATTATTTACGCATTAATATCAGGTACCACTGCTATGGGATTTTGGGTGATTGCCCATGAATGTGGGCATGGAGCATTCTCTAAAAACAAAACATTGGAATCTATAACTGGTTATTTACTACATTCTTTCCTTCTAGTGCCTTATTTTTCTTGGCAACGTTCTCATGCAGTTCATCATCGATTCACAAACAATATAACCAATGGAGAAACTCACGTTCCTCTAGTCATAAAAGGGAATGGTATTACGGAAAAAATTGGAGGAGAAAAAGAATTACATTTTTCAAATTCCTTAGGCAAGAAAAATTACGGAATTCTTCAACTCGTTTTACATTTAATATTTGGCTGGCCTGCTTATTTACTTACAGGAAGTACAGGAGGTATTAAGTATGGAACTTCAAATCATTTTTGGCCAATTAAACCTTTTTCTAAAGCATTATGGCCATCAATATGGGCAAAGAAAGTTTGGATATCAGATATTGGTGTAGGTTTGACATTATTGGGCCTTATTTATTTAGTTTTCAAGTATGGATTATTTCCATTGATTGCTTTGTATTTTGGTCCATTATTAGTGGTTAATTGTTGGCTAGTAATTTATACATGGCTTCATCATACAGATTCAGATGTACCTCATCTTTCAAATACGGAATTTTCCTATATGAGAGGAGCATTTCTATCTATTGACAGGCCATACGGCAGGGTTCTTAATTTTCTTCACCATAATATAGGTTCCAGCCATGTCGTTCATCATGTATGTCCAACTATCCCTCATTATCACGCGAAAAAGGCAACTGGCTTAATTAAAAAAGCCTATAAAAAAGCATATCTTTTTAATCCTGATCCAATACACAAAGCTCTATGGAATATTGCTTGCAATTGCGTTGCTGTTAAGTCAGACATCAAGAGAAGAAGATATATTTGGCAATCTTCATACAAAATAGTGGATTAAAAACACAATAAGCATCAATTCTTTATCACATTAATTTACGCAAATCTGAAAAGAATATAAAAGAATTGGCAATAATAAATTTTTCATCTTAAAAAATAACCAACTAAAATAAATCTATGAGTGGTGACAATTTGCATGGTAAACAACCTATTAAATTTTATTCGGAAAAAATAACACTTACAAAAGTTGAATTATTAGAAAGACAGCTGAGTTTAGGCGAAAAAATTTCAGATTTAGATCAAAAGCACAAAGAATGGAGCAAAAAACTATCAGGTTGATCATCCAACATGGTTATTTGAATAACTTTATAGATATTTCTATTAGAAAAATCAGAAAACTTTTCTGAAGATTATTGAAAAATTATTTGCAGGCATAGTAACAATATCCTCTTGAGAAAAACCATTTTTCTTACTCTCTTCACACACTTTCTCAAGATTTTTAATCCCCCAAAGATCATTTTGCATTTTCAATGAAATATCGAAAAAATAATTACTTTCACTTGTATACTTATTAAAAATTTTAAATGGCCCATACAATATCAAAAATTGTCCCTTATTTAGTAATTTTCCTGACTCTCTAAAGAGTGCTACAGTAGAAGACCACTGTGCTACATGAATCATATTTATAGAAACTATTCCTTGCAAAGAATGAGCTAATGTAGATGGAATTTTCCAAGGAATTTTTTCTACATCAATCTCAAGAGGTTGGGGCATTTTCTCAGTTAAGTCTTCATATTCAATCCAAGAACTTATACTTTCTCTATGCATTAATTCTGGATCACTTGTTTGCCAAATTATTCCAGGAAAGCGTTTTTGAAAAAACACTCCATGTTCACCGCTGCCACTCCCGATTTCTAATACTGAACCTTTTTTTATAAATCTGGAGAGCACATCACCAATGCAGTCCCTATTTCTTTGAGTTGCAGAAAAAAAAAGTCTATTATCCAAAATTAAAACAGATTGGGCGTTCCAGTAAAAATAATAATTCTAAAATTTTTATTATTTGACCTTTCTCAATTTAGGAGTATTAAAAAACATTATTTTAAAACTAAAGAATAGTATTGAAATCGTAAGAACGGGCAAAATATAAAGTATTAAATCTGAATTTACTAGAGAAGGAATTCTTGCAAAAATTAAATGCATGTAATATGTAGCAAATGACATCAAGCATTGATATAACTAATTAACTAATAGCAATTATTTACTTA
Organism: uncultured Prochlorococcus sp.; assembly: GCA_902600475.1. Taxonomy (GTDB): domain Bacteria; phylum Cyanobacteriota; class Cyanobacteriia; order PCC-6307; family Cyanobiaceae; genus Prochlorococcus_A. The sequence continues at coordinate 62,807 of CACKJM010000008.1, forward strand.
TAAAAATACTTTTTTATTAAAACTAAAGATTTAACTAATAATTAAGAGTCAGCCTGTATCCCTACTAGCTGACTCTTACAAATATACTAATTTAAATTAGATTTAAATGAGGATCATAGCCAAATAAGATGATTATGAAATCTGTATTTTATTCTTAAAAAAAAAACCACAAATTAAAGTATCAACAAAGTATACACTGATACATATTTGTCGCATAGCTGAAAAACAATTCGATTTATTTCCTTTTTTTTAAATTTTATCTTTACATTAGTAAATAAATATGTTATATTTGTTAACAATTCCATTTAAAAAAAAATGACTCCAGAAGCAGAAAGATTTAACGGCTGGGCAGCAATGTTAGGATTTGTTGCGGCTCTAGGTGCGTATGTAACAACTGGCCAAATTATCCCCGGTTGGTTCTAATGAAAAATAACAATTCTAAAGTAATAGAAAAGGAAAAAATCATTGCTGAAAAGCTTAACGGAAGATTTGCCATGTTAGGGTTCATAGCTCTTGTGGGTGCCTACCTTACCACAGGTCAAATAATTCCCGGTTTTATTTAAAGATGCTAAAAAAAATTTAAGAAGAGATAAACTCTAAATAAATCTTATTTCTTCTTATTTATACTTTTTTAAAATAATTTATTATTGTATTGCTGATATAAAAAATAAATCATTCAACTTAAAACTTTTTAAATAAAAATTAATTTCAATAAACCATAGATTTTTGATATTAGTCAAATTATCTATTGCATGTTGGAAATATTGTTTAGTTATTTTCTAATTTACATTTGCCAAAAATAACTCTAACTGAGACAAGTTTCAAATCCAAAAAAAGATCTCCTAACTAAAATTTTGCAGAAATTAAGTATATTTTAAATCCATTTAAAGTACAAATCTATAAGTTTATTACTTTTTTTCTGTAACTTTTATAAGAGTTTTTAGAAAGATATGATAATTTAACCCAAATACCCATGAGGATTTATGAGAGTAAAACTTGAACCAGATACTGCTTTTATAGGTAAGAAATTTGTATATATTTTTCTTTGGGTAATTTTTAGTCTTAATGCAATTACATTTATTTGGTTTTTTCTATTCTCAGGCTTAAATTAATTGAACCATTTTAATGAAGAAGAAAGTAGTTAACAAAATTTCTTTTAAAAAATTCCTGGAATGATTTGTCCTGTTGTTACATAAGCACCAATTAGGGCAACAAAACCAACCATAGCCCATCTACCATTTACTTTTTCTGCATTTTGAGGATATCCTTCATAAGAAACGGACTCATCTATGTAGGGTCTAGTTTCTGAAGGGAACATATTTTGTCTTCCACCTGACTCTGTTGTAACTCCTGAATTAGACATTTAAAATTTTATAATTGTTAATTAAAATAACATATATATTAATTTTTGTAAACCAAAAGCCATAAAATATAGATTAACAAGATTTCATTGATAAATATGTGACATTTTTGTCAAGAAATTCAATATATCGACTAAATAAGTATTTATACTCACGCTAAGTAATATTACTTAGTAGAATATTTTTAGCATTTAGGAAGTGCTTAGCTGGTTAAAATCTGTTAATCTGGATTTAACTTGGTCGTCATGAGCTTGCTGGTGGGATACCTGCAAGCTCTTTTAATTTAAAATCATTCAGATAGAAAAAATAATTAAATAACTTTTTTTTCTTTTAAAAAAAGTTTTTAAAACATTATTCTTAAATACTGTCTAAATTTTATATTTTTGCTAAATAGAATATATATTTCATAAAAATATGTCCTTAGATTTTATACTTATTCCCTTGTGTATTTTTATTATTCTTTTTCTTTTTAATAAAGAAAATAAAATCTACAAAAAAAATCAAAAAGCCAAGTAATTTCAAAACTTTTACCAGAATATTAAAAAATAATATAAGATAACTTTATTGCTTATTCATGCATTGCTTCGAGAAAAAGTTGGTTAAATTCTTACTTAAAATTAATTTGCCACAATATGATCTTGCATTATTAATTTGCTCTAATTTTTACTGACAATGTAAGTACTTGTATTCGTTGAATAAATTTTTATTTTTAATTAATTTCTACTTTTTTTAAGAAACCAAATTATTTGTATAAATACAATTATTAATAAATAATTTTTTATTTATTTGGAATATAGACAATATAGAAAATTTCTATTAATTGCACATCTTATATTGGTTTCTAAATGATTAATATTTTATAATTTAAAAAATTTGTATAAATTAAATAAACACTTTTGAAAATTTCAAATCAATCACTAATTAATAAAGCCATTAACAAAATAATAAATCCTTGGCTCTCAATACCTTTAATTGATAGATGGTTATTAGGACAAATAATACCTCCAATGATATTTGCTATTTCTGCTTTTACTGTGATTTCTCTTTCGGTAGGTGTAATGTTTGATTTGATAAGAAAAATAGTTGAGTATGGCTTACCTGTATTACAAGCCTTAAAAGCTTTAATTTATAGTCTCCCTAGCTTTTTAGTTTTATCATTTCCAATGGCTGTTTTATTGTCAACACTATTATCTTATGGAAAACTATCAGCTAATTCTGAATTATTAGCCTTAAGGTCATTAGGAATTAAAACTTCAAGAATCATTGCTCCAGCTATTGCAGTATCTATATTCATGACAGGATTAACTTTTTATTTCAATGATAATTTAGTGCCCAGTAGTAATAGGCTTGCTGAATCTACTTTAAGATCTGGAATAGGAAGTTCTTTTAATCAAGGAAAAAGTAGAAATAACATTATTTTTACAAGAAAAGGTTCAAGAATAAGTCCTACTAATAAGCCAACTAAAATAAATACTTTCCTAACTCATATTTTCTATGCTTCTCGGTTTGAAAACAATATCATGAAAGAAGTTACTGTTTTAGACTTCTCCAGAGAAAATGTAAAGCAGATTCTCACTGCAAATAGTGCTATCTTCGATAAGGAAAATTCTTCTTGGGTATTTACAGAAGGAAATATTATTTCAGCAGACTCTCTTGGACAAACGACAAGTATTAAATTCAAACAATATGAATACCCTTTCAACGAAGGTCCACTCGATCTTGCAAAAGTGCCAAAGGATGCAAGTGATATGTCTTTAAAAGAAGCTTTGGAGGCTGAGAGAATATATAAAAAGATAGGAGATATTAAACAGATTAGAAAGATTCAAGTACGAATTCAAGAAAAATTTACTTTACCTTGTGCATGTTTGGTCTTTGGATTGATAGGTAGTATTTTGGGATGTAAATCCAATTTAAGGTCTTCAAAAAGTCAAGGTTTTGGATTAAGTGTAATTCTGATATTAGTTTATTATGTTATTTCATTTATATGTAGTTCTTTTGGCGTTAAGGGATTACTCCCTCCAATAATTGCAGCTTGGTTTCCAGTAGTAATTTCTATAGGTGGTGGATTTTATTTTTTAAGAAGAACTTCCATATAATTTAAAAATACAACCAACAAAATTATTATTTTTAGCAAAAAAATTTTAAATAATCTTTAAATTTAAATTCCGATTAAAACTTTTGAATATTCTTGAATATTTGTTTAACTATCTTAAAAACTTTACGCTAAAAAAAGATTATGAATAATCTTCTAGGAGATATAAAAATAATTTTTATTGGTTTTTAATAATTTTAAATTCTCCCCAAAAATGTAAGAATATTCCAGTAGATAAGAGGAATTCGAAAATCTCTTGATCATTTCTAATATGTTCAACTGTTGACGCCCATGAGATATCATAGTAAGCAAAAAATAAAGACACCAATAGAAAAAATAAGCTATATTTTCTACTCGGTAAAGAATTTAAATTAGGCCATTTTCTCCATCCCACCCATCCAAGGAAGATACATAAAACATGTAATAGTGGATCAAGAAGAATATTATGAAAAAAAGGAAGATTATGAAAATTTGTCTCACCTTGAATACTTAACTCTGATACTGAATTCAATGTAAACCCTGTAATCCTTTCACCCCAACTTATTTCTTCTGCAGAAATTAAGAAACAAAATAT
>CACKJM010000009.1 GCA_902600475.1 uncultured Prochlorococcus sp.
GCAAAATGCGAGAAAACAAGAAGTTAAAAAATAACAAATTTGAATAGTTATTCTTGTATTGTTCTGGAGATTAACAGCGGAACTATTTATTCCAATTTTGATATCATATTTTTTATCTGCTAATGCATAAATCGTGTCAAAGCCAAAAGTCCAAAAAATCGTAGCTAGCCAGCAAAATAATAAAACAATACTATTCAAATTGCCTTCATTTGCAGCCCAAGGAATTAAGACAGCAAAACCCCAGCATATGGATAAGATTAATTGAGGATATTTGAACCATCTCTTGGCCGAAGGATAAATTAAGATAATAGGTAAAGCTAAAAAAGCAAGTGAAATGGAAAGGATTCTTCCAGGCTGAGGTAGTGACAAAGTTAAAAAGAAGCTACATAAAATTAAAAAGAAAAGAATTGAATAAGCTGTTTTAAGACCGATTTTATTTGCAGCTAAAGGTCTGTTTTTTGTCCTAGCAACTCTTTGATCAATTTTCTTGTCCCAAATATCATTAACCACGCAGCCTAATCCACTTACTAGTAGTCCTCCAAGTATTATTCTTAGCAACATTAAAAATGTTGGATTAGCATCTGGGGTTAAATATAAACTCCATCCAGCAGGAATAAGTAAGATCATTCTTCCAGTCGGCTTATTCCACCTTAATAATTCAAAAAAAGTACTTAATTTAATTTGTCGATTTTTATTTTGCATATGACCTATTGTATATTTCATAACTTTAAATAATCTTACTAGGATTAGATGATTTCTATTATTTAATAATCAATCTTGGGTATATTTATTAATGGATTAAAGATATCTGCATCTTATAAAAAAAATGATACAGAAAAAAGATTTAAGATATTTTCAAGAAAAGAAAATTTTAGTAGCTTCTATAGATATTGGAACTAACTCTACACATATTTTGGTAGCAGAAATTAATCTAGAATTAAAATCATTTTCAATAAAATTCACTGATAAATCAACTACTCGTCTCGGAGAAAGAGATGAGGAGGGTAATCTTACTGAAGAATCAATCCAAAGAGCATTAGTTACTCTTAAGCGATTTAAGGAATATTGTAAAAGTAATGGAGTAAAAGAAATAGTAACAGCAGCAACAAGTGCAGTTAGGGAAGCTCCAAACGGTCAAGATTTTATTAGAAGAGTTCTTGATGAAACTGATATTCGAATAGAAATGATAAGTGGTTCTGAGGAAGCCAGATTAATTTACCTTGGTGTTCTTTCTGGCATGGCTTTTGAAGATCAGTCTTTTGTAATCATAGATATTGGAGGAGGATCTACAGAATTAATACTTGCTGATAAAAAAGATGCCATAGCTCTTACCAGTTCGAGAATTGGTGCTGTAAGACTTAAAAATGATTTTTTAAATAAAGAGTCTATAAATTCACAAAGATCGAGTTTTCTGACAACTTTTATTAAAGGATCTTTAGAACCATCTGTTCGAAAAATAAAGAGTAGATCTAGGGGAGATAAGACTTTATCTATGATTGCAACCAGTGGCACTGCAACATCATTAGGAAATTTGATTTCAGATGATTTGGGAGAATCTAAACAAAAGTTGCATGGTTATAAATTTAAAAGGGATAATTTACAAAATTTATTGGAAAAACTAATGAAATTGCCAGTTTCGGAAATCAAGAAAATACCTTCATTAAGTGAGAGAAGAGCAGAAATAATTGTTCCAGGAGCATTGATATTAAACACAGCGATGGAGATGTTGAACTTTAATGAATTAACTATAAGTGAGAGGGCGCTTAGAGAGGGTTTAGTTGTTGATTGGATGCTTCGTAAAGGGATAATAAAAAACGAGTTAAATATTCAAAGCAATATTAGAAAAACAACCATAGTTCATCAGGCCAGAAAGTTTGGCGTAGATAGTACAAGAGCTGAGAAAGTTATCGATATTGCCTTTCAAATCTACGATCAGACTGAAAATATCTTTCATAGTGATAATGATCCTAAAGCCAAAGAACTTCTTTGGGCAGCTTCTAATCTTTATAATTGTGGGAAATATGTGAATGTAGGTTCATATCACAAACACTCTTGGTACTTAATAAAAAATTGTGAATTGTTGGGATATTCTGAAGCAGAAACAAATATTATTGCTTCAATTGCCAGATACCATAGAAAGACTCTACCAAAGAAAAGACATGAGTCTTGGCAAAATTTAATATCCAAAGAAGATAAAACATTAGTTCTTGAAATGTCATTGATTTTGAGACTAGCTGCATCTCTTGATCAAAGACCTGATAAGGTGATTTCCTCAGTTCAAATAAAATTGCAGGGCAATATTCTTACATTTGAACTTTTACCTTTTAATAGAAACCATGATCTTCTACTTGAAAAATGGAACTTAGGATTATGCCGTAATGTAATAAAAGAACTGAAGAATTTAGATTTAAAAGTTATTTAGTTTTTTTTAAAAGTTCTTGTTTTGGAGTTTGATTCTGAGAAGAGTCTGAAAATAAATTGAAAATTAAGGACGATGCGATTAGTCCGAGAAAGCCTGCAATTAAAATAAATATTAAGAACCCTACTGGATTAAGATTCTTAGATTGCCTAGACTTGTAATTATTTTTGGAAACTTCTTCAACTATTTCTTCAATTTTTACTTCTTTCCTCTCTGTCTTGAATTCATCCATTATAAATTCTGTATCGATTTTGAGCTTCTGTGAAATCCTTCTAATCATTGCTTTGACAAATACTTTTTCAGGTAGCTTTTCTTCATAACCCTCTTCTATGGCTTCAAGTTGATGAGTGCCGATTTTTAAATCAGAAGCCAATTCTTCAATAGATTGATTTCTACTTAACCTTGCCTCTTTAATGAAATTCCCAATTCTCTTTAAAGAGGAATTTTCACCTTTATTGTTGTTTTCCGAAACAGATTTTATTTCTTTCAAAGCAAATAATTTTTACTAATTATAGTAATTAATATTTTTCTATCAAGTTTAAGATTATTTATTCCTAAAGAGATGCCTATAAGATCGATTATAAAGGTTAGATCTTTTTTGAGAATTACTAATTGCTGGGCTAATTATGTAAATGGTTGTTCTAATTAGTTTTTTCTCAATAGAAAATTTTTCCATATCTTTTAATTCTATTAATGATGTCCAACCATCATCCCAAGATACTCTAAATCCAACAATCACTTTAGTCTCTGGAGGGTAAAACTCTAGTAGAGTTTCTTGAGACCTTTTCACATGCCTAGCACTTAGATATAGACATATAGAGGAATTATGTTTCGCAAGATCTTCAAGAGATTCTTTTTCGGGCATTCCTGTTCGCCCCCCTGCTCTAGTTAAAATTATTGTTTGCGTTATGTCAGGGATGGTTAACTCAGCTTCATGATATGCTGCAGCAACTTGAAAAGCACTTACTCCAGGAACAACCTCGACTTCAATTTTTTCGTTTTTTAAAATTTCGATTTGCTCTCTAATAGCTCCAAAAAGGCAAGGGTCTCCATCATGCAACCTTACAACAGTTTTCCCTGCCTTAAATTTATCTATCATAATTGAGGTGATTTGCTCTAAGTTGAGAGAACTAGTTTTTATTTTTTCAGAACCTTCTTTAGCAAAATCTAAAATCTTTTCAGGAATTAGAGAATCAGTCCAAATAATGACTTCTGCAATTTTTATCTTTTTTAATGCTTTTAAAGTTAATAATTCTGGATCACCTGGACCAACACCAACAAAGGATATTTTATTATCCATTCTTTCTATTTTTACCACTACATGTTCTCAATCTTAAAAAAAATATTCCAATTAATCCAGAAGAAAATAGAAAAATACTTATAAATTGAGCCATTCTTATACCGCCATCACAGAAAGGTGGAATTCCACCAATGCATAGTGGGTCAGTTCTTAAACCTTCAATCCAGAATCTTCCAAAGCTATAATTTATTAAATAAAGACAGCTAATAAAGCCAGGCCTGAAAAAATCTGTTTTATTTTGTTTATTAAAGATAATAATAAGGACTATGAAAATTAAAAGATTCCACAATGACTCATAGAGAAATGTAGGATGAAAAAATTCATTATTAAGAAATTCTAAAGGCCTATTTTGGATAGGTATAAATAATTTCCAAGGCAAATTTGTAGGAACTCCAAAGGCTTCATTATTGAAAAAATTTCCCCACCTTCCTATTGATTGTCCAAGAATAATCGAGGGTATTAATATATCTATAAAAGTTTTTAAATTAATTTTTTTCGACTTACAGAAATAGATAATAGATATTAATCCTCCAATTAGACCTCCATGGATTGCTATGCCTCCTTCCCAAACTGCAAGAAAAGAAGGTATTTGAATGATGTTGTTGAATAGTTCAAAAGAAGTAAAAAAGTTCTCTCCGCTATATTGCCTCCACTCAAAAATTACGTAATAAGCTCTAGCTCCAATTATTGAAGAGATTATTAATGATGGAAGTATTTCGCTAATGTACTCTGGGTTAATATTTCTTGCCTTTGCTAGTTTTTTAGAGACATATAGGCCTATTAAAACTGAAACCGAAATAAGCAGTCCGTACCATCTAATAGTTATAAATCCTAAATTTAAAAAAGTTTCTCCTGGAGATTGTATGAAAGCTTGAAATATAAGCATTTAAAGAAAGTTAGATACCCTCTGCTGCTTGCACTTTTTCTACCTGTTTTTTCTTTAATACTAAAAGTATTTGGGTTAAGCCTACACCAATGAAGAATGCAATCAATCCAATTACTCTATAAGGGCTCTGAAGTACAACCTCAGCATCTAATTGCCCAAAGCCGCCAACGTTGGGATCATTAGTAAGAGGGTCACCCGCATTAATTTTGTCTTGTGCTTTTACTATAAGTTGAGGACCAACAGGCACTGCTTCAGTAGTTATCTCACCTTCATCGTTTTCTATATTGACTTTATAGCTACCATCTTCAATTGTTTCTATTGAATTAATAGTTCCTGAGGTGGAAGAAGTGAAAACTACATTATTGCTTTTGTCTCCAGTTGGGTATACCTGACCTCGACCTCTATTGCCTCCGATATGTAACGAATATTTTCCATAGTGATATTCTTTATTAGTGGATGGATCAGGAGAAAGTACAGGGAAAACTATTTCTTTATTAGTATCGCCAGGTAAAGGCCCTACAATAATGATATTATCTTTCTCTTCACTGTAATTAGTGAAATAAACCCCTTCTGTCTCCTGTTTGATTTCTTCGGTCCATCTTTCTTGTGGAGCAAGTTTAAAGCCATCAGGCAGCATTACAACAGCACCAACTTGTAATGGGACTTCAGAACCATCAGCACCAATCTCTTTCAAGTCATTTTTGTAGGGTATTTTGACTACAGCTTTGAAAACACTGTCAGCTCCAACAGATTGTGGAACCTCTGCAATTGTAGGCATCTGAGCTAAATGACAATTTGCACAGACTATCTTTCCTGTGGCTTCTCTAGGGGATTCATAGTTTTGCTGAGCCCAAAATGGATAAGCAAAAGTGATCTTTGGATAAAATACAATGCTCGAAATGAAAAGCAGAGTACAGATAAATAAACTTGTTTTTTTCATGATTTGATTTTTGAGATCTTTCATTTTTTTATGCCCACCATGGATTTTCATTGGTTCTAAAGTCAGTTTCTGACCATTGTTTGACGAGTACAGCATCATCTTCAATATCGACATGAGCTAGAGCTAAAGATAAAGGAGCAGGTCCTCTTACTACCTTCCCATTTGTATCGTACTGACTGCCATGACAAGGACATATGAATTTATTAGCACCACTATCCCATGGGACAACGCAACCTAAATGAGTACAAATTGCATTTAAACCAAATTCTCCTATTTCCCCGCCCTCATTAACAATTAAATAAGTTGGATCTCCCTTTAGACCCTGCACTAGACTTCTATCTCCTGCTTGATGGGTAGCTAACCAACCTGTTTTAGTTATTGGATTCCCTAATTCATCTTTAGCAGAAGTTCCACCACCACCACCACCTGCTCTTAAAGGCATGAAATAATTTGCTACGGGGTAAAGGGCTCCTAACGCTACACCAGTTGCAGTACCAAACGTAAGAAGATTCATAAATTGCCTTCGACCCATTGAAGGGACATCATTGGAACTTAATTGAGTCATTCGCTACTTGGTTCTGTTATTTATTAGTTATTATGGAGCAAATTGTTCAATTTCTGTTGCAAATAGATAGGACTTTTAATAATTTAAAGTAAAAGTTTAGGATGTCTTAATTAATTGATTTAAATGAACCCATTACTAGTAGATGAAGTTATGCATTATTTGATTCATCGCTGGGGGAAAAAATATGATTTTAGACTCTTTAGAAGAGGAAAATTTGTTTATTTTCAGATGATGTGGGGATTTCTTGGACAGGAATCATTCCCTTTAAGTGAACATGAATATAAAAAATCAATAGCTGATAAAATTGAAGTTTTAAATAGATGTGGATATTCAGAAGAAGTAAGGGAATGGCTAAAGAAAGTCAATGCTAAGCCAAGGTTAGGTAGAGCTGTCAGCTTGCAACTCAATCTTAATGAGAAGATGAAAGAGTTTTTGACTTAAGGTTTTCTGATAAGTAAGTTAATCCAGTACCCACAAAAAATAAGAACACCATCGATATAGATAGCAATGACATTGTCAATGGGTCTGTTGAAGGGGTAATCACTGCAGATAATATTGCGGAGGAAATTACAACTATCTTCCAATTCGAAATCATTTTTTCTGTTGTGATTATTCCAAGAGAACCAAGAATAAATTGTAATACTGGCAATTGAAAAGCTATTGCAGTGCTAGACATTAATAAGAGAACAAAATCAAAATATCTTTCTATAGACCAAGTTGGTTCAACAATATCAGCACCGAAACTAATGAAGAAATTTATTGCTGCAGGGACTAATATCCACCATGAAAAAATTAATCCTAAAAAAAACAGAAGACCTGAACCAAAAACTGCGGGCAAGATAAGGCTTTTTTCTTGTTTTGTTAACCCAGGAGAAATAAATAATATTATTTGATAAAAAATATAAGGCATAGAAACTATCAATCCGCTGTAACCTGCAACTTTAATTGCGACAAATAAAAACTCTCCTGGAGCAAGTTGTAGTAAATGGATATCACCAGCTGGAATTTCTAAAAAAGATATCAATGGCTTTATTGTTAGAAAACTAAAGAATATTGAAATAAGTATTGAGTAAATTGAGTTTAGTATCCTTTGACGAAGCTCCTCTAAATGATCACTAAAAGGCATCGAATCTGATAATTTATTTTCTCTTTGACCTGTACCTCTCATTATTATTTGAAAAAGATTGTGTAAGAAAAAGGTTTAAAAATACTATTGTCAAAGTCCAATTTATTTTTCGATAAATTTAATTATTTGCTTAATTTAGGATTAGTTGGATCAGGTAATAAGAAAGGAGGGGCATCATTTAAGGATGATTCACCATAAGTTTCATATTCTCTATATCCACCCATTTTCCCATTTGTTTTCATTAAAGCGCTTACGAAGGCAAGTAGTAAGAAAACAGTAGGAGCTCCAATTATTAATGCAGCACCAAATAGATATCCAACAATAAATTCTGGAAAACTATGATTTCCTAAAAATTCATGAGTGCCCAAAAGAAAATCAAACATTTAGATTTAAAAATTTTTTTTATTATAAACTAAATTACTGTTTTAAGATTTTTTTTAATGTAATCTTCTCCTCTTGTAGGATTTCCCCAAATAATTTCTCCATTTTTAAAGGAAACGCAACCCGGTCCTCCTTTTTTGATTTTTTGCAAATCTTTAATCTTTACTAAATTAATTGGAACTTTAATGTTTCTTTTCGCCTTACTAAATAAAGCAGCTAAATCTGCAGCTAACTGAAGATCTTGTTCAGATGCTACTTGAGATGAAGACTTCAAAACTACATGACTGCCAGGTGATTCCTGTGCATGAAACCATAAATCCCCTTTTTTTGAGAACTTAAAGCTTATTAAGTCATTTTGCCTCATATTTCGACCTACCTGAAGCTTCAATCCTCTGGGAGTATCAATTTGAATAGGAGAAGATTGTAATTCAGATGTACTTTTGTTATCTTCTCTTTGCCTTTTGACATTGATATTAAACTCGCTACAAATTTCTTCCATAATTTCTTCAAGTAGTTTGATTCTCATAAAAAGTTTTTCATGATTTAAAGAATTTAAATTTTCTAGAAGCGTGGTGAATTCATCTAATCTTTGTATATTCGTTTTGTAAATACTTAATCTTTCTCTTATCAATTCTCTAGATCGCCGTAGTTTTTTTGACTTTTTATATAGTTTTTGTCCTTCAATAATATCTCGTTTTCTAATTTTATTTGAAGAAAATATATTGTCAGCTTTTTCTTTATATTCCTCGTAGTTTTCTGATTTTGTAAGAAGATCAAATTGAATATTTAAATTCTTTTTCTCAGTATTGGTCTGTTTAAAAATTATCCCTTCAACTTTCTTTTCCAATAATTCAAGTTTTTTTTGTTTCAGATGATAATCATAATAATTCTCTAAACTTGTGCATAAATCTACTTTATTTTCGAAATTAATTTCCTTTTCAAAAAACCAAACGCAATAAAAATCTTTCTTAAATGTAGAAAAGTTAAAGTTATTGTTTTTAAATCTATTTATCCAAATCTTCCAATTTTTAAATATCACCTTTAAGTCCGAATCGCTAATGAAATCAATATTTTTTTCCATTATTTCTGAATTAACAGTTTTGCTAACAAACTCTAATTGTTTTGTGAGGATAGGGCTAACTCCTTGATAAGTATTTATTAGACAGTATTTCAAAGACTCAGGTACTATTGAAATTGAGTCTTTCCATGATTGAAAAGACTCATCTTCTCTAGGTTGTTTTTTTAGATTGACTGGAGGACCAGAATAAATTGATCCTGTTGAAATTGTTCTAAAACTAGATTGACTTGATTTAATTTGTTTACCAACGGCAATTATTTTATGTTTATTATCCAGATAAAAAATATTACTATGTTTTCCCATTAATTCAAAAATTAAATACTTATTAATTTCATCTCCAGGTTTTTTTGCAAAACTAAATTTTATAACTCTTTCGAAATCATCTTGATCAATCGAAATTAAAGCCATATACTTTAATCCATATCTTATTTGTTTAGAAAGTGTGCTTTCTCTCCCAATCTTTTCTGGCTTATTTATCTTTAGTATTCTAGGAGAGTCTCCATTCCATGAAACTTCTAACCATGTTTGGGAATCTACTCCTCTGAAACATAATTGAATTGTATTAGGCTCTGGTTGTTGGGCAGTCTCAAACTTTGTAGGTAAGATGTTCTTTGTCAAATAATGCAAGACAGATCTAATAGATGTAATATCCATTATCTGTGGAACACCTTTTTGCATTATTCCTTTTTAATTCACAAGAAGTTTATTTTACTGTAAAAAATTTAATATGAAAAATCAAAAAAAACTTATTATCCTTACTGGACCCAGCGGGGTAGGTAAAGGAACAGTTGTTAAAAAAATATTAGGTAAAGAAAAAAATTTTTGGCTCTCAATATCTGCAACTACTAGAGAACCTAGAAAGGGAGAGAAGGATGGAGAAAATTACTACTTTTTAAATCAAGAAAAGTTTAAAGAAATGATTGAACAAAACCTGTTCCTTGAATGGGCTCAATTCGCTGAAAACTACTATGGAACACCATTGTCCTCTGTTAATGAGAAAATAAAAAAGGGATTTACCGTACTACTTGAAATTGAAGTAGAGGGTGCTAGGCAAATAAAAAATAAGTTTCCTAATTCATTGTCAATATTTTTACTTCCTCCGGATAAAGAAGAGCTAGAGAGAAGAATAAGAAATAGAGGTACAGAAAAAGAAGATGCAATTAAAAAAAGACTCTCAAGGGCTAATTATGAGATTTCAGTATCAAATCAATTTGATTTTGTATTAACAAATCACAATGTTGATGAAACAGCAAAAAAAATAATCAAGTTAGTAAAAACTTGATTATTTTCTCTTTTTCAACTCATTGGATGGAATAATAAATCTGGGAAAAACCTATTAAATTCGATAATTATTCCAGCTGTAAGGCTTAGCCAAATTGCTGCTACCACTGGAGCAGATCTGATGAATTTTGTGTTTAGAATTTTGAACATTTGGTTTATGAAAGTTTTTTAAGGATTTTTAGCGAGGACCATTAAGTGTAATATTATTATCCTTCTCTCTTAGATCTCCATTTCTACCTTCTTTATTAGCAAGAAGAGGCCATTGCGCTCCTTTAACAAGGCATTTTCTGGCTAAGTCTAGGTCAATAATGATCTCAAGATCTGCTGGATTCTTAGTCTTTTTTGATTCAATGAGATACTCTCTTCCTGACCAACCTATAATTCCAGCAATGTAAATGAACAATACTCCGGGAATAAGTAAATCTCCTTCATGACCTCTATTTAAGAGGGCTCCCCATGGCTCTAGAGGAGGTCCAATTATTAAGTGTGGAAGACCATCATCTCCGCATGATGCTTTTCCATATCTTTCAAATCTTGCGATGTCTTTTTGAGTAGTTGCAGAATTTGCTCTCTCGATGAATTTAGGATTTTCAGAGCATTTTGTGAGGGCTGAAGCAGTATATTCTGTGCTAGCTCTATCTGCATTTAAGGCAGGCCCATTTGCAGCTAGAGCAATTGGAGTAATTCCGAGGAACAGAAAAACTGAGGTTATGATTGAAAAAAAGAATTTCATAAGTTGCAATCTTTAATTCCTTATAGTGTGTTAAGTAAGAAATTAATATTAAAATAGAACAAGTTGAATCAAAAATGCATAAAGTTTTAGCTATTGAAACAAGTTGTGATGAGACATCTGTCTCAATAGTTTCTAATATTGGCGATACTTTCAGAATACATTCAAATATAATTGCTTCTCAAATTGAAGATCATTCAAAATGGGGAGGAGTTGTGCCTGAACTTGCAGCCAGAAAGCATTTAGAGTTATTACCTTTTGTTTTAGATAAGGCTTTAGAAGAATCAAAAATTAAAATTGAGGAAGTCGATTATATTGCGTCAACTGTAGCTCCTGGATTGGTTGGTTGTTTACGAGTTGGATCTATAACTGCAAGATCACTTTGCATGTTACATTCAAAACCATTTTTGGGAATTCATCATTTGGAGGGGCATTTATCTTCAATTTTATTTTCAGAAAACTATCCAAAGAAATCTTTTCTTACATTACTTGTTAGTGGCGGACATACTGAATTGATAAAGGTTGATGAGAGAAGGGGAATGCAAAGGCTTGGGAAAAGCTTTGATGACGCCGCTGGAGAAGCCTTTGATAAAGTTGGAAGATTATTAGGTCTTAGTTATCCAGGAGGTCCGGCAATTGAAAAGATTGCAAAAAATGGAGACCCGATGAAATTTAATTTACCAAAATGTAAGATTTCCGATAAAAAGGGTGGATTTCTCAAATATGATTTCTCTTTTAGTGGTCTAAAAACTGCTGTATTAAGATTAGTTGAGAAAATAAATTTAGATGGGAAGACTATTCCAGTTTCTGATATTGCCGCAAGTTTTGAAAGGGTCGTGGCGGAGGTCTTGGTTGAGAGAACTATAAGATGTGCGGAAGATTATAGATTGGATAATGTTGTTGTAGTTGGGGGAGTAGCTGCCAACAATACATTAAGAAAAATGATGATTACTGAAGCCTGTAAAAAATCTATTAAAGTTCATTTAGCTCCTCTAAATCTCTGTACAGATAATGCTGCGATGATTGGAGCAGCGGCTTTGTTCAGGATTAAATTTAAGGACCATTTAAGTTCTCTTAAATTAGGTGTCTCAGGAAGACTATCAATTGAACAAGCAAATTCCCTTTATGAAGAAATTCCCCCTTTTTAACTCTAATGAATAAAGAACCTAAAATCGAGATTAAAGAGACAAAAAATTTCGTTGATAAAAAGGAACTAAATTTATGGAAAAGAGGTTTTACACCTCAAGCTGAAATATGGAATGGAAGGATGGCAACTGTTGGTATAGGTTTAATTTTTATTATTATTGCTTTAATAAGCCAATTTTCTTAATAGAAATCAAATTCATTTAATTTTAACTTAATTTTAAAATATTTATAAATTCTTCATGTTGATCTGATTAATAAAATTAAAAAGTATTGTATTTAATGGACTTGGGATAAGATTATTGATTTAATCAAAATAATAGATATTTTTATTATTTATATTTTTATATGACGCCTGAACGGCTGGGATTACTTTGGGGAATAACTGTATTCGCAGGTGCTTCTGCACGATTATTTTCTTCTTTTACAGGATTTCCCAGTGTTGTTATTTTACTGCTTTCTGGATTATTCATAGGAAGATCAGGTTTAGGATTTGTTGAGCCTCTAGATCTCGGGCAAGGACTTGAGACTATTGTAGGTCTTTTAGTCTGCTTGGTTTTATTTGAAGGGGGACTAAATTTAAAACTGCCTGAAGGTAATGTAAGAAATACTGTTTTGAAGATTTCATTAATAAGACTTTTTATTTCATTATCGGCTGGAATCTTTATTGCTCATTGGCTGGCTGGTCTTTCATGGCAGGTTGCAGGAATATATAGTGCCATAGTCCTAGCTACCGGACCAACAGTTGTCTCTCCATTAGTTGAGCAAATAAAATTAGTTCCCCCTCTTTCAGATGTTTTAAAAGCTGAGGGGTTATTACTTGAACCAATTGGCGCTGTACTAGCTTTATTACTTTTAGAACTCACCTTAGGAGACCTACGTGGAATTAAAGAGGTATTTATTGCATTAATGCAAAGATTAGGGGGTGGAGTTGTAATCGGATTAAGTTCAGGATGGTTACTATCAGAAATTTTAAAAAGAATAAAAAATGAAGCCTCATTCGGAATAGAGCTTCAAGTTACTCTTGGCTTTATTTTTCTTGTTTATGGAACTTGTGAATATTTTTTGCCCGAATCAGGCTTGCCTGCTTCTGTCGCAGCAGGTTTTATTGTGGGCAAAAGAGAAGTAATAGATAAGCAGAAATTGGATAATCTAATAGGTGAATTAGCTCAATTGGCAATAACAGTTCTTTTTCCTCTTTTGGCAGCTGATGTTTCTTGGAGTGAATTAAGTCCGCTGGGCTGGGGAGGTATTGTTTGCGTTTTGATGATGATGATAATTGTTCGTCCTATCTCTATTTGGATAGCAACGATGGGTAGAGAATTAGAATCAAAGGAAAAATTATTTTTAGCTTTGTTAGCTCCTAGAGGTATTGTTACTGCAGCGGTAGCCTCTCTTTTTTCCATCAGATTAGAACAGGCTGGTGTCCTTGGAGCTGGACGTCTTCAAGGTTTAGTGTTTCTTACTATATTAATGACAGTGGGAATTCAAGGACTCACAGCTAAACCTTTGGCAAATCGGTTAGAGTTAATTCAAAAAAAGAGTTAGTTTTTATTTAAGACATCTTTCAATACGAGATATATCACTTTTATTCTCTGAAAGGAGTTCCCAACTTTGAATTAAATCTGGCCCACTGAGACATCCAAAAAAGGCTATTCTTAATGATTTCATTAAAATTCCTTTTTTTATATTATGCATTTTTGAGATTTTGTTTATTATTTCTCTGGCATTCTCTTTGTCTAGTTTTACAGTGTTTAGCTCAACTAAATAATCTAAGATAAGTTTTAGATATGCTTTACTATTATTGTTCTCGAGAAAATCTTGTCCCTCTTTTTGAATTGGAGGTAATAAGAAAAATGGTTTTGATTGATCAATAGCATCCTTTAAAAGATTCATAGAATCTCTAAGCAAAATTGCTAGTTTAATTGCCCATTCTTTAGATGGGGGTACCCAACCCATAACGTCCCAGTATCTTTTTATGATCTCACTTAACTTTATTGATTCCATATTTTTTATGTATTGAGAATTAATCCAGTTAAGTTTTTCCCAACTGAATTTAGCTCCTGCTTTATTAATATCTGACAAGTCGAAAATTTTAGATATCTCATCAAGTGAAAGGATCTCACTATCTGCAGATTTTGGCGACCAACCTAAAAAAGCCATATAGTTTGTTAAGGCCTCAGGTAAATATCCCATATCTTTAAATTCGTCTATTGAAGTAACGCAATCTCTCTTGGATAATTTTTTCCCTTCGCTATTTAGTATTAGTGGTGTATGTGAAAAAGTAGGTAATTTAAAATCTAATGCTTTATAAATTAAAATTTGTTTTGCAGTATTAGAGATATGGTCTTCGCCCCTTACTACATCAGTAATATTCATGAAATTATCATCAATTACAACTGCAATGTTATACAGAGGATCTCCAATCTCATATCCTATAGCCCTCCTTGATAAAACCAAATCACCTCCCAGGTCCTTGCCTTGCCAGTTGATTTCACCTTTTATCTGATCTACCCATGTGATTTGTTTATTTTCTTCTATCTTAAACCTTATAACGGAAGTTCGTCCTTGAGATATGAATGTTTCTACTTCTTCCTTTGAAAGATTTCTATGTCTATTATCATGCTTTGGAGGTAATCCTTTCTTTTTTTGTTCTTCTCTTAATTCAGAAATCTCATCATCAGTAGTAAAGCATCTATATGCAGCCCCACAATCCAATAGTTTTTTGATGAATTTTTTGTGAATCGAAATTCGTTCACTTTGCTTTAAAGGTTCTTCATCCCATTTTAGTCCAAGCCATTTCAAACCCTCCAAGATATTTTTTGTGTATTCAGATTTAGATCGTAGAAAATCTGTATCTTCTATTCTGATGAGAAATTTTCCGCTTATTTTTTGTGCATATAGCCAATTAAATAATGCTGTTCTTGCGGTGCCAATATGAAGTAAACCTGTAGGACTTGGTGCTAATCTTAATCGTCTTTCCAAAATTTTTTAGAAAAAACGGGACCGACGGGATTCGAACCCGCAACTTCCGCCGTGACAGGGCGGTGCTCTAACCAGTTGAACTACGGTCCCAGGGTTTTGTTCTAAATTTAATTAGAACTTCATTCTTAAAATTATCAGATCATAATACTTTATTAATGTTGTTGTAATAAAAAAAATTTATTAATTTGAGAATTAACATAAATAAATGGTTTCATTGCAGATTTAATATGTACAACTATTTATTTTTGAGGTCTAAATCCAGCAGGTTCTATCAACCTAACTTGATTACCTCTGGCGGTAAATTCTCTACCTTGGTCACTTTGCACCACTACTCTCCCACCAGACTTGACTCTGATGACTCTTGCACGAACCCATCCTAAAGCTGCTGATTCGAGGACTTTAACTACATCCCCAGGTTGAAGATCTAACTCCATCTTATGAAAAAAAAATGATTTACATAATGTTGATCAAACGCGTCGTGGAGGACTTGAACCCCCGACATCAGGTTTTGGAGACCTGCGTTCTACCAACTGAACTAACGACGCATCTAGACAATTATAGGCGCCTTTGTGACCAATAAGTAGATTAGTTTACAACTTCATCGATCAAAGCGTTGTTTTACGCGAGTAGCTTTTCCTACTCTATCTCTAAGATAGAATAGCTTAGCTCTCCTTACTTTACCTCTACGTTCAACTTTTAGAGAGGCAACTTGTGGACTATGTAGCATAAATACTCTTTCAACACCTATGCCTTGGAAAATTCTTCTAACCGTAATTGTCTGATTAATACCTCCATGCCTTTTTGCTATTACAACACCTTCGTAAGGTTGGACCCTTTCTTTATTACCTTCTGTGATTTTTACCCCAACTTTAACGGTGTCCCCTACATAAATTTCAGGTAGTTCTTTTTTTAATTGTTCATTTTCAAATTCCTCAATAAGGTTGGAAACTTTCAAAGTTTTTGTCGTTTCAGAAACCAAGTTATCTTTTTTTTGTTCAATTGCCATATCAATTGATCCTGCAGACTTAACACCGGTTTCTAATTCATTTTCTTGTTTCTCTTTGGCCATTTTGATCCTATTAGTCTTTCAAGTTTAATATCTTAACCTTTTGACTCGCCTTTAGTAACCTTTTTGGTAAATGAAATTGTTTTTGAAAACAATTGGAATCCTGTTACGAGCATCCATAAAAGTCCAAGTGAATTGAGAAATACATATATTAATTCACCATTATCTCCTAGCCATTCGCCCTCATGGAGTGACATTAACCAATGAACTTGGTCTCTTGAGTAACCCAATAAATCTTTTGAAATCCTGTAAAGAACTCCAGTAATTGAAGATATAAACAATGGAAGGAAAACCCAAGGGGCCAATGCTTTATGAAATTGCCTAGAATTTTTCATTTTTACTTTAGTTATTGATAGACTTAGATAAATAAAAGTTTTAAGCTTTTTGAGAATATTTAGCTATTCCTATTATTGAATCCAATGATGAAATTTGCAGATCTCTTACCAAAAATAAATAATTCCAATTCAAATGATCAGGAATCATTCATTCCAAGGACTCGCGGTATCGAATTTAAGTCGCCAAGAGAAATAAAGTTAATGAAAAATTCAAGTAGAATTGTTGCCACGGTTTTAAGGGAAATAGAAGATTTAATTAAGCCTGGAATGAGTACTCAAGATTTAGATGATTTTGCTGCAAAAAGAATTTTGGAAATGGGAGCTGTTCCTTCAGGAGGTCTGGGCCCTGGTTTTAAAGGTATATATGGTTTTCCTGCAAGTATATGTTCGAGTATCAATAATGAAGTAGTTCATGGAATTCCTAGTAAAAAAAAGATTATTCAAAATGGCGATGTTGTAAAAATTGATACTGGAGCCTATTTAGAGAATTATTGGGGGGATAGTTGTATAACAATTTGCGTAGGGGAAGCGAGTAGTAAAGCTTTAAAACTTAGTAAGGTTGCAAATGATGCTCTTTATGCTGGTCTTTCAAAAATAAAAGCGGGCACTACACTTTATGAACTTGCTGGAGCTATTGAAGATGTCGTCAAAAAAAATGGTTTTAGTGTTGTTGAGGACTACACAGGACATGGAGTTGGAAGAAATCTTCACGAACAACCCTCTGTATTTAATTTTAGAACCAATGAATTGCCCAATATAGTCCTTCGTAAAGGAATGACGTTAGCTGTTGAACCTATTGTTAATGAAGGTACTAAATTTTGTAAAACATTAAATGATGGATGGACCGTCGTAACAAAGGATGGAAAATTATCGGCGCAATGGGAACATACAATAGTTGTTTTAACAGATGGAATTGAAATATTGACAGATAGAGATTTTTAGAAACTAAGGTTTGTATTTATAGATAATTCGGCAATACAAAAAATTAAAAAATTCTTTTATTGGAAAAAGTAGATAGCTTAATGGGTTTGGACTAATTATTATTAAATAATTTTTTGAATTAGCTAAATTAAAAATTTTTTTAGAAACAAATTTTGGACTCATTATGCCTATTGGATTTAATTCTGATTTAAAAGGCCCTAAGATTATTTTTTTGATAATCAATTTATTTTTAATATCTTTATTCAAAAGATTTTTTTTGAAGGAAACTAATTGACCAATAAGGGATTTACTAATCTCATATGACGGATTTAGGGCTGGTAATATTTCTGCTTCAGATGTGTTTATCCAAACCTCTTTCTTTAATGATGAATTATTATTTAAAGCGATATCTTCAAATAAATTTATAAATTTAAATTTGCTTAATGCATTTATCTCTATTGAATTTTCAAAATTGGAATTTTCTCTACTTAAATTATAAATCCCATGATTCAAAATTAAAATATCTACCTGTTTTAGATGCTTTTTTAATCTCGATTCTTTCCCACATTCCCATTTTATCCATTCATTAGGAGATTCAAGATTTGTTTCAGAATCAGTTTTACTATGAGTAAATCCAATTACTCTATAACCTTTCTGACGAAACAACTTTGTTAGTTCTTTCCCTAACGCGCCAGAGGCTCCTGTAATCCCGATAGTTTTGTTATTAATGGCTGAATTTATCATTGTTTAGATTTTGATGAAGTATAAAATAATTAAAATAAATTTACTTAGAAAAATACTTATGTATTTATTTGATTAAAACTCATAAATAAATATTTGTTTAGTTATCAAAAAAATATTATCTTGAACCTATTGATAAATATTTTCACTAATTATGAGCGATATATTATTAATTGGTTCATGTGAGCCGTATAGTGGTAAGTCTGCGTTAGTTCTTGGTCTAGCAAAGAGACTTTTAAAAGAGAAAAAACAAGTACGCATTGGCAAACCACTGGCAACATGCATCGAACTTACTAATTTACCTTCAATGTCTTATGAAGGATTAATAGATGATGATGTTAAGTTTATTGGATCTACATTAAATATCAAAGAGGAGAATTTAATTCCTTCAGTAGGATTACTAGATAATATCTCAGCTGAAAAAAGAATATCTAATAAAGATTTAATTCCTGGAAAAGGTTTTGATCAAATTGAGGGGTTGGTTAATGACGATTTTGACGGATTGAATATTTTAGAGGCGGCTGGAAGTCTTTATGAAGGAATGATTTATGGTTTAAGTCTCCCTCAACTAGCTGAGAGTTTAGATGCGAAAGTCTTAATTGTGAATTTATGGGAAGATTGTAAAAGCGTCGATGCTTTACTCGATGCGAAAAGACAATTAGGAGAACATATGGCAGGAGTGGTATTGAATGCAGTTCAGCCTCAAGAAGTTGAAAAAATTAAAAATGAAATAATACCTTCTCTCAAAGATATGAGTATTGAAGTATTTGGAGTAATGCCTAAATCACCTCTACTCAGAAGTGTAACAGTAGGTGAACTTGTAAGAAGACTAGATGCCCAAATAATTTGTTGTCCAGAAAAAGATCAATTACTTGTAGAGACATTAAGTATTGGTGCAATGGGGGTAAATTCTGCAATGGAATTTTTCAGAAGAAGACGAAATATGGCTGTAGTAACTGGAGCTGATAGAACTGATATCCAACTTGCAGCTTTGGAAGCTTCGACACAATGCCTTATTTTAACTGGTTTGGGAGAACCTCTATCACAATTGATACATAGAGCAGAAGAATTGGAGGTTCCAATTTTAAAGGTGGAATTAGATACTCTTGCCTCCGTAGAAATTATTGAGCAAGCTTTTGGTCATGTCAGAATACATGAATCAATTAAAGCTTCTTATGCGGTTCAATTAGTTCAAGAGCATGTAAATCTAAAAAGAATTCTCGAAAAGATAGCTTTTCCCTGCAATTTTTCAGATAAATGCTAATTTCAAATATAGGAACCACTTTATTTTGAGCCGCTCTTTAGATTTACCAACAACAGAAGGCGTTGATGCCTTAGCTCAAGAACTTGCAAAACTCCAAGACAATGGTAAGAGGAGGATTGCTTTTTTGGGCACTAGACATGTACCAGTTGTTGATATCCATTTGATTGAGTTGATAGCAAGATCATTAGCAGAGGAAGGGCATAGTATCCTTACATCTGGATCTCAAGGGGTTAATGCTGCGGTTATTCGTGCTGTATTAGATATTAATCCATCATTATTAACTGTTTTATTGCCACAAAGCCTTGATAGACAACTACCTGAGATAAAGGATCAACTTGAAAGGGTTATGCATTTGGTTGAAAAAAGCGAAAATGATGAATTGCCTTTGCCACTTGCAAGCAGTCTTTGTAATCAAGAAATCATTACAAGGTGTGATCAATTAATATGTTTTGCTTTTCATGATAGTGAAACCTTATTAAATAGTTGTAGATGTGCCGAAGAAATGGGGAAAGTGGTTAGTTTATTATTTTTTGACTAAATTAATTCATTTCCACTTTTGAAAGATTATTTATGCTAATAATGTTTAACTTTAAAAAAATTTAAAATGGCCGAAAGTTTTTCATTTGACGTGGTTTCTGATTTTGAGAGACAGGAATTAGTTAACACCTTAGATCAAGTAAAAAGGGAAATTTCTCAGCGTTATGATTTGAAAGGAACAGATACGACAATTGATTTAGATAAAGAAAATATTTTTATAACTACTAACAGTGAACTTACTTTAAATGCTGTAAATGACATAATTAGACAAAAGGCAATAAAAAGAAACTTATCTTTAAAAATTTTCGACTACGGTGATCTTGAAATAGTGAGTGGTAATAAAGTGAAACAGACAATTCTTTTAAAACAAGGAATTAAACAAGAAATAGCAAAAAAAATCAGTAAAAATGTCAGAGATCAAATCAAAAAGATAAACGTTAGCATTAATGGTGAAACACTAAGAGTTTCGAGTAAGAGCAAAAATGATCTTCAATTAGCAATTAAGCTCTTAAGTAACTTGGAAGAGTCTTTGAATATTCCACTAAAGGCAAATAACTTTAGGTAATATCTTGAATAATAATATTTTTAAAAATGGAAGATTTTTCAAAATCTCTTATTCAATCATTGTCGAAAAAAGTCAAAGAATATCCTCGTTTCTCAAAGGGAGAAATAGAGAAATTTTGCTGGATGGCAGTGCATGAGTATAAGCATGGTGTTTTACCTTCTGAATATGACATTAGAGAGATAGATGAGGATCTTTATCTAAAACTATTGCAGGAATTTAAATCAAAAATTTAATAAATATGTTAATTATTTTTGTTTTTACAATTATTAAAAAAATATTTTAATTAAATCGCTTATTAATGCACTAATTAATTTGATTAAATATGATTAATTAAAAGAAAAAATTTAATGTCAACATCTTTTAAAAATGTCACTCCAACTGGTCCTGGGGGGACAGCTACACTACTTATTGTGTTATCTTTCACTGGCTTTCTTTTACTCACTCAGTCACTGTTTGTTGTTCCTTCTGGACAAGTTGCAGTGGTAACAACATTAGGGAAAGTAAGTGGTCCTTCAAGAAGAGCGGGCTTAAACTTTAAACTTCCTTTTGTTCAGTCTGTTTATCCATTTGATATTAAAACTCAAGTTCAACCTGAAAAATTTGAAACTTTAACCAAGGACCTTCAGGTCATTAGGGCTACAGCTACTGTCAAGTACTCAGTAAAGCCTAATGAAGCAGGAAGGATTTTTGCTACAATTGCAAGTAGAAATAGTGACGTTTATCAAAAAATTGTTCAGCCATCTTTACTTAAAGCTCTTAAATCTGTTTTTTCTCAATATGAATTAGAAACTATTGCTACGGAATTCGCAGTCATTTCAGAAAAAGTTGGCGATACCGTTGCTCAAGAACTTAATTCATTCGATTATGTAGATGTTAAAAGTTTAGATCTTACCGGACTAGAAATTGCTGAAGAATATAGAGCGGCAATTGAACAAAAACAAATAGCGGGTCAACAATTACTAAGAGCAAAAACAGAAGTAGAAATAGCTGAACAAGAAGCACTCAGATATGAAACATTAAACAGAAGTCTTGACGATCAAGTACTTTTCAAATTGTTTCTAGATAAATGGGATGGTAGTACACAAGTCGTTCCTGGGCTTCCTGGTTCGGAAGGAGGAAGTCCTCCAGTAATAGTTGGTGGAAGAAAATAATTTTTTAAATTAATTTTTTCAATAACAATTAATCTTTTATTTATTTTCTTCAAGGAAAAAAATAAAAGATTATTTTTTTATCGCATTAAAAGATTGATCAAAAGCCTCAATAGTTTTATCAATTTCTTCTTCACCATGTGAGAGTGATGTGAAACCAGCTTCAAAAGGGCTTGGGGCTAGATAAACTCCTCGTTGAAGCATCTCTCTATGCAACTTGCCAAATAGTTCAGCATCATTTGTTTTGGCCTCATCAAAATTTCTAACTGGTCCATCGCACAAGAAAAACCCAAACATAGCGCTTATACTTCCACCGTTAATAGCGATACCATTATTCTCTGCAGATTGAATTATCCCTTCAATTAATCTAGATGTTGTTGCCTCAAGTTTCTCGTATGTTCCTTCTTGTTTGAGTAGATCAAGTGTTTTTATTCCAGCAGTCATTGCGAGCGGGTTACCGCTCAAAGTTCCTGCCTGGTAGACCGGTCCTGAAGGAGCAACCATCGACATTATTTCTTTCTTACCTCCATAAGCTCCTACAGGTAAGCCCCCTCCAATAACTTTCCCAAGTGTGGTTAAATCAGGAGTAACTCCAAATTTTGCTTGAGCCCCTCCATAACTTATTCTAAACCCAGTCATTACTTCATCAAAAACTAATAAAGATCCATTTTCAGTTGTTAATTCCCTTAATCCCTCTAAGAAACCAGGCTCAGGGGTAATAAAGCCAGCATTTCCAACAATAGGCTCAAGGATTACCCCCGAAATCGCATCAGGATTTTCAGAAAATAATTTTTTTACTGCTTCAAGATCATTGTAAGGCGCAGTAAGTGTGTTGGCAGTTGTTGTTCTTGGAACTCCTGGAGAGTCTGGTAATCCTAAAGTAGCCACACCTGATCCTGCTTTGACCAAAAACATATCAGCATGACCGTGATAACAACCGTCAAATTTAATAACTTTATCTCTTCCAGTAAATGCTCTCATGAGTCTTAAAACAGCCATACAGGCTTCGGTACCGCTATTAACAAATCTAACCATTTCTACAGATGGAATGGCATCTATTACCATCTCTGCAAGTTTGTTCTCCAAAACGCATGGAGCTCCAAAACTGGTTCCTTTCTCAATAGCTTCCTGCAATGCCGTTGTAACTTCAGGGTGGGCATGTCCACATATAGCCGGACCCCAACTCCCTATATAGTCGATATATCTATTCCCATCGATATCCCAAGCAAAGGGACCTTTGACTCTATCAAAAACAATTGGTTGGCCTCCGACAGATTTAAAGGCTCTTACTGGAGAACTAACTCCTCCCGGCATTAATTCTTGAGCAGCGGAGAAAATTTCTTTAGATTTGGTGAAATTTAATATATCAGTCACAGTTTAACTAGATAAAGCTTTGAGAAAAATTTAGTCATGTTCTAACTTAGAAATAAGTAAAAATTTTGTCAATCAAGTTGAAATTCTACATTATGATATTTTTATTGCGATAGTTTGGATTGTAAATAATTAATTTTAAAGAAATTATCATACTAGTCATCATTGTTAAGAATAACTCTTTATTAATAAGCGTTTTCAGGAATGAGAGAAATTTTATTTATATTTCGAAAAAATCTTCTTCATCGTCAAAAAAATCTACATTTATGTCATTCAAGTTGAGATCAATCATGACTGGTACATGATCACTAGGACGTAAGTTCGCTCTAGGGGAGCTGTCTATCACACAACTTTTAAGTTTTGATGACAATTCTTGGCTAATGTAAATGTGGTCTATTCGCCAACCTTTATTCAATTCATATGCGTTATTACGGTAATCCCACCAACTCCAATGACCAGTGTTTTTTTCAAAAATTCTGAATGTGTCTATAAATCTTCCTTTCAGAACATTATTTAACGCAGTTTTCTCAATCTCAGATGCCATTATCCCTCCATCATATTTATTTGGATCGTGAATATCTAAAGTAGATGGAGCAATATTAAAATCACCCATAAGACAAATTAATTCTCCTTTTTTTTCTTGCTCATCCAAAAAAGAAGCTAAACAATTTAACCAATTAATTTTGTATTCAAACTTATCCGACTCAAGTGATGATCCATTAGGCACATAGACATTTATTATCTTAATACCATTAATATCAGCAGAAATTAATCTTTTTTGGTCCAGAAAGATTTCGATGTTTTGATCAGATTCTGTGCAACCGTAGAATCCTTTTTTAACGTTTTTTGCTTTTGTTTTAGAGATAATAGCAACACCGTTGTATGACTTTTGTCCGTAAACCTCTACTGAATATCCCAAGTCTTCAAAAGGATCAACTGGGAAACTATCATCCATCACTTTTGTTTCCTGCAAACATAAAATATCTGGATTGACTTGATTAATCCAATCTATTATTTGTGAAAGTCTTGTTCTTATTGAATTAACGTTCCAAGTTGCAATTAACAAATTTCTATTAGAATATGTAGAATTAAGTTAACAGATTTTGTTGTTAAAGAATTTTGAAAATCAATAAAATGAAAATTTATTTTTTTAAAAACCTCTCAAAACCAACAACTTTATTTATTTTCCTGATTTCGTTAATTACTTTAAAAGCTGATTTACTTTATGCTGAATCTGTATTTGAAGATTTTGAAATTGATAGTTCTACTAAATCAGAAGAGGATAAATCAGCCATCCCAACTAATCCATTCGAAATTGTAGAAATGATTAGAAGAATTAATAGTTTAAATGATGCGACTAACCCTTCTGATGCTATAGACGATGCGTTAAAATCCTATAATAATATGGAGGATGAATAAGAAATTTAATAATTAAAGTTGTTATTTTGAATTTTTAAGATGTTAAAAAATCCTATCCCAAAAGTTACAAATAATCTGCAGTTTAGAGCTATAGGAATTGTTAATGGTATGTTTATTCCCCATGAAAGTGAGCACTTAAATAGGGGATATTTAACTGATAATAAAGGAGAAAAAATTGAAACAGTAGTATTAGGAAAAGCATTATCTCTTTTGAAAAAGCATATTGATTTAACGAAAAATTATTTTTGGATTGTTTATCCAAAGAATAAAAATACTCAAAACTTGCATTTACAGGTTGTAGGTATTTGGGATCCTTATCAACTTAATGATTTTCCAAATAATTCTTCAAAAACAAACTTCACAAAATTATTAGATGAATTAGATTTAAAAGATAATTACTTTTCAGTAAGAGGAATATTAGTTTTTGTAAATACTCAAAAGAAAGAGTTTGTTATTAAAATCTGCCCTGCTTCAAAGATGCAGAATTTAAAAAATAAAAATTTTAAATTAGTCATTAAAGGTGAGCTTTCACTTGAACTTCTTAATAGTTTTATAAGTTTAGATGCAATAAGAGATGGAAATTCTTTGAAATTACTTAATTACGAAGTTATTGAAAAAAATCTTTCTAAAAAAATTTGAAAAAAAGTTGCTCTTCACCTTAACTTTTACAAATAATGAAATCGAAGATTTATGAGAGATATATTCATTGAATGTTCTCCTGGTATCTCTGGAGATATGTTATTAGGAGCTCTTTATGACTTTGGTGTTCCTAAAAAAGTAATTGAACAACCACTTATTGATCTTGGATTAAAGGATTTATATAATCTAAATTTTGAAGAATCTAAAAGTTGTTCAATCCGCGGTGTCAAGGCAAAGGTTGAGAGTATTGATTGTAGTCCAACTAAAAGAAATTGGAAAAGTATTAAAGAACTTATTTTAAATGGGCAATTAGAAGATAAATTACAGCAAATTATTTATGAAGTTTTTGAATCTTTAGCAAATGCGGAAGGAAAAGTTCATGGCATCAAACCTGAGGATGTGCATTTTCATGAGATTGGGGCTATTGATTCTTTGGTAGATATCATAGGTGTTTGTGCAGCATGGAATTACTTGAATCCTAGGAAGGTTTATAGCAATGAACCTACGTTAGGAAAAGGTTTTGTGCAAACAGAACATGGTAAATTATCAGTCCCACCTCCGGCTGTTATCGAACTAATAAGAAAAAAAAATATTAAAGTTTTATCATGTTTTGACCAAATAGAAGGTGAACTGTCTACACCAACAGGCATTGCTTTACTTTCTAATTTGGTTGACTATTTTAGACCCCCTTCAAAATATTCTATTAACTCTTATGGAGTAGGCATTGGCAACTTAAAACTTCCATTCCCCAATTTGGTTAGAGTTTATGAAATTGTTTCATTTGAGGATTCTTCCATTAATCAACAAAATAGTCCAAATTGTGAAGAAATATCTATTCAGGAAGCATGGATTGATGACCAAACTCCTGAAGATGTATCTAATTTTGTAGAAAAATTGAGAATTGAGGGAGCTTACGACGTTTCTTATCAGTCTATCAATATGAAAAAAAATAGAATTGGATTTTCTATTCAAGCGATCTTGCCAATAGAGAAGAAAGAATTTTTTAGGCGTTTGTGGTTTGATTATTCCAATACTATTGGAGTTCGTGAAAGGATCCAGTCTAGGTGGACATTACTTAGAAGGAGAGGAGAATGTTCAACTACTTTTGGCAATATAAAAGTTAAACAGACTTTGAAACCTGATGGATCAATAACTATGAAACCAGAAAATGATGAAATTTTAAGATTGAATCTTGAGCATAAAATAACAACTAACGAAATAAGAAAAATAATAAAAGAGTCAAGTAAAGAATTTAAAGCATTTGAAAACTGGAAATGAGATTTAATATACGTGACCATTCTTATTGGAAATTGCTCATAAAATTTAATTTTGGTGATTTAAAGAGTATTTTCTTTATTGCTAGCTTATTGTATTTTTGCATCTATTTTTTTTATAATATTGATCAAATTTCTTTCGATATCAATTTAGAAAAGAATGGAATTAATCTATCATTATCATTTTTATTTTGCGTTTTAAGTATTTACCTTAACGCTTATGCATGGAAATTTATAGTTAAATGGTTCGGGAAAGAATTTAAAAGTAATAATCTAGTTTCATTCTATGTTTTAACCAATATTCTTAAATACGTTCCAGGAGGGATTTGGCATTTTGTTGAAAGATTTAATTTTATAAAAAAAATAATTAATCCTCAGATTGCACTCTATTCGACACTAATAGAGCCTTACTTTATGTTAAGTGGATCTTTTTTGTTGGCATCGCTGGGAGTAATTTTTTCTCCACTTTACTTTTTCTTAATTTTGCCTTTAGTTTTTTTAAATAGGAAATTAATTTATCTGGTATTAAAAGGATTAGGGTCTTTTAAGGGAAAAGTTTTTGAGGTTTTGAATCTTGAAAATTCAAAAGAAAAATTTAAAAAAAGAATAAATATTATTTCTTTTTTCCCTACCAGAGCTTTATTACTTGAAATTGGCTTTGTTTTATCTAAATTTATTGGGTTTTATATTTGCTTTAATACTTTTTATACAAATAATACTTTCAACGTTATTTTTTTATTAGTAATTTTTTCTTTGTCATGGTCTTTAGGTTTGGTAGTCCCATCTGCTCCTGGGGGAGTTGGCGTTTTTGAAGCCTGCTTTCTTTTTTTTATTGGAAGAAATATTCCTCAAAATTCAATTTTTGTAGTCTTAATTTATTTTAGGGTTATATCTACATCAGCAGATTTGTTATTAAGCTTTCCTTTTTTAATTAAAAAAATATTGAAAAGAATTTAGTTTTTTTTCTCTAAGCTTGGTATCAATGTAATTGATGCAATAAGGCCTAAAGTCATGATAAGAATTGCTGGTAATATTGCCTCTACCATTCTTTCATCTCCAGCATATTGATATATTCGCACGGATATTGTATCGAAATCGAATGGCCTTAAAATAAATGTTATGGGTAATTCTTTTATTGTGTCTACAAAAACTAAAAGTGATCCCACAAATATTGGACCTTGGAGTAGAGGTAGATGAATTCTTTTGATGATTCCTAGCCAATTCTCGCCTAGTCCAAGTGCAGCTTCATCGAGACTAGGAGAAATTCTTTCAAGACTTGAATCAATAGAACCCTTAGAAATAGTTAGAAATCGGACAAGATAACCCCAAATCAGGAGACAAATAGCAATGAAATTTAATTTCGAGGAAGAAATACTTATCAAAGATAAAGCTAATACCGTTCCTGGGATTGCGTAACCTATCCCCGAAAGGTTCGTTAATAGTTCTATTAATAAGCTTTTATTTGGACGTCTAGCTAAGGATATTATTAAAGAGAATAACATCGTTATAAATGCTGTAAAAAGTCCTAGACTTATAGTCCTAAAGGATAGGGAAAGTAATTCTATAGATAACCCTTTTTGAATCTGATCGATATTGAGAAGAACCCAAAAACACGGAATTCCAAAAGAAAAAATCGGAGGAAATAAGGATATGGTGATTGCAAAAAGAGCTCTAAATTTTTTTAATTCCCATCCTTGAGAATCTTGTGATGCAGGATTTTCACTCCACCTCTTTGATTTTCTTCTTGAGAATTTTTCAAAAATAATTAAAGTGAAAATTATTAACAAGGCTACAAATGATAATCCAATAGCACTTTTTGGATTACCTTCAATGATCCAATTCTCGGCTATACCAGTGGAAATACTTGGAATATTTAATAATGCAAATGTCCCAAGCTCATTCATTACTTCCATACACATTAAACTTATTC
The DNA here is from genome assembly GCA_902600475.1 of uncultured Prochlorococcus sp. Lineage (GTDB taxonomy): Bacteria > Cyanobacteriota > Cyanobacteriia > PCC-6307 > Cyanobiaceae > Prochlorococcus_A. The sequence continues at coordinate 28,045 of CACKJM010000009.1, forward strand.
CTGTTATTAGTGCTGGTAACGCCATTGGAAAAGCGATTTTAAAGAAGCTCTTCCATGGCCCAACTCCTAATCCTCTACTAGCATTGATTTGATTAACTCCAAATTTATTAAAACTTTCGTTAGCAAGGATGTATACATATGGATAAGTAGAAATCGAAAGTACTAAAACCCCCCACCATAAACCAGTTACTTGATACCCAAAAATACTTCCCAAATCCTGCAAAACAGCTGTTATTAGATATGCTGGTGAAGCTAGTGGAATAAGCTGACAAATTCGGAGAACTTTTCTGAACCTAAAATCACAATTTGACAGCAACCATCCATTCAAGGTCCCTAAGCCTCCACCAAAAAAACTTGTTAGCGCTAAAACTTTTATAGTGCCTAATACCTCTTCCCCTCCTGCAATACCTAATGAAAAATTCCCACCAACTAGGTAAACAATTCCTTCTAGAAGAAAATTAGCAATTGGTATGATTACTAAGAGTGCAACAATAAACGACGTGATATAGAAAAGTTTTAATTCGGTTACTGCTCTTTTAAATCCTGTAATAAGTAATTTCAAAAATTAATTCAATCCTAATATGTACTCTAATCTGAATCAAATCTACATGATGAAAGTTGATTTTTAATAGTTTGATGATCTAAGTTTTTCCCAATTAATACTATTTTGTTTGATTTATCTTTTGTCCATTCTTCATCATCTAGAGAGAACCTTTTCCCAGATAAGTGAAAAATATGTTTTCTTTCACTTTCCATAAACCATAAAATTCCTTTTGCTCTGAATACATTTTGTGATATTTGATTATCTAAGAAATATTGAAACTTCCTTAAGGAAAATGGTTCAAATGTTTCATATGAAACTGATGTAAACCCTTCGATATTATTGCTCAAATTATGAGAATGAGAAGAGTGATCGTGAGAATGGGAAGAGTGATCGTGAGAATGGGAAGAGTGATCGTGAGAATGGGAAGAGTGTTCGCTTGCGTTGTAATCTACATTTTTTTTATCCTTCTCGAATTGAAAAGTATCTGTCTCAAATAGACCTACGCTTAGTATTGTTTGTAATGCAACTTCACTATTAGTTGATCTCAAGATCCTTGGTTCTTTTTTTATTTTATTAATAAAATTTTCTATTTTCTTTAATTGTTCTTCATTCACTAAATCAGATTTATTTAGAAGAAGGATATCTCCGTATAAAATTTGAGAATAGGCAACACTTGAATTACTAATTTCAAAATCAAAATTTTCTCCATCTATAACAGTGATAATTGAATCTAATCTTACTTTTTCTCGAAGATCACCAGCTGCAAAAGTCATGGCTACTGGTAATGGGTCTGCTAATCCAGTTGTTTCAACAATCAAATAGTCTAATTTTTCAGCTTTTTCTAAAACTTTGGATACTGTATTTAATAATTCGCCATTGATTGAGCAACATATACATCCATTATTTAATTCGATCATATCTTCTGAGCCTTCTATTATTAAGTCATTATCTATTCCGATTTCTCCAAATTCGTTGACTAAAACAGCCGTTTTAATACCAACTTGATTTTTTAAAATATGATTTAGAAGTGTAGTTTTGCCAGAACCTAAAAATCCACTAATAATAGTAACTGGCAATAAATTTTTAGACATTTTGAATAGTTGAAAACAAGTTTATATTTTTATTGATCGAAAATTTTGTTGATTTCCGAAGCTAATGTTTGATCCAGATTCGTAATACCTCCTAGATCATGAGTATTTAATTTAATTATTACTTTTGCATAAACATTCTCCCAGTTAGGATGATGATTATATTTTTCACAGATTAAAGCAACCTTGGTCATAAAAGCAAAGGCTTCAATAAAATTAGCGAAGTTAAATTCTCTCTGGATTTGTTTAGATTTAATTTCCCAGCCAGGTATTTTGACAACTAATTCATTCAATTCTTCATCTTGTAAAATGTAGGGTTTCATTAAATAAGAAATCTGACTTATTACATTATAAATATTTTACTTTTTCTCACCAATTATATGTACATTAATGATTCTTTCCTTTTGATCAAATCGATGTTCCCATAAATAAACTGCTTGCCATGTGCCAAGCATAATTTTACCATCTTGAAAACTCAAAGATAAACAAGTGTTTGTTAAGGATGTTTTAATATGTGCTGGCATATCGTCAGCCCCTTCTTGATAATGTTTATAGGATATTTCTTCTCTATTTTTTGATAAGGTTAAGTAGGAATCATAGGGAACTATCGATTGAATATACTTTTTTAGGTCCCTCAGTACATTTGGATCTGCGTTCTCATTAATAGTTAAACTGCAACTTGTATGAAGTGAAGTTAAATTTAAAATTCCGGAATGAAAATTATTTTTTTCAACACATAAATTTAAATCATATGTGATATCAATAAAACCTTCGCCATGGGTAATGAATTTTAATTTTGAAAATATTTGTTCCATATAAGTTAAAACTTAATTAATCAATATTCTATTATGGATAAAGATGCATGTTTTACTGCATACATTAAAATTTTTATCTTAAGATAAATTTAATTTCCATTAAAATCTTTGGCTGAAACTCATTGGAATAAGCTGGGTGCTTACCTTAAAGAAACACAAATATTAGGTTCAATCCAAAATACACTTTATTGGGATCAGAATACTGGAATGCCAAAGAAAGGTGCTTCTTGGAGGTCTGAACAACTTACTTACATCGCAAAAGTATTGCATAAAAGAAATTCTTCAGAAGAATTTTCTAACTTAATTACATCTGCTAAAAATGAACTATTAGATATTGAACTAAATTCTGATAATAAATTTCTCATTAAAGATAAAGAAAGAAACATTAATCTTTTATTGAAGGAATTTAATAGACAAAGCAATTTAGATCCAGAATTAGTTGAGTCTTTAGCAAAGGCAAAATCTAAAGGGTATGAAAGTTGGCAAGAAGCTAAGAAAAAAGCAGATTTTAAAATTTTTCTTCCATTTTTTGAAGATTTAGTCAAATTAAGGATTGAAGAGGCCAAACAAATCTCTGATCAATATTCACCATGGGAGACACTTGCCCAACCCTTTGAGCCTGAATTGACTTTGAAGTGGTTGAATAAGATGTTTCAACCATTGAAGGATACTATTCCAGAGTTGATTAGAGGAATGAATCAGTCAAAAAAAAATAATTGGGATTTAGGTCCAGAATCTCAACAAAATTTATGTTCTGAATTACTTGATGAGTTTGGGAGAGATAAAGATCTTGTAGTTGTAGGTAAATCTCCTCATCCGTTTTCGATTACACTAGGGCCTAATGATTATAGGATTACGACAAGAATTGTTGAAGGTGAACCATTATCAAGTTTTTTAGCAACTGCGCATGAGTGGGGGCATTCAATTTATGAGCAGGGTCTACCATCTCAAAGTCATCAATGGTTTGCTTGGCCTTTAGGCCAAGCAACTTCTATGGGGATTCATGAAAGTCAATCTTTGTTTTGGGAAAATAGAATAGTTAAATCCAAATCTTTTTCAAAAAGATTTTTTGAAAAATTTGCTTCAGCTGGATGCTCTCTAAATAATTATTTAGAACTCTGGAAATCTATTAATCATTTGGAAGCAGGATTAAATAGGGTTGAGGCAGATGAATTGACTTATGGCTTGCATATACTAATAAGAACGGAACTTGAAATAGATCTAATTGAAGGAGGGTTGCCTGCTAAAGATATCCCAGCCGAATGGAATAAAAGATATGGAGAACTTCTTGGAATAATACCGTCTAATGATTCAGAAGGATGTCTCCAAGATGTTCACTGGAGCGAAGGTGCGTTTGGATATTTCCCTTCATATTTGTTAGGTCATCTTATAAGTGCACAAATATCTTTTCAAATGGAAAAAGACATTGGTTTGATTAATAATTTAATCGAAAATGGTGAATATCAAAAAATCATCTTTTGGTTAAGAAATAATATTCATAAATATGGCAGATCAGTTAATTGTATGGAGTTGGTAAGAGCTGTAACTAATGAAGAACTATCGCCAAACTATTTTATTAATCATTTAAGGTCTAAAATAAATGATTTTTGCTGAAACATTACTTTTAAAGAATTTGGTTAGGTGTGAGGATGTAGGATAAACAAAAATAATTTCTTGATGGCAAATCTAAATCAGCCCCCAAGCAGGGTTACCCCAAATTTATTGCACATACTAAATGCTTTCACTGACAGCTCAAATACAATAATAAACACTATTGTTGAATTGAACTCTAACACCATAAATAAATATGAATTAATTACAGAAACGGGCCATCTTAAACTTGATAGGGTAGGTTATTCATCACTTGCGTATCCTTTTGCTTATGGATGTATACCAAGGACATGGGATGAAGATGGAGATCCACTTGATGTTGAAATTGTTAGTGTAACTGAGCCATTGATACCCGGATCTATTGTGGAAGCAAGGATTATTGGGGTGATGAAATTTGATGATGGTGGAGAGGTCGATGATAAGGTAATAGCGGTTCTCGCAGATGATAAAAGAATGGATCATATCTCAAGTTATGAAGATCTTGGAGATCATTGGTTAAAAGAAACAAAGTATTATTGGGAGCACTACAAAGATCTAAAAAAACCAGGAACATGTACTGTCAATGGTTTTTTTGGGATAGAAGAAGCTGTTAAAGTGATTAAAGATTGTGAAGAGAGATACAAAAAAGAAATTGATCCTAAATTAGTAAATTAACTAATATTATTTTTCTCTAAATTTTTCAAATATTTCGCTTAGTATTTCTTTTGCACCTTGCTGCTTTAATTTTTTAGCTAGTTCTTTGCCTACTTCTTCGGGATCATTAATATTACCAATATATTGATCTTTAATAAGCCTTTCTCCATCAAGAGATGCAACCATACCAGTAAGGCAAAGTTGTTCATTCTGAATTTTACTATTAACACCTATTGGGACTTGGCATCCACCTTCAAGCTCTCTTAAAAAAGCCCTTTCTGCTAGACATCTTTGACTCGTCGGTTTATCTTCTAAGATATTTATAATTTCTAAAACTTTTTTATCATCAAATTTACATTCAATGCCTAGTGCTCCTTGGCCAACGGCATGAAGGGAAACTTCACTTGGGATAATCTGGTGAATTCTTGATTCAAAACCTAATCTCTTTAAACCAGCGGCTGCAAGAATTATACAATCAAATTCTCCTGCATCTAATTTTTCAATTCTTGTAATAACATTTCCCCTGATATCTTTGAAAACAAGATGTGGGTACTTATTTCTTAATTGTGCAAGTCTTCTGAGGGAGCTTGTTCCAACAATCGAACCTTCAGGTAAGTTTTCTAATTTATAACATTCATTTTTTTTGTTTACTACTAAAGCATCTGCAGGGTCCTCTCTTTTTGTAATGCATCCTAATATAAGGCCATTAGGCAAATTGGTTGGTAAATCTTTTAGAGAATGTACTGCTATATCTGCATGGCCTACAAGCATTTGTGCTTCAAGTTCTTTTGTAAATAAGCCTTTGTCGCCTATTTTTGCTAAGGCTACATCAAGAATTTTGTCACCTTGAGTTGCTATGGCTTCTATAGATACCTCTAAATTGGGAATATTCCTTTCTAGTTGATCTTTAACCCATAAAGTTTGAACCATGGCTAGTTTACTTCTTCTACTAGCTATTTTCAGTTTAAAATTAGTCATTAAATATTATTCTGAGTTTGGATTAAATGTAAAGTCGAATTTATTTTAAGCTATTCTTTTGCAACTTTCTAAAGCTGAAAATTATATTTAACTATTTTTATTTTATGTATTCTTTTAAAACACCATTTCGATTGGGATGTCTTAGTTTTCTGAGAGCTTTCGCTTCTATTTGTCTAATTCTTTCTCTCGTTACATCAAATATCTGTCCAATTTCTTCAAGAGTCTTCATTCTTCCGTCATCAATTCCATATCTCAATCTAAGAACATCTCTTTCTCTTGGACTTAGAGTTGCTAAGACTCCTTCTAAATCTTCTCTTAATAAAGTTTTTGAAACATCTTGCTCAGGATTTTCTATATCTGCCTCTATGAAGTCCCCAAGTCTTGAGTCCTCTTCTTTACCTATTGGGGTTTCTAAAGAAATTGGCAGCTGAGCACTTTTAGCAATAAATCTTAATTTTTCAATTGTCATTTCCATACTTTCAGCTATTTCTTCTTCACTTGGCTTCCTTCCGAATTCTTGGCTAAGAACTTTTGTGGTTTTTTTAATTCTAGATATTGTCTCGTATAAATGAACTGGTAATCGAATAGTTCTACTTTGATCTGCGATTGCTCGAGTGATAGCTTGGCGAATCCACCACGTTGCATAAGTAGAGAATTTGTAGCCTTTTTCATGGTCAAATTTTTCTGCTGCCCTAATCAGGCCCAAACTTCCTTCTTGTATTAAATCTTGAAATGATAAACCTCTATTCATATATTTTTTTGCGATGGAAACAACCAATCTTAAATTTGATTGAACCATTTTTTCTTTAGCTCTTCTTCCTAATAGAAGTCTTCTTCTGAATTTCGAAAGAGGCATATCTATTAATTCGGCCCATTCTCTAACTGACGGGAAATGGCCTTTTTCTGACTCATATTGAGTTGCTAGTTCTTCTAATTGGAGCAAGTCAGCAATTTTTCTTGCAAGTTCAATTTCTTCATCTGGCCTTAAAAGTCTAATCCTTCCAATCTCTTGGAGATAAACTCTTATTGAATCTTCAGTATATATACCTTTTGGCCCAAGCTTTATATTCCCAAGCTCTTTGTCTTCTTCATCAGAATCACTAAATTCATTATTATTTTCTACTTTGTTTTCGTTTAAATCTGAAGATGACTTTATACTTTGATTATTCTTATTAGTATCTTCTTCTACTACTGTTTCTAAATTTGTATTAATTTTTTTATTGATCTTTTTTTTTGAACTAGGCTTGGAATTCTTTGATTCTGCTGCGACTGGACACATAATTGACTCCTTTCTACGGTGAATTTAACTAGATAAAATTTTATTTAGGGCTAATTTGAACATTTAGTAGTAAAGTCCCCTTAATGTTTAAAAAACTTTTTCACAAAATGAGAATAAGAAAAGTTTTCTAAATTGTTGAAAAATTTAAATAGTGCTATAGATTACCTAAAGTAAAAAGTCTTGGGATTTCTCAGACAGGCAGATCATTTTTGAATTTTCACTCAATGATCAGAGCTTCATGTCTCCCTTAAGAGCAGTATACTTACAATGTGCAAAAAACACTTTGTGGAATGTTCAACAATCCAATACTAAGAAAAAGTTTTGAAGCCGGCAAGTAATCAGTTATTAAATATCTCCTATAAATTGGAAATTTTGCTTGATGTAGGTAGTAGTAATGAAAGCTTTTACTATTTAGATGGAAATAATCTTGGAGCAGAAGTTGGAGATATTGTAAGTGTGAGACTAAGGGGGAGATTATTGAATGGGTTGGTGATCTCCAAAAAAGCCTTTTCGACAATCAATAATGATGAATCAAATATTACTGGAGAAAAAAGCATAAGATATTTGTTTGTTGAAAGTATTTTGCAGAAAAAAATAATTGATGAGTCTTGGAGAGAATTGATAGACTCCCAAGCCTACTTTTATATGGTTAGTAATTTAAAAATGTTTAAAACTGCATTTCCTCCTGGTTGGATTGGTAAATATAAAAATTTCTCTAAAGGTTTAAAAGATCAAATATGGATTGAAACTAAAAAAGAATTTGATATTAAGAAAAATCGATTAACCAAAAAAGAATTTTTTTTAATGGATACTTTATCTGAAAAAGGTAATTGGCAAAGTGTATTAATAAAGTCTGGTTTTAATTACACTCTAATTAACTCAATGGTCAGTAAAAATTATCTTGCTAAATCTAAAAGAAAAAAAAATATAAATAGTAAATTAAATTCCTTTATAAAAGATCATATCGCAACGAAAAAACCAAATCTTACAAATGAGCAAAAAATTGCATTTCAAGAATTTCAAACAATGAAACCAGGAGATGCATTACTTCTTTGGGGCGAAACAGGTTCAGGTAAAACAGAAGTGTATATGAGAATTGCTGAAGATCAATTTCTTAAGAAAAAAAGTTGTTTGATACTAGCCCCAGAAATTGGATTAATTCCTCAACTTATTGATAGGTTTAGTAGGCGATTTAATAATGTCGTTTACGAATATCATAGTAATTGTTCTCCCGATCATAGAACTTTAGTTTGGAAGAAAATTATTAATGCTAATGAACCTTTAATAGTAATAGGTACAAGGTCGGCAGTTTTTCTTCCAATCAAAAATCTGGGATTAATAATAATGGATGAAGAACATGATGTTTCTTATAAGCAAGATAGTCCTATGCCTTGCTATGACGCGAGAGAGATTGCTATTGAAATAGTAAAAAGGAATTCTGCAAAGTTAATTTTTGGGAGTGCAACCCCATCAATGAAGACTTGGAAAAGGTGTATTTTTGAAAGTAATTTTAAATTGGTAAGAATGATTCAAAGGATATCCAGTAATGAGACTCCTGAAATAAAAATTATTGATATGCGTGATGAGTTCAAGAAGGGAAATATGAAAATTTTTTCCAATGAATTATTACAATTGCTTCCTCAACTACGCTTAAAAAAAGAGCAAGCAATAATTTTGATCCCTAGGAGGGGGCATAGTGGATTTTTAAGTTGTAGAAATTGCGGATATTTAATAAATTGCCCCAACTGTGACGTTCCTTTATCAGTTCATCTCGGATCACAAGGAAAAAAATGGTTAAGGTGTCATTGGTGTGATCATAAATCAAGATTGATCAATCGTTGCCCAGATTGTCATTCAACTGCTTTCAAACCTTTTGGAATTGGCACGCAAAGGGTAATAGAGTTTTTAAATGAAGAATTTCCTGACTTAAGGGTACTTCGCTTTGATAGAGATACAACTTCAGGAAAGGATGGTCATAGAGATATTCTTTCAAAGTTTTCTAAAGGTGATGCTGATATTCTTGTCGGTACTCAGATGTTGGCAAAAGGTATTGATATCCCCAATATTACTCTTTCAGTAGTTATCGCAGCAGATGGGTTGCTTCATCGCCCAGATATTTCAGCAGAAGAAAAATCATTACAATTATTTTTGCAAGTAGCAGGAAGGGCCGGCAGGGCACAAAAAAAAGGGAAAGTAATTTTTCAAACATATAAACCTAACCACCCGGTAATTTCGTATCTTCAAAAAAGAGATTATGAAAGATTCTTAATTGAAAACTCGAGATTGAAAAAGGATGCTAATTTATTTCCATTTTGCACAATTTGCCTACTTAAATTATCAGGTGAAAATTATGAATTAACTGAGTCAACTGCAATAAAATTAGCAAAATATCTACTCAGTTTTTGTCAGAAAAAGAACTGGAAATTAATTGGTCCTGCACCTAGTTTGATAGCTAAAGTCGGTAAAAAATTTAGATGGCAGATATTAATACATGGTCCTGAAGGAACAAAGATACCTTTACCTGATAGATCAATATTATGGAAACTTATTCCAAAAAATGTTTTTTTAACAATAGATGTTAATCCAGCAGAGTTGTAATTACTTTGATGGAAGTTGAGGTAAATCTGAACCTAATTTAAATCTATAGAATCTTAATAAATAAGCCAATATTATAATTATTAAAATAATAGATATCCCAATCAAGAGTTTGTTGAGGCTCCAGAAAGAAAATTCAAGACTATTTATCTGCCCTTGATTTAAATCCCAAATTATTAGATTTTTTGTGATTTCTAAATTTGAATTATTTTTATCGGTAAGGATAGCTTTATTAGGGTGAATAATTTTGAAAATGAGTTCTAAATTATCAATGCCTTTAATAGAATTTAGATCCAAATCTAACCTGTAAAAGTATTTTTTAAAAAAAATGAAGTTTTTTTGAGTAGTATTAATTTCTATATTTGTTGATTCTCCCGCTAACTCTCCAGCTGTATTTTGGGTGATTTTAAGAACTTGCTTTGTATCCTCTAAATTGAGATTTTTATGTTTCAAAGAAAAGGTTGATTCGTCTTGTTCAATTTCTGCGTCAGGAAAAATATCTTTCATCTTCTCTTCAAATTTTAATTGCCAAGGAAATTTCTTTATGTATTTACTCTCTATCACTAAGTTATTAGTTATTGAATCAAGTTCACTAAGATCAAGGGTATCCTCAATTTTTACGCAGCCACTTAAAAGTGGAATTAATAATAATAGTATTAAAAAAATGATCAGTGAAAAGCCTTCCTGAAAGGGTTTTGTTTCACCAGTTGGTTTCTCAGTTACATTAATAAATTTTTTTTTCTTCAGTACTTCTCTTTTTTTGCGCAGTGTGTTAAGAGATTTTTTATTGGGTGATGGGTCGCTTTCAAACTGTACGTTCCAATTTTCTGGCTTTTTAATGTCTGGAGAGTCTATAACTTCCATCAAATATTTTGCATTTTCTCTCGTCTTATTATCGTAAGATTTTAGAAGTTCTTTACAAAACCTTTTAGCCTCCTCCCTTTTATTGATACCACATAGAGCAGTAATTAAGATCGTTCTTAAATTTACTCCCTCTTTGCTTGATAAAGGAAATGATTCGATTATGGGCAAAAGAAATTCAATGCAATAATGATACTCACCTTTAGCTAAAGCAAGTTCTACTTTTTCTAAAACCTGCTCATAAGTTTTCATGGGTTAGGCGACTATCATTGTACCTATTCCGGAATTTGTAAAAATCTCAAGAAGTAATGAATGTTCTATTCTTCCATCAATTATGTGAGCTGCTTTGACTCCTTGGGCTAAAGCTCTTATACAGCATTCTGTCTTTGGAATCATACCTTCAGTCACAATTTTTTTATCAATAAAATCCCTTGCCTCTTTGAGATTAGTTTTTTCAACAAGACTATTTTTGTTATTTTTTTCTTTTAAAATTCCTTGAGTATCAGTAAGAAGAATAAGTTTTTCTGCATTTATTGCAGCAGCAATTTCTCCAGCAACAAAATCTGCATTAATGTTATGGGAAATACCCTCCAAGGTTGATCCAATGCTAGAAATAATTGGGATGTATCCTTTAGAAATAAGAGGATCTAATATTTCAGGATTGATTTTTGTAACCTCACCCACTAAACCATGGCTACCATCTCCTAGTTCTCTAGATTGAATTAAGTTGCCATCAAGACCTGATATTCCCACAGCTAAGGATCCAGTTTTATTAATCCCTTTTACAATTTGTTTGTTAACTCTACCCATTAGAACCATCTCGACAATTTCCATTGTTTTTTGATCAGTAATTCTTAATCCATTTTCGAATTTTGGAGATATTTCTAATTTCTTTAACCAATTATTAATCTCTGGTCCACCTCCATGAATTACTATCGGACAAACCCCAACGGTTGATAAAAGTGCAATGTCTCTAAAAAAAGCATTTTTTAAATTATCATTCTCCATAACAGAACCACCATACTTAATAACAATTTTTCTACCTGAGAAACTTTGTATATATGGAAGTGCTTCGCTTAATATTGATACTCTTTGAGAATCATTCATTATTAAAATTCATTAAAACTTGATTGAATTGTGAAATTAGGTTTTTACAAATATATCCCTATATTCAATAAAAGAGAATAAAATCAAATTCTTTTTTATTATCGTCGATAATAAATTCTGATTCAAGACCTTTGACGAAAAACCTATTTAATCTTTCTTGTTTTTCAATCCATTTTTCAAGAGGGACAGCGTTTAATTCGAAACGCATTCTGAGACCATTTTTTTCTTCCTTTGTAATTTCTTCTATTTCTTTTAATTGAGGGGGGTTATCCTCGTCCCACAAATTTAAAGATTCTAATGACGATTCAAGATGAGCTTTAATCCCATACCTCCATCTTGTAACATCTTTAACTAATGCTGTTAGTTCTTTTGGTCTATTAAATTTATTTGTCGCAAAATTTGTTTTGTCAAATAACTCTACAGGAGGTATTTCGGAAGTCTTTAAGCCTAAGCCAATTAGGAAAATAGGTACTCCATAAAAAAAAGTAGGTACACTTAAATTCACTGAGTCTGTAAAATAAGCAGTCATTCCAACAAAAGCTAATATACCCCCAGCGGTTACAATTAAGTTTCCAGGCGATAAGTATTTCTTCATTTTGATTTAGTAGAATGAGTTTTAAATGGGCTAACAAGTATTATGCAAGATCCTAATACTGCAAATCAAGGAGATTTAATTTTTAAACTTGATCAAGATAGAGCATGGCTTCTAGAAAATCTTGATAAGGGTAAATGGACAGAAATCAGAAGCGAACTTGCCGCACTTGAAAGAAAAATAAGCAAATTAATTATAAGTGTTCAAGAAAATAATGTTGATATTTGATTTAAAAAGGTATTTCGTCAACTTCAGGTACTAAGGGTGAACTGTCCCAACTGGATTTTTTGGCGGTTTCTTTATTTTCAAATGACTCATTATTTTCTTTTTGATCAGACTTAATAACATCAACTGGCGATATTTGATGAATTTTTGAAGCTGTTAGTTCTGGTTGTTTTTCTTTCGTTCCGTCTTTTCTAGTGACAGAATTCATCTTTAGACGTCCCTCAATAACAATATTTTGCCCCTCCTTTAGTTCATCTACCATTTCTTGGGCAATATTTCCCCACCCTATGATCTTGAGATCTCGGGTTGGATCTTCACTACGTAATCCTTTAAAATTAACAATCATTTCTGCAATTGGAGTCTGGTTTTCTTTGGTATACCTCATTTGGGGAGCGCTATTAATGACCGCCTGAATTAAACAATGATTCATTACTTACTATTTAATTAAAGACATACTGATGCAGAATCAAGGAAATTGCTATAAAAATGTTTGGATCCTATCAGGAACTTCGGATGGACCTGTAATAGCTAATAGGCTTCTTGAACTTAATTATTCAGTCTTTGCAAGTGTTTTAACTTATAAAGCAGGGCAAGCTTATATTGAAAATCCAAAGTTACATATCATTACGGGGAAATTAAATAATAAAGATCAAATAATTAATTTCATAAATAAAAATAAAATCACATGCGTTGTCGATGCTACTCATCCGTTTGCCGTAATAATTTCTAAAAATCTTAATAATGCATGTAAAGAAATTAATACACCTCTTTTACTATTTGAGAGGAAATCTCTAAAAAATAATACTAATAATTTTATTTATATTGATCATTTAAAGGATATAAATAATATTGATATAGAAAATAAGAATATTCTTCTTGCAATAGGATCAAGATTCCTTAACGATACAGCTAGTTATTATATGAATTGTAAAGCAAATGTATTTACAAGGGTACTTCCCACTTATGAGAGCATAACTAAAGCTTTTGGATCATGTATTAAAAATTCAAACATAGCGATACTTGAACCGAGTAAAAATAATAAAAGCATTTTAGAAAAAAAACTTTGTGATTTTTGGGAGATAGATTATGTTCTATGCAGAGAATCTGGAAGTTATTCTCAGAAAAACTGGGAGGGTATAGTTTCTGGAAGTAAGATGAAGTTATTTTTGGTTAAAAGGCCGAAAGTTAAAAATGATTACTCTTACTCTTTTGATCAATATCACAATTTGATAAATCACATTATTAAAAAATATTGATGTTTAATTCATTATGGAAGTATTAGTTATGATTACAACTGAATCAAGTAACGCAAATGCTTTGCGAATGGCTAAATTACTAATACAAAATAAACTTGCAGCTTGTGTTTCGATAAAGCAAATTTTTTCAATTTATAAGTGGGATGATGATATTGAAGAAACTAAAGAGTTTGAAATCACAATAAAAAGTAAACTAGAATTTAAAGATTGTTTAATTGATTTCGTAAATAAAAATTCTACATATGATGTTCCTCAGATTATTTATAAAAAATACCATGCTGAGATGAAATATTATGATTGGTTGAATAAGACTATTTGATTAATCTATTTTATTAACTCTTTAAGATCAATATCCGATCTAGATCCTAGTTGCGTAATTATTTGCCCCGCACAAGTTGAAGCTATCTCTCCGCATTTTTTGAGGGAATAATTGTTTATTAATCCATGGATAAATCCTCCCGCATAGATATCTCCCGCTCCTGTAGTATCAATAATTTTGCCTTTCGTTATTGACTCAATTATTTCAACATTATTTTTGTTAACTATGAGAGAACCATTGCTTCCAAGAGTTACCACGACTAATTCACATAGTGAAGAGAGATTTTCTTGGCAGTTTGCTAATTTATCTTTTTTAAATAAACTAAAAACCTCCGATTCATTACAAAAAACAATATCTATATATTCATCAATTAATTCCAAGAAACTCTCTCGATGTCTGTCTACACAAAATGAATCAGACAAAGAAAGGATTATTTTTGTATCAGATTGTTTTGCAATTTGAGCAGCTTTAAGAAAAGCATTTTTAGCTAATTCGCTGTCCCACAAATACCCTTCTAAATATAAGTATTTACTTTCCTTGAGTACACTAAAATCAATGTCTTTTGGTTCAAATTCTACAGATGCTCCTAGGTAAGTGCACATAGTTCTTTGAGCATCAGGTGTAATCAAAATAATTGAATGAGCTGTTGAGGCACCTTCATTAATGGGTGGAGTATTAAATATGGTATTACTTTTTTTTATATCAGAAGAAAAGAAATCCCCAAATTGATCATTCTTCACCCTTCCAATAAACTGCACATTATTTCCTAATTCTGCTAAACAAACAACAGTATTTGCTGAGGATCCCCCTGATACTTGTTTGATAACTTTGCAATTTTTTAACAATCTTTGAGATTCATCAGAATTAATTAGATTCATTGATCCTTTATCCAGATTATTTATCTCAAGAAACTCATCTTGAATATTTACAATAATATCTACTATTGCGTTGCCCAAACCAATGAGATCAACCCTTTTATTATGTTCAAAATGTCTAAAGGATTCATTCATGAATTTGGAACTAAACTACCTTAGAAGTGCTCTTTTAGGACCATGAATTGGATCTTCTATTACTATGGTTTGATCTCTATTTGCCCCCAATGAGACAATTGCAATTGGAACCTCCATTAATTCTGCTAAAAATCTAAGATAATTCATGGCATTTTCAGGAAGATCAGATAGTTTTCTGCAATCTGCAGTTGAACATTGCCAACCTTTTAATTTTTTGAAGATTGGCTTACATTTTTTTAAGTCATCTGCATTTGTAGGAAAATATTCTATTACCTCTCCATCGAGATCATAGGCGATGCAAACTTGAATCTCATCTAATTCATCTAATACATCGAGTTTTGTAACTGCTAAACAATCAAGACCATTCACTGAAACAGCATACTTACCAATAACACCATCAAACCAACCACATCTCCTCCTCCTCCCAGTAGTGGTACCAAATTCACTCCCTCTATCACAGAGTTGATCATTAATACTCCCCTGCAATTCAGTGGGGAATGGCCCTTCACCTACTCTTGTGGTGTATGCTTTTGCGACTCCTATAACTCTATCAATTAGAGTGGGGCCAACTCCAGCTCCAATGCATGCCCCTCCTGATATAGGGTTTGATGAGGTGACAAAAGGATAAGTCCCATGATCTAAGTCAAGTAGAGTTCCTTGAGCACCTTCAAATAGAATATTCTTCTTATTCTTTGACGCTGCATGTATAGTTCTTGTGCAGTCAACAACATGCTTTGATAATCTTTTTCCATAGTCAAGATATTCTTCAATAATCTCTTCTGATTTGAGTGGTTTAATACCGTAGATTTTTTCTAGTAATCCGTTTTTTTCTCTTAATGGAATTTGGATCACCTCACTTAATCTTTCTTTATTAAGCAAATCTCTTATTCTAATGCCATTTCTTTGAGACTTATCCGCATAAGTTGGACCAATTCCGCGACCTGTTGTACCTATTTTGTTTGAACCTCTATCAGCCTCCATAGCTTCATCTAATATACGGTGGTAGGGCATTGTTACATGAGATGTTGATGAAATTTTCAATCCTGAGATATCAATTCCATTGTCAATTAACATGTCAATTTCCCTTAGCAAAATTTTCGGGTCTATAACTGTTCCTGATCCAATAAGACAAGTAGTATTTTTATAAAGTATCCCTGAAGGAATTAAATGTAATTTTAAGACTTTATTATCTACAACTATTGTATGTCCTGCATTTACACCGCCTTGGTAGCGTACAACAACATCTGCTGAACGACTTAGCAAATCAGTTATTTTACCTTTTCCTTCGTCACCCCATTGGGCTCCGATTACAACGACATTAGCCAATTTTAGTAGAGCATTATTTTTGTGCGAATATTTAATATATTCAAAAATCTTGGTTTACTTTTGAAAAGTAAATGAATTGTATCAACTTTCTCTGAGAACCATTTTTTCAGCGAGAGAAAATTCTTTTGTTAAACGCTCTTTAAGTTTATCTGGTAGAGGTCTACTTGCAAAGTTTTTGTAATGGCCTGCCATTGCATTTAATGCTGTTTGCATAGTAGTAAATGATTGAGTTTTATTTACCATCCCTCTATTTCGGTATCTGGAAATATAGTCAGTTATAAGCGTAAGAGCCTCACTTCTTACTTCATCTTTATTTGGAGAATCTTTTGGACTATCAACAGCTGATTGCAAAGTTTTAACAACCGAAATCGTATCTTTTGCATAGTCACCTGTCATTGAGGTTTTCACAGCTAAAGAAGGGGAACTAAAAAATGTAAAAACAAGAATTAAAGAAAGTGTAAAAGATATAGCTTTGGTAAGATTTTTAAAAATTAATTCTGATGTCCATTTCAGTAACATAATTAAGCTCCCAAAAAAAATAAACCTTAAGATTTTTTATTGTACATTATTTCTGATTCAGAAATAAATGTTTCCAATAATTTATCAGCACTAATTTTAAACTTAGTATTATTTGTTCTGTATAAAAGTTCTACTTCTTTATTAACAGAGTCTCTGCCAATAATTATCTGAAAAGGAATACCAATTAATTCCGCATCTTTAAATTTCACACCAGCTCTATCGTTTCTATCATCAAGAAGGACATCAATCTTATTAATTAAGAAGTTGTTATAGATTTGCTCAGTAAGTTCTCTTTGAATAGGATCTTTAAGATTTGTTGGAATAATAATAACTTCAAAAGGAGAAATCTCGATAGGCCAACAAATTCCCTTTTGATCATGATTCTGTTCGATAGCAGCTTGAGCTATTCTTGTTACTCCAATTCCATAACAACCCATCCATAAATTTTTTAACTGACCATCCTTATCAGAGAACTTTGCATTTAATTTTTCACTATATTTTTGACCTAGTTGGAAAATATGTCCTATCTCTATTCCTTTTTTTTCTTTAAGTTCCTCATCATCATCAATACTTATTTTATCTCCTTTTTTTGCATTTCTGATATCCCCAATTAGATATTCTTTCGAAGCAAAAGAAAATTCTTGAAAAACTTTATGGAAATTAAATTTATTCCCACCACTTATAAACTTTGAAAGGCCACTTGCAGAATAGTCAATTATTCTTATCCATTTTTTATCCCAATTAGAACTGGCTTTAATAGTTTTATTATCTAGATCTGGCCCGATAAAACCTAAGGGGAAATCAACTAGATTTTTTTCGATAGTATTTTTGTCTTCAATCTTTTTAAGATTAAGGAGATTGAAATCATGAAGTTTATTGATTAAGTTAAAAAGCTTTACTTCATTTATGTGTTGATCGCCTCTTATGCATGCAAGAATTGGGACATCAAATTCACCTTCGAACTCTGCAAGGAATATTACTACTTTAATAATCTGGCTAGGGTCTAAATTATTATTATCGCAAACTTCTAAGATTGTTTTTTGTTCAGGTGTTTCCAGCCACTCTGCAATATTATCTTTTAGTGGAATAGGTTGAGAGGGTATTGAAACGGCTTTTTCAATATTTGCAGCATAAGAACCACTTTGAGTGAACAAAATGGAATCTTCCCCCGCATCAGCAGTGACCATAAATTCTTTAGAGGAGGCGCCTCCAATTGCACCACTATCAGCTTCAACCCCTACTGTCTCCAGTCCACAAGATTTAAAAATATTTTCATAAGCATTGCCCACCTTTGCATAGAAAGAAGCCAGATCGGTTTCTGAAGAATGAAAAGAATAACCATCTTTCATTATAAATTCTCTACTTCTCATTAATCCAAACCTTGGCCTTATTTCATCTCTAAATTTTGTCTGAATTTGATAAAAACATTGAGGTAATTGCTTATAGGAGTTTATGGTCTCTGATGCAATACTCGTGATAACCTCTTCGTGAGTTGGAGCTAAACCAAATTCTTTACCTTGTCTATCTTTGAGATTAAACATTATTCCTTCTCCTGCAGTATATCCTTGCCACCTTTCACTTTTTTTCCATAAATCTGCAGGATGAAGTTGGGGTAATAGTAATTTTGTACAACCAATACTATTAAGTTCTCTATCAATTATTGCGGATATTTTTTCAATAACTCTAAGCATTATTGGCATGTATGCATAAATACCGCTGTTAACTCTGCGAATATATCCAGCTTTTAAAAGTAATTGATGTGAAATAATCTCAGCTTCAGAAGGTGTGTCACGAAGTGTCCCCAGAGGAAATGAGGTTGTCACGCGCATACAAAAAAATCCTTAATAATATTTAATTTTATCAATTAAGATGAAAAAAAAATTTAAAGTGTCTTGAGTCCCTCAACGCGGCTAGTCTAAAAAAATTCTTTCTGCTAACTTTTTCAGTAATGAAGTTCAAATTCTTTTAAAAGTTCATTATTACTAAAACATTTCTTAAGTTTATGGAAAATATAAATTCCAATATTTCTAGCGAAGAGGAATTAGTCGATATTGATGAAGTTCAAAAATTTTTAAACAGATCGAGAGCTTCTGTCTATAGGTACACAAATACAGATTTGAAAAATCTAAATCCTAGCTTTAATCCAAGAAAACTAAATCCCGAATTTAGAAATGATCAAAAAGATCCTTTAAAATTCCATCCTAATGAAGTAGCAAGATTTGCTAAAGATATCTTAAGAATAAAGGAAGTTACTGTAGAAGTCTTTAATACACCTTCCTCGGCTGCTCAAAATATAATGGCACAAATACTAAACGAACTAAAATCTATTAGGTCTTTGCTAGAGAAAGAGTAATTAAAAAAAAAAATAGTAATCAATGTTTTGATTTATTGACATTTTGAATGTAGGATAATGAGATCTAATTATCTCCTAAATCTTTCCCAATTAAGAGTTCTTGAGTTACACGAAATCAAAGCAGTTTATTCAAAGTAAATCAAGCGAAGAATCTTCTCATGTTTCTACTCGAAGTGATTTTGAAAGAGATGATGATGACCCCTTAAGTATAAGGAGTTTATCAATAACATCTTTAGGTATTATTTTTGCCTTTTTGACAATTTTTTTACCTTCAATAAGCATTTTGATTGGGAGACCTTTATCTCAAGGAAACGAGATAATTCATAACCACGATTTTAAAAAAGATGGACCTTAGTTCAATACCTCCATCTCCAATGAAGGGAATAGTAAATATTGTTGTTGAAATACCTGCAGGGAGTAGAAATAAATATGAATATTGTTCTGATGCAGGAATAATGGCCTTAGACAGAGTATTGCATTCTTCAGTTAGGTACCCTTTTGATTATGGCTTTATCCCAAATACCCTCGCTGATGATGGAGCTCCTCTTGATGCAATGGTGATAATGGATGAGCCTACTTTTGCTGGTTGTTTAATAAAAGCTAGACCTATTGGAGTTTTGGATATGCATGATTGTGGTGCAT
Organism: uncultured Prochlorococcus sp.; assembly: GCA_902600475.1. Lineage (GTDB taxonomy): Bacteria > Cyanobacteriota > Cyanobacteriia > PCC-6307 > Cyanobiaceae > Prochlorococcus_A. Next base: position 47,798 of record CACKJM010000009.1, read on the forward strand.
ATGATGGAAAACTTTTATGTGTGCCTATGGCTAATCCTAGACAGGCTAATATAGTGAGTATTAATCAAATTGCTTCTAATCAGCTTGAAGATGTTGCTGAATTTTTTAGGACAAGTAAAGGACTTGACGGGAGAACTGTTAAAATTAATGGTTGGAGGGATTTTGATGTTGTTGAACATTTATTGAAAAGTTGTATTCCTCTAAAAAAGAAAAACTTTAAAGTACTTAAGAAATCAAAAATTAGTAAATTAAATTGAAAAAAATAATTTTTTATAGTTATTTAAAATGCTCTACTTGCAGAAAAGCTTCAAAGTGGCTTGAAAGCAGAGATTTCGAATTCCAATTAATTGATATTGTAAAAGAACCACCACTTGTTAATTATTTAAATCTAGCTTTAGAACAATACTCTGATGAGAAGAAAAGGATTTTCAATACAAGAGGTAAAGCTTTTAAAACTCTTAATCTTGATATTTGTGGTTTGTCAAAGGAAGAAATTATTCAACTTCTTTTAAGTGATGGCAAATTAATAAAAAGACCATTTTTGATTTACGAAGGAAAAAAAGTAATATTAGGTTTTAATGAAATTGAATATGCCAAACAATTTAAATAAGTTTAAAAAATCAAAACCTTATTAATTTTATGAATGCTTCTATTAAAAGTTTTTTAAAAGAATGGGGTCTCCTAATTTTTTTAACTTTTTTTGTTTCTTCTTGTAGATCTTTTTTCGCAGAACCACGATATATCCCTTCTGGTTCAATGCTCCCAGAATTACAAATAAACGATAGGCTAATTATTGAAAAATTTTCGCTAAGGAAATCTTTGCCAAAAAGAGGAGAAATTGTTGTTTTTAATTCACCTTACTCCTTTGACGAAAAATTAATTTCATTAAGATCTAAGCCTCTACCAAAAAAAAGATATTGTTTTTTTATGAGTTTTCCTCCGATGTCTTTTGTTCCTGGTTTGAGAGATCAAGCTTGCGATGCGTATATTAAAAGAGTGGTGGCACTTCCAGGAGAAATTGTCAGTGTAAACGCGAAGGGTGAATTAATAATAAATAATAAATTAATTCCTGAACCTTATGTCTCTTACAAGTGCTCATTATCCCTTTTTAATGAATGTGGTAAATTTGAAAATATAAAAGTTCCTGAAGATCATTTTTTGGTTTTAGGTGATAATAGGTCGAATAGCTGGGATGGGAGATATTGGCCTGGAAGTAAATTTCTTCATAAAAAGGAGATAATTGGTAAAGCATATTTCAGATTTTGGCCTCTTAATCAAGTTGGCTTTTTCAATAAATAAAGTCTTTTTCTGACTCTGACTTCATCAAAATAAATTTTTAAAAAGTGTTTTAATTTAAAGTGCTCCTGAAGCAGTTGAATCAATTATTCCTCCAAGGTGGGTTGTAATGTTTAGAGCGCTAATAACAGGGGGCTTATTGGGATCATTAAAAAGGTCAATTATAGTTATGCCACCATTACCTTGTTTTATCATCCAAATATTTGAATAATTAATCCCAAGGATTTTGCAAATAAGAGTTTTATTGACTGCATCATGAGCAACCAAAAGGCTTTGATCATTATCCTTTTGAGATAAACAAATTTTGTCAAAAGCTTGTAAGGACCTTTCTGATACATCTTTTATAGATTCTCCTTCGGGCATTATTACTTCCTCAGGTTTTTCATGCCAATTTTTTAGTAAAACAGGCCACTTTTCTCTTATCTCTGCTTCTAGTTTACCCTCCCATAATCCGTGACTAATTTCTACAAGTGAGTCTATTCTTTCTATTTTTAAATCTTTGCTATTTTGAAGGATTAGTTGTGCAGTCTCATAAGGCCTATGCATTGAACTTGAAAATGCCTTATTGAAAGAAATATTTCTCAAATATTCAGAAGTCTTTCTAGCTTGATCTTTTCCGTTTTCATTTAAAGGGACATCAATTTGGCCTTGAAATCTACCTTCTTTGTTCCAGTTGGTTTCACCATGCCTTATTAGAAATATTCTGGAATCTCCAATTTGATTTGGAATATTTTTGTTCAGGTGGGAAGTTTGATTTAAGCATTCAATTTGGGTCTTAAAAGAATTATTTTTCCTTGAAATATTGAGTATCGAGAAAGAAGCATTTTCTAATCTTATTTTCCTAAAACCTTGCTTAGGCTTTCCTAATAATAAGAGGATTAAACATCTGAGAATCGCATTATGTCCTATAACTAAAATGTTTACATCATCTTTGTCTAGATAAATATTTAAAAAACTTTCTACAAAATTTGTTGCTTGAGAAAATAACTCTTGAATTGGTTTATAAGTTTTATTGTCATTTCTTTTTAAGATTAGATTTTCTGGATCATTTTTCCATATGGGGTAAATTTCTGGAAATTTATTTTTTATTTCATCAATTTTTAGACCAGACCATTCACTAAGATCTACCTCAAGCAAATTATCATCGAATACAATATTTTGTTCTTTATTAAGGGTTTTTTTAATTGTTTTTGCAGTCTCTGCCGCTCTTAAAAGTGGGGAGGAATAAATTTTATCGAAGTTTATTTTTGATAATGCTTTGCCTGCTTTTCTGGCTTGTTCATATCCTTCATCAGTTAATAATGAATCATCTGTTCTTCCTTGAATTAATCCTTTTGCATTGAAACTGCTTAGTCCATGCCTAACTAAAACTAATCGTATAGCCATTATATAAATTTAAAAATTAAGATAATTTAATCATCTCATGGCGTGATTAAAATAGATACATAAATATAATGAATTCAATAATAACTAAGTATAGTTTTCAAGAATATAATAAGTTATGATCTTTAAAAATATTTCTAAGTCAAAACTCACTTTAGCTTTTATCTCTATAGTCATAACTTTTTTTGTATGGCAGCAAGGTTTAAGAGATAGTTTAAATAGACCATCTGTCTCATTTGATATTAGTCAAAAAGAACAAGAAATTGCTGAATTATCGTACCAATCAATACCTGTAAATCTTAAAAAATTTTTTATCATTAATGATCCTGTTGATCAAATAAATAAATCACTTTCTGAGTTCTCATTTGAAGAACTTACAGAAAGAAATAAATTAATTCGAATTATTACTTCAGAATCAAATGATCCTACAATCTATAAAAATAGATCCAAAGATTTTGAAAATAAAAACTTTAAATTTCTTATTGATGAGATAGAAAAAAAATCCAATAATAATTCATATAACCCAAATTCTGATAAGTTTGATTTATTTAAGGGCGATAGATTTTTATATCACCTTTTGAGCCGGAAATTTGATTTTGACGATAGTTCATTAATAACAAAATCATATTCAAGCAAAATGTTTTTAAAAATATTAGCCATCAGACTAATACCACTTCTGACAATACTTATTGGCTCTATTCTGGCTTTAAAAATATTATGGACTACTATAACTTTGAAAAAGTTTAGTTTGAAAGAAATTAAATCATTAGATTTAGAGTTAATAGATATGGTTTTATTAATTGCAGGTGGATTTGTTGTTTTAGGAGAAGTAGTTTCACCTTTGTTTTCAATCAGTTTGGTTGAACTTTTTTCTAAAAATATCTCAAATGAATTGTCTCAATCTTTAAAAATTTTCTTTGGATATATTTTTATGGCTATTCCGCCATTAGGGATAGTTTATTATCAAATTAAATCTTTGAATGGTGAATTTACTTGGAAAAAGGATTATTTACAGTTCAATTTCTTGTCAATAAAATATGCAATTATTCAGGGAATTAAAGGTTGGTTAACAATTGTACCTTTTGTTTTATTGATTTCTCTTATTATGAATAGTCTGATCGATAATCAGAATGGTAGTAACCCTTTACTGGAAATTGTTCTTAATAATAATAATTACTTATCATTTTTTCTATTATTTGTAACAACAACTCTATTAGCACCTCTATTTGAGGAGATTATATTCCGGGGTATTTTACTCCCAATTCTTTCGAGAGATTTTGGAGTAACTTCGGGCATCATAGTTTCAGCTTTTATCTTTGCATTAGCCCATTTAAGTTTGGGAGAAATGCCGCCATTATTTATTCTAGGGATTGGATTGGCAATTACAAGAATTGCTTCAGGTAGTTTGTTATCTTCCGTGATTATGCATTCTTTATGGAATGGATTGACGTTCTTGAATTTGTTTTTATTGAGGACATAAAAAATTTAATTTTTTACTTGCTAATTAAACAAAAAAATGTTTATTTAATTAATAACACTTCTTTTTTTTTAATAAATCATAGATGAAACCTTATGGGAATCAACTTAATTTAAAAAAAAAAGTTTCATATGAAATTAAAAAAAATCCTGAAAATATATCCATAATTAATATCAAATCAATACATCAAATTTTCGACACCATTAATATTTCTCTTTTGGTATTAATTTTCACCTTATTTTTCTTATCTTCTAATAGTCAAAGAAAATGGTCAAATACATATAAAAACTTATCTAAAACAAGAGCTATCAATTATAATTTAATTGATTATATTTCTAAAATTGAGGAATTTTATATTAGTGAACTTGAGTCTCTCGATAATTATAGAAAAACTAAACCTGAAGATTTAATCTATCTAGAAAAAATTTCAGAAAAAAAAGAAAGTTTATTTAATAAAAATTTAAGTAGTTTCATTGAAGGGTTTACTGATAGTAAATATCAAAGGGGATATTGATGAAAAAATACAAAAAACTTGTTCGTCTAATACCCCTTGATCAAAGAAGATTTAAATTTCTTTATATTTTTAGCTTACTATTAATATTTTGTTTGTTTGGTAGGTTAGTTAAATTGCAAGTCTTTAACGCTTCTGATTTGCAAAGAAAAGCTAGATTAATACAGTCTTCTAAAACTAATGCCTTAAAAAAAAGGAGAGCGATCATTGATAGGAATAAGAGATTAATTGCTTACGATAAACCGCTTTATAAATTATGGGCCCATCCAAAATATTTTAATTTTCCAGGTGATTCAATTAATAAAGTTCGCAGTATTGAAGAAGTGGCAGAGAAATTGTCACCTATCTTGGATATAAATGGTGAAGTTCTTTTGAGTAAATTTAAGAATAAAATGAGTGGCATAAAGCTTTTGGATAAAATTTCTGAAGAAAAAGCAGAAAAGATTAAAAATCTTAAAATAAGCGGACTTGATTTGTTTAAATATTCTCAAAGATATTATCCACAAGGGAAACTTTATTCTAATATTGTTGGTTTTGTTAATGATGATAATAAAGGATCCGCAGGTTTAGAGCTTCATTTAGATAATCAAATTAAAGTTTTAAATAAAAGTAATTTAATAAAAAGAGGAGGAGATGGAACCCCTCTCCCTGATAATTCTGCCCCAGGTGATTTTATCTCTGATGACAAAAGTTTAGGTCTAACTATAGATTCAAAATTACAAAAAGCGTCATTTAATGCATTATCAAAGCAAGTAAGTAAATGGAAGGCAAAGAAGGGATTTGCAATAGTTATGGATGTTCATAGTGGTCGGATCCTCTCCTTGGTTACAGTCCCCTCATATGATCCAAATAAATTTTGGCAGTATGATTCTGAACTTTTTAGAGGTTGGTATTCTCAAGATTTATTTGAGCCAGGCTCAACTTTTAAACCTATTAATCTAGCCTTAGCATTAGAGGAAAAAGTAATCCAGAAAAATGGATTAGTTGAAGATATTGGAAAGATTAATGTTGGAGGATGGACACTCTCTAATTGGGACAAAAAAGGTAATGGATACATTGACTATCCAAAAGTCTTGCAGGTTTCAAGTAATGTCGGGATGGTAAAAATAATGCAAAAATTAGACCCCGCGATTTATTGGGATTGGCTAAAAAATTTAGGTATAAATAAAAATTTAGAGACTGACTTGTTTGAATCAACTGCTGGCCAACTAAAGAGAAAAGATTTATTTGTAAATCAATCAATTGAACCAGCTGTAACTTCTTTTGGTAAAGGCTTCTCAATCTCGCCACTGAAATTGGTTCAACTTCATGCGGCTCTAGCAAATGGGGGGTTTGAAGTAACTCCTCATGTAACCTCAATATTTAAAGAAAAGATTAATAAAAATCCAAAAAAACAATTTTTTTCAAACGAGGTCTCTAAAACTGTTCTTGAATGGATGGAGAGTGTAGTTGAGAAAGGTAGTGGATCTGGAGTAAAAATTGAGGGTTACAGGATAGCTGGGAAAACGGGCACTTCTCAAAAAGCCTTAAATGGTTCGTATACAAGTAAAAAAGTTTGTAGTTTTGTCGCAACCTTACCAGTGAATGATCCGAAATATGCAGTCCTAGTAGTTGTTGATGAGCCATCTAAATCATATGCATATGGTTCAACTGTTGCAGTACCAGTTGCGAAAGAAATTATTGAGAGTTTGATAGTAATTGAAAAAATACCTCCTAATATTAAAGGTCATGAAATGATTGTTAAAAAACCCTAAAATTTTCCAATTTTTTAAATATTTAGTTCATTATCTGATGATTTCATCAGGAATAAAGGCTAATTTATAAATGTATATATGATTATCTAGATATGAAATCAATTTTAGAACAATTGTCATCAATGACCGTTGTTGTTGCTGATACTGGAGATTTAGATTCGATAAAAAAATTTCAACCAAGGGACGCTACCACCAATCCATCGCTAATACTTGCAGCTGCTAAGAATCCTGATTATGTGAAATTAATTGATAAAGCTCTAGAAAGTTCGGAAAATGCATTGCCCCAAGAATTCTCTGAAATGCAGTTGATTAAAGAAACTGTAGACCAAGTATCAGTATTTTTTGGAAAAGAAATATTGAAAATTATTTCAGGTCGCGTATCTACAGAAGTTGATGCAAGACTGAGTTTTGACACTCAAGCTACGGTGGAAAAAGCAAGAAAATTGATCAATCTTTACAAAAATTTTGGAATTGCAAAGGAAAGGATTTTGATTAAGATTGCCGCAACTTGGGAGGGAATCAAGGCAGCTGAAATTTTGGAAAAAGAGGGTATTAAGTGCAACTTAACTTTACTATTTAACTTTTGCCAAGCGGTAACTTGTGCCAATGCAAAGATAACTCTAATCTCTCCTTTTGTCGGCCGTATATTAGATTGGCATAAAGCAAAAACTGGTAAAACTAGTTTTGTTGCTACTGAAGACCCTGGTGTTATTTCGGTTACACAAATTTATAATTATTTTAAAGAAAAGGGATTCAAGACGGAAGTAATGGGAGCAAGTTTTAGAAATCTTGATGAAATAAAAGAATTAGCAGGTTGTGATCTTTTAACAATCGCACCAAAATTTCTTGAGGAACTGAAAAAAGAAAAAGGAGAGTTAGTTAGAAAATTAGATAAAAGTACCCCAATAAATAATTCTATTGACTACGAATTTGAAGAAAAAGATTTCAGATTAAGTATGTTAGAAGATCAAATGGCGAGTGAGAAGCTTAGTGAAGGTATCACTGGTTTCAGTAAGGCCATAGAAGAATTGGAAGAGTTGCTACTTAAGAGATATTCAGAAATTAGAAATCAAAAATTAATTTCTGCCAACTAAATTTAAGTTTGAGTTGAAAAAGAATTAAGTCCCACTTTTGGTTAAAAGTCTTCTGATAACTCTTTTTGCAATATCTTCATAACTCATTTCTCCTGATAATATTTGAGCAATACGTTTAGGTGCTGTTTTTCTTTTGACTCCTAATTGGTACCCAGTTCTGGGAAATCTATAAAAGACTTGGGCTATTCTCCTCCCCCAAGCCATTGATTTCCCCCAAATGTTGTTAATTTTTTTTGTATAAAGATTTAAATCATCTACTTTTCCTAATATGCACTGATCTATGTATTCTGCAGCATAAAAACTGCTAATTAAAGATGGTCTAATTCCTTCAGCTAAAAATGGATCACATAGAGATGCTGCATCTCCAACCGCTAAAACTTTGTCACCATTAATTGAGTGGAGGCCATTCCATATTCTAAGTTTCTTCCTAATTGTTTTATCAGGAAAACTATCAAAGCCAAAGCTTCTGATCACTTCTTTATTTATAGCCTGATTTTCTAAGAGACCATTATTTATAAAAGTACCTAAACCAATATTTAAACTTTCTCTTAGGGGGAATGCCCATGCAAACCCATATTTTATGAATCCAAATTCAAATCTAACTGCATCTCTAGGTATTTCACCTAGCCCTTTTAATCTTAATGAGATTGTGTTCGCAAATTTTGGTTTTCTTGGCCCTAATTTGAAATGTCCTGCCCATTTGGATTGGGACCCATCTGCAATAACAAGAAATTCTGATATATATTTTATTTTGTTATTGCAAGTAATTTCCCATTTATCATTTTTTTTTATAATTTTTTCTATCAATAATGGTCTCACTATCTCAACTCCATTACTCAAGGACTCATTAAGTAATAATTGATCAAGTTTCTCTCTTTTAATAATCCAAAATGGCGATTCACCAGTAAGATCAGCAGTCACATTATCTTCAGCCTTCCATCTGAATTCAACATTCTTAATTTTTGATTCTATTGCATCTTCTATATCTAAAGGAAGAAATCTTTGCATTGAAGATGCCATGCCGCCTGCACATGGTTTATGATCTTGGAATTTTTCTTTTTCAATAATTAAAACTGAATATCCTTTCTTTGATAGGTTAAGTGCTGTGGAAGATCCTGATAAACCTCCACCAATTATTACAACGTCGAATCCTTTCAAACTTTTAGAATTTCTTTTTCTTTTTCTGATAATTTAGTATCTATCAGAGAGATAAATTTATCAGTAATTTTTTGAATTTCAGATTGATTATCTCTCGATTCGTCAATAGAGATAAGTCCATCTTTTTCATCTTTTTTTTCTTTATCAATTGCATCCCTTCTAATATTCCTCAAAGCTACTTTCCCTTCCTCTGCATATTTGGAGGCTAATTTACAAAATTCCTTTCTCCTTTCCTCTGTTAGAGGGGGAACATTTATTCTTATTACTTTACCATCATTATTTGGAGTAATACCTAAGTCACTCATTGAGATAGATTTTTCTATCGCTTGTAAGCATGAAATATCGAAAGGTTGTATTGAAATTGTTTGTGAATCAACGGTACTTATTGTGGCAAGTGATTTGATTGGTGTTTCTGCGCCGTAGTACTCAACACTTATTCTATCTAACAATGAAGCATTAGCTCTACCAGTTCTTATAGTATTAAAGTTTCTTTGAGTAGCTTCAATACTTTTATTCATATTTTCTTGAATTTCTTTTTCTTTCATAATTAAGAATTTAAATGAACTTTAACTAATTAAAGAGCCTATTGGCTCACCAGCAACAGCTTTAGAAATGTTCCCTTTTTTGAATATATCAAAAACCATAATTGGGATATTATTATCTTTGCAAAGTGCAATCGCAGTACTGTCCATTACTGCAATTTCATCACTAAGAACTTGTTGATAACTGAGAGAGGAATATTTTTTCGCCTCTTTAAATTGATTAGGATCACGATCGTATACTCCATCAACTTTAGTAGCCTTCATGACAACGTCAGCATTTATTTCTGCTGCCCTCAAAGCAGCTGTAGTATCAGTTGTAAAAAATGGATTTCCGCATCCACCTCCAAAAACTACAACTCTACCTTTTTCTAAGTGCCTCATGGCTCTTCTTCTAATGTATGGTTCTGCAATTTCCTGCATCTCGATTGCAGTTTGGACTCTGGTCGCTACTCCTACTCTTTCAAGACCATCTTGAAGTGAAATCGCGTTCATTACTGTTGCTAGCATCCCTACGTAGTCAGCAGTTGCACGATCCATTCCGTCTGCAGAACCTTTAAGCCCCCTAAAAATGTTTCCACCACCAACAACTATTGCAAGTTGCACATTATTATCTACTACTTTTGAAACATCTTCTGCAATTGACTGAACTATGGCAGGATCAATACCATAAGGTTTTTCACCCATAAGTGCTTCACCACTAAGTTTTAAGAGAACTCTTTTGTAAGTCATTCAATAATTGTACTTTTAAGACCTTAGCAAGTAAACGTACCGAATTTATTTTTTGTTCAGATATTGCTTGCGTCTTTAAACATTTCTAAACCTGCTTGAAGAAATCAAATAAATATTTGTTTAGTTAGTACTCAACACACTTTTGTGCTTTTATACCTTGTTCTTTAAACGGATGTCTTATTAGTTTCATCTCTGTAACTAAATCAGCGTAATTGATAATTGAATCAGATGCGCCCCTTCCAGTTAACACAATGTGATTTTTTCTATTATTTAGGCTTCTTAAAAAAGTAATTATTTCTTCTGAAGAAAGATAACCAAGTTTTGTAGCAATATTAATTTCATCAAGAATTATAAGTTTATAAGATTCGTTCTTTATGTATTTTTTGGCTAGTTGCCACGCTTCTTGAACTAATTGTTCATCTCTTATTCTGTCTTGTGTTTCCCAAGTAAATCCTTCTCCTAATGAATGCCAAGATATGTTTGAAGACAAATTTTTAAATGCTTTTTCTTCTCCAGTGGTCCAGCCTCCCTTGATAAATTGAATTATTGCTACTTTATAGCCATGCCCTATCGTCCTTAAAGCCATACCTAAAGATGCAGTTGTCTTGCCCTTGCCATCCCCTGTAAAAACAATCAATAATCCTTTTTTTGTTTTTCTAATTTGTATTCTTTCGGCTTGAATATCCTTTCTTTGCTGCATTCTTTTTTTATATGAGTTCTCATCGATATCTGGCGATAGTTTTCCTCCCATTCCAAGATTATTTGCTTGATCATCGAGGTTAATTACTCTCTCGGAAGATAAAGGTTTTTCTTTCATATGAATCAAATTTTTATTTAATGATTATAAATCTTTAAATATTTTTAGCACTTTTAACTTTTAAAAGTGCATTATTTACTGCCTGTTGTTGATCTCTTTTAGTAATCCAGTGATGATAAGTTTGAGTATGTAAACTAACCGAATGTCCCATCATTCTGGCCGCCACAGTATCAGGTAAATCATAAAGAATTGTTCTTACTGCCCAAGCATGCCTAAGATCATATGGTTTTATTTGTAAAGAGTAACGCTTAAACTGATCAGTAATTTTTTTTCCAATATTCTGTAAGGTTGTTATCTTCAGATCTCTATTAATATTCGGTAGTAGTTCTGGATTTTTACCAAGTTTTGATAATTCGAACTTTTCGACCCATTTAGGATGAAATGGCCAAACTTGATGTTCCCCTGTTTTCGTCGTAGGTAAAACCCTGATAATTTTATCTCCAAAATTAGTTAGAGAACTTAAATCACAAAAAAATACTTCATGATTTCTTAATCCATAGGTAGCCATCAAACCAAAAACAAGTTGCCAAGATTTGTTTGGTATCGTCTCCCAAAGTTTCTCTATTAACTCGTCTGTGGGGAGATCCCTAAATCCTGCTTTGTTTAGACCATATCCTCTAGAATTCAATTTCCAATCTTCTGGTAGTTTAATTTCCAAAAACTCAGCCAAAACACTTAGTGAAGTAGCGCATTGTTTCCTACTTCTGCTGCCTTCCTTGTAACTTTCAAGTGTTTTTTGAAATATTTTTTCTAAAGCTTCATTCTCATGATCATTATAAATATTTAGGATTCTTTTCACATATGGTTTGTAAGAACTTCTCCAAGTTGTTTTTCTAGTGCTGTTTCGAAAATCACTTTTGTTGTCTTTAAAAAAAAATTCCTCAAATTGATTTAATCTTTTTGGGAATTCAAAACCATCTTTTATTTCCTTTTTATAAGGTTTTCCTATCCAATTAATCCAATCAAATTGATTCAATTCCAGTTGCAAATTGATCAATTGTAATTTTTTTTTGGCCTCCTCTAATCCAGAAATATCAGCCTTTAAACCAAGAGATATTCTTTGAATTTTAAAGTTATTGTTATCTTCTTTGGAGGGCAGTGAACCACGAATATTTAATTTCTCTCCTCTTTTCTCAATTTTAAGCTTGCTGCCTTGAGTAGCAAATTTATCATTGACATTATTAATTTCCTGAATTACGTTCATTTACTTATATAATTGACCTTATGATGACGTTTTTAATGTTGATTTTCAATCTCCATAAATTTTAAATGGATAAAGTAGGCGTCTTACTAATGAATTTAGGAGGGCCTGAACGCATTACTGATGTAGGCCCATTCTTATATAATCTTTTTTCTGATCCGGAAATTATCAGGACACCTTTCCCTGTTTTTCAAAAGCCCCTGGCTTGGTTAATTAGCACGCTAAGGAGTACTACTTCGCAACAGGCTTACCTTTCTATAGGTGGAGGTTCACCTATAAGAAGGATTACTGAACAACAAGCAAGAGAATTACAATCAAAATTAAGGGACAAGGGGTTTAATGCTACTACCTATATCGCTATGAGGTATTGGCATCCTTTTACAGAATCAGCAATTGCTGATATAAAAGCAGATGGCATTGATCAAGTTGTTGTAATACCCTTGTATCCACATTTTTCAATAAGTACTAGTGGTTCGAGCTTTAGGGAATTAAAAAAATTGCGAGATTCTGATCATGAATTTAAGAAGGTTCCAATGAGATGTGTAAGGAGTTGGTTCAGTCAATCAGGTTATTTAAAATCTATGGTCGAATTAATTTCTGAACAAATTTCACTTTGTGAGTCACCTTCAAAAGCCCATATATTTTTCACTGCTCATGGCGTTCCTAAAAGTTACGTAGAGGAAGCTGGAGACCCTTACAAGCAACAAATTGAAGATTGTTCTTTATTAATTATAAATGAGCTGGAAAAATGTTTAGGGCATAGTAACCCTCATACACTTTCTTATCAAAGTAGAGTTGGTCCTGTTGAATGGTTGAAGCCTTATACAGAAGAAGTGTTAGTTGATCTTGGAAGGTCAAATGTCAATGATCTGATTGTGGTCCCTATAAGTTTCGTTGGAGAGCATATTGAAACATTACAAGAAATTGATATTGAATATAAAGAAATTGCTGAAAAGGCTGGTATTAAAAATTTTCGGAGAGTTAAGGCTTTAAATACTCATCCTACTTTTATTGAAGGCCTTAGTGATCTCGTGATTTCCTGCTTGGAAGGACCTATTGTTAATATAGAAGAGGCTTCACAGTTGCCTGAAAAAGTTAAATTATATCCCCAAGAGAAGTGGCAATGGGGTTGGAATAATAGTTCAGAAGTGTGGAACGGAAGGGTTGCAATGATTATTTTTCTTGTGCTTTTTATTGAACTTATTTCAGGCTCTGGACCTCTACATAAATTAGGGATTTTATAAGGAAAAATTGAAATTTATTTGATAATTTTTAATTCGTTGAAAGATTATTTTGAATAAATTTCTGACATTACATTTCTAAATAAGGCAAAAGTATTTAATTAAGTTTAATATTTAAAGTAAATATTGAATTTCTTTAGTGACTCTAACTTCGAGATCCTTTTCAAAGGGTGGTTCAAAACATGAAAATCCAGTTTGGATAACTGGTGCGGATGCACTAATGGATTCTTTAAAAATTCATGGAGTTAAAGTTATATTTGGATATCCAGGTGGAGCTATACTACCTATATATGATGCTGTTCATAAGGCAGAACAAGAAGGTTGGTTAAAGCATTATATGGTTAGGCATGAACAAGGTGGTTCACATGCGGCTGATGGATATGCAAGATCCACTGGTGAAGTAGGAGTGTGTTTTGGGACCTCAGGCCCGGGGGCAACAAATTTGGTAACTGGAATTGCCACTGCACAAATGGATTCAGTCCCTCTAGTTGTAGTTACAGGTCAAGTCCCAAGACCTGCTATAGGGACAGACGCTTTTCAAGAAACTGATATTTTTGGCATCACTCTCCCAATTGTGAAACATTCATGGGTAATAAGAGATCCTTCAGATATCGCGAAAGTGGTTTCTGAAGCTTTTTTTATAGCATCATCTGGAAGGCCTGGCCCTGTTTTAATTGATATACCCAAAGATGTAGGTCAGGAGTTCTTTAATTACAAAAGAGTTTTGCCTGGTGAGATTATTCCTAAAGGATTTAAAAGGAATGGAGAAATTAATGATTGCGATATCAATAAAGCAATTAAATTAATAGAAGATTCTGAAAGACCTCTTCTATATGTAGGAGGTGGGGCAATATCTTCAGGGGCTCATGATGAAATAAAAACTTTGGCAAAGAATTATCAAATACCAGTTACCACAACCTTAATGGGGAAGGGCGCTTTTGATGAAAAAGATAATTTATCAGTAGGGATGTTAGGAATGCATGGAACTGCTTACGCAAATTTCGCTGTTACAGAATGCGATCTTTTAATTGCTATTGGAGCTAGATTCGATGATAGGGTGACAGGAAAATTAGATACTTTTGCACCTAATGCAAAGGTAATTCATATAGATATTGATCCAGCAGAAGTTAATAAAAATAGACGTGTAGATGTTGCAATTGTTTCTGATGTTTCAAAAGCAGTTCTCAAAATTAATGAGCAATCTCAAAAAAACAAATTTACTTGTCAGACGAAAAACTGGTTAGAAAAAATTGATTTTTGGAAAGATAAACACCCTTTATATGACCCGCCTAAAGAAGGAGAAATTTATCCTCAGGAGGTTCTTTTAAAAATTAGGGAACTTATACCAGAAGCTTATGTAACTACAGATGTAGGACAACATCAGATGTGGGCCGCTCAATACCTTAGGAATTCTCCAAGAAAATGGATTAGTAGTGCAGGCTTAGGCACTATGGGCTTTGGATTGCCTGCTGCAATTGGAGTAAAAGCAGCCTTACCTAATTCAGATGTAATTTGTATCGCAGGAGATGCAAGTGTCTTAATGAATATTCAAGAATTAGGAACATTATCTCAATATGGCCTAAATGTGAAATTGATTATTATCAATAATCGCTGGCAAGGGATGGTAAGACAATGGCAGGAAAGTTTCTACGATGAAAGATATTCCTCATCTGATATGAGTTGTGGTGAACCTGATTTTGTAAAACTTGCTGAATCTTTTGGAGTTAAAGGATACTCAATTTCTGATAGAAAACAATTACAGAATGAATTAAAAGATGCGCTTGATCATGACGGTCCTGCCTTGATTAATATCCTTGTCAGAAGAGGTGAAAATTGTTATCCAATGGTCCCCCCTGGTAAAAGTAATGCTCAAATGGTTGGATATGTTAATTGTGAAGACTAATTTTTTTAAAATTCGTCATATTAAAAAATTAACCCTAAAATAGTTTAAAAACTAAGATAAGTCTGAATTGAAAAAATTATCAAAAATTCTAATTATAGTTTGCTTAATTGTTCTTAATCCTGTAATAGTTAACTCGGCGGAAATTCTTCAAATTAAAAGTTCAAATACTATTTTGGTGGGGGATCAAAATAGGAATTTAACGATTGGACTATTTTGTGTAGATGTAAATAAAAATGATGAGCTTGAAGCAACTAATTTACTTAAGAGTGAATTCCCAAGGGGAAGCAAAGTGAAGATAAAACCTTTTGGTTTCAAAGAGAATGTTTTACTAGCCAAAGTTTTTAATATTAAAGGTACTAAGGAGATGACTGAATTATTAGTCGCCAAAGACTTAACAAGTGAAATTTGTCCAAGTTAACTATCTCTATGAGGAGATAAAATTCCATTGTCTCGAAAATGTTTTGCTCCTTCTCCAGGAATTAAATTCATTTTTTAATTTGTATGTGCATAAATTTGAGACGTCAATATTTGTATTGGGAATTTTCTCATTTAAAAGTTGTCTATAAGCAGATCTTTTAAGATCAAGTTGATTTAAGTTTTGATCTTTGAAGTGATTTGAATCACTTAAACAAAGATCTTTTTCAGCTTTAGTCAAATTGACCATTATGTTTTTGTTTTCGGCATTTCTATGAAAATTTTGGAGTGTTATTTTATCAACTAGATAATGTTCCTTCGAAATCGCTGGTCCTATTGCAACAATTAAGTTATCTCTATATGTCCCTAAATTTTCGAAGATATTAACCATATTTTTTATTATTTTTGTTTCTAAACCTTTTCTTCCACAATGCAAGGTTGCTACATTTCTCGTCATTTTATCTGCAAAAAATATTGGCATACAATCAGCTGTGTAAACCCATAAGTTTTGATTGCATTTATTACCAACAAGACCATCTGCATCAGTCTTAATCCCTTCTTCGGAATGTGATCCAAACACTATCACATTACTGTGAATTTGATTGGAAAAACAATTTATGTAATTTTCATTAAAGTGATTCCCTAATGATTGAAGTAATTTCTTAGAGCTTGACTTCGTAAAATATGCATGTTTGAAATTATTTTGACTAAGGATAGGTGATGAATAATATTCAAATTTTTTGTTTTGAATAAAAATTTCAGCTTTTGAGAAATTTATTTCTTTGTATGAAATAATCCTGCTCCTAAGTTGAATTTATGAAATTAATTCAATATCTCTCAAGATCCAGAATCCTGCAAATTTTTCGATGTATGGCGTTGACTGTATGGAAATAAATTGATAACCAAAAGAATTTTTTTTATTCTCTAAAAACTTTTTACTCAAAATGTTTGCATCTTTTTCTGGCAAATCAGTTACCAGCCACTTATCGTCTTCTGAAGCTTCAAGTATTAGTTGGCTCTTATTGATGATTAATTTAATAGGTTCTAAACAACTGAACCATGCAGAAAGTGCTAAAGATCTATTTTTGCTAAAAAGTCTTAATCCTGGAACTAAGTAATTATCATCTATATCTTGCTGAATTGGGAAAATATCTCCAAATTCAATAGGCCAATTTTCTGCTGATTTTAATTCTCTAATTGATATTTCAGAGATAGTTAAAGCATCTCCTCTTACTTCTTCTGGTAGAGGTGTAGGAGGGTTTTCCATCCTAGAAGTAAAAGTAGGAGCTAATACACCTCTTACATAACCTTTTTCCTTTGGATAAATCTCTTTTTCAAGAAATTCGATTCTATCTAATAAATCGTAAGTTCTCCTACTTACAAGAGGCTCAATACTTACGGCCTCCAGAGATTTCTTAATGATCGATTTCATTGACGACCGCCAGAATCGAACTATTGAAGGTTTCTCCCACCCTTGTTTTTTTGCTTCACTTATTGCTTCATTTAGTGCCTTTGTAAGCCATATTGAATTAACTTCATTGGCAGGGCATTTTTTATTCCAAAGAAAAATATCATCTGTCTTATAACTTCTTGAAGAGCAAATAATTAACTCCCACCTTTTTTTTCCATTTGATTCAATAATTGGTCTTGAATAGAAGTCTAATTCCCAATGTGAAATTTTTAATTTAAGATTTGACTCCATTGTTTTTTTAATATTCATTATCCTTG
>CACKJM010000010.1 GCA_902600475.1 uncultured Prochlorococcus sp.
CATTAATGCCCTCACTTGCAAAAATTAATAAACCAGAAAGATCGTTTTCATTTTCGATTTCTAATAATTTATTTTTTAAATCAAGAATTAAGTTTTCTTGAAATTGGAAGAAAGAGTAAAGAGATACTATTTTATAATTTTTGCCTTTCATAAAGAAAATAATGTTTTTTCACAAGTTTCAAAATCTTTGTTAAATGATACTCCAACCTCTTTAAGAAGTTTTCTGTCTGATTGAAAAGATGGATTTGAAGTTGTGAGTAACTCATCTCCATAAAAAATTGAATTTGCCCCACATTGAAAACATAAAATTTGGGCTTCTTTTGGGAGCTTTTCTCGTCCTGCACTTAATCTTATTTTACTTTTAGGCATAAGAATTCTTGCTGTAGCAATCATCCTTATCATTTCAATTGAATCAATTTCTTGATTATCTTCTAAACCAGTACCTTCAATAGCTACTAATGAATTTATAGGAACACTTTCAGGGTGCGGATTCATATTTGAAAGCACTTCCAAAAGAGATGCTCTATCGCCATTAGTTTCACCCAATCCTATTATCCCTCCACAACAAACATTTATCCCTGCATTTCTTACCCTTTTAATAGTATCTAGTCTGTCTTGATAAGTTCTAGTAGTAATAATATTTTTATAATGTTCAGGACTAGTATCAAGATTGTGGTTATACGCGGTCAAACCTGCATCAGCCAGTCTGGAAGCTTGTTCTTCTGTAAGCATCCCAGCAGTAACGCATGCTTCCATCCCTAAATCTCTTACTCCGCTAACCATCTCTAACATTGCATTAAAAGATTTTCCATCTCTAATTTCTCTCCACGCCCAACCCATACAAAACCTATCTGCACCCTCATTTTTTGCTATTTGAGCTCTTGCTAAAACGTCTTCAACTTGAAATTGTGGATGACTTTTGATTTCGCTAGCACTATAAATTGATTGGCTACAGTATGAACAATTTTCCTCACATCCACCAGTTTTTACACTGAACAATGATGCTAATTGAATGTCGTATTTATTAAATTTCCTGTGAACGGTCTGTGATTCCCACATTAAATCAATAAGAGGCATATTAAGTATTTCTAAAATCTCCTCTTTATTCCAATCGAACCTAATTTCTTTTAATAACTGATTATTCGAATTAGGCATTTTTTTAGGAAGAATATTGAGAATCTTCAAAAGATTCATTTGGTAATGATTCTATACCGCCAAAACGTCTATTTCTTGATTGGTAATCAATTATTGCTTTAAGAAATTCATGCTCATTGAACTCTGGCCAAAGTACGTCTGATATATAAATTTCTGAATATGCTAATTGCCATAATAAAAAATTACTTATCCTTTTTTCTCCACTTGTTCTTATTAGTAATTCGGGATCATTAATCCCTCCAGTTAAAAGCTCTGAATTAAATAATTCTTCATTAATTTCGCTTGGTTTAATTTCCCCCGCAGAAGATTTTAATGCTAATTCTTTTGCAACTTTTACTATTTCTTGCCTACCTCCGTAATTAACACAAACATTGAATAAAAATTTATTGTTGTTTTTAGTAAGTGATTCTGAATTAGAGATTATTTCTTTTAAGCTCTTTGGGAAAGGAGTTAAATCTCCAATAAATTTTATTTTTGTTGATTCTTCATTTATCTCTTTAATTTCATTTTTTAAAACTTCGCTAAAAAGATTTATAAGAAAATCAACTTCTTTTGTTGGTCTAGTCCAATTCTCAGTTGAAAAAGCATAAACCGTAATTACTTTACAACCTAAATTTTTTGCAGCTTTGAGAATTTTTTTTAATACACTTACGCCCTGTTTATGTCCAAATGATCGGGGTAAACCCTTCCTAGTAGCCCATCTCCCATTGCCGTCCATAATAATTGCTACATGTTTGGGCAATTTTTGCTTATCTATTTTCATTAATAAGTCTTTAATTTTACCATCTATTACTTTTTCTAAACTCATTAGTTAATCCTTTTTGTTGATAAAATTTTCAGAGTTTTCGGTCTCTTTTTCATTGATATCACCGATAATAATATCACTTGGAATTGTCTTTTGAGATAAAGCATTCTTACTTAAAGATGATTTATTTGATCCTATAGAGTTTTGATTCCCAATCAAATTTACTAGAAGTTCTTGTAATCTGCTGCTGGTAATTGGTCTTTCAAGTTTTCCTTGGTTTGCCAATGATAAAGTACCTGTCTCTTCAGAAACAACAATACAAATACACCTGTCAAATCTTTCTGTAATTCCTAGTGCAGCTAAATGTCTTGTGCCGTATCTACTGATTCCTTGCCTTGATAAAGGAAGTATTACCCCTGCAGATATTATTTTATTCCCTTTAACAAGAACTGCTCCATCATGCAAAGGTGTATCTGTCGCAAAAAGATTAATTAAAAGTTCAGTTGACAATTGTGCCTGAATATTTGTGCCTGAATATAAAAAATCTTCAGGCCTCAAATCACTTCCTAAATCTACAACTATTAAAGCACCTCTTCTGTTTTGAGAGAGTTTACCTGCAGTATCAACTAACTGTGTAACAGTAGTTGAAGTTGCTCTAAATTCCTTTGGTGGATTTCCTAGTAATACAGCTAGCCTCCCAGTCCCCAATAATTCCATTAATCTTCTTAATTCTCCTTGCCAAAGGATCGCTAACGAGAGAGAGCAAGCGAGTACTACAGCATCAATTAATTTTGATGTTAAAGGTAAATATGCATATCTTTGAATAAACCATGCGGATGAAACTAAAAATAAATATCCTCTTAGAAGCCATAAAGTCCGTTGTTCTTTTACTCTAGAAAATAATAAAAGTCCGAAACCAACAGCAAATAATACATCTAATAAAAGCTTTAAATTTATAATTCCCCAGAAATTCACACTAAAAATAATATTATTTTAAATGTACCTAATTTTGTTTAATAAAGCGATCAGGCAAAACATCATATTTTAAAAGATCCAATGGACTTTCTCTTTTATGGATAATCTCTGCCTCTCCATCACAGACTAAAAGAGCTGCTGGTCTAGGAATTCTGTTATAGTTTGAACTCATCGATATATTGTAAGCACCAGTACCAAAAACACATAAAAGATCTCCTGTTTTGCAATCTGCTAGTTCAATCTCTTTAAACAATAGGTCTCCTGATTCACAGTGCTTACCAGCGATAGTATATTTATTTTTCGAATTTATATTAAAGGGGTTACTTACCAAACATGCTGAATAATTTGATTGATACGTTATGGGTCTTGGATTGTCACTCATCCCTCCATCAACAGAAAAATATGTTCTAATCCCAGGGATTTCTTTAAAGGCTCCAATTTTGTAAATTGTTATTCCTGCCGTAGATACAATGGATCTTCCAGGCTCACACATCAATGTAGGTAAGTCTAAATTGTGTTTTTTACAAGCTTTAACAACAGATATGGAAATTGATTTTACCCATTCATCGATGGAAGGAGGATCGTCATCTTCTGTATATTTAATACCTAAACCTCCACCAACATTCAATTTATGAATTTCATGGCCAAATTTTTTGGCGTCTAAAATAACATTTACCATTATTTCTCCTAGATCCTTATGCGGGTCTAGTTCAAAAATCTGGGAACCAATATGAGCATGTAATCCTTTTAATTTTAGATGTTTTGTATTGCTGATCTTGTCAAATAAAGTATTCAAATATTCAATCCCAAAACCAAATTTGCTATCGAATGATCCTGTTCTTATGTATTCATGAGTGTGGCATTCTATTCCAGGTGTAAAGCGAATCATGATTTCTAAATCACGATTTAATGAATTTGAGATTTCCTCTAATCTCTCTAAGTCATAATCATTATCCACAATTATTTTTATATTATTTCTAACTGCGAACTCTATTTCTTTGTCTGATTTATTGTTTCCATGAAAAACAATTTTCTCATTTGGGACCCCACCTTTGAGAGCGGTTAAGAGTTCTCCTTCTGAAACCGCATCAAGTCCTAAACCTTCTGAAGCAACGAGGTTACTCATGAAGATAGAACTATTTGCCTTGGAGGCATATATCGGTAGAGATTTTCCTGGATAATATTTTTCTAATGCTTTTTTGTAAGCTCTACAAGAGTTTCTCAAAGTTATTTCATCCAAAATATAAAGAGGAGAGTCATATTTTTTAACTAATCCTTCAATAGAACATCCACCAACATATAATTTTCCATCTTCTTCAATGGATGTAGTAATTGGTACTATATTTCTGTTAGGACTTTCTATGTCAATTTTCTGTTTTAAAAAAGATTGTTTTTCTTTCATTTGAGAACTTTAAAAAGTTATGCCTAAACAGTCATATTTTATAATGACCTTAAATTTGAGCTTTTAGAATAATTATCCATAATAAAATGATATCTATTAAACAAATAAATGAGAAAGATATTGATTTATGTTATGAATTAGATTCAAATACTATTTCGATATGGAGCAAGAATCAATGGGCTGAAGAATTTAAAAAAAAAGGTATAAAAGTCTTCGGGTTGTTATTTTCAAATTTAGTTATTGGAATATGTGTTTTGCATGTAGTTCTTGATGAAGCTCAAATAAATTTTTTTGTAGTAAAAAAGAAATATAGAAAAAAAGGTTTTGGATCTTATCTTATGAGTTTTTTAATAAAACAATGTAAAGAATTAAATATAAACAAGTTAATTCTAGAAGTCTCCCAAACCAATATTACTGCTGTAAAATTTTATAGTAGATTTGATTTTTGTACTGTGGGGATTAGAAGAAATTACTATAAGGACGGTTCAGATGCTCTTCTAAAAGAAAAAAATTTAACAACTAAATAATTGAAAGATTTAATTGTTCGGATAACCAGAATGATTGAAATTACTATAAATTATTGCTATATCACTAAAAAAGTTAAATTTAATTCAATAAAATATATTTTTGGGTATTCACAAAAGCTCATTCTGAACACAAAACTTACATATAACTGGTAGGTTATTAGTAGGGATTTAACATTCTAATGTTTGAGAGATTTACAGAAAAGGCTATAAAGGTCATCATGCTTGCTCAAGAGGAAGCAAGAAGACTTGGTCATAATTTCGTTGGAACAGAACAAATTTTACTAGGTTTAATTGGAGAGGGTACAGGTGTTGCAGCTAAGGTTCTTAAATCACTGGGCGTTAACTTAAAAGATTCGAGAATAGAAGTTGAAAAGATTATTGGTAGAGGTTCGGGTTTTGTAGCTGTTGAAATACCTTTTACTCCTAGGGCAAAAAGAGTTTTAGAATTATCACTTGAAGAGGCTCGTCAATTAGGTCATAACTATATAGGGACTGAACATCTTTTACTAGGCTTAATAAGAGAAGGTGAAGGCGTAGCTGCAAGAGTATTAGAGAATCTTAGTATTGACCTTACTAAAGTAAGAACTCAAGTAATAAGAATGTTAGGCGAAACAGCTGAAGTTGGTAGTGGAGCTAATTCGAATAAGGGCAATCTAAAAACTGCTACTCTTGATGAATTTGGGACTAATTTAACAAAGTTAGCTAGCGAATCAAAACTCGATCCAGTTGTTGGACGTTATGCAGAAATTGATCGTGTAGTACAAATATTGGGTAGGCGAACTAAAAATAATCCCGTTCTTATTGGTGAACCTGGAGTAGGTAAAACAGCCATTGCAGAAGGTTTAGCTCAAAGAATCCAATTAGGAGATATCCCCGATATACTCGAAGATAAAAGAGTTTTAACTCTTGATATTGGACTTTTAGTGGCTGGCACCAAATATAGAGGAGAATTTGAAGAGAGGTTAAAAAAGATAATGGAAGAAATTAAATCTGCAGGTAATGTAATTCTTGTCATAGATGAAGTACATACTTTAATTGGAGCTGGAGCCGCTGAGGGAGCTATAGACGCAGCAAATATCCTAAAACCAGCACTAGCTCGTGGAGAACTCCAATGTATTGGAGCAACAACTCTTGATGAATATCGAAAACATATTGAAAGAGATGCTGCTCTAGAGAGAAGATTCCAACCTGTGATGGTTGGAGAACCATCCATAGAAGACACAATCGAAATCCTTAAAGGTCTTCGAGAACGTTATGAACAACATCATCGCCTTAAAATTACTGACGATGCTTTAGAAGCTGCAGCTCACCTAGGTGATCGCTATATCTCTGATAGATTTTTGCCTGATAAGGCTATAGACCTTATTGATGAGGCAGGAAGTAGAGTGCGTTTAATAAACTCTAAACTTCCGCCTGAAGCTAAACTAATTGATAAAGAATTAAGGCAAATTCAAAAACAAAAAGAAGAATCTGTAAGAGACCAAAACTTTGATCAGGCTGGCCAATTAAGAGAAAAAGAGATGGAGTTAACTGCAAAAATTAAAGAGGTACTTGAAAATAAAAAAGAATCTACAGCTGGGGATGAATCGAGCACTAATGCAAACATAGAAAAAAATGAACCAAAATCTTTACACAGTCCTATGGTTAGTGAAGAGGATGTTGCACATATTGTAGCGTCTTGGACCGGTGTACCTGTTCAAAAGTTAACTGAAACCGAATCAGTCAAGCTTCTAAATATGGAGGAAACACTTCACCAAAGGTTAATTGGACAAGATGAAGCTGTAAAAGCTGTTTCTAGAGCTATTAGAAGAGCAAGAGTTGGTTTAAAAAATCCAAATAGGCCTATAGCAAGTTTTATATTTTCGGGCCCTACTGGTGTAGGTAAAACTGAATTAACTAAATCGTTAGCGTCATATTTCTTCGGTAGCGAAGAAGCAATGATCAGATTAGATATGTCAGAATTTATGGAGAGACATACAGTTAGTAAACTTATAGGCTCACCTCCAGGTTATGTTGGTTTTAATGAAGGTGGTCAACTTACTGAGGCTGTCAGAAGAAGACCTTATACTGTTGTATTATTTGATGAAGTGGAAAAAGCTCATCCAGATGTATTTAATTTATTATTGCAACTTCTTGAGGACGGCAGATTAACAGACTCTAAAGGTAGAACTGTTGACTTTAAAAACACTTTGCTAATAATGACTTCTAATATTGGTTCAAAAGTAATTGAGAAAGGAGGTGGCGGATTAGGTTTTGAGTTTTCTGGTGATTCTGTTGAGGATAGCCAATACAATAGGATTAAATCTTTAGTTAATGAAGAACTTAAACAATACTTTAGACCTGAATTTTTAAATAGACTTGATGAAATAATTGTATTTAGACAATTATCTAAGAATGAAGTTAAGGAAATTGCCGAAATTATGCTGCAGGAAGTTTTTGCTAGATTACAAGATAAGGGAATCAAATTAAGTGTAACTGATGCTTTCAAGGAAAGACTTGTAGAAGAAGGCTATAATCCTTCTTATGGAGCAAGACCCCTAAGAAGAGCTGTTATGCGCTTATTAGAGGATAGTTTAGCTGAAGAGGTTTTATCGGGCAGAATAAAGGATGGAGATAAAGCTTTAGTTGATATAGATGATGATAAAAAAGTTACAATTAACATCTCTTCTGAAGAATCACCTCAAGAGCTAGCTAGCGCTAACTTCTAATTAATCAAAGCAAATATGCAGTCAATCTCTCCAGAAATAATATTTAGAGGGAATGATGCTTGGGAAACATTTTTACCTAAAATCACTGAATTGACTAAAAGTCCATTAATTTTAGGCAGAAGTCTTAATACGAATTATTTGAGAAAAAAAATTTTTGTAGATTTAAAAAATCTAAATATTGATGTTAATTCTGCTAATTTGCAATTTGACTGTTGTTATGAAGATATTTCAAGGATTAAGAAAATCATTTTAAAAAATAATCATGATTCTGTTATCGCAGCTGGAGGTGGCAAAGTTCTAGATTCTGGTAAATTTATAGCAGATAGTCTTAATATTCCTTGTATTACAGTTCCTCTTAGCGCCTCTACATGTGCAGGTTGGACAGCCTTATCTAATATTTATACAAAAAATGGCCAATTCATAAAAGATGTTGCGCTAAGATCTTGTCCAAAAGTCTTAGTATATGATCATAAATTTATTCAAACTGCTCCATCAAGAACACTTGCAAGTGGCATAGCGGATGCCTTGGCAAAGTGGTACGAATCCTCAATAACAAGTTCAACAATAGACGATAGCCTTGTTCAACAAGCGGTTCAGATATCAAGAGTTTTAAGAGATCAACTTCTTATAGATGGTGAAAAAGCACTTAATGGTGAATTTGAAAATAATCCTTCTTGGCGAAAAACTATAGAGGCGTGTGGACTTACAGCAGGATTAGTTGGTGGTATTGGGGGAGAAAAGTGTAGGACTGCCGCAGCACATGCTATTCATAATGCAATTACACAAATAATCATCCCAAATAAATTTTTGCATGGTGAGATTGTTGGGGTTGGAATATTATTACAGTTAAAATTAGAAGAAATGAAAAATAATAATAAATTAGCTAATCAATCAATTAAACAATTGTTGATACTTATGAAAGCATTAAATTTGCCAACTACTATTGCACAACTTGGAATTAATGTTTTTGAAAATAACAATTTAGATAAAATTGCTAATTTTACTTGTAGAGATAAATCTGAGATTCACTTTTTGCCTTTTGAGATTAATAATAATGATATAATTGAGGTTATTGCAAATTTTGAACGACAAAAAATTAAAATATAATTTTCTTTTTGACTAAAACCTATTTAGAACAACTTAGTGATTTAAATATTGAGTTTTTTGAGAGTGCCAAGATATCTCTATTAGATCCATTAGGTCTTTATTTAGCAAATGATGTCAAGTGGATAAAACTTAATCAAAACTGGAACTCTTTGAAATTCCCTGTAGCTATAGGAGGAAAAGGTCAACCTATACTTCTCCTACATGGCTTTGACAGCAGTTTTTTAGAGTTTAGGAGAATATATAAATCATTAAAAAGAAATTTTCAAGTAATAGTTCCTGATCTCTTAGGTTTTGGTTTTAGTCCTAGGTGCGCAACAAATGAATACAATCCCTCCAAAATAATTTTATATTTACTTGATCTCCTTAAGACCTTACAAATAACAAAAAATCTAAAAATTATTGGTGCTTCTATGGGAGGCTCAACAGCTTTAAAACTTGCTTTTGAAATTACTCATTCTATCGATAAAATTATCCTTTTATCTCCCGCCGGATTGTTCGGAGAACCTAAGAGTATTCCTTTTCCTCTTAATCAAATTGGGGCCTCATTTCTAGGTTTACCGAATGTCAGAAAAAGTCTTTGCAGGCAAGCATTTGCTTATCCAGATGAATGTGTTGGTGAAATGGAAGAGCAAATTGCCTCAATTCATCTAGGTTGTAAAGGATGGAGGAATTCACTTGCATCATTTGCAAAAAGTGGAGGTTTTGCTGGAACACATAAATATATTCAAAATATCCCAATTAAAACAGTGTGCGGAGAAAATGACCGCATTCTTGGAAATAAAGAGATTAAAAATATAAGAAAAATTGAAAAATTAAATTTTGTAGGTTTGAAGAATTGTGGTCATCTTCCTCATATAGATCTACCAACATTATCTAGTAAAATTATTCAAGACTATTTTTTGGAATAAGAGAATTCATAATTAATTTAGATACCTGATAAGTATAAAAATGGAATACAAAACAGATGGAGTAAAGATGTAGCTATCAATTCTGTCAAGAATACCTCCATGTCCAGGTAAAAAAGTTCCTGAATCTTTTATTTTTGCATCTCTCTTCATCATTGACTCAATTAAATCTCCAACTAATGCCATAAGAGAAATTAGGATTCCATATAAAATTCCAACTAATAATGGATAGTCCCAATTAAGTAAAAATGCAAAAAATATTGCAAGTACAATTGAACAAGATATCCCTCCAATTAAACCTTCTAAAGTTTTGCTAGGAGATATTGGAGAAAGAGATGTTTTTCCAAATGACTTGCCAATGAAATAAGAACCAATATCACTAGCTACAATTAAAAAACAAGACGTTAAAGTTAAATGCAGTCCTGTAGTATTTGATAGGTTTTCAAACGAAACAAAGCCCTTATTTGAACTTTCTATTAAGGATTCTAATCCCCTTAACTTAATCCAGTAACTAGGTAAAAAACCTAAATAGAATAAACCAAAAATAGAAGCTGCAATATCCGAAATAGTTCCAGATTTTGGTTGCAAAAGTAACCATGTGCATATTCCAACTGAACAAATCGGCAAAATTGAATTTGATATTTCTCCTTCAAGCAAACCTATGCTCTCAAAATAAGTGGAAATTATAATAATAAAAGATGAAAATAATGTAGTTTTTGTAGCTGGCTTTATTCCTTTAAATTCTGCCATTCTAAAAAATTCCAATGATGCTAAATAAGTAAGCAAGGCTGTTGCTAATGCAAAAACCCATCCCCCTAATAAAACAACAATTAAACCAAAAATTCCTATAAGTAATCCGCTTCTAAATCTCATATTAAATTTATATTTTTATAAAACTCTTATATTAAAATTTACCAGATCTTTGTTGCATAAACTTTGATTTTTTATCCAATTAAACCTATCAGCATCTATTTTTTCTCCAGGAACTAGTAGAGGTATCCCAGGAGGGTAGGGGCAAATAATATCTCCAGATATTTTGTTCAATGATTGTGAGAAAGGAATCGTTCGAGTCTTACTTCTCCAAGCAATTCCAATTTCAATTTCCGGTGCTTGCACTAATTCAAAGGGTGACTTTAACACTTCTAAACTTTTCAGTCTTTTAGAATTTAAGAGTAATTCATTCCATAACTTTTCAAATAAAATAATAAAATCCTTTTGATTCGCAAATCCTAAACAAAAAGTAAGAGTCATCATCTCTGGTAATTCAGCAATAAGACCATTTTTATAGAAAAAATTGTCGGCAGTAAAACCATCAATTCCAACCTTAGAAGTATTTACTACTATTTTTAATGGGTCTTGGGTTTCTATTAGAGGTATATTTTTTTGGATTAATCTTTTGTATATACTTTTTGCTTCTAGAATTCTTTCTTGATATTTTGATAAATTTTTTTTATTAAGCCAATCTCTAATAGACTCTTCACAAGAAGAAAGTAATAAAGAACTTGGACTAGTGGTTTGCAATAAATTAATACTCCTTATTAAATTATGCTCATTTACTAGATTCCCTTTATACCAAAGTGCTGCTGTCTGAGTTAAACCATTGAGTGACTTATGCAATGAGTGAACGACTAAATCAGCGTTTGATAGTAAAGCAGATTTTGGTAAATTAAGTTTTTCACAAAAAAGAAAATAAGAGCCATGAGCTTCATCAACCAATACAGGTAATTTTTTTTGATGACAAAGATTTATTAAAGGCTCTAGATCAGAAGCATAACCTTGATAAGAGGGACTTACAAAAATTACCCCTGCAATTTTTTTTTCATTAAAATTTATTTTTTTAAATACACTTTCCAACCAGGTTTTAGTTAAAGGTTTGTAATGACCGGTCTCCGATGAAGATTCTAGGTCAAAAAATATTGGGAGTATGTTTTGCATTGCACAAGTTTTAATAACACTTACATGAACATTTCGTGGCATTAGAAGAGTTTCGCCAGGATTTGCCATTGCAATTACCGCTGATTGTATTAATCCAGAGGCTCCATTGACTCCAAAAAAACAGCCCTTAGTTTTAAATTTTTCTGAGAATTCCTTTTGAGACTTTGCGATTAATCCGTTTTGGGATAGTGGTGAACCTAACTCTGGTAGTTCCGGTAAATCCCAATATCCAGGTGGATTTTTTAATAATTTAACCAATTTCTTGGGTAAAGCGGCCCCTCTATTATGTGCTGGAAAGAACAGTGACTTTAAAAACTTTTTAGTTAGAAA
The DNA here is from genome assembly GCA_902600475.1 of uncultured Prochlorococcus sp. Lineage (GTDB taxonomy): Bacteria > Cyanobacteriota > Cyanobacteriia > PCC-6307 > Cyanobiaceae > Prochlorococcus_A. The sequence goes on from CACKJM010000010.1 coordinate 11,790, forward strand.
AGATGAAATGCTCATAAAGTATTATTGACACTTATAGAATGTACTAGAAAGTATTCTTCTTTGATATTTTTTAACTTTAATGAAAAAATCTTATTCGAAATATTCTGCAAAAAGTGATTTGATTTGGTTGATATTGAGACCATGGATTTTTATACCGAGAATTTTATATATCCTTTTAACTTTTACTTTTCTTTTTATAAGAATACTTTTTCAAGGTAACAGTAAAAATAAAAATGTACAAAAAAATCTTTCAAAATATCTTTTTGATGTAATAACAGATTTAGGACCTTGTTTTATAAAGTTAGGTCAAGCACTTTCAACTAGACCAGATCTTGTTAGACAAGATTGGCTTACAGAACTCACAAAATTACAAGATAATCTGCCAGCATTTGATCATAAAATTGCTCTAAAAATTATTGAAGAGGAATTTGGGGCGCCCGCTAATGAATTATTTGATGAGTTCCCAGATAGTCCTATTGCTTCAGCAAGCTTAGGGCAAGTTTATAAAGCAAAAATAGAAAAAAATACTTATGTAGCGGTTAAAGTTCAAAGGCCAAATTTGTACTTTCTCATAAGAAGAGACGTTGTAATATTAAGGTTTTTAGCAACTTTCTTTTCACCATTTTTACCATTAAATATAGGGGTTGGAATCGGAGAAATAATAGATGAATTTGGTAAGGCACTTTTTGATGAAATTGACTACAAAAAAGAGGGTGACAATGCTTTGAAGTTTTCCGAATTATTCAAAAACAACCCTAATGTTTTTATCCCTAAATTGGAAAAACAATTTTCATCCAAAAGGATTATTACAACATCTTGGATTGATGGATTTAAATTAAGGGATAGGGCTTTATTAGAAAAAAATAACTTAATACCTGCCTCTTTTATAAAAACTTGTGTAATCAGTGGTCTGCAGCAATTATTTGAATATGGATTCTTTCATGCTGACCCACACCCTGGAAATATGTTTGCTCTTAAAGGAGGAAATGCAGATAGTGGGAATTTGGCTTATGTAGATTTCGGAATGATGGATACTATTTCAAACTCAGATAGACTTACTCTTATTAAAGCGATTGTACACATAATAAATGAAGAATATTATCTTCTTGCCAAGGATTTCCAGAAATTAGGTTTTTTAACTGAAGAACAAGACCTTCAAAAGCTTGTTGAACCTCTAAAAGAAGTATTAGGTGGATCCCTAGGTGCTGAGGTGGGAAACTTTAATCTTAAAAATGTAACTGATAAATTTTCAAAACTTATGTATTCTTATCCATTTAGAGTTCCTAGTAGGTTTGCATTAATAATAAGAGCAGTAGTAAGCCAAGAAGGTTTAGCACTAAGACTAGATCCGGAATTTAAAATTTTAAAAATAGCATATCCTTATATTGCTAAAAAACTTCTTACAGATAATTCTGATGATATTTTAGAAATTCTTTTAGAAGTTGTTTTTGATAATCAAGGTCGAATTCAAATAGAAAAAGTTGAAAGCTTATTTAACATTTTGTTTAAAGATTCTGAGAATATTAATTCAGATCTAATACCTGTTGCTAATGCTGGATTGAAGCTTTTTGTTAGTGAAAAAGGATCCGAAGTTCGAAAAAGTCTTCTATTAAGTCTTATTAAAGATGAAAAAATAGAACTAAGTGACGCAAAAAAACTTCTAAGTTTAATTAGAGAAACCTTTAGCCCTTTGAATATTGCAAAGAGCGCATTTCAAAAAATTATTTCCCCAGTTTAGTTTCTAATTCATAACAAGGCATTAACTAATGATTCTTATTTCTCTAATCGATTAAAATCAAATAAACTATTAATCTCTGAAAAATTGTGTTCTCAAAAAATTAATTTTAATAATATTTTATTTAATTATCTTCAACAAGACGACTTGAAATTGATAATTAAGTACGTTAGGAACATGTAATGAATATTTTTAAATTTCTATTTTTTTTTAATAAAAAAACTCAAAGTAATAAAGACTTAGATGATGAACTAATTGATCAGTATGTAGAAATTGCGAGGTTAGTAAAAGAAGCAAGAATCCAAAAAAAACTTACTGCTCAAGAGTTATCATATATTTCAAAAATTCCTGAACAAATAATAAATTCTATTGAAAACAATGATGCAAATATTAGGCCAAAGTATCCTTTTATCAGGTCTATATTAATTAAATTAGAGGACTGCTTAGTATTAAAAAAAAATACACTAGTAGAAAAAGCAACTAAAGAAAGAGAAATAATTAAGAAAGAAAAAAAAGATTTTCTATTCAGCAAATTTGAACTTTTGAATACTTGGCAGGGAAGCCTACTTTATTTTTTCTTATTAGTTTTAACTCTATTTATATTAAAGAGATACTTTATTTTAAATGTTAATGTTATTGAGATTCAAAATATTGAAAATAAAATAATTGATAAATAATATTGAATTAATCCTTATAACCTAGTTCTCCCAAAATTATTTCCTAGCTCACTAAATATTCTAATATTGTCTTCTATTTCTTCTAATGGTTGATTTAACTTCCATTTCCAGTTGTTTTTTGTAGTACCAGGTTTATTTAATCTACTTGAGTCATCTAAGGACAATATATCTTGCAATGGAGTTATAAAGAGATAAGCATTTGTGGCCATTCCAATTTCTATTAAACTCCATGCGGGATTTTCTGAAAATTTATACTGATCTTTTATTCTTGTTTTGTCATAATTGTCTAAAGACTCCCACCATGAGACGGAAGTAGAATTGTCATGAGTACCAGTATAAACAACCCAATTTTCTCCTTCAATATTCTTTGGTAAATATGGGTTATCTTCATTGCCATCAAAAGCGAATTGTAAGATCTTCATGCCAGGCAATTTAAAATTATTTCTTAATTTTTCTACATCTGGTGTTATTACTCCCAGATCCTCCGCAATAATTGGTAAATAGTCAGCCCCTAAATCTATTTTTAATTTTTTTAATAGTTCTCTCCCAGGAGAGTTTATCCATTTGCCATTAATTGCAGATTTAGAAGTGCCATTAACTCTCCAGTAACCTCCTAACCCCCTAAAATGATCAAATCTCAATAAATCTACAAGTTCAAATTGCCTTTTAAATCTTTTTCTCCACCAATCGAAATTAGTCTTTTTATGCTTTGTCCAAAAGTAAGTTGGGGTTCCCCATAATTGTCCAGTTGATGAAAAATAATCGGGTGGGACACCACTTTGAAAGATTAAATCACCATTTTTAAAAATTGAAAAAAGAGATTTGTTACTCCACACGTCGGAGCTGTCTCTAGAAACATAAAAGGGCAAATCTCCTATTAGCCTTACTTTTAATGATTTAGCGTAGTTTTTAATATCTCTCCATTGCTCATCTAAATGCCACTGTATTAATTTTTTAATAAGGATCTCTTCTTTATTTTTCTTGATCCATGAATCTAAAAACTTATTATTTTTTGTTTTAAATTCATGAGGCCATTGCCACCAAGGCAACATATTAAACTCCTCACGAATAACAGTAAATATTGCATAATCTTCAACCCATGAATTATTAATAATCCATTCATAAAAATTAAGTTTTCTCTCTTCAGATTGGTAACTCCAACCATTCAAAAGGAGGAGACCTAATTTTTTTGTTAAATTATCTGCAAAATCAAAATCAAAATAATCCTTATTCTGATTAATAAGTCCTAATTCCTCTTTGTTCGCAATGAATATAAAACCTTTCTCAATTAAATAATCAATATCAAGAAACCATGGGTTAAGCGCGAAAGTGGATGGTGAACTATAAGGAGAACCAGTTGAATCAGTGGGTGTAAGAGGTAAAAATTGCCAATATTCAATCCCATGTTTATGAAGCTTTTTTATCCATTCTTTAGCCCCTCTACCAAAAGTCCCACATCCATAACCTCCGGGTATAGATGACGGATGCATAAGTATGCCTAATGATTTTTTGTTTAGAACTGTTTGTAACGGCATCTTTTAAATTATATTTTGATTCTTTATAAATAAATTTTTATTAATTCTCTAGAATCAACCATATACAAATTTTTTTTAATTGACAAATAATCCCAAGTACTTTGCTACTGAATTAAGAATATATTCTAAATTTTTATAGCCTTTATTTTATATTTCGCGACGGAGATGTAACTTTTGAAAGGATCTAGTCATTAATTTTTTGCTAAATTCACATTAACGACTACGATAAAGATATAGTTTTATAGTGCTTATTTCGTGACGAGTTTTATCACGGCAGTGCAGAATAAGGAATCGAACTTTAATCTAACAAACAGTAGATTAAGGCTTGTAAGTGGAACAACAAATCCTAAATTAGCGGAAGAAATAGCATTATACTTAGGGATTAAAAATGTACCTTTAATATCTAAGAGATTTGCTGATGGAGAACTTTATGTTCAGATACAGCAATCTATTAGAGGTTGCGATGTTTTTCTAATACAACCCACATGCGCTCCAGTAAACGATAGTTTAATGGAACTTATGATTATGGTTGACGCCTGCAAGAGGGCATCTGCCAGACAAATAACGGCCGTAATCCCTTATTTTGGATATGCAAGGGCGGACAGAAAGACTTCAGGGAGAGAGTCAATAACTGCAAAACTCACTGCTAATTTACTAGAGAAATCAGGAGTCGATAGAGTTCTTGCCATGGATTTACATTCGGCTCAAATACAAGGTTATTTTGATATACCATGCGATCATATTTACGGTTCACCTGTTTTGATTGATTATTTAGAAACTTTAAATTTAGAGGAAGTTGTTGTTGTCTCTCCTGATGTTGGGGGAGTTGCCAGAGCAAGAGCATTTGCGAAACAAATGAAGGATGCCCCTTTAGCAATAATTGATAAAAGAAGAGCAGCCCATAATGTTGCTGAAAGTTTAACTGTTATTGGAGAAGTTAAAGGTAAAACAGCTATTCTTATAGACGATATGATAGATACTGGAGGTACAATTTGTTCTGGGGCTAATTTATTAAAACAAGAAGGTGCTAAGAGAATATTCGCTTGTGCTTCACATGCTGTTTTTTCTCCACCTTCTTATGAAAGATTAAGTACTAAAGATTTATTTGAGCAAGTAATTGTTACCAATAGCATACCCGTTCTAATTAAAGATAATTTTCCTCAGTTAAAGGTTTTATCAGTGGCAAATATGTTAGGTGAAGCTATTTGGAGAATTCATGAAGAAAGTTCAGTTAGCTCTATGTTTAGATAGTTATTTGATATTACTTGTTTTTAATATTTTGTTTTTTTAGATTATTAAGTGTTTCTTCAAATCTTTTCTTAATATCATTAGGAATTTGTTTTGGGCAAATTTTAATTGCGCTGTTAAGAATCTCAATCTCTCCAATGTAAAGTACTCTTTGTGTTGTTAATTTTTCATTGCCTGCTTCTTGAATTAAATTGCCATGTTTCGAAAAAATAACTTCCGCAAATGTATATGTTGAAACTGCAAAAGCTTTTTTGAAGTCAAAATCTATTTTGTCGTTAATAGATTTGCAGAGGAAAGAAGCCCCCATTTGTTTATATAAAAAGACATCTTCCTTTGAGGCTTGAGGTTTTGTATTTGCATATAATCTTTTGTTTAAAATATTTATCTCGTAAAAAATTAAGTAAAGAAGCAAGGGGATGTTTAATAAATTTAAAAACTTTTTTGATTGAAAAAAAATACCCATTAATTCACAACTTTTTATATAAAGATAACACTTTTATTTTTGATTTTAAGTTTATGAAAGTTCTTACTTAATAATTCTAATTTCATGATGATTCTCCACTATTTTGAGCTTATTTTTGTTCCATGAATATATAACCCTGAATCTGTAATTATCCAAATCTACTAGTCTTGTATGTTCAAGAATATACCAGTCATTGTATGAAGATTCAAAAATCATTTCATGTTCATCGACTTGCTTAATATTTGAAATCCCTTGATCATTACTTAAATAAAAATTTTCTCTCATAAGTTGATGTCCCTTTAAGAATGCACGCATTTCTCCTCTTTCTTTATATTGGGGATTTTCCTCAAAAAAATTATATTTTTTTTCTGGATACCATGTGAATTTATAGTGTGACTCCCATTCAGACTTATTTTTAAGAGCTTGTATATTTATTTTCATACATAAATTATAAGTTTTTTGTTTTTCATCAAGAAAATAAGTTCTATTAGATTTCCATAATCCAATATTTCTCGAAAACCATCTTTTTAAATTACTATTTAAACTAATTTCTGGAGAGTTATTTTCTCCAAAATTTAGATTTTTCTTTTGATTAATAACAACCATATATAAATAAGCCCTATTTATTTCATAGCTTATAAGTAAAATAAAAAATAATATCTTAATGTGTTCATAAGGATTAACAGCTTTTCAACACTTCAGGGGCAATCATTTGAATGATAAAAAAGAGCTAAAATTAATACTTGTAGCCGCTAGAAATCAACTTTCAAGTGGTGATATTAAGTCCGTGATAGCTTATTTAGAATCAGATGATTGTGGATTTGATATATCCCTCCAAATTTCTGAGCCCACTGAACAGCCGGAATTATTAGAATTACATAGATTAGTTGCTATTCCTGCTTTAATAAAGATTTCCCCATCTCCAAAGCAAATATTCGCTGGAAGTAATATTTTCTCTCAGTTACAAAAATGGCTACCAAGATGGACGCAAGAAGGTTTAACAAAAAATCTTGGAATTAATTTGCAACCATCAAAAATTGATTCTGTAACAACTCAAAAGGAATTTCTTCTAGAAGACGAGCTTCTTGTTTTAAGGCAAGAAAATGAGACATTAACAAAACGAATAGAATCTCAGGAAAGGTTATTGAGAATGGTCGCGCATGAATTAAGAACCCCCTTAACTGCAGCTACTTTGGCTATTCAAAGTCAAAAACTTGGACAAATTGATATTTCAAAATTGCAAGAGGTGATTAAAAGAAGATTGGAAGAGATCGAACTTTTGTCTCAGGATCTTTTAGAGGTAGGAACAACCAAGTGGGAAGCGTTATTTAATCCTCAAAAAATTGATTTAGGTAATATCAGCGCTGAAGTAATACTCGAATTAGAAAAATTCTGGAGAATAAGGAATATCAAAATTGATACTGATATACCATCTGATTTGCCAAGTGTATTTGCTGATCAAAGAAGAATGAGGCAAGTATTTTTAAATTTAATTGAAAATGCCGTCAAATTTTCTAAAGACTCTGGATCTATAAAAATTACAATGATACACAAGACCAATCAATGGGTTGAAATAACAATTTGTGACAAAGGTGCTGGGATTCCTTTGAGTGAACAAAAAAGAATCTTTCTGGATCGAGTTAGGCTCCCACAGACTTCTGAAGGAACTTCAGGATTTGGAATAGGGTTATCTGTATGCAGGAGGATAGTTCAGGTCCATGGGGGAAGAATATGGGTTGTGTCTGAGATAGGAGTAGGTTCATGCTTCCATTTCACCGTTCCTGTGTGGCAAGGACAAAACAAAGAGCAACAATACTTGACGAAAGGCTAGCTTTACTCTTAATTTTTTATAAGCTGTAAATGCACATTTCCTGGCCCCATCGTCTAGAGGCCTAGGACACCTCCCTTTCACGGAGGCGACAGGGGTTCGAATCCCCTTGGGGCTATTATTTAAATTTTAAACTAAATCCAATGATGATTTTGCTTGTCTATCGACAGCAATCAAATTTTCAGAAAGATCTTTTTTTAATCTTCTCTCAATCATTCCTATAGGCATCCATTGACAACCCTGAACTGTAAGTTCGTAGATTAATGAATTTTTTGAAGTATCTTTAATATTTTGAATTTTCCAACTACCTTCAAATTTCCTGAAATCTCCTTTAATCAAATTGAATTTTAAAAGGCCTAGCTCCTTATCTTCAAATAAATCAATAGTTACTTCAGCTGAAAATTTCATACCAAGAAAATCCTGAGCACCAACTTGTTTAAGGTGTATATTATTGTTCTTCTGATATATTTTTTTGCTTGAAAGTAAATTTGGTATGTAAAGATTTAGTCGATCATAATCTGTTAAAACATTCCACAAAGAATCAAAACTCGCAGAGGTTGTAAGTTGAGCAGCAAGTCTTCTTGTTCCGTCAGAAAGCTTTTCCATCGTTTGCTCAATTGTCCTATAATCATTGCTATTAGAATGAACTATTGATTCTTGAGGTTTATTCATAAATGAATTTTTTAATTAAATAAAAAATTATTTCTGTGTAACTATACCGATAAAAGCAATAAAAACTGAATAATAAAAATAAATTCATTAAATTATTCCGATCTCAAAACGTAACCATTTTTGTAAAATCACTACAAACTAAACTACAAATTGATAATCTTTTATAAAAGAAATCTTAAAAATGTACTCACAAGCAAAAGTAATCGCAGGCGGATTAGCTCATATACCAGTAGTTATAGCTGTATTTTATTTTATACTCACGACTTTTAATAAAAGAGCTTTAAAATTTGTCGAAGAAGCAAAAACAAAAAAATCTGAGGCAAAAGTTGTGGAACCTAAAAAAGTAGTAACTTCAAAAACAGAAGCTCCAAAGACAGAATCTCCAAAAGTATTGAAGAAAAAACATGCAGACGTTCCAGTAAATATTTATAGGCCTAAAACACCATATGAAGGTACAGTGGTTGAAAATTACAGTCTCCTTAAGGATGGAGCAATTGGTAGAGTTAATCACATAACTTTTGATCTTAAAGATAGTAATCCATTTTTAAATTATGTAGAAGGTCAAAGTATTGGTATCATGCCTGCTGGTGAAGATGCTAATGGTAAACCTCATAAATTAAGACTTTACTCAATAGCTAGCACCAGACATGGTGATGACTTTAACGGAAATACAGTTTCTCTTTGTGTAAGACAGCTTCAATATGAAAAAGATGGTGAAATGATTAATGGTGTCTGCTCCACTTACTTATGCGATATAAAGCCTGGAGATAAAGTAAAAATAACAGGTCCTGTAGGTAAAGAAATGCTTCTCCCTGAGGAAGAGGACGCAAACATTGTTATGTTGGCTACTGGAACTGGAATAGCACCAATGAGGGCTTATTTAAGAAGAATGTTCGAACCAACTGAAAAAGAAAAAAATAAATGGAATTTCAAGGGTAAAGCTTGGTTATTTATGGGTGCTCCAAAATCTGCTAATTTACTATACGAAGAAGATCTTCAAAGATATCTTTCTGATAATCCAGATAATTTTAAATATACAAAAGCTATTAGTCGTGAGCAACAAAATAAAAAAGGAGGAAGAATGTATATTCAAGATAGAGTTTTAGAATCAGCCAATGAACTTTTCAATATGATTGAAGATGAAAAGACACATATATACCTTTGTGGGTTAAAGGGAATGGAGCCTGGAATAGATGAAGCAATGACTAAGGCGGCAGAAGAAAAAGGCTTGAACTGGTCAGAATTAAGACCCCAACTAAAAAAAGCAGGAAGATGGCACGTAGAAACTTACTAAGTCTTTGATATTTTGATTAAGCTTCACCTAAGAAATACTTTTTGGTTTAGACACAATATGTAGCTAATTTTAGAAAAAAAGAGGATTTTAAAAAAAGAATACTAAAAATATGCCTAGAACTTTAAGTAATCCCCTAAGATTAGGTTTACGGCAAGAAAGAGTTATATCTCCACAATGCTTAGTAATATTTGGTGCTAGTGGTGACCTTACTCATAGAAAATTAATACCTGCATTATTTGAGCTCTATATGCAAAGAAGAATTCCTAGTGAATTTGGAATAGTTGGATGTGCAAGAAGACCTTGGACTGATAATGAGTTTAGAGAAAAGATGAAAGTAAAGCTATCCAATCAAATATCTGGTAAAGAAAGGGAGTGGGAACAATTTTCTAATTATCTTTTCTATGAATCAGTTGACTTACAACAAAGTGATCATGTCTTAAGGCTTTCTAAAAGATTAAACGAAATTGATAAAACACTAGCTACTCATAGTAATAGAACTTTTTATTTATCAGTATCTCCCAATTTCTATGCAAGTGGATGTAAAGCTCTTAAAGAAGCGGGGCTTTTAGATGACCCGAAGAAAAGTCGTTTAGTGATTGAAAAACCCTTTGGAAGAGATTATTCAAGTGCAAAAAAATTGAATAAGATCGTTCAAAGTTGTGCAGATGAAAGTCAGATTTATAGGATTGATCATTATTTAGGTAAAGAGACAGTTCAAAACATTCTTGTTTTGAGGTTTGCTAACACTATTTTTGAACCAATCTGGAATAGAAATTATATATCAAGTGTTCAAATTACTTCATCTGAAACAGTAGGCGTTGAAGATAGAGCAGGTTATTACGAAAGCTCTGGTGCTTTAAGAGATATGCTCCAAAATCATATGACTCAAATGCTAGCTGTTACTGCTATGGAACCTCCCGGAAAATTTGAACCAGAAGCAATTAGAAATGAAAAAGCTAAGGTTCTTCAAGCTTCAAAACTTGCTGATGAAAATGAACCGTGGAATTGTTGCATAAGAGGTCAATATGGAGAAGGAGGAAATATATCAAATCGACTAAAAGGATATAGGCAGGAAGAGGGTGTTAATTGTAATAGCACAACAGAAACTTACATTGCGACAAAAGTTTTCGTTGATAACTGGCGTTGGCAAGGAGTCCCTTTTTATTTGAGAACAGGTAAAAGACTACCTAAAAGACTTGGAGAAATAGTCTTGACTTTTAAAGATGTTCCTGTTCATTTATTTGAATCAACAATAATAAATCCTGCCCCTAATCAACTTATCCTTAGAATTCAGCCAAATGAAGGCGCTACTTTTAACTTTGAGGTAAAATCTCCAGGTTCTGGAATGAAATCAAGACCTGTTGAGATGGAATTTTCTTATGATGAATCTTTTGGAGAACCCTCAGATGAAGGCTATGTAAGATTATTAGCTGATGCAATGCTTTCTGACCCAACCTTATTTACTCGAAGTGATGAAGTAGAGGCAGCCTGGAAACTTTATACGCCATTAATAGAATTGATGGATAATTCTCCTTGGAAGTTACCTATTTATAATTATGAATCTATGACATGGGGACCTCCTGAGTCTGATCAATTACTTTCAAAAGATAATATTTTCTGGCGCAGACCTTAAAAATGAAACCTCAACTAACACTCCAAACCCCATTAGAGCTGCCTTATCAGGAAATATCTAATTACCTTAATAAATTATGGATTTCAGAAGATAAAGATAATACTGGAGCTAATACTTTTACATTAATGGTCTGGCAGCCTGCTTGGCTAGAACAATGTTTGGTACAAAAAGGATTAGTAAATGGACCAATTACTGGAAATTTAAGTCCAGAGATAATTGAAGTTGCAAAAAAATTTATATTAGATCAAGGTCTTCCTCTCACTACTTCCCTTAATAGTGAAGAATTGTTGAATTTGTTGAAGGAAAATTTATCTAATAAAGACTTTGAAGACTTTAGAGGACAATTTTTTGAATCATCAATAAGTACATTGAACCCCAGAAGATTAATAACTCTAGCGCCAACAATAAATAAAAATACAGATATCAAAACGTTTGTATCCGCTTACTGTCCTTTAAGTGATGCTCCAGCTAAGCAATCTATATGTGGGGATTTAGTTGTTATTAGGGGGGACTCAGCCTCAATATTCCATAAAGGATTAAAAATTATTGATGGATTATCTATTGATGAATTACCTTCTTGGTTGTGGTGGAATGGAAGCTTAGATGAATCTCCCGAAATTTTCGAGTATTTTACTAATTATGGTCTAAGGTTAATAATTGATTCTGCTCTTGGATCGCCTAACAGATGTTTAAAAGTTTTAGATCAATTAAATAATTCAAATAAAGCTATTAGTGATTTGAATTGGGTTAGGTTGAAAAATTGGAGGGAATCATTGGCGATGATTTTTGATCCACCATCTAGAAGACCAATTCTAGATCATATTACTGATATTGATATTGATATTGCAGGAGATCATATTATTCAAGCCTTGTTTTTGATCTCATGGATTAGCGATAAACTTGGGTGGTCTTTTTTAAGAGTTGAAAGGGATACAGAAACCATAAAAATAGAGTTTGAAAGAATTAATGGCGAAATAATTTCTGCATCAATTAATCCCTTATCTTTGGGGAATCCAGGTATTCATTTAGGACAGGTTATTGGATTGAGGTTGATTTCAAAAATTAGTGAGGTTCAAAAAAATAACACTTGTGTAATACTTGGCTGTGAATCAGTGGAATGTATGAGACTTGAAGCAGGGGGAATGGCTAATATGGAATTAATAGAACAAGTTGTTCCAAATTCTTTTTCTACATCAGAGTATGATGTTAGTAAATTATTAGGAAGCAGTAGAGGGAATACAAGTCCTCTTTTTAAAAATTCTATTGAAATAGCTCTTCAAATATTTAACGGTTTTAATAACTAATAAATGCCTTGTGTAATTTCTTCTCCTTCAACTGATAGTGGGAAAACTACATTATCTCTTTTGATATCTTGTTGGGCTTTCTCAAAAGGTATAAAGATACAAACTTTCAAGGTTGGCCCAGATTACCTCGATCAACAACAACTTAGTTCAATTGGCCAACCTGTTTGCAGGAATTTAGATATTTTTTTAAGCGGTGAGGAATGGGTTAAAGAATGTTTTTTTAAACATTCTTTGAAATATGAATTCTCATTAATTGAAGGAGCAATGGGTCTATTTGATGGTTTAGGGGCAACAACCTATTCAAGCACAGCAAATATCTCTAAACTTCTCAATGCTCCAGTAATTTTTATTGTTAATGCTAGAGGGCAAGTAGCTTCTCTTTTGGCCACTGTCCGAGGTTTTAAAGATTTCGATCATGAATTGTTAATAGCAGGAATTATATTTAACAACGTTAATACAGATAGACATAAAAAATTAATTGAAGAAGTTTTTAAAAATGAGGATTTCGAAATTCTTGGTTTTTTACCATCTGATTCAAAAATAACTTTAAACAAAGCTAATTTAGGATTAATATCTCCATTGGATAATGGTAAAGAAATTGATGTTGAATATTTTGCAGATTTCGCAGAAAAAAATCTTGATGTATTTTCTCTTATTAAATTCTTGAAATCACCTCAAAAGAAAATATTTAATTCTCTCAGTTTTGAAAATTTTAAAATAGACAAAAGTAAACCTATCGCAATTGCAGAAGATAAAATCTTTCATTTTCAATATCCAGAAACTAAGGAGTTTTTGAGTGAAATAGGAATTCCATTGATTCCATGGAGTATTTATGATGATGAAGAAATACCTAAAGAGGCTTCTTCTTTAATTATTCCTGGGGGTTTCCCTGAAAAATATGCTGATCATATAGGTAACTCCATAAAAAGTTTAAATTCGTTAAGGAAATTTCGCAAAAACGGATTTATATATGCAGAGTGCGGCGGGATGATGATTTTAGGAGACTTTATAAAAGATGAAAATGGTAATGATCATAAGATGAGTGGTATCCTGCCTTTTAAATCAAAAAAAAGTAAACTTACAGTGGGTTATAGATACATTAAAGGTTTAAAAGATACCGCGATCATTAAACAAAATCAATTAATTAGAGGACATGAATTTCATTATTGGGAAATTGAAAATAATTTATCTGAACTTGATTTAAGAAAAGCTGAGCATCAGAAGAAACTATCTTCCCCATGGAAAATTAAATCTTGGGAAAATGAATACAAAAATGAAGGCTATTTTGATGAAAAATTACATGCAAGTTGGATTCACTTACATTTGCCAAGTTCTCCAGAAGTCGCAAAAAACTTTATAGATGCCACCCAAATTAGTTTTTCAAAGGGTTCTTAATTTATTATCAAATCAAATATTTTAAGAGGAGAACCGAAAAAAAACATTCCAGGCAAAGTAATTAACGGTCCTAAAAAACTCCCCACAATGACCTCAATTTTTGTATGACCCAAGGTTTCTTTTAAAAATAATTCAGATTCAGGTTCTAATTTTTTTGATATTTTATTGATTTCTGCAGCTTGAATTCCAGCTGATTTTCGAACACCACTAGCGTCATACATAACTATTAGTGCTATAGCAACTGATAATGCGAATATTGAGCTATCAAATCCCAATTCAAAACCTATACCAGATGCAGCACCAGTTATTAAGGCCGAATGACTTGAAGGCATACCACCCGTCTCGAACATAATTCCAAATCTGACCTCTCCAGTTGAAAAGAAATTGAAAACAATTTTAAAAAATTGAGCAAGTAAACAGGATAATAAGCTCCAGAAAAGAACTGAATTATTAAAAAAGACAAAGAAATCAGACATAAATTAAAACTATTTATCTGTCTCTATTGGTAATAAAGTCGGCTAATGATATTAAATACTTTGCATCAGCCCCCCAAGGTTCAATTGCTTTTTTTGCTTTTTCAACTAAATCAAATGCTCTTTTCTTTGACTCCTCCATTCCCAGTAATTTAGGGTAAGTAGTTTTGTCAGCTAAAAGATCCTTGCCGGCAGTTTTACCAAGTTTTTCACTGCTGGAAGTTAAATCAAGAATATCATCTATTATTTGGAAAGCTAAACCAATTCCCTCTGCATATGTTGTGAGAGCTTTTAATAGTTTTTCGTTAGCGCCTGCGATCATCGCGCCTGTTCTGACGCATGCCTTTAATAAAGCCCCAGTCTTATGAAGATGAATATATTCGAGAGTTGCGAGGTCGACTTCCTTGCCTTCGCACTCTAAATCAACAACTTGTCCTCCTACTAGGCCTGGAGCACCTGCAACTAGGGATAATTCGCCAACTACATTTAATAATCTAGTTGGATCGACTCCAGGGCTTCTTAAAGAGACCATTTCAAAGGCCCTTGTTAATAAAGCATCGCCTGCAAGTATAGCTATCGCATCTCCATATACTTTATGGTTTGTTGGCCTACCTCTCCTTAAGTCATCATTATCCATAGCGGGTAGATCATCGTGAATCAAGGACATTGTATGGATCATTTCTATCGCTACTGCAGTAGGAACAGCAAGAGAGGGTTCTCCTCCTGCCAATGAGCAGGATGCTAAACATAAAATAGGACGTATCCTTTTCCCTCCAGCTAAAAGAGAATATCTCATGGATTCTCTTAATATTTCTGGATTCTCAGGGCCCAAGGAAAAATCGAGTGCTTCTTCTACAACCTTTTTTGTGTTTTCAAGATATTTTTCAAAATCAGAAATACTTTTTATAACTTCAGTCATTTTATACCTTCAGTAAAAAAAAATTCATCGTTGAGTTTATGGCAAAAGGTCATTAAGAGTTGATGATAAACCAAATTGTTTTTGCCAGCTAAAAATAGTATTCACAAGTAACATTGTTACTGTCATTGGTCCAACACCTCCTGGTACAGGTGTGTAAGCAAATACTTTAGAAATGACATCTTCTAATAATACATCGCCACATAATCTGGTTTGATTTTTATCGGAACTTTTTAATCTATGTATTCCAACATCAATAATTACTGCTCCTTCTTTCACAAAACTCGAATCTACAAGATTGGGTTTTCCTGCAGCCGCAATTAGTATGTCAGCCTCTCTACAGACTTTATTCAAATTTAATGTTTTTGAATGAGTCATTGTTACCGTGCCATTAAGATTTAACAACATAAGCGATAATGGTTTCCCTACGAGCAAACTTCTTCCTATGACAACAATTTTCTTACCTTCAATTGCAATATTATGTGATCTTAATAAATTAATAATTCCTGCTGGCGTACAAGATCTCATTTCAGGATCGTTTTTCACTAATTTGCCGATGTTTATCTCATTTAATCCATCAACATCTTTGCTTGGATTGATATGACTGATCAATTTTTGCTCATCGAACTTATTTGGGATAGGAAGTTGTAGCAATATTCCATCAATATCCTTATCAGAATTAAGTTTGGTTATTAATTGTTCGACTTCTTTTTGCTCTACATTATCTTTTAGATGAAAGATAAAGCTTCTTATTCCAATCCTTGAACATGCTTTTTCTTTGTTATTAACGTAAACACCACTTGCAGGGTCTTCGCCTATTCTTATTACAGCTAAACCTGGAACTCTTCTTGCAATTTTTTTATTACTTGAGATATAGTGATTTAATCTTTCTTCAATTTCAAGAGATAATTTTTTGCCGTCTAATTTTAATGACATTTAGAAAAACATCTCCTTTTTACATCTAGCATGCCTATAATTCTAAATTATTCAAATAGATTTATTTATATTCTGTGCAAAACATCACAACTACTTTAAAAAAATTGTTTTACCTGTGGAAGAGAAGTCAAGTCCCATTAAAACAACCAATCAAAATTTCAAGAATAGATAATCTCATAATTTTTTTACTTTGCATTTTGATTTCAATAATTTCCTCTTATAAAATACTTCTTATTACGCCATTAAATACCACAGATATTTTTTCTTGGTTTTTGAACTTTATTGAAATACTTTTTAGTTCTGGAATTTTGATATTAGTGTCAAAAAAAGAGAATCCCACAATTTCTTCAAGACAGATCATCTTGCTCATTACTCTTCTTTTGGCAGTACAAGTCACGAAATTAGCATTAGCTTCAACCATAAGTCCATTATCTATGATAATTCCACCGGCGTTAATAATATCTCAAGGAATGGGAAGCATAACAGCTTTATCTTGGGTATCAATAGCAAGCCTTAGTTGGCCAGACCCAGCAGTTTCAATAAATAATAATTTATTTTTTATTTTATTAGTTTGCGCTTCAGTAGTATCTGTACTTGGAGGAAGGATTAGAAGTCGAGCTCAGTTACTTCAATTATCAATTTTTGTCCCCATCGGATCTTTCTTGAGTCAGTGGGTATTGATAGGTAAACATAACATATCACTCATTGATAATAAAGAATTTGTTTTAGCTAACGGGAATACATTTTCTGATTCTTTGCTATTGGCAATAGTAATGCTTTTTACTATTTTATTTATTCCTATTTTTGAATCGATATTTGGATTGTTAACTAAAGCAAGATTACTTGAATTGGCTGATAAGGAGAAACCTCTAATTAGAAGATTGTCTCTTGAAGCTCCTGGTACCTTTGAACATACTTTACTTATATGTGGCTTAGCAGAGGAAGCAACAAGAATGATTGGTGGTGATATTGATCTAATTAAAACTGGAGCGCTTTATCATGATGTTGGTAAATTACATGCACCTAATTGGTTTATCGAAAATCAGGATGGTTCAAAAAATCCACATGATGAAATAGATAATCCTTTTAAAAGTGCAGAGGTATTGCAGGCGCATGTTGACGAAGGATTACAATATGCCAAAAAAAATAGACTGCCCGAAAAAATAGCCAATTTCATCCCAGAACACCAAGGCACTCTAAAAATGGGATATTTTTTTCAGAAAGCTAAAGAAAAAAATCTCAAGATTAATGAAAATGATTTTAGATACAAAGGCCCTGTTCCTCAGTCAAAAGAAACAGCTATTTTAATGCTTGCTGATGGATGTGAAGCTGCATTAAGGGCTATGAATATTAATGCATCTGATAATGAAGCTTTGGAAACAATATCAAGAATTATCTATTCACGTCAAAAAGATGGCCAACTAGATAGCAGCAATTTATCGAAGGGGGAAATCTTTTTAATTAAAAGGGCGTTTTTAAATGTATGGAAAAGAATTAGACATAGAAGAATTCAGTATCCAACAAACAAGAATAATACTTTTTCTTAATTTTCTTTAGATAATTTATAGCCTGATACTTCTTCTATGTTTTGGATTACACCAATATAAAAGAGCTAATGTGCTTAATAAAGTTGTTAAAAGGGTAAAACCACCAATCCCAAAAATGTCTTTGAGAGTTATGAGCCTCACAACTGAATAAGGACCCATACCAGAAATTACCATTGAAAGAGATACTAAAGTTAAAGTTACTCCCCATTTTCTCTCGGCCAAAAGAGCTGCTGAAGAAACTATTCCTACTATCGCAGCAGGCCATCCAAGGCTTATTGCAAGAGTTATATTCGCAACTTTTAGTGGAGGCCCAAAACTGATTATTAATGCGATTATTGGTAGTGCGACTATGTTGCTTATTAACCCAACCCATGAAAGTGCCCAGTACCCAAGTAACCTTTCTCTCATTATTTACTGCTTTAACTATGTGATTAATCTACAATATTAAGAGACTATTTTTAATAGCTACTTAATAATCCAAAGGAATAATTTAATTTGTAGGATTAGATATAAATGTCTTCTCAGAATTTTCTAAATTGTCGAATTGTGGGTGAATTGAATTTTTTTTCTCAGAAAATACTAACCTATTTAAGGCATTTACATATGCATTTGCTGCCGCAACAACAACGTCCGTATCTGCTGAATGACCAGAATATATTTTGTTATCCCTTCTTATTCTTATTGTTACTTCTCCCAAAGCATCAATTCCTTCTGTTACGGACTTTACAGAAAATTCAATTAATTCATTAGGAACTTTAGCTAATTTATTTAAAGCCTCGCATACTGCATCAACGGGTCCAGTACCTATTGATACGGCAGTATCCTCAGTATTATCATCAGTGTTTATAAGTGAAATGGTGGCGGTAGGTTTAGATGCGTTACCGCAACTTACTTGTACCAGACTTAATTGAAATTTAGCTTCTGGAAGCTGCACTTGTTCACTAACAATTGCTTCTAAATCTCTATCAGTAATTTCTCTTTTCCTATCAGCTAAATCCTTAAAACGAGCGAAAGCATCATTTAAATCTTCTCGGCTCAAGTCATATCCCATTTCTTCTAATCTCGCTCTTACAGCACTTCTTCCACTTAGTTTTCCCAAAGATATTTTATTGTCACTCAAACCAACAGTTTTTGCATCGATAATTTCGTAAGTTAGTCTATTTTTTAAGACACCATCCTGATGAATGCCTGACTCATGTGCAAAAGCGTTGGCCCCAACAATAGCTTTATTAGGTTGAACAGTCATTCCAGTTAGGTTGGAAACAAGTCTAGAGGTTTTTGTTATTTCTTCTGTTCTTATAGCTGTAAGAGGAGTTGGCGAATCTGGATTTCTTTTGAAAAAACTATTAAAAAAACTTTTCCTGACATGCAATGCCATTACCAGTTCTTCTAGAGAGGCATTCCCTGCCCTTTCTCCAATTCCATTTATCGTACATTCTAATTGTCTTGCTCCATTTTTTACTGCCTCTAGAAAATTGGCTACTGCTAAACCTAAATCATTATGACCATGAACCGAGATTACTGCCTCATCAATATTTGGAACATTTTTATTTATATCTGCAATCAATTTGCCAAACTCACTAGGAGTTGTAAATCCAACAGTGTCAGGGATATTTATTGTTGTCGCACCTGCAGAAATTGCTAATTGAATAACTTCGTATAAAAAATCAGGATCACTCCTAGAGGCATCTTCACAAGAGAACTCAATATCATCTACCAATGATTTTGCATAATTAACCATTTCTGGAACTATTTGAAGAACATCTTTTCTAGATTTTTTTAGTTTATGTTTTAAGTGAATATCGCTTGTTGCAATAAAAGTATGTATTCTTTTCTTGGGGGCTGGACTAACTGCTTCATAACATGCTTTTATATCACCTTTGGAAGCTCTAGCTAAACCACATATTATAGGACCATTTTCTTTCCCTACAGCATTGGCAATTTTATTAACAGCTTTAAAATCCCCAGGACTTGCAAAAGGGAATCCAGCCTCAATAATGTCAACTCCTAATCTTGCTAGTTGATGCGCGATAGCAAGCTTTTCTTCAAGATTTAAACTCGCACCAGGTGATTGCTCTCCATCACGAAGAGTAGTATCAAAAATCAATATTCTTCCAGGATTTTTGGACATTAGCCAGTATCACTTAAACTTATATTAAGCTAATTAAAAAAAATTGACTAGATTTTTTTTAATTAAAATTGCTTCATTCTTAGTTGCTTAACAATATTGGTTAAAATTCTGATTAAAAAAAATAAATATTTTAATTATTAAAGTATTGTTTTAAGATTAAAGCTTTATTTTTATAAAAGGTCAATTTTGAATTTTTATAGAATTGAAGGCAAAAAAATTATAAAAAGTATGAATGGGCAATATTCCCAAAAAAATGTTTTAGGACAGTTAGCGATAGTTTTACATGCTCATCTTCCTTATGTTAGAAAAAATGAAAAAAACTCTTTAGAAGAGGATTGGTTATTTCAGGCGATATTGGAATGTTATATACCACTACTTGAATCTATAGAATCTTCCAAAAATGAAAATCCTTTAAATACAAAACTTACGATTAGTTTGTCCCCAACATTATTATCACTTCTCAACAATAAACAAATTCAAGAAACTTTCCCGAACTGGATTAAAACAAGGAATGATTTTTTAAACGAACTTCCACAAGAGCAAAAAATTGCCTCTGCATTTTTAATTAAAAATCTTAATGAAAAATACTCATATTGGAAAAAATGTTCTGGCAATTTAATTGAAAAGTTTAGAGCTTTAAAAAACTCTGGAAATTTAGATATTCTTACTTGTGCTGCTACACATGGGTATTTACCCATTCTAAGGGAAAATCCTGAAACGGTTAAAGGACAAATAAATACAGCCATTAGAAGCCATAAGAATATTTTTGGAACTAACCCTTTAGGTATTTGGTTACCTGAGTGTGCATATTATGAAAATTTAGATGAAATACTCTTTAATTCTGGAATTAGATATGCAATCTTAGACGGTCATGGGATTCTAAATTCCACGCCAAGGCCTAGGTATGGTGTTTATGCACCAATCTGTTCAAAAAAAGGAGTTGCGTTTTTCGGAAGAGATAGTGAGTCAACCTTGCCCGTTTGGTCTGCTAAGGATGGATTCCCAGGAGACAAAGTTTATAGGGAATTTCATAAAGATTTGGGATGGGAATTACCTGTCTCTAAGCTCCAAAAGAAAGGAATTACAACTAAAAGACCCTTGGGTTTAAAGTTCCATAAGATTACAGATGAAAACGTACCATTAGGGAAAAAGGAGTTTTACTCAGAAAATGATGCAAAAAAGAAAGCTTTAGAGCATGCTGATGCATACCTTTTAGCGAGATCAAAACAATTAGAAAAATTAACCTTATCCTCTTCCTTTAAACCCTTACTAGTGGCTCCATTTGATGCGGAGTTATTCGGTCATTGGTGGTATGAGGGACCTTTCTTTATTGAAAATATTTTAAAAAACTCAAGTAAATACTTAATTAAGCTTACAAATTTGAGAGAATTTTTAATTCAAAAACCAAATCTTCAGATATGTGAACCATCGCCATCAAGCTGGGGACAAGGTGGTTACCATAATTACTGGATTAATGATTCAAATGCATGGATCGTTCCAGAAATCACAAAAGCAGGCTCAACTTTTGTTGAGTTATGTTCCAATAAATTTAATAATGACTTATCAACAAGACTTTTCAAGCAAGCAGCAAGAGAATTACTTCTCTCCGAATCCTCTGATTGGAGTTTCATCTTAAGAGCTGGAACTACAACTGAGCTTGCAAAAGAAAGAATAGAAAGACACTTGTTACGATTCTGGAAATTAGTTGAAATGATTAGAAATAATTCTAATATTAATTTAAAATTTCTTGAAGATATTGAGGAAGAAGATAAAGTTTTCCCAGATATAAATATTGATGATTGGCGAAAATAAAATTGCTAATTTAATTTAAGCATTCCTAGTTTTACTTTTAGAGGTGAATTTATAAACATCTTGCTCATCACGTAAATTAGTTTTGGAAGTGGAAGTGTGTTAGTAAGAAAACCTACCCATTCGTTGGTTGATAATCTAAAGAAATTTGAAAAAAAGCTTCTTAATCTACTTTCGTCAAAACTCATTAATCTATTTAAACCATATTGGTAAAGTTTGTGCCTTTGTTTTAACTCGTATGGCCATAGGACATTCCAACCTTTTGAAGCTAAATCTAGTGAACTTAGATGAGGTTCTTTTAAAAAGATTGCTAATTTTTGTGCAAGGAGTGGAGCTCTTCTTAATAAAGATCCAACCATGTATCCTGATGCAGGATGAACCATACTTGCAGCCCCTCCGAAACCCAGTACAAATTGTTTCTTAAATGGGAGGGGTAAATTCATAGGGAAAAGGCAATTCTCTTCATGAAAAATTTCACTTACCTCAATACCCTTACTATTAAGTCTTTTATAAAGTCTTTTTTTAAGATTTTCTTGGGATAATGCAGGATAACTAGCTAATGAAGTTTCTTCAACAAAAAAAGTGTCGTTGCCAAGATCCATTGCATAAAGAAAGGAGGGAGATGATAACTTTTCTTCATTGTTTAAATGATTTGGACGAAAATCCATTAGAACAAACTGTTCTTTATTAACAGGTGGTGATGTGAATTTACCTACAATTCCGTAAGCAGCTTGTTGAGCGATTTTATTTTGAACTGGTCTTTTTACAAAATTACTTTTATGACCACTTGCGTCAATGACTAATCTCGCCTTTATTTTGAGACCTGAAAAACAAATTACTTCAGATAGTTTATTCTTTTCTTTAATGTCTTTTGCTGTTTCATTCAACCATTCAATCCCTTTACATTTCTTTAAAAGCTCATTCTGAAAGGCTTCTTGATTTATTAAACCATAATCGTAGTTGTGTTTTGTCGGAGTATCTCCTTTTTTATTTTTCCCATCTCCAAAAAAACTAACTGTTTTACACCATCGATGAGATAACAAGGACTCTAAGCCTAATTCTTCTAACTCAGATGCCCAAATACCATATGTATTTTCCCATTTTTCATTTGGAGATTTTGTTGATATTCCCTTAATATTTAGATCCTGCTTGGCTAATTCTGAAGCTAAACATAATGCTGCAGGACCTGACCCTAAAATTAAAATATCAAGTATTTCCATATTATTTAGCTAAACATAAGACTTTTAATTTTGTTCAACTGAGCTAGGTTGGGCTCCTTCCTCTATTTGTTCACGAGGTACCAATACAACTTCAGATAAATGATCGCCGTCATCTAATCTTTGTAATTTTACTCCTGTAGCTGCCCTGGATTGCTGCGAGATTTTATCTGCGTTTGTTCTGACTATTACGCCTTTTTCGGTCACAAGTAGTAATTCTTCTCCCTTTCCAAGGACCTTCAAACAAACTAGCTGATCATCTTTAATTCTAAATTTTATTGCTCTCAAACCCATGCCTGCTCTTTTTTGTAATCTAAACTGAGCTACAGGTACTCTCTTTCCTAGACCAAATGCACTGGCTATTAATACCCATGGACCATCTGAAGAGTTTTCCTCAACATTATCATCAAGATCTTCTGCGAGATCCTCAATTTTAGCCAATTGATCAACCAAATTAGATGTTAAAACATCCATAGAAACTAGATTGTCTCCTTCTCTCAAGTTCATTGATTTAACCCCTCTTGCTGTTCTGCCAAGTGGTCTTAATTCATTGATATCTAGTCTGAAATGAATAGCCATTCCTGTTTTAGATCCAATTAAAACACTATCACCTTCTTTTGATAATCTTACCCAGGTTAGGGCATCTCCATCCTCAAGATTAATTGCTATTAGTCCATTTGAGCGAATTTTTGAGAAAGCAGAAAGTGCAGTTCTTTTTATAAAGCCAGCTTTGGTTAGCATTAATAAATAACGGTCATCAACAAAAGAATCCACTGCAACTATTGAAGTTATTTTTTCTTCTCTTGGAATTGGGAGAAGTTGAACTGATGGAGTCCCCTTTGCTGTTCTGCTACTCATAGGAACCCTATATGCTGGGAGAGCATAAGCTACTCCTCTATCACTGAAAAGCAAAAGAGTATCATGATCGTTACAGCTTATAAATAATTTCACGTCATCATCTTCTTTGGTTTTTGTGCCAGCTTTACCCCTTGAACCACGACTGGTAGATTCAAAATCATTAACGGGCATTCTTTTTAAGTAACCTGCTTCAGTTAATAGAACTACGGATCTGTCATTAGCTATAAGATCAATATCATCTAATCCACCGCCTAAATCTAATATTTCTGTTTTCCTAGGAGAAGAGAATCTTTCATCGATTTTATTAAGTTCTTCAAGAATAATTTCAAAAATTCTTTCTTTACTATTTAATATTTGCTGAAATAGGTTGATTTTTCGGGTTAACTCATCATGTTCCCCTTTGATTTTATCTGCTTCAAGCGCTGTTAATCTTCTTAATTGCATTTGTAAAATTGCATCTGCCTGTATGGAAGTTAATTTATGCTCGTTTTGTAATTTTTCTCGTGCTGATATTGAATCTTTCGCTGATCTTATAAGATTTATAATCTCATCCATAGAATCTAAGGCCAATAAAAGACCCTTCACAATATGATCTCTTTCTTCTGCCTTTTTTAATAAAAATGCTGTTCTTCGCCTTATTGTCTCAACCCTAAAATCTAGAAAAACGTCTAACATTTTTCTGAGTGAAAGTGTTGTAGGCTCTCCTTTTACTAAAGCAAGGATATTTGCACTAAAGTTATTTTGTAGAGGTGTTAACTTAAATAAATTATTTAAAACTACTTGAGGGTAGGCATCTCTTTTTAGTTCAATAACAATTCTCATTCCATCTCGATCACTTTCATCTCTAATATCTGAAATACCTTCTAATTTTTTTTCATTAACCAAGTCTGCAATTCTTTCGATCAATGCTGCTTTATTAGTTTGAAATGGAAGCTCTGTAATTATTACTGCATCTTTTTCTGCCCTTCCAGAGGATTTAATTTGCTCAATATTTGCTACACCTCTCATAGTTATTGAACCCCTTCCTGTCTTGAAAGTTTCTCTGATACCATCTCTGCCTAAGATTTGACCACCTGTAGGAAAATCAGGACCCTTAATTATTTCAAAAAGTTCTCTATCTTCAATTGAAGGATTTTTGATTATTGATTTAAGACCATTAATTAATTCCCCTAAGTTATGAGGTGGAATATTGGTTGCCATTCCTACTGCTATTCCAGATGATCCATTTAGAAGTAGTTGAGGGATTCTAGCCGGTAAAACTGTTGGCTCTTGTTGAGAACCGTCAAAATTATCGGCGAAATCTACAGTTTCAGATTCAATATCCTCTAATAAACTTTCATCCGTAAGAGACTGTAAACGAGATTCTGTATATCTCATTGCTGCTGGAGGGTCGTTATCAACAGAACCAAAGTTTCCATGACCATCTATGAGTGGCATCCTCATAGAGAAATCTTGGGCCATCCTAACCAAAGCATCATAAACAGCAGTATCACCGTGAGGGTGGTATTTACCAAGTACTTCTCCAACAACTCTTGCACATTTTCTGTATGGTCTACCGCTAGTTAAACCAAGTTCATACATTGCATAAAGAATCCTTCTGTGAACAGGTTTTAATCCATCTCTCGCATCTGGAAGAGCACGACCAACTATAACGCTCATTGCATACTCAAGGTATGAACGAGACATCTCATTTCTTAGGTCAGTCTGAATAATTCGGTCGTTGTCGTCGCTTAATCCTGAGTTATCGGAATCTAAAATATCAGACATACAAAAATCCTTTCTTTAATAATAATCGCTGATTGTCATAATGAATAAAAAAAAAGATTTATTTAATTCCCAAATACTCACATTTACACACAAATCAAAATAAAACCTTTTGTTTTTGAATAAACCTTGGCTTATTACCCCTTTAGTTGTTAATTTAATCAGAATAAAAGAAAACTATCGTGAATATTGAACTTGGTTTAAATAAAAAAGTCAGACGGGCTTATGGCATCGATGAAATTGCTTTAGTCCCTGGCAATAGAACACTTGATTACGATTTGACTGATCCTTCTTGGTCAATAGGTGATTTCAAAAGAGAAGTCCCGATTGTCGCTAGTGCCATGGATAGTGTTGTCGATGTCAATACGGCTGTTGAACTTACAAAATTAGGTTCCCTAGGGGTTATTAATATGGAGGGAATACAAACAAGATATGAAAACCCTGATGAAATATTGAACCAAATAGCATCAGTCGGGAAGAATGATTTTGTTCCATTAATGCAGAAAATATACAGTGAACCGGTTAAGGAGGGATTGATTGTACAAAGAATAAATGAGGTGAAAGAAAAAGGAGGTATAGCAGCTTTTAGTGGGACTCCTCAAGCTGCCATTAAGTTTAAAGAAACACTCAATAATTCCAAAATAGATTTATTTTTTCTGCAAGGAACAGTTGTTTCCACTGAACATCTTGGAATGCAAGGTAAGGAAACCTTAAATATTAAAAATCTCTGTCAATCTATGAATGTCCCAGTAGTAGCGGGTAATTGTGTTACTTACGAAGTTGCAAAACTTCTCATGGATGCTGGAGTTGCAGGATTGATGGTTGGGATAGGACCTGGAGCGGCATGTACATCAAGAGGAGTTTTGGGAATTGGAATCCCTCAAGCAACTGCAATTGCTGATTGTAGTGCGGCAAGAAATGATTACTTTAAAGAAAGTGGTCGCTATATTCCTATTATTGGTGATGGAGGAATTGTTACTGGCGGAGATATCTGTAAATGTTTAGCATGTGGAGCAGATGCTGTAATGATTGGTTCCCCAATAGCTAAATCCTCAAACGCTCCAGGTAAAGGGTTTCACTGGGGTATGGCTACTCCAAGTCCATTATTGCCAAGGGGCACAAGAATTGAAGTTGGTTCTACAGGATCCTTAGAAAGAATAATTAAAGGCCCTGCTTTACTTGATGATGGGACACATAACTTATTAGGAGCCATTAGAACCTCAATGAGTACTCTTGGAGCAAAAAATATTAAAGAAATGCAAGAAGTTGAAATAGTTATCGCACCATCGCTTCTTACAGAAGGTAAGGTTTATCAAAAAGCACAGCAGCTTGGGATGGGTAAGTAAGTCATTTAAAGCAAATTTATAAATTCTTCGTGAATTAAGTATTAATTTGAAAAATTTTCTAATTAGGAGTTATTATGAAATGATGGGGGAAACCCCATACTCCTCACACACTAAATCGCCCGATTTATCGGGCTTTTTTAGATATTTTGTTACTTATATTATTTAATCTGTAATGAAATCATCACTTAAAAGAATTGCCTGCTAAATTTTCAAAAAGGAATACTTAAATTATGTCATCAGCTCCAGCCGTAACTGATTCTTCATTTGACAAGGATGTACTGCAAAGTGATCTACCAGTATTGGTTGATTTTTGGGCACCATGGTGCGGTCCATGTAGGATGGTCGCTCCAGTTGTAGAAGAAATCTCAAAAGACTTTGAAGGAAAAATTAAAGTTTTTAAATTAAACACAGATGAAAATCCAAATGTAGCCAGTCAATACGGAATTAGAAGTATTCCTACATTAATGATCTTTAAAGGAGGTCAAAAGGTTGATACAGTTGTTGGCGCTGTGCCAAAAGCAACTCTTTCGAGCACTTTAACTAAGCATTTATAAATTTAAAAGCTTTGCATAAAATTGGACTAATAGACTATGGAATGGGAAATATTCATTCTGTAACAAAATCTCTAGAAAGTCTTGGAGAAGAAATTATATTAATTAAAAACTTTAATGATTCCAAGCTTTGTAAGGCGATAATACTTCCAGGGGTTGGGGCATTTGATCCAGCGATGAATAATCTCATAAATACAGATTTGATAACTGATTTGAAAAAATGGATTAAAAGCGGGAAATCCTTTTTTGGGATATGTTTAGGTCTCCAACTTCTTTTTGAGTGTAGTGATGAAGGAAAAGTTAAAGGATTAGGAATTTTAAAAGGAAAAATACAAAAAATACCCAATATTGTTAATCAAAGAATCCCACACATGGGTTGGTGCCAACTTTTACCCACAAAAAAAAATACTTTATTTGGGATTGAAGAATTAAATAATTGGGTCTATTTTGTACATTCCTATCATGCAATCCCAGATGACCTAAATATTATTGCAGCTCAGGTTGATTATGGGTCTGAAAAATTAACTGCAATGATCGAGAAAGATAATTTATTAGCCTGTCAATTTCATCCGGAAAAATCTGGAAAAACCGGAGAAAAACTTTTGAGAAGATGGCTGAGTAATATTCAATAAAATATTCTTAGGGATAATGACTAACTTAAGATTAATAGGTGGTAAAAAACTCCAAAGTCCAAATAATTCTTATACCAGACCTACAACTTTGAGAGTGAGAGAGGCTATATTTAATATATTGAACAAAAGAGTTGAAAATAGTAACTGGTTAGATTTATTTAGTGGAACAGGGGCAATATCTTGTGAAGCCTATAATCACGGGGCAAGCAAAATAATTGCAATTGAAAAAAACAAAATCAACTCAAAAATTTGCTTAGAAAATTTACTCTCCTTGGAGAATATAGAGAATAGGAGAAATGATATCGAAGTTATTTGTAAAGACGTTTTGAAATGGACAAAACCTAATTATGAGAGAAACTTATCATCTAGAAATATCGATTTAAACAAATTAAAATTTGATTTTGTTTATTTAGATCCTCCCTACGATGTGAATTTCCATGAATTAGTTTTAAATCAATTATTTAATTCTAATCTTTTAAAAAAAGATTCATTAGTAATTTGTGAACATTCTCCAAACCTTATTATTAAAAAAAGTACTTTGTGGGAAACTATAGATGTAAGAAATTATGGGCAGTCAAGATTAACTTTTTTAATCAATGTCCAGCATCCCTGAACCTCTTCTGTATTGATTCCATGCACTTACAAATAATCCAAGAAGAGTTATTGGAACTAAACCTAAAACAATTCCACATAGAAGAGGCTCGATCATTTTTTTTGCCTTTTTTGAATTTCTTACTCACAATTGTTACATAGAGACTATTTTTTGTGTCAACATCTTCATCAACTGCAGCAGAAAGAGACTTTAAGAGAGAATTCTTAAAAATTGTTTTTGTTTTATTTGGAGTTTTATTGATTTGTTTTTCAATATTTTTCGTAAATCATAGTGAAAATAACAAATATATTATTGAAACTCTTGAGCTTAATGGCTCTGCTGAGGAAGGAGATGCTCTTTTTAAGATGAATTGTGTTGGATGTCATGGAATTACAGCAAGAGGATTAGTAGGCCCAGACTTACATTCAATAACTCAACGTTTGAATGATAAAGAGATAATAAAACAAGTTACCGGAGGCCTGACTCCTCCTATGCCAAGTTTTGAAATTGACCCTGTAAATATGTCCAATTTATTAAAATATCTTCATAGCCTTGAATAATTTTGGGGAAAAATTTTTCTAATTTAAAGGTAATTTTAGTTGAACCAAATGGCCCTTTAAATGTAGGAAGCGTTGCTAGACTATGCAGTAATTTTGAAGTTGATGAATTAAGAATTGTTTCTCCTAAATGCGACATATTTTCTTTAGAAGCAAAAAAAATGGCTCTTAAAGGTCAAAAATTTCTTAAACATTGTAGAGTTTTTGATGATCTTCAAAAAGCAATTTTTGATTGTGATTTGGTTCTAGCCTCTTGTGGAAGGATTGATGTAAATAAAGATTCATTTTTTGTATCTTCTGAAGATATATTTGATTGGACTTTATCCTTTAAGAAGATAAATAATTTAGCAATTATATTTGGAAGAGAAGATAGAGGTTTAACTAACAGTGAATTGCTTCTAGCAAATAAAACTTTTAATATTCCAACTTCTCAGAATAATCCTTCATTAAATCTTTCTCACGCTGTTTCAATAGTTTTGTATGAATTAAATAAGTCTTCTAAAAAGAATTTAAATAATGAATTAAAAGTTTTTAACTTGGCATCAACGAAAGAAGTACATGATACATTTGTGGAAATAGAGGAAATGCTTTTGCGAGTTGGATACCTCTTAAAACATACCTCTAAGGCAAAAATCAGTAAATTTAAGAATTTTATCTTGAGGGCAAATACATCAAAACAGGAAATAAATGTTTTACGAGGAATTGTTCATCAAATGACTTGGTTTTTGGACAATTCAAAAAAAAATAAGTAAGTATAAATTTGATTAGTTATTAATCACGTCTTGTTTTAATTTGATAGGGATATTTACTAAAAACATTTTCTGAAGTAACATCTATTGATTATTTGAATATTTAAGAAAACTAAAACTGTGCCTACAACAAAGAAAAGAAGAGTTTTTCCTTTTACAGCAGTAATTGGTCAAGAAGAAATGAAATTGGCTCTCCTGTTAAATGTTATTGATCCAAGAATTGGCGGAGTGATGATAATGGGTGATAGAGGGACTGGAAAGTCTACTACAATCAGAGCCTTAGCTGATTTGTTGCCTGCAATCGATGTTGTTAAAGACGATCCATATAATAGTTCACTAGTCGATCCTGATTTACAAAGTAAAGAAGTTTTGGAAAAAATTACTCTAGGAGAAAATCTTGAGAGTATTCAAAAACAAGTACCTATGGTTGACTTGCCTTTAGGGGCTACTGAAGACAGGCTTTGTGGAACCATTGATATAGAGAAGGCTTTGAGCGAAGGTGTTAAGGCATTTGAACCAGGATTATTAGCCAAAGCTAATAGGGGTTTACTGTATGTTGATGAAGTGAATTTACTTGATGATCATTTAGTTGATGTACTTTTAGATTCGGCCGCTTCCGGATGGAATACAGTTGAAAGGGAGGGGGTCTCAGTTCGACACCCCGCTAGGTTTGTCCTTATTGGTTCAGGAAATCCAGAAGAAGGTGAATTAAGGCCTCAACTATTGGACAGGTTTGGAATGAGTGTTGAAGTTAAGACAGTTAGAGATGCTGAATTAAGAGTTCAAGTAGTTGATCAAAGAACTTCTTTTGATGATAATCCTGATGAGTTTTCATTGAGTGTTGAGAAACAACAGGATGAACTTCAACAGAAAGTTATTAAAGCACAAGAAATATTAAATTCTGTTCAAATGGACGATGACTTAAGATTGAATATTTCTGCAATATGCGGAGAATTAGATGTTGATGGTTTACGTGGAGATATTGTTACAAATAGGTCCGCAAGGGCAATTGCAGCCTTTGAAGGAAGAACTGAAGTGCAAGAAGATGACATAGCAAGGGTTATTTCCTGTTCTTTAAGACATAGACTTAGAAAAGATCCCTTGGAACAAGTTGATTCAGGTGAAAGAGTTATCCAAGCTTTTTGTAAGGTATTTGATTTAGATGAAAAAGAAAATTTTTCAAAATTTCAATTGTCTGCAGAAGCTTAATTAAAGTGAGAATAATTGGGATTGATCCTGGATTAGCTAGAGTTGGTTATGGAATTATTGAAATAGTAAATGAAAAAAAGATATTCTTAGATTGTGGCGTTATTGAGACAAGTAAAGATAAAAAAGAAGAAGATAGACTTTATGAGATATTTAAAGATCTTAATGAACTAATAAATCATTGGAATCCAACCTTAGCAGCGGTAGAAAAATTTTTCTTTTATAGATCGAGTACTACTATTAGTGTGGTGCAGGCTAGAGGCGTAATTATGATGGTTTTGGCTTCTAAAAAAATTCATGTTAGTGAATATTCCCCTGCTCAGATAAAGTTAACTATTACTGGGTCTGGAAAGGCATCTAAGAAAGAAGTTCTTGATGCTGTTATGTATAGCTTAGATCTTAACAAACCTCCAAAACCTGATGATTCAGCAGATGCATTGGCCATAGCACTCACAAAACTAAATGAAGAAGGTTTCTACTGAGGATTTAATATGACTATCTTTGAGAAAAAGAAATTGGAGAGGGAAAGGTTTAGAAAAATAAGAGATGAGATTTCTCTTAATCAAAGAGAAAATGTAGCAAAGAATGTAGGACTATATGTTGATTCATTTGTTAAGGGATATAAAAATATTGGTTATATAGCAATATATTGGCCTTTAAAAAATGAAGTTGATATACGAAGTCTCAAGGAAAAAATTTCTTTAGCTTTGCCTAAATGTAATGATAAAAAAGAGTTGTTATTTTATTCATGGGATGAAAAACCTCTTACCAAAGATTCTGAGGGGATACTAAGTCCAAATAATTCTTCCCCATTAAGTTATTTCCAGATAAGCATGATACTTGTTCCATGTCTTTCCGTTGATAAAAATTTAACAAGATTAGGTTATGGGGGAGGTTATTTTGATAAATTAAGGAGAGATAATGAATGGCGAAATGTTCCATGTATAGGAGTATTAACTTCTAATTGTGTAAGTACAATTCCATTAACCAGAGCTGAGTGGGATATTCCTTTATCGGGCTTTATCACAGAAAAAGAAATATTTGTATAATAAAAACCTATTAAGTGATTAATTTATAGTTTTAAATAATGGAAAATCAGGAAAAATACAATAACTTATCACAATTAGTAGAAAAGTTGAAGAAATCAGAAGATCCAAAAAGAAAATATGAATACATTTTGTGGTTAGGCAAAAAATTAAAAGAACCAAATGGTGAAATCCTTGTTGAAGAAAATAAAGTTAAGGGATGCGTTTCAGAAGTTTTTGTTAAGGCAAATATTAAAAGCGGTAAATTATTTTGGGAAGGATATTCTGATGCCTTAATAACCAAGGGTTTATTAGCATTTTTAATAACTGGGTTGAATGAATTAACACCAAATGAGGTTATTAAAATAGATAAGAAATTTATTGAAGATACTGGTTTGAAAGCAAGCTTAACCCCTTCACGATCAAATGGTTTTTTAAATATATTATTGAAAATGCAGTCTCAAGCAAATGAATTTTTGTAGGCCTAATAATATAAAATTAAACTCAAAGTTAAAAGAAATAAAAAATGAGAAAATGCAAAATTGGAATTGTAGGTTTTGGAACTGTTGGTTCAGGGATTTATAAAATATTAAGTTCTGAAGTTGATTCACATCCAATTCTAAAAGAAATAGAAATTGCAAAAATAGCAGTTAAAGATCTTAGTAAAAAAAGGGATATTGAGCTAGATAATAATTTATTAACTGATGATCCATTTAAAATAATTAATGACCCCACTATAGATGTAATTGTTGAAGTGATGGGTGGGGTTGATTTGGCGAAAGATATTATTCTGCAATCATTAAAATTAGGTAAATCTGTTGTTACAGCTAATAAAGCAGTCATTGCAAGATATGGAGAAGAAATATATAAAACTGCATCTAAAGAAGGAGTTTATATATTGTCAGAGGCGGCAGTTTGCGGGGGGATTCCTATAATTGAACCCTTAAAAAGATCATTAAAAAGTAACAGTATAAAAAAAATGGTTGGGATAATAAATGGCACAACAAATTTTATTCTTTCAAAGATGACAAATGAAAAAGCTGATTATAAAGAGACCTTAAAAATGGCCCAAAGCCTTGGGTATGCGGAATTTGATCCAACTGCTGATGTTGAGGGTCATGATGCTGCAGATAAGATTTCAATTCTTAGTGAACTTGCATTTGGAGGGAAAATCAAAAGAGAGGAGATTCATTCTGAGGGCATTAGTAAAATTAATCTAAAGGATATCGAATATGCCAATAAATTAGGGTTTGAAATAAAACTTTTAGCGCTCTCCGAAAGGGGACAAATTAACAGTAATGATTCACTAGCTTTGAATATTTGGGTAGGACCTTCTTTGATTCCAAAATCTCATCCATTAGCAACAGTTAAGGGAGTTAATAATGCCTTATTGATAGAGGCTGATCCTCTTGGAGAGATAATGTTATACGGTCCAGGTGCAGGGAGTGGCCCAACTGCTGCATCAGTA
This sequence comes from uncultured Prochlorococcus sp., assembly GCA_902600475.1. Taxonomy (GTDB): domain Bacteria; phylum Cyanobacteriota; class Cyanobacteriia; order PCC-6307; family Cyanobiaceae; genus Prochlorococcus_A. The sequence goes on from CACKJM010000010.1 coordinate 45,351, forward strand.
GTATCAGATATATTAAATCTGCATGCCGCCTCAGTTAAAAATAATAATTCAATCGATCCATTATTATCTTTTTATTTCTGGAGAAACTGTCATATCATCGAATCTTCACAAATAAATAAAAAAAATTACCTTAGAATTATTTGTCTTGATAGTCCAGGTGTAATAGGAAAGATTGGAGATATTTTTGGAAAGAATAATGTATCAATCGAATCAATTGTTCAACTTGATGCAAGTGAGGACAAAGCTGAAATTGTCGTTATTACTCATGAGGTGAATAATGGAGATTTTGAGAGATCGAAAGATGAAATAAATTCGCTAAATGAAGTCAAAATTATTGCAAGTCAATTAAGTTGTATTTAAAAAAATAGTTTGCAAATTTCTTCATAGCTTGGTAAACCGAAGAAAGTAAGTGTATGGTTTTAGAACCTTAATGATTCATTCAAAAATATTAGACAGCGAAAAAAATAATTTAATTTCTACTGAAAACCTTTATAAAGGTGCTTGTGTAAAAATTAAAAATAGCAATAAGACTTTTCAAGTAATTGGTTTAAATATATGTAAAGAAATTTGTTGGGTGAGAGAGTGGCCTTTCGCCTGTGATTCTAAAAAAACATTTGCTTTAGAAATAAATCAAATAACCTTACAAATTTTCTGCTCAAATAATTCTTCTGAAAAACTAAGTAATTATAAAATATGAAAAAAAAAGTTGTTTTATCAATATTTATTATTTTAATTTCTTTTTTACAGAATTCTTGCGGCTCAAAAAGAATATCTAAAAAAATCATAGTAGCAAGTTCTGGAAAAATTGAATCTTTAGATCCAGCCAGAGCAAATACTCTTAAAGCAATTCAATTGATCAGTTCTCTAGGAGACACATTATATGAATTAAATTCTGAGGGTGAATTAATCCCTGAATTGGCCTCAGGGATGCCAATTATTTCAAAGAATAGACTTCAAATAACTATCAATTTAAGAAAAAATGTTTTTTTTCACGATGGAACTGCATTTAACTCAAATGCTATGAAGTTTACCTTTGATAGATTCAAAAGAATTGGAACGATGAACTATATTTTAGGAAATAAGATTAAATCGATAGAAACGCCAAGTGAATATTCAGTCATAATAAATTTGAATAAACCATCAAGTTCTTTAAATGGTTTACTCACATCAGTAAATTTAACTCCAATATCTCCTACATTTTACAAACAATATTCTGATAAGTTTCTGAATGAAAAATTCGTTGGTACTGGCAAGTATGTGCTGACTAGTTTTTCTAATGAAGTTCAATCAATTGATCCATATTTAAATTATTGGGGTGAAAAGCCCTTAAATAACGGCATTAATTTTGTGGGATATTCAAATTCATCATCTCTCTTTGGGGCTTTAAAAAGTAAACAAATTGACGTGCTTTTATCAAATTCAATTGATGATAGTCAGAGAAAAAGTTTAAATAATTTAAGCAAAAATAAACAGTTTAATGAAGGTAATAGCCCTTTCACTGAATTAAGTTTTATAAGCCTTAAAACTAGTTCTTATCCCCTAAATAATCTTAATTTAAGACTGGCTTTGGCAAAAAGTCTTAATAGAAAATTGATTAGTGAGAAAGTAAGTTATGGATTAAGGAAGCCATCTAGATCAATTATTCCTCCGATATTAAAAAAAGATAATCAAGAACTGTGGCCTAAATACGATTATTTAGATGCAAGAAGGTTATTGCAAAAAGAAAATTATTGCAATGGAAATATTCTAAAAATACCCCTTACTTATAGATCGAATGTACCAGCTGACAAGCTTATTGCACTGACATGGCAGGAAGAAATTAAAAGTTCTTTGAAAGATTGTATTGATATTGAACTCAATGGGGTTGAATCTACAACAGTTTATAAGAATCTAAGTTTAGGAATTTATACGGCAGTTCTTCTTGATTGGACTGGGGCTTATTCAGATCCAGAGGCCTATCTCACCCCTCTTTTAAGTTGTAATGAAATAGCTGATGGCATATGTAAAAAAGGAGAATCAGTTTACAGCGGTAGTTTTTGGGGATCTAATAAAGCGGAAAGTTTATTTCTTGAGAGTGAAAAAATAAGTGGAATTAAAAGATTAGAAAAACTTGTTGAAATTGAAAAAATAGCAGCAAGTTCAATACCTTATATTCCTATTTGGATATCCTCTCAAAAAGCATGGTCACAAAATAAAATATCAAAACCTATTTTTAATGGTGCAGGAATAATTTCATTGAGTGATCTTGAGTTAATTAATGAGTAGAAATTTAAATAAACTACTAAATTATTCCCTATTAAAAATTTCATTAATACCCATAATGTTATGGATAATTTCTTCATTAGTTTTTATTTTATTAAGAGTTGCTCCCGGCGATCCTGTAGATGCAATACTTGGATCTGGTGCAGATGAGGTTTCTAGGGAACTTCTAAGAAATAAATTGGGGCTAAATGAATCTTTAATAAATCAATATTTTTCATATATTAAAAATATATTGCACTTAAATTTTGGCCAATCTCTTAGTACCCAAGAGCCTGTCCTTAATATTATTATTAAGTCATTGCCTGCAAGTCTTGAGCTTGGATTATTTTCAATATTAAGTGCCACACTAATAGGCTTCCCGTTGGGATTACTTGGCTTAAGAAATAGAGGGAAAAAGACTGATTATATTGCGAGAATATTAGGAATTGCAACATATGCGATACCTCCTTTTTGGGGGGCAATGTTAGCGCAATTATTATTTTCTGTATTTTTTAATATTTCTCCAATTGGAGGTAGATTTCCAATATTTCAACAACAACCTCAAATTACAGGTTTTCTAGTTTTAGATAGTATTCTTTCAAATAATATTATTGCATTGAAGGATAGTCTTTATCATCTTGCACTTCCTTCGATTACCCTTGGTTTTTTATTAAGTGGTATATTCAGCCGTTCACTAAGAGTAAATTTGGACAAGACATTAAAAAGTGATTATGTAAATGCTGCTATATGTAGAGGGATATCAAGGAAAAAAATATTTTTAAACCATGCATTGCCTAATGCTCTATTGCCAATTGTCACTATTTCTGGCTTGACTATGGCCTCATTAGCAGGAGGTGCTCTATTGTTCGAGGTAACTTTTTCATGGCCAGGTATTGCTTTAAGATTACATGAAGCTATTTCTCAAAGAGACTATACCTTGGTTCAAGGAATTGTAATTTTTACCTCTATGCTCATAGTCTCTTTAAATCTCTTCGTGGATATTTTAATCGCATATTTAGATCCACGAATAGAGTACTAATTTTTGGAAATTTCTTTTATTGTTTCAAGATCTAAAAGATGGAAATCAAGTCCTAAATCTCTTTGGTTTTTAATCACATTAGGGATCTTTTGGTCTTTAATATTTTTTAAAAATTCAATTATAAATTTAGTAGATAAATCTTGTACTAATATTGGCTCTGAACCAATAAAAGTTTCATTTATTTTGAAGACGTCGTTATTTTCTTCATAGCTTTTATTAATTCTTATTGGAGAGAAATGACTTGCCCCTTCAATAATTAGAAATCTATTTGATGGATTATTTAAAGCATAAAAAACTCTAAATTGTTCATTCATTAATGGTGTAATAAGGTCATAAGTACCACCAATTAGAAGAGTTGGTGTTTTAATGCCTGTACTATTTTCTTTTGGCCATACTAAACTGCCAAATGAATTAAAACCTATAATCGCACTGGCCTTATTAGAGTTATTTTTCTTAGGGAATGGTATTTCGCTCAACTGACATTGAAGTAATTTAGATAAATTTGTTACCGCAAAGTCTTTTAATGCCGAATCACATTTGTCCCTTAGTTGATCAGTAGGTTTATTGCCTTCATATAAAAGTGCTATTAAAGCACCAAGTGAATGCCCCATTAAAATATAAGAATCATTAGGTAAACCAAATTCTCCATTTTTATGGGCTTTTAATACAGCATCTAAATCTTTAATTCTATATAAGAAAAAGTCTGCACTTCCTGGTATTGTTTCCTTACCTTCGAGTACTTCTATAAATGACTCCAAATTACTTCCTCTATGATCTATGAATAATATTGGCCAACCTCTTTTAGCCAATTCGTTTCCTATCCATTTAAAATTATTAATTTCGCCTCCAAGTCCTGGCATAAAAATTATCAGTTCTTTATCTTCATTTGTTTTATTGCTTTTCCAAATTTCAATTTCAAAAGGTTTCACTCGGTGAGGAGCATAAATATTTTTATCAATTTTTATAAGATCTTGAGTTGATTTTTTTTCAGTATTTTTGAAGGCATTTTGGTTCGTTCTTTCAAGTTTATTTAATTTGGACAACAGTTCTTGTTGCATTGATAATTCATTTTTCCAAGATGAAATTATTAAAATTAGATTATCAATATCTAGTGAAATTTCCTCTGATGATAATGCCTTTATGATGTCTAAAGTTGAAACTTCTTTTTTTTGATCTAATAAATTTTCTATAGTGTTATATATTTCTGTTCCATTATTGTCATTTGGAACTTTTATGCTTTTGCTTAATTCTGTAAGAATTTTACGCCCTATCCAACTTCTTAATATTTCTCTATTTAATCCCTCTTCTTTGAAAACTGGAAATTCTAAAAATTTTGAAAATTCAAAAACTCTTATAAATCCATTTTTTTTAAACCAATCTATTAATTCTGTTGAATCATCTTTGTATTTTTCTAATTTTGATAATTGTTCTATAGTAAGAGGGATTTCCATCTCCTCAAACTTAATATTTATCTTTTCAGCAGCCTTTAAACCATTATAAAAAAATGAACCATAAAAACTAAAAAAAATTATAAAAATGTATTTCACTAGTGATTAGTCCAAATAGTTTACAAATTAGCAAAAATTGGTGGATTCAATTTCCTTATCATTTGAGGTTAATAACCAAGATAAGATTTTTCGCTGCATTTGGAGCAGGTGGTGTTATTTATTTAACATCACTTATTTTTAATAACCTAGGATTATCGGCGACAGATATTGGCCTGGGATTTACCATTTCAGCAATAATTGGAACCGTAACAAGACTCTTTACCGGTAATTATCTTAATAAAACGGGAAAAATACAATTTCCGATAATTTCTTCTTCAATACTAAGTATTTCCGCTAGCTTATGCCTCATTTTTTCAAGAGATACTTTTTTGTACATAATTGGACAATCACTTGTTGGGGCTGCTGCAGGAATATATTGGCCTGCCGCCGAGTTTGGGGTGCCCTATTTTTGTCATCCTATCGAAACACGTAAAGCTTATGCCCTTGTTAGAAGTTCGGAAGCTTTAGGAATATTTCTAGGGGTATTCTTAGGGGGGTATATGACGAATTTTTTGTATTCTAAATCAATATTTATAAATGATATATTTTGCATGTTAGTTATCACGTATTTAATATCTAGAAATAGTTCTTCTATAAAAAGAAACTTAGAAAATTTTCAAAAAAAATTAGTAGATCCAATTAATCAGGGACAATTGAAATGGAATAAAAATTCAACAATAATAATTTTATCTATTTTATTGATAACTACCTCTTTAGCCTTGATACAAGTAACTTTGCCTCTGGATCTTGTTAAAGGTGGAGTATATCGCAATGCATTAAGCAAAGAAATCATTAGTCTTATAATTTCTATTCAGTTAATTTTATTGTTGTTTTTACAATGGCCTGTCGGTTCTTGGATATCAAAGAAAGAAAGATTATTTGGCTTGAAATTTAGTTTAATAAATTTCTCTTTCGCTTCTTTTTTATTATTTATTTCTAGTTATTTAAATATCCCAGCGTTTTATTTAATTTCTTTGGCATTGATTTTAGTAAGTTTAGGGACTGCTTCATTTCTTCCAACATCAACAGATGTCGTTTTCAGAATAGCTCCTTCAAATAAAAAAGGTTTTGCACTTGCTCTACTATCACAATGTTTCGCTATGGGTTATTTTTTTGGACCATTTATTTCAGGACGCATATTAGATCTATTTGGATATGCTTCAATAATCTGGCTTTCAATTTCTTGTTGTTGCTTTATTGCATTTACAATTCTATTTAAGAGATTATTTTAATTAATCTTTTCTAATTCAATAATTCTTCTCTCTCTTAGAAATAAGAAAAAAGGTGCAGAGAATGCGAAGGCTATAAGAAAAGTTCCAATGTATACAACCCACATATTCTTCATGTTTAGTTTTTTTGATTCATTTACTATCCATATAAAAATAGCGCTTGCACCTACTAATAAGTCTCTAGAAATTGATTGAGCTGCAGGGTTTGCATTCGCTAAAGAAATGAAGTTATTTATATCAAAGCTGTTTCCATATTCCCTAGCAAATTCGAAATTTGCCAACATTGGCAGAACAGCTCCCAAAATTGATAGAAAAAGGTAAAGAAAAGATAGTATCTGTTTATTATCTTTTAAAATGTTAAATGAATTCACTTGTCAAAAATATTTCTTTTAATAATAGTATTTAAAAGCTTATGATTGTTGACAAGAATAATAAAGTTGAAGACTATAAATTTAAAAAAGGAAATTTAAATTTTGCTGTTATTGGTCATGTTGAGTGGATAAATTTTTTAAAGGTTGATCAATTACCAAAACCAGGAGTTATTTCTCATTCTGAAAAGTCCCTTGAGTATCCAGCTGGTGGTGGATCTATTATCGCGAAAATACTTTCTGATTTAACTTTAAACCAAATTCATTTTTTTACGTCATTAGGTAATGATGATTATGGAGATAAGTGTTTCAAGATTCTCTCAAATATGGGAATTAAGTTGCATGTAGCTTGGCGTGATAAACCAACTAGAAGAGGATTTAGTTTAATTGACTCTCAAGGTGAAAGAGCAATAACAGTTATTGGAGAAAGGTTAGCTCCAACTCATAAAGACAATTTAGAATGGAACATTTTAAAAAAAATGGACGGAATTTTTATTACTGCATCTGATTCAGAGATTTTTAAAATGGCTAGATCAGCTTCAATACTGTGTACAACACCAAGGGTAGGATTAAATACAATTAATAATTCAAATGTTCTTTTAGATGGATTAATAGGCAGTAATCTTGATCCAGGAGAAGTTTTTTCTTTTTCTGAATTATCGTTAAAACCGAAATATACTGTTAAAACTGAGGGAGAGAAGGGAGGCATAATATTCCCAGGAGGAAGATATAAGGCTCTTAAAAACAAAAAATGTAAGGTTGATTCTTATGGATGTGGTGATTCTTTTGCCGCGGGCATTCTTTATGGAATGGCATCTAAATGGGATATAGATAAAAGTTTAAATCTTGCTAAAGTAATGGGAAGAGACGCTAGTGAATTTTTCGGACCATATGCAAATAATGATGAAAAATAATTGAATTAACACTTACATGAGCAATCTAGATAATAAAAATAAAAATATTCTTGTAGAGAACATTATTGTTTTCTTTTTATTTACTGTTTTTTTGGTTTTTAAATCTTTGAAAACTTTATCTAGAATTTTTACTTATGGAATCTTAAGAAAAGAAATATTAACTACTAAAAGTAACTTAGGCGTAGATATTAAAATAAAAATTAAATAGTTAATGAATATATTTTTATTTTTTCTAATTTTAGGAGTTATTTTTTTTGTCTACAAAAAAATTAAATATAAAAAACCAAAGAACTTGAAATTAAACAAATTTAAAAATAAACTTCAAAGCACGCAAACAAATATTGAAAGAATTTTTTTAAGAGAGGAAGAAAAAACCTTTTCAAACCCTAATATAAATATCTATATTGGGATTTATGATAATGAAGAAAATATTAATAGAAAATCTAATATTCACAGAGCAAGGCTTTCAAAATTTAAGAAATCCAAATTAAATGGCGAGATGATATTTCAAGACGATGAACAAAGGATTTATAAATTTAATGACGGTAAGAAAGTTTACTTATAACTTTTAATGCTAACTACACTCAAGACTTTCTCTTGTTGAAACTCCTGTTGTTGGATTGATCCCATCAGCGATTTCACAAAGATTTCTTTGGTCTTCGCTGTCAAGGATGGCATAAGAAAAATCTGCTCCTTCTATTTGAGCTCCTGCAAAACTGCTGCCTGATGCGATCATATTTATTAAAACAGCATTTCTAAGATCTGTTTTTTGGAAATTAACTCGATCAGAAAGAGTATCGGTCAGGTCGATTCCATTTAAATTAGAACCTTTTAAATCAGATAGGGTTAATGTAGTTCCATGTAAATCAACATCACTAAAATCTGCATCTCTAGCAACTGCTCCAGCTATAGAAGATAAATGAAGATCCTCTCCATGGAAATCGAATCCTGTGATATTAGATCTTACATAACTTGGAACTTCATCTCCTTCTCCCTTAACAGCAACATTCGCTCCAGCAAAAACTGGAGAGGATAAAACCAAGAAAGAAAAAGTTATACATAAAAAATATCTTAAAAACCTAAAAAATTTCATATTAATAAATTTGAGTAATTCTATTTTATAACAATTAGATAATTTTTAAAATTATTTAACACTATAAATTTTGAATCTAGGCTCTAAATTGGTTATACAATCTAGAAGTTTTTTGTTATCTTTGCTATTCGTAACCTTGAATTCAGATTCAACTGTACCTTCTTTATCTCTTATAGCTTGATTTAAAACTATAGAACCGTTTTGGTCAGATACTGATCTATGAAAAGTTCCTCTAGGTATTCTTAAAATGTATCCGCAAGATTCTAATCTAACTTTATAAAAAGGATAATCCCAGCCAAAATTGACAAGAAAAAATGTTCTTCCCCCGGAGATAGCCAGTAGATTATCTTCTTGATTGTGATGTATGTAAAATTGCCAATTCTTAAATTCTTCATCATTTGGAGGACTAACTGCAGGCCCACTGTGAATAACTAGATCTCTATAGTTTGATTCATTAACACTAATATCAAAAAATCTTACATCTTTTGTATCGCGAAATTTTTCATAACTTATCAATTCAAACATTTTCGATTTGTTTGATTTGATAACTGGAATTTCTAAACTTGAGTTCAATTTTCTTTAAAGATTAAACAAATGAAAACAGATATATATATAGAAGAACGTATCAATTAACACTAAAAAAGAAACATATTATTATTTATGTTTTTTGTTATTTTAAAAGATTAAAAATTTAGTGTTTATTTAATTTCAAGAGGTTTGATTTCCCAGGATAAAGTATTTTCTAAATTATTTTTTCCTATAAAGTTTCCTGTAATTACAGAGGTTAAATTAGATTTTGAAGAGGATACCAATGTTAAATATCTATCATCTATTAATCCTTTTCCGCTTGGATCAAAACCTCTCCAACCAGCACCTGGAATATATAATTCAGCCCAAGCGTGTAAATCCAACTCAGAGGGTAACGGATCTTCAAAATGATAACCACTTACAAACCTACTTGGGATACCTATAGACCTGCAAGCTTCAACCATTAGCATTGCTAAATCTCTGCATGAACCTATACGTTCTCTAAGCGTTCTGCTAGCAGGCCATGCTGGACCAGTATGTCTTTTGGTATATTTAACCCGATCTTGAATAATTTCAATTAGTTGGTATGTAAATGATAATGCGTTATTAATGCTTCCTGCTAAGGCTTCTTGGGCAAGTTCTACTGCAGAAGGATCGTGTTGTCCGTTAGGCATCCATCCCTCTAATGCTCCCTGCAAATCTCTGTTAATAATGCTTCTACAAAAAGGTAATGTTAAATCTCTATTTTTAACTCCATCAATAATGTTTGGATGTTTGATAGTTTCAACTTCGCTGATTGATTCAATAGTTAAATTATCTGTTAATCCATTGAATCTGATTCTATTAATCTCTTCTCCGCTGGCAGCAAGTAATGGATAAATAATTTCTGGTTCTGGAGTTATTTTTAATTCAAAATTCTTTAGCTTTTGGAATCCGTTTGACCTTGGCTTTATACATAATCTATGCTCGCCTAATTGAACAGGGTCTTCGTATTTATATTCAAGTTTGTGAATGTATTTAATTCTCATTAATAAACTTATTAATTAATAAAATATTTTTCTTGAATGAGATCATTTAATTTATTTAAATCCATTTGCAATGAATCGATTGCCTCATGTAGACCATCATTGATTATATCTTCAATTCTGATATAACTCCACTTTGCTTTAAGCAAACCTCTCATACATTCTAATTCTGAAGGGTTTTCAGAAGATGGTGAGGTATCTATCGTTTTAAGTGTATTGCTTATCCCATCAAGACAGTATCTTACTGATCTAGGGAAAATTGGATCAAGTAAAAGAAATCTGGCAACTGAATTAGGCTTTATAGAATTTTGCACTGCTTTCCTAAACATTTGATAAGCTCCAGCTGAACGTAAAAGAGCAATCCATTGCAGCTCATCAAGAACTCCTCCAAGTTCATCTAAGCTGGGTAGAAGTAAATAATATTTAACATCTAAAATTCTTGAAGTTTTGTCAGCTCTTTCGATTAATCTTCCAAGAATGCTAAATCTCCAGGCAAGATCTTTGCTTAGAGTCGCATCTGTAATTCCATAAAAAAGCTGACATTCCCTCCTTATTTCACTTAATTGTTCTTGTCTTGGTTTATTCCATATTGCCTCTCCTTCTTGCATATTCCAATATAAAATATTAATCTGTTCCCACATTTCTGTGGTCATGACATCTCTGATTTGCCTTGCATTTTCTCTTGCCATTTGAATGCAAGAAATTATACTATTTGGGTTTAAACGATCTCTTATTAAAAAATTAATAACGTCATCTGGTTTTTTCTCTGGGAATCTCTTGTCAAAAGATTCTCTGTCACTCGAAGCATCAATTAAGGGGAGCCAAGGTTCGGCACTTCCTGGTGGACAATCTAATGACATAGCTTCGCTTACTTCCACGAAACGAGATATGTTTTCCGCACGTTCTAAATAACGATTTATCCAATAAAGAGATTCTGCTACACGACTCAAAAGCATATTATTTACCTACAACCCATGTATCTTTGCATCCTCCACCTTGAGAAGAATTAACGACTAATGATCCTTTTTTTAATGCTACTCTCGTAAGCCCACCTGGGCTAACCCATGAATCTTTTCCTCTTAAGATATATGGTCTTAAATCAACATGACATGGATATAGTTCTCCATCACATAACGATGGCACAGTAGATAATTCTAATGTTGGTTGTGCTATGAAATTTCTAGGATTATTTTTAATTTTATTAGCGAATTCTTCTATCTCACTCGTTGTTGAGTGAGGGCCAATTAACATTCCATAACCACCAGCTTCTGCGACAGACTTAACAACAAGTTTTGGTAAATTTTCTAGAACATATTCTCGATCCTTTTGATAATGACAAATATAAGTTTCTACATTTTTAATAATAATTTCTTCATCAAGATAATATTTAATCATTTTTGGGACAAAAGAATAAATCATTTTGTCATCTGCTATTCCAGTCCCAGGTGCATTTGCTAAAGCAACATGACCTGCTTTAAAAACATCAAGTAATCCGCTAACACCAAGGCAGGAATCTTTTCTAAAATTTAGAGGATCTAAGAAATCATCATCAATTCGTCTGTAAATGACATCTACTCTTTTTAATCCAGAGGTAGTTTTTAAATATACATAATCATCATTACAAACTAAGTCATGACCCTGAACTAGTTGTATGCCCATTTCTTGAGCTAAATAACTATGTTCAAAATAAGCACTATTAAAAATTCCTGGAGTTAGTAGAACTATCTTGGGAGTGTCAGTCCAAACAGCTAGTTCTTGAAGAGTTTTTAAAAGATATGATGGATATTCATCAATTGGTTTAACTATTCTTCCTGAGAAAAGATTAGGGAAAATATTCTTCATGACTAATCTATTTTCTAAAAAATAAGCAACACCAGAAGGGCACCTTAAATTATCTTCTAAAACATGCCAATCTCCTTTTCTATCTCTTATTAGATCAAGTCCTGAAATTTGACACCATTTATTTAGTGGAGGTTTGAAACCTATCATCTGAGGTCTCCAACCTTCTGAACTCTCTATTAATTCTCTTGGAATTATTCCATCATTTATTATTTTTTGAGAATTATAAATATCATCTAGGAATAAATCTATTGCCTCAAGCCTTTGTTTTAGGCCTTTTTCTAACGTTACCCAATCATCTTTACTAATTATTCTGGGAAGTGGATCAAAAGGTAATATTCTCTCAGTACCTTTTAAACCAGTATCGTTTAATCTAAAAGTTGCACCATGTCTTAGTAATAATTTTTTTGCGGCAGAGTGATTCCTGTTTAATTCTTCAAGTCCCATATTATCTAAAGATGAAAGAAGTGGAATCAATATTTCTCTAGCAGAGTTTACATTGTCCTTAAAGTATTCATCAAAACTATTTTTAGGCTGATAACTTGAAAACATATATTTCATCGTTTAGTAACTTTTACTTTAGCTTTATATCTTTATTCGTATTTATGGCTACCAAAAATAATATCTCTTGACTAGATCTATATCATTATTTTGATCATTGAAGTATATTTCTTAAAAATCTAAAAAGCATGAGTTCTAGTAATTGGCAATTTGTTTTTTTTAGATATTTCGCAAGCTTTCTTTTTATCCTCTCTCATAGTTTGCTGGTTCTTGATCATTTACCAGTAGGGGCGGCACTTCACGGACTTGGGGAAGTTTTTATTGCACCTTGGGCTTTTAGGGAAAGAGCATGGGATCTTGTTGTTATTGCAGTTTTATTTTTCTTCTTCGATATCTGGGGACTTATAAACACTCCTTGGAATTAACTGATATTATTTATTTACTAATTATTGGAAAATCATAATAAAAAATGATTTCATATTTTAATCAAATTTATAAAATAATTTTTCTTTTATTACTTACGAATAGTTCCAGTTTAGATGCACATAATTTATTTAATGGTGGTTGCAAAGAACATTGCGGCCAAAAAGTTAAAGTAATAAGTAATAAAAACAAATTAAAAAATATTGATGATGGAATAAATATTGAGAGTAAAAATTCTTGTTTAAATAAATCACTATGTAGGGGTTAACCTCTCTTGATTTTTTAAATTGTTTTATGAAAGTTTTTCTTTGATAATTATCATTAAAGTACTATTTGCTTGATAATTTTTATTAGGAGGATTTATTTGATTTTTAATTAAAAAAATAAAAGTATATATTAACGGTAGAAGTAATGATGATGCGGCAACTAAAGCAATTATCTGGTTCAACCTAATAAATGGTTTTTTTACAAGATCCTCTCCGCACAAGCCACAAATTAAATTACCTTTTGAGGATTGTTTTTGAAATTGATATTTAGGATTGCAATATGGGCAATAATATCGAACCATTTTAAAATTTTATTGCTTTAATCATTATCTATAAAACTAGAATAAAGTCATCTTAAAAAAAAAGAGGGCTTATTTAAGCCCTCTTTTATCTCTTACTTATATTTTTTACTGAAGTTAATAACGCACCTAAATCATGGATCCTTGTTGCTAACTTCTATTAAGCTAATGCTCACCAAAATTAACTAATTGTCTTTAACTGGGGCAAAAACTCTAGAATTAAGCTTGTTTCTTAAAGGGCACCTAAACGATGCAGAAGAAGGAAGCTTAGACATTAATAAAAAATAATTGGAGCAGTTAATTAAATTAGTTCGGTTTATTCCGAAATTTCAGGCAGGCTATCGATCATTTTGAAAGACCTCCTAGAACTCAACAATATAAAATTAGGAAAATATTTCTCTAAAGACAATCCGTTTTTATACGCATTGCTTTTTAATTAAAAATGTCCGAAAGTGGTAATCAATTGTGCTAATTTTTTTGAGATATTTTTAGTAAGTTTTGCTTATTTCTTTTGATATTTAATTCGTCTATCTTTATTTTAAATAATTGAGGAAATCTTTTATGAATTATTCGAAAGAAGTTAGTAAAACTGATAAATCAAATCCCATAGACGAATATTTTCAATGTCTTTCATATTGCGATATTCACCCAAAAGGGATTGATAATGACTGTGAGGTCATTTGTATGGAAAGACATTTAAAAGCTAATTATTGGTAATTAATAAATTTCTACTTTTTACTTAAATCCTTTTGAAAAAAGGTTAGTACGAACTTTAAATTTCCATACATTAACAACACCTTTTGCATTAACTGCTGCAAGTGCACAATCATCGGGTCTCCAAGATATTGCCCCTACTAAATCTCCTGCAAATGCAGCCCCAACGGGATCACCATTGCCATCATTTTTTAGAAAACTTGCGACAACAGAACCATCCCTAGATCCTGAGGCTACAAGCATACCTTTATTTGAAAAGGCTAGGCTCGAAATTGGTTCTGTATGGTGACATAGCTCTCCTGGCATAGTGCCCTCTGGACCATTCCCTATAAAGCTCCATACTGTGATTCTTTCACTGCCACTTGTCGCTAATAATTTTCCGCTGTCATCAAAAGAAAGGTGACTTGGTTTGCCAGGGTATCCTGTCATTTCAGCATCCATTCCTGTTGATCTTCTCCAAAAATGAACTGAATTGTCTTGACTCCCACAGGCAACTATATCTCCATCAGGACTTAATTCCATTGATACCAATGATCCTTGCCATTCGAGTTTTTGATTCGTTTTATTATTAACTACGTCAAAGAATGTCACTCTGCCGTAGCATGCAGTTGCCAGCTCATTCTTATTTGACCATGTTATTGCACTTACTGTGCTTGGATGGTCTTCTGAGATCCATTTCTTTTCTCCAATTTCATTAAAAACATATACTTTTTTTGAGGAAGCTATCGCTAGAAATAAACCGTCATTAGACCACTTGAGGTGTTCTACCCAACCCTTGCCAAGATCAAGCGTTTTAATTACTTTACCTTCGTGGCAATTACAAATTTGAACATTTCCATCCTGACCTGATGTTGCAAAAATTTCACCCTCTGGATGAATTGCCATCGCTAGTAAACCACCGGAGTGAGTATTTTCTTTTTCCCACATAATTTTTCCAGTATCTCCTTCGAATGCAAAAATACCACCTGCTACGTCGCCAACAATAAATTGTTTCCCTTTGAGAGCCCACCCACATGCTATGGCATAATCGCTAACTTCAGCAGTCCATCCTTCATGGAACATGCCTCTTGGGCTAAATGGTTCTATATCAGGCATTTATCAAAGCCTTCTTGCATCTCTTTCTCATTTAAATTTCTACCGATAAAAACAAGTTGATTTCTACGAGGTTCGTTACCCCATTCTTTATCAGGTTGTGCAGTAAATAACATGTGAACTCCCTGGAAAACTATTCTCCTTGGGTTACCTGAGTAACTTATGAAACCTTTAGTTCTGAATATATCCACTCCTTTTTCTGATAGAAGTCTTCCCATCCAAGTATTTAGTTTTTCTGGGTCAACATCTCCAAAACGCTCTATAGCAATTGAGCTTACTTCATCATCATGTTCGTGCTCTGCTTGCCAGAATCTTTCAGTATTAAATGGAATCTCTTTATTTTCGTAACTTTTAATGACTTTCATATTGAATTCTTCAGCGGTGTGCTGTGTAAACAAACCTATTTTTGTTGGTTTTTCTATGTTCAGGATGAAGGATTTATTTCCTTTATCCTCCAATTTGAGATTTATATGTTCTCCATATGGAATGGTATTTCCAGGATCTAAACTAATAGCTTTTTCTGCATAAAGTCTCACGGAGGATTCAGCACCATCTTTAAGTTCCTCTTCACTCTCTCCTTGGATAGCGAGGGCTACTAAGGACATTTCTGGATCGGGTCCTTCTTCAAACATTAATTCATATTTACCTGCATCAAGATCGTAAACACCTGTCCATTCAAAAGGATATTCTGGTTCAAGGAATGTTGGCCTGCGTTTAAGGATCTGATCAAGATCAAATGCACTTAGATTTAAGACTGTTTCAATTGGTACTTTGGCATTCTCAGCTCTAATAATTCGGGTCATTCGGTTCATATCTCTCAATCTCGATTCAAGAGTATCTAGTGCATCATCAGAGACTAAATCAGTTTTATTAAGGACAAGAACATCTGCAAATGCCACTTGTTCTGAACTTTCATCACTCCTGCCTAACTGTTGATCAATGTGGGCAGCATCAACTAAAGTCACAATTCCATCAAGAGTAAATTCAGAACTAATCTCTTCATCCATGAAAAATGTCTGAGCAACTGGGCCTGGATCTGCTAATCCTGTTGTTTCTACTAAAACATAGTCAAACTTATCTCTTCTTTTCATAAGGTTGCCAAGGACTCTTATTAAATCGCCGCGAACAGTACAACAAATACACCCGTTTGACATCTCAAATACTTCTTCATCGGCATTAATTACGAGCCCTTGATCTATACCCACTTCACCGTATTCATTTTCAATTACTGCTATTCTTTTCCCGTGCTCTTCACTCAATATTCTATTAAGCAAAGTAGTCTTCCCTGATCCTAAGAATCCAGTAAGTATGGTTACAGGAACCTTTTCCTTAATACTCATTTCTCTCTGTTTTTAAAATGTAATGCTAACCATCAATATAATAATCAAAAAATCGAAATGAAAACCATTTTTATCTATAAAATTTTATTGATTAAGTGATCCCCAGTTACTTGCTAAATCAAAACCTGTTGTCTCATCACATGAGCCACCAAGCTCATTGACGATAGTGCATGTGTTATGAACTGCCACAGTGATAGTGTTTCCTTCCATCATTAGTCCATCGACAAAAATTTGATTAGAAGAGAGTGGGATAGAACTTTGCTTGCTTAAGTTATTGACTAATTTTGAAGCAGGCTCTTGCTCCTTAAATATAACTTTGACATTTTCTTCCTTTAACTCATTTAAAACTTTTGATATGTTCTGAGGCCTCAGGCTAGATGAATGACCTAAGAAATCTAATAAACTTATTGTTTCAAAACCAAATGCATCGCCATAGTAATCCATAGCTTTGTGTTTTGAGACAATTACACGATTTGAAGAAGGGATAGTAGATACTTGTTTAACAATCCATTTATCAAGATCTTCTAGTGTTTTGTCAAAAGTTTTGAATCTATTAGAGATAGCTTTGCGTAGTTTTTTTTCAGGCACATCTTTTTTAAGACTTTTTGATACGACTTTACCCATCTTGATGATGTTATGAGGATCATGCCAGACATGTGGATCCACGCCTCCGTGATCATGATGGTCGTGGTCATCATGGTCATCATGTTTCTTTGCTGAGTGTCCATGATCGTCGTGGTCATCATGGTCATCATGTTTCTTTGCTGAGTGTCCATGATCGTCGTGGTCATCATGGTCACTATGATCGTCAATATCAATTGCGCTTACGCCTAAAACAACAGTGCTATTTCTCTTCACCCAATTCCTCATTGCGGGTGTCATTTCTGTCCCTAAAGTAAAAACTTTATCTGCCTTTTTTAAAAATCTTGCCTGTTTTGGAGAAATTTTTAAATCATGAACATCTTGTTTTCTATCTACTAGACATGTAACTTCATCGGAAGGGAGTGCTATAGATTTAACGATATCGCAGGTAAGAGGCTCAACTGCTACATAGTTTTTACTTGCAGCAAAGGCACCGTTTGTATTTATTGAGAATAATGCCGCACTAGCGATAAGTGAATTTCGGATAGATACTTTTTTATGAGATATATAGTTTAAAAAAATTCTTTTAAAAATTGACATAAAAAAATGATAGATATTTTAAAATGATAATCATTTTCATTTTTATATGCAAGTTTAGGTATAAAATGTTTTTAAAGTAAATTATTTTCCATAATTAAAATATTATGGGGTTGTAAGTTCAAGCATTAATGTCACTACTAGTAGCTGAAAATTTATCTTATTCGTATGCAAAAAATGTAAGCCCGGCTATAAGTAAAGTTTCCATAACAGTTGAACCAGGTACATTAACTGCTCTAGTAGGACCAAACGGAGCTGGCAAATCTACTCTTTTAAAAATATTGCAGGGACAATGTATTCCTGATAATGGCCAGATAACAATTGACGGGGAGAAGTTAATTAGACAAAGATCTCAGGTTGCACTCATGCCACAAAGAAGCTCTATGAATTGGAAATTTCCAATAACTGTAGAAAAACTAGTTTCATTAGGACAAATAAAATACTCAAAATCAAAAAGTAGTAGTCCTTTTCAAATAAAAGCTCTTCTTGCCAACCCTAATGCATGGATTAATAAATGCTGTGAATTGGAGGCCACAATGCAAAGAGTCGGCATTGCAAATATTGCTAAAAGAAGACTTGATTCTTTATCTGGTGGACAACAACAAAGAGCTCTATTAGCCAAAACATTAATGTCTCCAGCAAAAATTTTCCTTCTTGATGAACCTTGTGCAGCTTTAGATCCACCTGCAAAGGAGGATTTTCTAAAAATTGTTCGTCAACTTGCTGATGCTGGTCTTTCTTTAATGGTGAGCAGTCATGATTGGGGTACCTCGTTAAATAGTTATGATCAAGTTATTGTTTTGGATAAAGCTGTATTGGCCTGTGGAAGCCCTGATTCCA
>CACKJM010000011.1 GCA_902600475.1 uncultured Prochlorococcus sp.
TTTCTATGAAAAAATTATTATACATTTTTCTAGTGTTGATGTTTTTTCCCACTGGAAATTTATACTCATGGGAAAAAGTACTTGTTCCAGACTATGTAGATAAAAAAACAAAATCTCCTTGGAATTTTTCTGAGGACTTTGAAAATCAAGAAGAAGGAAAATTAAAACTCAACAAATTTACAATCAACGATAAGGGAGCAGGTTTAAAACCATTTAGAATTAAAAAAGATCCTGATGGCAATAAGTATCTTGAAGTTACAGTGAAACATGGATGGAATATTGATAAAAAAGGAGGAGGAAAGGAAAAAACTGAAAGAGCAGAATTTCAGACAAGGCAAAAAAAAACTTTAAATAAAGAAATATGGATTAGTTTTAAAACAAGACTACCTAAAGATTTTACCCATATAGACGACAGGGTATTATTTTTTCAATTCAAAAACCAGCATGATCCTATGAAAAGGAGTCCTCTTTTAGGAATCAGGTTTTATAAAAATGGAAATAGTTTAAAAATAGGGGGAGATACCGGAGGAAATGCAAGTAAATCTAGGAGTAAGGAGGAAAATTATATTCACGCCATCGGAGCAAATTATAAAAACACAGGGGGAGATTGGTTTGTCAGATGGGAAAAAGATAGAGAGGAAGATAAAATCAGGGATGAAGATGATTTCAAACTCACACCAAACAAACCATTTAGTGTGACTCCATTAGGTGAATGGAGCACATATAAGATTGGAATCTTTAATACAAAGGATGATGATGGTTTTGTCCAAGTTTATAAAGATAACGAATTAATATTCGATTATGAAGGTGTCACCTATGATTGGAGTGGTGGACGTTATACAGGAAGTTATATCAGAATCGGTATCTATCGAGATAAAAAATTTGGAATTGAATACCCCGATCAATCTATCCATTTTGATGATTTTATTGTCGTCTCAGATGAAAAAACTTTAGACCAATTGATCAGAAAAAATAAAAAAACCTAGGGGACAAGAAAATTTGATCTCTCACAACAAGTGATTAAGTTGCAGCATCTTTTTTCGCCCATGTTTTATGTTTTCGGTCTAGATCAGAAACTAAATTTCTTTGATATGTCAACTTCAAGTGATTTTGAGCTAGCTGATCTTTAGCGACTTTCATATCATTTGAATAAAAATTTAATCGATCTAATTTTATCTCTTTTTTATTTTCCATAAATCTTTTTTCGAATGTTAAATTTCGATTAATTTATAAAATGCTTTTACAAGAACCCCCAGAAATTTAACTTTTTATTTGGCTTTGCTTAATTCATTCAAACAATTAAAGACATTTCTAAGGGATCTGCTGTCCAGCTATAGAAGCCCGCATCCAACCCCTATCTATTAAATTAATCAGCTCTTAATTTTTAACATAAATTTGTGAGTTGTCATATTGACGTATGAACAAAGTCTACTTACCCCATACCACCCATGACTTTCCTAAATAGGAACTTTGATGGATAATAAATTTATAGTTATTCATTGCTTAAATCAATCTATAAACTGTCATAGTGACTAGCAAGTGACTAGCAACTAGCTTTTTCTCAAACTTATTGATATGACTGAAATAAATTACTGGCTAATGAAAAGTGAGCCTGATGCTTACAGCATAGATACTTTAAAAAAGGATGATGTAACTTTATGGGACGGAATAAGAAATTATCAGGCTCGAAATTTTATGAGAAAAATGAATAAAGGAGATAAGGTTTTTTTCTATCATTCGAACTGTAAACCCCCAGGTATTGTGGGACTAATGGAGGTAATAGAATTAAATATTGTTGATCCTACTCAATTTGATAAAGATTCAAAATATTTTGATCCAAAATCGAAACGTGATAATCCGAGATGGGATTGTGTAAAAGTAAAATATAAATCTAAATCAGATAAGATTTTAAGTTTACCCGAATTAAAGATTTTATTTAATGAGGATGAGTTATTAGTTGTAAAAAAAGGAAATAGGTTATCTATAACTCCTGTTAGAGATGATATTGCAAAAATACTACTAAAAAAAATATAAAAAAATTTTATTCCTTAAAATTCATTGAGAACATATTGCCGATATAGAGTCTTGTTAAATCCCTATTTTGAAATCCTTTTTGCATCAAAAATCCTGCAATAGCAGCTTGTATTATCCTATATTGATCCCAGTTAGGATGCTCCTCAACAAATTCTTTCATGGCCTTTTGAAGATTTTCTTGAAGTTCACATTTGAAACTTATTACTTCATCCTTATGCTTTAAAACTTTTGGATTTTCTTTGTAATTTAACTCTTGCATATTAAAAACTTTTTAAAATTTAAATCTACAAAATCTAGTTTTCTCCAAAATTACTAAATCGTCAACAAGCATTATTAAAAATTTGTCTCAGGTTATAGAATAATAAGAATCCAGTCATAAAGGCGAGGGTCAAGGAAATTAATTTTGTAAAATTAAATTTTACTGAAATATAAAGATTTATATAAATTTAGAAGTTTTCCACATGCTTTAGATCAATAGATATTTTTTAAAAAAATATTGTGGAAAAGTTGTGAAAAAAATTTTTATTGAAGGGGAAATATTTCTTAAAATTTCCAATTTTATTTATCTTTTAATTCATTGATTCCCACATGTTTTTTATTTCATAAAATAAATTTTGTGCAATTGGTATCGGCCAATACATTTCGAAAGATCTAGTTTGGTCTTGACTTTCAAAAACGAACCTTAAACTCCATTCATTTTTTTTTCCTTTTAGCTCTATATACCAAGGCAATTGTTCTAATTCTAAAGAAATAGATTCCTCATCCATTAATTCATTCTTGATATCTAAAAGTTGTTTATTAATTTTTAGAAGTAAAAGATAAAGTGAACGAAATTCATTTTTTTGTAATTCAATTGACCAATTATCAACACCAATCAAAAAGCAAAATTTGCCTTTTTTAAAATCTCTCAACAATCTCCATCTTTTTTGGTCTTTTACCAAGATTAACCAGGTAGTAAATCTGGTTGGTCTTGCTCATCGCTTAGTTCAATAATTGACCTTTGAACAGGTTTTATAGTTGACTCCTCTAATAATCCATCAAAATCATCAAAACGTCTTTGTTTAGCTCTAAAAGCAATTTTCACTGTAGTTAAGTATCTATTAGTTGATTTTCTTATTAAGCTCTCACCTCTTTTTGCAAGGTCATTAGAGTCGATGCCCGCATTAGCCGATATGTTCATTAAAAAATTTATTATTATAAAATGTATTTTACAGTTTATTGGACAGAATCAAAACATAAATTACAAAAAGAACTTAATTGATTCATAAAAATCTCATATGGAAAAAAATTTATCTGGAACGCTTGCTATAGATTTAGGGAATACTAACACTGTAGTAGCTTTTCAGGATCAACAAAATATAAATTATGTTTTAGTTGAAATACCAAATATTACATCATCTCCAGGAGTCATACCTACAGCAGTTTGGTACGAGGAGCCCTCAAAAATTTTAAAAATTGGTAAAAGTGCTTTGAAGATGAAGTATAGCTCCAACTCAGATTTGTTTTTTCATTCTAATTTTAAAAGATTAATTGGAAATTCAATTGAAAAAATTAGTCAGAAAAATATTTTAAAGCCTTCTGAATGTGGCGAAAAATTTTTCAAATTCTTATGGGAAAGCATTCCTCAAAAATATGAAATCAAAAGACTTGTTTTAACTGCTCCTATTGACACATATAAGGGTTACAGAAAATGGTTGGTTAACCTTTTTAAGGATATATCTGTAGAGGAAATTGCGCTTGTTGATGAACCTACAGCAGCAAGTTTAGGGATTAATTTGCCATTTGGCTCAAAAATTATGACATTAGATATTGGAGGAAGCACGATAGATATGAACATAGTCAAAATAGAAGGAGGAGAAGGTAAATCTTCTCCTATAGCTGAATTATTAAAATTCAGAGGAAATGATGTAAGCTCAATTTCAAAACAAAAAATAAGGTGTGCTGAAATAATAAGTAAAACAGGAACAAAAATTGGAGGCAAAGATATTGATCAATGGATTGTTGAGTATTTTATTCCAAACAATAAGTATGCAATAAATCTTTTAAGGGCAGAAGAAATAAAATGTAAACTCAGTTCATCTGCAATTAAATATGAAAACAAATATCCAACTAAATTTTTAATTGAAGGATTTAAAGAAAAAGAATACTACATAAGCAAAAAACTATTTGAGAATATTATTATTGAGAATAATCTGCTCAATCACCTCAACTCCCTACTCAAAGATTTACTGAATGAAGCGAGAGGTAAATTTTGTACAGTAGATGATTTAGACGCGATTATTTTAGTTGGCGGGGGGTCTCAAATTCCATTAATTAAAGAATGGATAACTAAAAAAATCCCAAAAATTCAAATAATATCGCCACCACCTATTGAATCAATAGCTTTGGGAGCTTTAGCAATGACCCCAGGGATAAAAATTAAAGATATTTTAATAAAAGGATTATCTATAAGATTATTTAACAGAAGGGAACAAAAACACTTTTGGCATCCTATTTTCTGCAAAGGTCAAACATGGCCAACTGAAAAACCATTTAAACTTATTCTTCAAGCCAGTAAAAATAATCAAAAAACATTTGAAATAATAATTGGAGAAACAAAAAAAGAAAACGCATATGATGTGATTTTTGAAAATGGATTGCCAAAACTAACAGAGGTTCAAAGTGAAGAAGAAATCATAAAATGGGACAAAAAACCACTCAAAATCGAACTAAAAAATGCATCAAATATTGGAGAAGACAACTTAAAACTTTTTTTCAAAATAAATGAAAAAGCTGACTTATTAGTTAAACATTTTGATATTAAAGATGAATTTCTAGGGGAATATAATTTAGGAAATATTTTCTGAACCAAAGTTATTCAAGAAAAACCCCTTCTTCGTTATCAACATTTTTTAGACATAAACTAATACTTTCATTTTTACTAGTTGGAACTATTTTGCCGCAAAAATCTGGTTGGATAGGTAATTCTCTATGACCTCTATCTACCATTACTAATAACATTACTTTTTGAGGTCTGCCCCATGAATATAGGGCATCCATTGCAGCTCTAATTGTTCTCCCTGTATAAATGACATCATCTATCAAGAGGATTTCTTGTTTCTCAATAGGAGCAGGGATATCAGTTGCTTTTAATAGGCGAGTTTCAACTCTACTTTGATCATCTCTATAAAAAGTTGGATCAATTATTCCTTTTCTTATTCTTACACCTGACTTATTAAATATTTCTTTTTCTAGCACATCAGCCAAATCAATTCCTCTAGTGGGAATCCCAACTAAAAGAAGGTTATCTAGGTTTTTAACTGTTTTGATAATTTCGGAAGTTAAACGTGAAATTGTTTTTCTCAGCTCAACTGCTGTAAGTATTTTTACCCTTTTTGTTTTATTGGACATGATTGATAAAAAAATCTCATACATTATTTAAATAAATTAGCAAAAGCTAACTAAGTAAAATATAGATTGTTAAAAAGTAGCGTTTAAAGCTAGATTTAATATTGGATCACAAAACAATAAATTTGATCTAAATATGTCAAAGATTACTAATAACAATATAAATAGATCAAGTATTTCTCAGAGTCCTGTAGTTCTTGCGATACTAGATGGGTGGGGACATCGTGAAGATATATCGGACAATGCTATAAAAAGTGCCAATACTCCAATCATGGATTCTTTATGGCACGCATACCCTCATACCCTAATAAGCGCTAGTGGCTCTGATGTGGGACTTCCAGATGGCCAAATGGGTAACTCAGAGGTAGGTCACCTTACCATTGGCTCTGGGAGGATAATCCAACAAGAACTTGTAAGGATTTCAAATGTTATAAAAAATAATCAATTAAACATGGTTAATGAGTTACAGGACTTAGCAGATAAATTAAAGAAGAACAATTCAACATTGCATATCACTGGATTATGTTCTGATGGAGGAGTGCATAGTCACATAGATCATTTATTAGGTTTAATAAAGTGGGCATCTGATAATGGCATCGAAAAAGTAGCAATTCATATTATTACTGATGGAAGAGATACTCCCTCAAAAAGTGCATCTAAATATCTAAATCAAATTGAGTCATGCATAAAAAAATTTAATACAGGTGAGATAGCCTCTATATGCGGAAGATACTGGATAATGGATAGAAATCTTTTGTGGGACAGAACAGAAAAAGCCTATGCTAATTTAACTGATCCAGATATTAAAGTTACAAACATTTCTCCTCAGGATTACATAAAAAAAAGTTATGAAAAAAATATAACTGATGAATTTATAGAGCCCATAAGAATGTCTGATAACTATCTTAAAGATGGTGATAGTTTAATTTGCTTTAACTTCCGTCCTGACAGAGCCAGACAAATAATTAAATCTCTTTCAGAAAAAAAATTCTCAAATTTCGAAAGAAAAACTTTTCCAAATATTGATCTAGTTACTTTTACTCAATATGATATTAATTTTCCTGTAAAAGTTGCATTTCCTCCTGAATCTCTAAATAATTTTATCGGCCAAATAGTTTCAGAAAACGGACTTAAACAATACAGAACTGCAGAAACAGAAAAATATCCTCACGTCACATATTTTTTTAATGGAGGAGTAGAAATTCCTTTGCTTGGAGAAGAAAGACATTTAATTCCATCTCCAAGAGTCGCAACTTATGATTTACAACCTGAGATGTCTGCGAAAGAATTAACTATTAGTTGCTCTAAAGCAATTAAAAGTGGAAACTATGCTTTTATTGTAATCAATTTTGCTAATCCTGATATGGTAGGTCATACAGGTAATCTGAATGCAACTATTAAAGCCATAGAAACAGTTGATAAATGTATAGGCCAAATAGTAAATGCTACGGGAGAAATGGGTGGAAGTATTCTTATAACTGCCGATCATGGTAACGCCGAGCTAATGAAAGGGCCAGCAGGAGAACCATGGACGGCACATACTATAAATAAAGTTCCATTAATTTTTATTGAGGGTGAAAAAAGAAAAATCCCGAATATGGGAAATGAGATTAATTTACGTGATAATGCTGGTTTAGCAGATATTGCTCCAACTTTATTACAGTTATTAAATCTTCCAATCCCAAAAGAAATGACAGGAAAATCTCTTATTAAAGAGATTGAGTTAAAAGGTTATAATAAAGTCGTTCAACACGTCTAAAGTTAATACAAGTCTAAAGCGATGATTCAAATTTTCAGTTGGATATGGGTATTTTCTGGGGTTCTTCTGATACTTTTAGTTTTACTTCACAGTCCCAAAGGTGATGGAATGGGAGGAATAGCTGCAAGTGGAAGCTCAATGTTCAATAGTGCAAGTAGTGCAGAAGCATCTCTTAACAAAATAACTTGGACTTTTTTAGTTATATTTTTATCTCTCGCTATTATTCTTAGTGCTGGTTGGATTTCATAAAGTTAGAACAAAAAAAGGGGTCATTTTCATGACTCCCTTTTTGAAATTAATTTATTCACTATATGTATAGTTAATAATCAAAGTCACCTCCCATACCTGGAGCACCTGCTGGAGCGGATGAATCTTTTTTCTCAGGTAAATCTGCAACTATACATTCTGTAGTTAGAACCATTCCAGCTATTGAAGCTGCATTTTGTAATCCTGAACGAGTAACTTTTGCAGGATCAACTATACCAGCTGAGGACATATCTACATATTCTCCTGTAGCAGCATTAAATCCATCATTAAATGGTTTAGATTTTACATTTTCAGCAATCACAGCACCATTGGAACCTGCATTCTCTGCAATCCTCATAAGAGGAGCAGTAAGTGAAGCTTCAACAATGTTAGCACCAATTAATTCCTCTCCCTCTAAATTTTTATCCGCCCAATCTTTTAGTATTGGAGATAAATGAGCAAGAGTCGTTCCTCCTCCAGGAACAATACCTTCTTCAACGGCAGCTTTTGTAGCGTTAATAGCATCTTCAAGACGAAGTTTTTTATCCTTCATCTCAGTTTCTGTTGCAGCTCCAACCTTAATGACTGCTACTCCTCCAGCTAATTTTGCTAGACGTTCTTGAAGCTTTTCTTTATCGTATGAGGAATCTGTCTCATCCATTTGCTTCTTAATTTGATCACATCTAGCACTGACTGCTTGCTCATTACCTTCAGCCACTATGGTTGTAGTCTCTTTGTTGATAGTTATTCTTCTACCAGTTCCAAGCATATCAATGGTAGCATTTTCTAATTTCAAGCCTGCATCCTCAGTAATGAGTTGACCATTAGTTAACACTGCCATATCTTCAAGCATGGCTTTTCTTCTGTCACCAAATCCAGGAGCTTTTACTGCCGCAACATTTAAAACACCCCTTAATCTATTTACAACAAGAGTTGCTAAAGCCTCTTTTTCAATATCTTCTGCAATTATAACTAGTGGCTTACCAGTTTTAGCTATTTGTTCCAAAACAGGAACTAAATCTTGCACTAAGGCAATTTTTTTATCAGTCAAAAGGATATATGGTTCATCTAGAACAGCCTCCATTCTCTCTGTATCTGTTGCGAAATACGGAGAAATGTAGCCTTTGTCAAAACGCATACCCTCAGTGACTTCCAATTCAGTGGTCATTGATTTTCCCTCTTCTAAGGAAATAACGCCTTCTTTGCCAACTTTATCCATTGCATTGGCGATCATTTGACCTACCTCTTCATCATTACCAGCAGCGATAGTTCCGCATTGAGCAATAGCATTGCTATCGCTGATAGGTTTAGAATTTTCCTGAATTTTACCGACAAGAAATTCTGTAGCCTTATCAATTCCTTTCTTTAAAGTAATTGCATTAGCGCCAGCAGCAACATTTCTTAAACCTGCTTTAACCATTGCATGCGCTAAAACAGTAGCCGTTGTGGTGCCATCTCCGGCAGCATCATTTGTTTTTGATGCGGCTTGTCTGATTAATGCGACTCCAGTATTTTCAATGTGGTCTTCTAATTCAATCTCTTTGGCGATTGTTACACCATCATTAATGATTTGTGGAGCACCAAATTTTTTTTCAAGTACAACGTTTCTTCCTTTAGGTCCGAGCGTTACGGCTACAGACTCAGCAAGGATATCGATTCCTCTCTCGAGCGCTCTACGAGCTTGCTCATTGTAAATAATTCTTTTAGCCATGTTTAGGCAGCAATTTAGTAATAAGTTTTAATAATTTTTGAAACAAATATTTTAGCCAACTACAGCTAAAATATCTTTTTCAGAGAGCAAGACATATTCATCTCCTCCCAATTTAATGTCTGTTCCAGCATATTTGCTGTATAAGACTTTATCGCCAATACTCACTTCTGGAGTTTGTCGAGAACCATCGTCATTAAGCTTCCCAGGACCTACCTGAGCAACTTCTCCAACCTGTGGTTTTTCTTTAGCTGAATCAGGCAAAAGTATGCCCCCAGCAGTTTTTTCCTCAGATGCGGAAACTTTAATAAATATTCTATCTCCCAGTGGTTTTACTGTAGAGACTGTAAGTGAAACAGCTGCCATAGATTAATGGAGGATCATAATTGAGACGCTTTGCGTCATAAAAATGGAAAGAGAATTCTCTATCCGTATCATCAACAACATAATCTGCTAAGCAGCATTTAAACCATACTTTAACTGTGCGGGTGGCCGAACCCATTTAACGAATCTACCCACGAGATGGTAGTATTTTCGGATTATGAGCTGTATAAAATCAGCTATTCATCACCAATTAATACAAAATGGTAGCAACTCCATCAACTTCTTCACAAACAAAAGGCGTAGTACGTCAGGTAATTGGACCAGTTCTAGATGTAGAATTCCCAGCCGGAAAATTGCCTAAAATATTAAATGCTTTAAGAATTGAAGCAAAAAATCCTGCAGGACAAGAAATAGCGCTCACTGCAGAGGTTCAGCAACTTCTTGGTGACCATAGAGTTAGAGCGGTGGCAATGAGTGGTACAGACGGTCTTGTAAGAGGCATGGAGGCTGTGGACACTGGTGCGCCAATATCAGTACCTGTTGGAGAAGCAACTTTAGGAAGAATATTTAATGTTTTAGGAGAACCAGTAGATGAACAAGGTCCAGTAAATACTAAAAACACCGCACCAATTCATAGAGCTGCTCCAAAATTAACTGACCTAGAGACCAAGCCAAAAGTTTTTGAAACCGGAATTAAAGTTATTGACCTTTTGGCTCCCTACAGACAAGGAGGGAAAGTAGGATTATTCGGAGGAGCTGGTGTTGGAAAGACAGTTCTTATTCAAGAATTAATCAATAATATTGCGAAGGAACATGGTGGAGTTTCTGTTTTTGGAGGTGTAGGAGAAAGAACCAGAGAAGGGAACGATCTATATGAAGAATTTAAAGAATCAGGAGTTATCAATGCAGATGATTTAACTCAATCAAAAGTTGCCTTATGTTTTGGACAGATGAATGAACCACCAGGCGCAAGAATGAGAGTAGGCTTATCGGCGCTTACGATGGCTGAACACTTTAGAGATGTAAATAAACAAGACGTTCTACTTTTTGTTGATAACATTTTTAGATTTGTTCAAGCAGGCTCTGAAGTATCAGCTTTACTTGGAAGGATGCCTTCGGCGGTTGGATACCAACCAACTCTTGGAACTGATGTTGGAGAATTACAAGAGAGAATAACATCTACATTAGAAGGATCAATAACATCGATTCAAGCTGTATATGTACCTGCTGATGACCTAACTGACCCTGCTCCAGCAACAACCTTTGCCCATTTAGATGCTACTACAGTTCTTGCAAGAGCTCTTGCAGCTAAGGGGATATATCCAGCAGTTGACCCACTAGACTCAACAAGTACTATGCTTCAACCATCCGTAGTTGGAGATGAGCATTACAAAACCGCTAGAGCAGTCCAATCAACTTTGCAGAGATACAAAGAACTACAAGACATTATTGCGATTCTTGGTTTAGATGAGCTTTCTGAAGAAGATAGATTAACAGTCGATAGGGCTAGAAAAATTGAAAAATTCCTTTCCCAACCTTTCTTCGTAGCAGAAATATTTACGGGAATGTCTGGTAAATACGTAAAATTAGAAGAAACCATAGCTGGTTTCAATATGATTTTGTCAGGTGAATTAGATGATCTACCCGAACAGGCTTTTTACTTAGTTGGTAATATTGATGAAGTAAAAGCAAAGGCTGAAAAAATAAAGTCAGAAAAATAAGTATCTAAATTTATTAAAATTAACCTCTAAGTAATTAAAAATTAATGGCAATTTCTCTTAAAGTATTAGCCCCAAATAAAAATGTTTATCAAGGCGAAGCTGAAGAAGTGATTCTTCCTAGTACTACTGGTCAACTTGGTATACTACCAGGACATATTTCTTTAGTTACGGCTATTGATATTGGTGTTTTAAGGCTAAGAATGAATTCTCAGTGGAAATCAATAGCTTTAATGGGGGGCTTCGCTGAGATTGAATCAGATGAAGTTATAGTTCTCGTAAATAATGCAGAAATTGGAACTGAAATTAATGTTCAAAACGCTGAACAAGAGCTTAAAGACGCAAAATTAAAAATTAATAAATTCTCTGAGAATGAAAAAAATCCAGAGAAAATAAAAGCCTTGCGAGAGATTTCCAAGGCCGAGGCTAGAATTCAAGCGGCAAAAAACTAATTTTAGGCAGTTCCACAAAACGCAACTTCTGGAAACTTTAACTTGGCTTCTTCTAATTTTTTTGTTTTACCCTCTTCTTGCCAATAATTTATTACTTCTGTAGCTTTATTTAATATTTCAACTCTTTCATTATCTGTAATCCAACCTTTATTTTCTAATTCACTTTTTAATTTTTCCCATGCATCATCTCTTGGCCAAAAATAATAAGCAGTGAGCGGGCTTGGACCTCCCCCAACTATTTGATCAACAGCTAAAGCAACATTATCAGGTAACCACAAGACTTTAATAATAAACCTTCCTTCGTCAGGTTTAGGGGTATAACCAGAAGGTACTCCATCTTCATCGATTGTGGCAGCTGCTAATACAGCTGAAGCACCCAACATTCCTGAATTAGGTGAAGAATTTTTAGTTTTTGTCGCATCACTATTTTTTTCTTTTGTTTTTGTTGAATTTTGATTTAAATTATCTGATGAGGTCATTCACTTAGGTGTGTTTAATAAATAATTTATCAGTTTATGGTCACATTTTGATTGATTTGTTCAAAATTTCTTGATTTTAGTTATTGATGATTTATGAAAAAAATTTTATCTATCATTAGAAACTTGATAAAAATCATAAATTTTAGCCTCCAAGGAATCCCAAAGATCTTTAGGTATGTCGTTTTCTTCTGCAAACATTCCCAACTGACTAGCCAAGCCTCTCGCTTTAGAGAGATTTGAATCTGAATCATATGAATCAAGCTTATTCATTTTTAAACTTTAAACTTTATAAAAAATAATTCTATTACCTTTATAAGTCAAATTTAAAATTCTAAATCAGAAATTTCTTTCAGGGCAGCAATACTTAAGACTTCTGGGTTGGAATCTTTAATCAGGACATCGTCTTCAATCCTTATTCCAATACCTTTCCATTTTTCATCAATATTAGGTTGTCCTTCAGGGACTGGAATCCTATCGCTTATATAAATACCAGGTTCTACGGTAAGAATCATTCCATTTTGTAATGGCACTTCGTAGTCTCCCATTCTATAAGCTCCAACATCATGAACATCTAAGCCTAGCCAATGTCCAGTTCTATGCATGTAAAGATGTTTATATAGTTGGTTCTGAATTATCTCCTCAGTACTGCCAGACAATAAACCAATTTCTTTTAATCCCTCAACAAGAATTATTAAAGCTGCATTATGAACGGTACTAGAATTTGATCCAGTTACAGCACTTTTAATTGCAGTTTTCTGAGCATTTAATACAATTTCGTAGATAGCTTTTTGCTCTTTAGAAAATTTACCACCAATTGGAATTGTTCTTGTTATGTCTCCATTGTAATAATCAGTTAATGAGCAGCCAGCATCTACCAACAATAAATCTTCCTTATTCAAGGATGAGTTGTTTGAAGTGTAATGCAAAATACAGGCATTATCTCCTGAAGCAACAATAGAATTATATGCCGGTCCTCTAGCCCCTTTTTCCAAAAAGAATCCCTCTATAAGACCCTGAATTTGTCTTTCATTTTTTTTAGATGAGATGGATTTTCTAACTAGTTCATGAGCTTCTGCTGAAATATTAACGGCCTCTTTCATTCTCATAATTTCAAATTCACTTTTAATTAACCTCATTTCATTTAAATAAATTTCTGGAGATTTTATAGAATTTGCACCAATCCCCGATCTTGAACGCTTTTCAAGTTGTCTGGAAAATATCTCCAATACAATATTTTCGATTAATGGATGCTTACCAATTGAAAAAACAACTTCATCACACCCTTCTATATAACCTGGAAGGAAATCTCGCAGTTCATTTATTGAGTGAGCCTTATCAGCCTTAAACTCTTTTTCAGCGCCCTCTATGCCCCATCTAAAGCCATGCCACACTTCACTAATAATATCTTTGGGAGAAACAAACAAAATAAATCTCTCTCCCTTTGGTTTATGAGATAAGAAAAGCGCAATTGCATCAGGCTCATCAAAACCAGTTAAATACCAAAAGTTACTATCTTGTCTAAAAGGATATTCACAATCCGCATGGTGCTTTACAAGATTGGCACCAGGAATAATAGCAGCTTTCCCTTCTAATTTTTCTAAGAAAATTTCTCTTCTTTTCTCAAATACTTTATTATCAAAGTTAGACATAAATTGGTATTGGCGTGTTTTTAAAAAAGATGGAAGAATGAATTAAAAAAGATTTAGTATTTAATCTATTTTAATGGAACCAAATGCTTACGGTTTAATTTTACTTATATTAATTATCTTAATTGGGTCAGCATGTTGTTCGGGAGTAGAAGCGGCTTTTTTAGCAGTAAATTCAATTAGAATTTTAGAGATTGCCTCAAGACAAAAACCTAAAAGTTCCGCTAATCAACTCCTTAAGCTGAGGAAACATCTCGGGAGGACTTTAACTGTAATTACAATTACTAATAATGGATTCAATATAATTGGAAGTCTTATTTTAGGAGTATACGGTGCCTTAGTAATAAATAGTAATTATGGCTTAACTCTCTTTTCAATTACTTTTTATATTCTGGTTGTCTTAGTTGGAGAAGTATTGCCTAAAGCTCTTGGTACAAGATTTTCAGTCCAAATAGCATTGTTATCTGTTCCAATCCTGAGACTATTAAATAGTTTAATGAGGCCATTCTTAATATTAATAGAGCAGATATTTCCTGTTATTACTGCAGAAAATGAAATTTCAACTGATGAAGAAGAAATTAGACAAATGGCAAAAATTGGAAGTCAGAAAGGTTTAATAGAAGCTGATGAAGCAGCAATGATATTTAAGGTTTTTCAATTAAATGATTTGAAAGCTAAAGATTTAATGACTCCCAGGGTATCAGCACCTTGTCTTGATGGTTCATCGAGTCTTAATGAAATTTCAAAACTTATAATGTCAGACAACTCCCCATGGTGGGTTATTTTGGGAGATAAAGTTGACAAAATACAAGGGGTAGTTAAACGTGAACATATGTTAGAAGAATTAATTAATGGCGAAAATAAAAAATTATTATCAGAAATTTGTGAACCTGTGGACTATATTCCCGAAATGATTAAGGCAGATCAATTATTAACAAGATTTGACAAGAATCATAAAGGAGTGAAAGTAGTAGTAGATGAATTTGGGGGATTTGTGGGAATTATTGGTGCAGAAGCTGTGCTATCTGTATTAGCTGGATGGTGGAAAAATAAATGATGAAAAAATTAAAGATTAATAAAAATTATCTTCTTTTAAAGAAATGGTGGGAGACAATAGACCTTACCAACTATGAAAAAAGCTTTTTTAATAGAGAAATAATTTCTTTCAATCAACAACTTTTTAGACTCAAAGAAAAAAAAATAAGGATTGGTATTTATGGAAAATCAGGGGTAGGTAAATCCTCTGTTTTAAATTCTTTATTAAAAAAAGAAATCTTCAAAGTAGATATAATCAATGGGTCTACAAGAAAAATACAAATTGAAGAATGGATCCTTAAAGGTCAAACTCCTCAAAGTATTGAGTTACTGGATTCGCCAGGATTTGATTTCTGCAATGTTGAGTTTCCTGATAAAGTCTACTCTCCTATAAATCATTCAGATCTTATTTTATTTTTAGTTGCAGGAGATATAAATAGAAATGAAGTAAGTGAAATCAGTTCTTTGTTAAAAAATGGAAAAAAAATTATTATAGTTTTTAATAAAGTTGATCTTTTCAAAGAAAATCAAATCCAAGAAATAATAGAAAATATAAAATCTAAGCTGCCAAAAGATTTAAATATTCCCATAATCATTAATCATGAATACAATCTTAAAAATTACATAGCAAAAATAATAAACCAACATGGAGAAATTTTATTAACGTTAAATTCTCTTCAATTGGCTGACAAATTATTTCTACAGATAAAAGAGGAAAGATTAAAGAGGAGGCAGAAATTGGCTCAGTCAACAATTGGTAAATTTTCGACCATTAAGGCATCAGCAGTCGCTCTTAACCCTTTTATTTTGTTAGATGTAGCTGGTAGTTTTGCACTAGATACTGCATTAATTAGTGAATTAAGCAAGATTTATGGCTTGAATTTAAAAGCTGAATCTACAAGGAAATTATTCAAAAATATATCTATTAATAATTTATTTTTGGGAGTTACTCAAGTTGGCATAAATACATCTTTCAGCCTTATTAAAAAAGTGATCTTGTTTACAGCACCTTTTACAAGCGGACTATCATTATTACCCTATGGACCCATAGCAATAATTCAAGCAGCAGTTGCAGTTCAATCTACAAAAATACTAGGTAAATTAGCTGCTAAAGAAATATTTAAAAGAAGCAAAATGTCTTACATGGAACCTTCCCTCATGATCAAAAATATAAATTTTAAAGAAAAAGAGATTTTCAACCACATCAATACTTACTTATCTAATAGGAATTTAAGTAATAATTTTGTAAATTTTCTACCTTAAAATTTTAATGATTAATAGTATTGCTTTATTTGGTACTAGTGCAGATCCACCTACCATTGGACATAAAAAAATACTTGAAGAATTATCAAAAATTTATGCTTTTACTATTAGCTATGTGAGCAATAACCCCAAAAAAAAGCACATAGAGGATATATCAATTCGTAGCCATTTATTAAAAACTCTTATTGAAGATTTAGATAATCCTAAAATTTTATTTAATCAAAGTGTTAGTAGCCAATGGGCATTAGAGTCAATCAAAAAATGTAAAGAAATTTATAAATTTAATAATTTGGATTTTGTTATTGGGAGTGATTTAATTAAAGATATTTTCTACTGGAAAAATTTTGACAAGATTATTTTGGAGGTGAGTTTTTTTATAATTTTAAGAGAGGGATATCCTGTTTCATCAAATAATATTGAAATGTTAGAAAATAAAAAAGTGAAATTTAAGATTTCGACCATCAAAATTCCAGAAACTTCAAGCTCTAATTTTAGATTAAATTTTAATTGTTCTAATTTACCAACGTCATTAATAGATATAGTTAAGAATAATAAATTATATGATTCTACAAGATTAGTTGAATGAAGTTTTTACTTGCTCAAATAAATCCAGTTGTTGGAGATTTAGAGGGCAATGCAAAAAAAATACTAAATATTGCTTCGAAAGCTTGCTCAATTTCGGCTGATTTAGTTCTTACTCCAGAATTGTCATTATGGGGTTATCCAGCAAATGACTTACTTTTAAAAAAAAATTTGATCAAAAATCAATATCAAATAATTGATCAATTAGCCTTAGATATAAATAAAAAATATAGAAACTTAAGTATCACAGTAGGGATAGCTGAGATAATAAATGATTCTTTTTTCCCAAACCTTTATAATTCTATTGCGTTGATTGAGGGCGGTGAATGGAAAATAATTGCTCGTAAAATAATTCTTCCTACTTACGAAGTATTTGATGAGAAAAGATACTTTAGATCAGAAGAGCAAGTTTCCGTATTGGTAAAAAAAATTAAAAATAAAACTTTGCGACTTGGCTTTACTATATGTGAGGATTTATGGGTCAACAAAGATATAGAAGGCAGAGGAATTCATAAAAAAAATCCTATTATTGATATAAAGAAAAAAAAAGTT
Organism: uncultured Prochlorococcus sp.; assembly: GCA_902600475.1. Taxonomy (GTDB): domain Bacteria; phylum Cyanobacteriota; class Cyanobacteriia; order PCC-6307; family Cyanobiaceae; genus Prochlorococcus_A. Next base: position 17,186 of record CACKJM010000011.1, read on the forward strand.
GATATTTTAATAAATTTATCAGCCTCCCCGTATACTTTCAAAAAGTTTGAACTTAGATCCAAAGTTTCCAGTTTTGCTGCACAATATCTTCAAGTACCTCTGATTTATGTAAACCAGATTGGAGCAAATGATAATTTAATTTTTGATGGAAGTAGTTTTATCCTTGATAAGAATGGATATAAAATTAAACAACTTAAATCTTTTTCAGAAGAGCTCTCCAGTTGGGAAATTCATCAAACAAAACCTGAAAAAAATAAATCTGAAAACTCTGAGATGTCATTAATTTTTGATGCATTAGTCCTTGGTGTTAAAGATTATGCAAAAAAATGTGGATTTAAAACAGCTTTAATTGGATTAAGCGGTGGCATTGATTCCGCACTTGTTTCAGTAATTGCAACAGCCGCACTTGGAAGTGATAATATTTATTGCGTTTCAATGCCATCTAAATGGAGCTCATCTCATTCAAAGAGTGATGCAAAAGATTTAGCTAGAAGGTTAAATATAAATTTCAAAAGTATCCCAATTGAAAAGTTGATGGCCTCTTTTGAAGAGTCTTTTATAAAAACCATAGATTTCGAAATGGCTGAAATAACAAATCAAAATATTCAGTCAAGGATAAGAGGAACGCTTCTGATGGCTTTAGCAAATCAAGAAAAGCATTTATTACTTTCAACAGGTAATAAATCGGAACTCGCCGTAGGCTATTGCACACTTTATGGTGATATGAATGGAGGATTATCTGTAATAGGGGATTTATATAAGAGTAATGTTTTTAAATTATGCAATTGGCTTGATAGTAAAGATTCAATTAATCACAGAAAATCATATATGTTAAATGTGAATGTAGATATAATTGGAGAAAATATACGTAAAAAGGCTCCGAGTGCCGAATTAGGGCCTAATCAATTAGATAGTGATTCTCTCCCACCTTATTCCATTTTAGATAATATTCTGAAAGGGATTATTGAAGAGAAAAAAGATTTAAAACAACTTGAAAAAGATGGTTATAAAAAAGAATTAATTTTAAAAATAATCTCACTTATAAAAAAAGCGGAATTTAAAAGGAAACAGGCTCCTCCAATTCTAAAATTAAGCAGTCAATCATTGGGAAGTGACTGGAGAGTTCCCATAGCAATATCATATTAATCATTATTAGAAATTTTTTGAATTTTTTTTAAAGGTCGTTTAACTGAATCAAGGTTGATACCTTTTTTGATAGCAAGAATTATTCCTGCTGCTTCTAAATAATTATCCACTTCAAAAAGATTGGGATAATCATAAAACTCATTTGTCACTTTTAATTTATTTTGATTTTTTACAGAGATAATATTTAAACCTTTTTCAATCCCTGCAAGTACTGCTTCTCCACCTAGTGCCCCATTAGGAACAACAATAGTTTCAATCTGATCAGGGTGTAGTGAGATTATTTGATTTTTAGCAGGCAATTCAACAATGTCAGGTGCATTGCTTAAACCAATCAGTACTGATGGTAAAAAAGTGTATCCTATTTCTTCTGCAGCTGCACGAGGATCTAATTTTTCATTCAATTCAATTGGATTTAAAGCAGGTGCGTGAGCACAAGGAACTTTTAAGAATTTGCTTATTAGATGACTTATAACTGCTTCGACCCCAGCAATAGGATCAACCCCTTTCCCTTCCCTATAAATATTTGTTTCTGAAGAATCTGAATCATCTGGAAATTTTGCCACTATTGCTATTGCCGTAACTCCTTTTTCTATTAAATATTTTCCAGCATCAATTAGAGTATCAGGATTTTCAATTATGCCACCACTGATTTTTGAAGAATCAGAATCAATAACTATACTTAATGGTTTTTTTGTAATCACATAAGAATGAACATTAATCCCTAAAGTAGAAACACATGCATCAGCAACTTGTAAATGTCTTACTAATATTTCTTTTTCAATGGCTGAATCAAAAATTATCCCAATTTTCTGTTGCTTTACCCTTTTTAAAGCGATTTCTCCTTTAGCTAGTCGGTTTAAACTATAACCCTCAACATAAAAAATATTTTTATCTTTTTCAGAAAGAGTACCGCCATTCATAACATTTGGATGAGTAACTAAACATCCACTTGCCGATGCTAATAATTTAGCAGTAGGGAGTGCATCCCCAGCAAAACCTCCTACTTCACAACCAATACCAGTTGGAACAATGAATATTGTTGGTGAATTTTCCATTATTAATAATATTTCAATTTATATTTTTTTTAATTAGCTAAGACAGCTTTAATTTTAAGTTTTTTTGTTCCAAAAGAGTCAATAGAATTTTGAATATCAACAATTGACCATCGAATTAAATCACCGTTTTTTTCTAAATTTGCGATGATAAATTCCCTTAAATTTTTTAATTTTATTGAAACTGGCCAATCCAAATAATAATCAACTGAACTTAATTTCATTTTTGATATTTACCAAATTGGTCGTGGTATAAATCATCTTCGACTTCTTTACCAATAACAATATTTAAATCAGACTTGGGATATGCCACACACAAAAGTGCAAATCCCTTTTCCCTCAAATCATCATTTAATCCCATAGCATCTTCTTGATCTACAGATCCTTCCAATATCATGGATGCACAATCTGTACAAACTCCTGAACAACAACTACTTGGCAAATCTATTCCATTCATTTTTGCCGCTGAAATAATATCTTGATCTTCAGAACATAAAAAACTAAAAGTCTTTTGCTCAAATTGAACTTTGATATTATATTCAGGCATATCCTAAATCTTATTGCTAAACTGCTGAACCTCCTACAACTTCTAATATTTCTTGAGTAATAGCTGCTTGTCTGGCTTTGTTATAGGTAAGATTCAAAGTACTTGCTAATTCTTTAGCATTATCACTCGCATTATTCATAGCTGTCATTCTGCAAGCAAGTTCTGAAGCTGCTGACTCTTGAAGAGCTCTTAGTACCTGATTCTGTAAATATAGTGGTAATAATGAATCTAATAGTTGATCAGGACTTTGTTCAAAAACAATATCTGATGGCAACTTATCTGAATCACTTTTTTCAATATTTGATTTTTCTACAAGTAACTTGCTATCTTTTGTAGTCAACCTAAATATTTCATCGTTATCTTCAGCAATTCCTTGAGGATCAAGTGGCAATAGTGTTTGAACTACAGGAGCGCAGCTTACTAGAGTGATGAATTTCGTATAAATGATTTCCACCCTATCAGAATTTTCTGAAAGAAATTCAGCTAAAATCTCATTTGTAACTCCCTCAGAGTCCTTGACCGTGGGTACCTGTTCTAGTTCTTTGAAAGTACTTTTAATTACATATCTATCCTTTCTATTTTGAAAATATCCAATAGCTTTCTTCCCTACCAAAATTAAATTTGGCTGATACCCTTGTTTGACTAATTCTGCGTATCTTGTTTCTACTTTTTTTATTATATTTGTGTTGTAACCACCGCATAAACCTCTATCCGCAGTTATGCAAACCAAGGTGATGCTCTTTACTTCTCTCTTAGATAATAAAGGAGAGTCGACAGCCTCAAATTGTACTCTAGATTGAATATTTTCTAAGACCCGTGCAAGTTTATCTGCAAAAGGTCTACTCTTGAGAACTTGATCTTGAGCTCTTCTAACTTTTGCAGCTGCAACAAGTCTCATGGCCTCCGTTATTTTTCTTGTATTTTTAACGGAAACGATTCTATCTCTAATCTCTTTAAGATTTGCCATGGTATCTCCTTAAATAAATTTAAACTGTTGCAAGCATTGATGATTTAACTTCATTTATCACCTCTTTTAGTGTCGCTTCTAATCCATCATTTAATTTCTTTTCTTTAAGAATCTCTTCTATAAATTCTGCTTTATTTAACTTTAGGTATTCCCTAAGTTCAGTTGCAAATTTAGTAACATCTTCAACAGGAACTTCATCAATAAGACCTTTAACCCCTGCATAAACAACTGCAACTTGTTCTGCAAGGTTCAGTGGAGAAAATTGAGGTTGCTTTAATAACTCTCTTAGTCTTTTACCTCTTTCGAGTTGTTGCTGAGTTGCCTCATCAAGATCAGATGCGAATTGAGAAAAAGCAGCTAGTTCATCAAACTGTGCGAGTTCTAATTTTAAAGTTCCTGCAATTTTTTTAATTGCTTTTGTCTGAGCGGCTCCTCCAACACGGCTAACAGAAATGCCAACATTAATAGCTGGTCTTAATCCTGAGTTAAATAAATCTGCACTCAAGAATATTTGTCCATCTGTAATTGAAATAACATTAGTTGGAATGTAAGCCGAAACGTCCCCTGCCTGAGTTTCAATGATTGGAAGTGCTGTCATAGAACCCCCTCCCATTGCATCAGAAAGTTTTGCTGCTCTTTCTAGTAATCTACTATGTAAATAAAATACGTCTCCAGGATAAGCCTCTCTTCCTGGTGGTCTTTTTAAAAGAAGAGACATTTGTCTATAAGCCTGAGCTTGTTTTGTTAGATCGTCATAAATAACAAGTGTTGCTTTACCCTGATACATAAAATGTTCAGCAATTGCTGCACCAGTATAAGGTGCTAAGTACTGTAAAGCAGCTGGTTCCGAAGCTCCTGCACTTACAACGACTGTATAATCTAGCGCTCCTCTCTCTCTTAAGACCTCCACGATGTTTGCTACTGATGCTGACTTCTGACCAATAGCTACGTAAACACAAACTACGTCTTGACCTTTTTGGTTGATTATTGTGTCAATAGCAATCGCAGATTTTCCAGTTTGTCTATCACCAATAATTAATTCTCTTTGACCTCTTCCAACAGGAATCATTGCATCAATGGATGTTATACCTGTTTGCATTGGTTCATGCACTGATCTTCTCTTGATTATTCCAGGAGCCATTTCTTCGATCAATCTAGTATCACTTGTTGGAATTTCCCCTTTCCCATCTATTGGTTGTCCGAGAGGATTAACAACTCTCCCCTGCATTGCCTCGCCAACTGGAACTGATGCAATTTTACCTGTGGATTTAACGTTACTTCCTTCTTGGACGCCAAGTGCCTCTCCCATTAAAACGGCTCCAACATTATCATCTTCAAGATTTAAAGCTATACCTTCGGTACCATCCTCAAATTCTAATAACTCACCTGCCATGACCTGATCTAAGCCATATATTCTTGCAATGCCATCACCGATTTGCAGAACAGTTCCTACATTGCTAACACTTACAGATTGGTCATAATCAGTTATTTGTTGTTTTAAGATTGAACTGATTTCATCAGGGCGTATAGATACCATGGATTTAAGAATTTAAGGTTGATTTAAAAAATTTACTTGGAAAGGGATAAGCCAAGTTTTCTTATTTGTGAAGCAAGGGAAGCATCAATTACTTTTGATCCTACACTGGCGACGAAACCACCAATAAGAGATGGGTCAATTTTAGTTACAAGTTCTAATTTTTCTGTTCCAGCAATATTGATGATCTTTTTGGTAATTAAACCTTTCTGTTCATCAGTAAGCTCGACTGCAGAAGTAACAGTTGCCAAAGCAATATTACTATTTTCTCGGTAAATCTCTAAAAACCTATCAAGAATTGAAGTAAGTATTCCAATTCTTTGCCTATCGGCTAATAATTTTAAGAAATTCAGTAGAGAAGAATTAACCTTACTTGAAAAAATTTCAATAATGATTTTCTTCTTAGCATCTGTCTCTAAAATGGGAGAGGATAGTGCCTTCTCCAATTCAGGGGAATCATTTATTAATTCCAAGAGTTGTTTAACCTCAGAAACCATCTCTTCAGTTTGCGAATTTTCATTCACAACTTGAAGTAATGCTTCTGCATATGGTGTAGTAACTGAATTTAAAAGTGGCATTAGTTCACCTCAATATTGTTAATTGATTGAGTTACCAAATTTTCTTGTGTTGTTATATCAAGTCGATTTGGGAGAGAATCTAAAGCTTTCTTAATTGCCAGTTCAACAGCTTCTTTTCGAAGTTGAGAAATTGCTCTGGATGCTTCAGAGCTCTCATCAGAGATTGCACTTTGTTTAATTCGTGCCATCTCCTCTATAGCTTTTTTCTCACTTTCCATTCTGATTGATTCAGATCTTTTAAGAGAATCTGCTTTTATTTGAGAAGCTTTTTCTTCTGCTGAAGATAAATCTTTTTTTGCCTTTTCTAAAGCTTGAGTTGCATTTAGGAGTCGATCTTCAGCATCTTTTAATTCAAGAAGGATACCTTCTCTCCTTTTTTGAAGCATTTTACCTAGGAAACCAGGCAAAAATTTATAAAGACCGAAAACCACTACAGCCCAATTAAGGATATTAGTTTCGAATAAGTTGAAGTTTAATCCAAAACCTTCTGTAGCTAAAAGAGTTAAATTCATTTTTCTAGAATCAATCTATTAACAATAAGTTCGCTTAGATCATCAGCCTGTTTAGAAAGTTGATCACGAGCAGCAGATGTCTGACTTTCAATTTCTAGTCTTGCTTTTTCTTTGGAAGCATTTGCTTCATTGTTAGCAAGTTCTAGTGCTTCTTTATAAAGCTTGTCAGACTCATTCTCAGCTTCGCTCACAATTCTTTGAGCTTCTGTGCGAGCACTTTGAAGCTGAGTTAATAAATCAGCTTCTAATTTTTTAACCTCAGAAAGTTTATTTTTAGCCTCAATAATATTATTACTTACAAACTTTTCTCTTTTTTCTACAACAGTGCCAACAGGCTTAAAAAAGAGAGAATTTAATATGTAAGTAAGCGCAACTACTTGTATCGCCATTAGTGGCAAAGTGGCATTAATATCAAATAATCCACCTTCTGTAGCACCAAAAAAATTAAAGGCCAACATATGATTCAGTTGAAGTTAAAAAATTAAATTTAAATATTGCTAATAAGGATTAGAAGCAATATTAACTTTTAGGAAAAAGGATTCGCAAAAAGTAGTACCAAAGCCACAACTAATCCGTAAATTGTTAATGACTCCATGAAAGCGAAAGATAAGAGAAGAGTTCCCCTGATTTTACCTTCAGCTTCTGGTTGACGGGCTATACCCTCAACAGCACCTTGAGCTGCGTTACCTTGTCCAAGACCTGGGCCAATAGCACCTAGACCAACTGCTAAACCAGCAGCTACAACTGATGCAGCGGAAGTAATCGAATCCATAATTTTGAAATAAAGAGCTTAATACTTGTGATAATCTTTTTTGTCATACACGCTTGGACATCCTTTTTTTTAAGAATGGGTCTGATATTTTCAGACCTACGCGATTAGATATTTTGCCAGATTACAGACCCTTTGTAAAAGCGTCTGGATGTATTAGAAGACAGCTAATGATGTTCTTCAACAGCTTCTCCAATGTAGTAGGCCGCTAAAGTAGCAAAAATCAATGCCTGAATTGCACTAGTAAATAATCCTAGGAACATAACAGGTATTGGTAGAATTAGCGGAACTAAAAATACTAGAACACCAACAACAAGTTCATCAGCCAAAATATTTCCAAATAACCTGAAAGATAGTGATAAAGGTTTTGTAAAGTCCTCTAGAATTTTGAAAGGAAGCATAATCGGAGTTGGGTGAACATAGTATTCGAAGTATCTCCAACCTTTATTGCTTAAACCTGCATAGAAATAAGAAAGTGAAACCAATAAAGCTAAGGCTATTGTTGTATTGATATCTGCAGTAGGTGCTCCCAGCTCTCCACTTGGTAACTTAATCAATCTCCAAGGAATTAAAGCACCTCCCCAATTACTAACAAAGACGAATAAAAATAAAGTACCTATAAACGGCATCCAATCTCTATAAACTTTTTCACCTATTTGGGTCCTAGCAAGATCTCTTATATAATCCCAGAGAAACTCAAGCAAATTCTGAAGGCCTTTAGGATCATTTTCCATTTTTTTAGTTCCTAAAGAAATAAAAACTAATAAGGCTCCTAATAAAATCCAAGATGTCAAAAATACCTGCCCATGAAGTCTGATATTTCCGATTTGCCAATAAAGATGTTGACCAACTTCTAATGCTGCAAAATTTGTTAGCAAGGAATTAAAGAACATTTGATTTGAATAAAAGATTAGTAAATTAAAAAAATTTACTTAAGAACGTGAAAAATAGAAAATGAGAGAAGGTTTATAAATAAAAAAACCTATCATTGCAGGTAAAATATTAATAGATCCTAGCTTGCTCGCAAAAATAAAGAGGCAAACTGGAACTAATAGTTGCAATTTTGATACACCTGATGATTCTTTACCTAGTTTTCCTACACTTTTAGCAAGCAAACGTAAGTAAAAAATGCCGGCAATTGCGCCTATAAAAATACTAAAACCAAATGTAAAACCTAGAAAAATTCCAGTTAATGATGCTACTAAAATAGAAACAATAAAAGTAATTCCAAAAACTTTTAATTGCAATCTTGTGTATTCATCATTTTGAGAAAGCAAATTATCTATTTGATTGGCAATGCCATATTTACTATCTTTGATGATCGAATTCTCGAGGGATTGAGGAAATTGAACATTCTCCTTAAAAGGACGCTCAAGTTTTTTTCTATTTGAGTCCACTGATGTGAACATAGCTTAAAAACCCCCTCTGAAATGGTTTAAAGTAAGTATATAAACTCACGGAATCTATCACGGAGAGGTACCTTTTAGCTAGTTTTTATTTATAAAAATTTAATTCTTAAGATTTGCGTTTAATCTACATACCGTTTTTATGTCTTGATATTGTGCAATAAGCATATAAATTTTCATTTTTTAGTTGATCTACGCATTTAAACGTTCATAAAGACTTGCAAAGTCTGAATTTAACGTCTCAATAGTATATGTACAATTAAAAAATTGGAGATAAGTCAAGAAAAAATAAAATATAAAAGAATTTCCAACAGAAAAAATCTCCTTAATTTTAATAACAAAAAAGATCCGACATTTTTAAAAAAATCTATATTTCCTTTACCTTGGGCTATATGGCCCTATGAGGCAAAAATCCTAATAATCCTTGTCGGTATCTGGTCAATTCTAGGTTTGTTCATCTTAGGATCATCAAGTTGGTGGGTTGCTAGCAAGGAGATGGGAAATTGGGCTTACTTTTTGAAAAAACAAATTATTTGGACAATACCAGGATTAGGCTTTTTTTATTTAGTTATCAATACAAAGATTAGAGATCTTTTGAAATTTTCAAGATTTATTTTTTATTTTTTGTTCTTTTTGATTTTTCTCACCAATATTTCTGGAATCACAGTAAATGGATCTTCAAGATGGCTATTACTAGGAAATTTACGTCTGCAACCATCTGAATTAATAAAACCTTTTTTAATTCTTGAGTGTTCTAACCTTTTTGCTCATTGGAATTTAATTAAAAATGATAAAAAATTAAGTTCAATTATCTCCTATGGTTTTTTAATACTGTTAATACTTAAGCAGCCAAATTTAAGTACTGCATCATTAACAGGGATACTTTTTTGGGTAATGGGTTTGTGTGGAGGCGTCAGACTAAGTTCTCTATGCTCATTTGCCTCACTAGGATTTATAACCGGATGTATTAGTATCTTAAATAATGAATATCAAAAACTAAGAGTTTCCTCATTTATTGATCCTTGGAAAGATCAGCAAGGGAATGGTTTTCAATTAGTTCAAAGTTTATTAGCCATAGGCTCAGGTGGTTTATTTGGTCAAGGTTTTGGGCTCTCTATACAAAAATTACAATATTTACCTTTTATGTATACAGATTTTATTTTTGCTATTTTTGCTGAAGAATTCGGTTTGTTGGGATGTACTTTATTCTTGGGATTTTTAACAGTTTTCTCGTATATAAGTTTAAGAATTGCTCTTAAGTGCAGGAACAACTATACAAAATTAGTTGCTATCGGATGTGGCGTATTTTTGACAAGTCAATCAATAATGCATATTGCTGTAGCTACAGGTTCAATGCCAACAACTGGCTTACCACTACCCTTCATTAGTTATGGTGGCAATTCATTAATAGCTTCTTTTTTTATTGCAGGGATGTTAGTGAGATGTGCATTAGAGTCAACAGGTTTGATTGGTATGATTAGTACACGAAAGACTCTTAATTAGTTAGAATTTAAAGGATTTAAACCAAGCTATCGAATCATTTAATTTAGTTATTTCAGAATTATCTCAAAAGGGTAATCTGCTTATGCAGAATGGTCTTAATAGTCCTAGTCCATTTACTATATTTTTGGTTTTCAGCGCAGGACTTTTAACAAGTCTTGGACCATGCTCATTATCATTACTTCCAGTGACAATTGCTTATATAGGAGGAACAGAGAAAAATAAATTTAAACTTATTAGTTTTTCAGGAGGAGTAGTTTTTTCGCTTGTTGCACTGGGTGCTGCGAGTGGATTCTTAGGTAAAATATACGGGCAAATTCCATCTTATTACACTTCGATTGTTGCTTTGGTAGCAATAATCATGGGTTTAAATTTACTGGGAATTTTAAAGTTTCAGTTACCGAATGGACCTGATTTTAAAATAATTGAAGATAAAATTCCTTCCTTCCTAGCGCCTTTTGCGATAGGAACTACTTTTGGACTAGCGTCTTCACCTTGCATTACTCCAGTTTTAGCAACTCTTCTAGCTTGGGTATCGCAAGCTAAAAACCCGATAATCTCAATTATTTTTTTATTTTTCTTTGGAATAGGTCAAGTCACTCCACTAATTATTGCGGGAGCCACTGCAGAAAACTTAAAAAAGTTTTTAGAGCTTAGAAAATTTAGTCAAATAATTCCTACCTTAAGCGGGATATTTTTAGTATCACTAGGATTATTAAATTTATTTTCAAATTGGATTTAAATGATTATTTTTAAGAATCTAATTTTAAAAATATCAAGTTTAAGATTCGCAATATCACTGATAATCTTCATAGCCATTGCCAGTGGCATAGGTACTTTTATACCGCAAAATAATAATAATAAATTTTATATTGATAATTTCGATAGAGCTCCCATTTTTGGATTTTTAGATGGAGAAAAAGTCTTAAAACTTCAATTGGATCATGTATATACAAGCTTTTGGTTTTTATTTACATTAATTCTTCTTTGCATTTCTCTGGCAGCTTGTAGTTTCAGGAGGCAAATTCCTTCATTAAAAGCTTCATTAAAATGGATTGAATATAAGAGCGAAAAAAAATTTAGCAAACTTCAACTAACAACAAGTCATCCAATTAATCAAGATAGAGAACATATATCAAAAGTAGATTTATTACTTAAGAAAAAGGGATGGAAAACATACAAATTTAATAGTCATATTTCTGCAAGAAAGGGGTTAATTGGAAAAATCGGTCCTTTAGTTGTACATATCGGATTAATAGTCTTACTTATAGGCTCAGCATATGGAAGTTTTACAAGTCAATCAAAAGAACAATATTTACTGCCTGGAGAAACTTTAGATCTTATTAATGAGAGCACAAACTCAAAATCCATTATAGAGTTAGTCGATTTTTCTATAGAACGTGAAAGTGATGGTTTGCCCAAACAGTTTATTTCAAAATTAAATTTTTCTTCTGAAGATTTAAATTTAAATGAAATAAAAACAACCAAAGTTAATCACCCAATCAGGTTTAAAGGATTAACTATTTATCAAGCAGATTGGGCAATATCAAATGTTGTCTTAGAAATAGATAATATCCTTTATCAATTAAAATTAAAGGAGATTCCAGAAATCGGTAATCAAGTTTGGGGAGTTTTAGTTGAATTAGGATCGGAGACTAAAAAAAATTTCCTTTTAACAATAAATAATGAAAATGGTCCACTTAAAATTTCGAATATAGAAGATTTTTCCGGGAATAATCTCTTTATCAATGACGATCCTTTAGAAGTTAACTCTTCAAAAGTATCTCTAAAAAAAATAATCCCCAGCAGTGGATTAATAATTAAAAATGATCCGTCTATACCATTTATTTACTTTTCTTTTATCTTAATAATTATTGGAACAATAATAAGTCTTATACCAACTAACCAATTATGGATTCTGGTAAATAAAGAATCACAAAAGTTATCTATTGGAGGCCTTAGTAATAAAAATCTAGTTGGTTTTAAAAAAGAATTTTTTAAATTATCAGAGGAAATAAAAAATTTTTAATTTCTTTTCTGCCCACTAAAAACATCTAACTGCATAGAAACATTCCCTCTCGGGTTAAATGCAGCATTTAAATGTATCCAGTGAGGTGAACCTTCATTCACTAAATCATCCATAATTCTATTCACAACTTCCTCATGTGATATTTTTATATCCCTAAAATTATTAATATAAAGTTTTAAAGACTTTAACTCATAGACTTTCAAATTAGGTTGATAAATAATATTTAGCTTTGCAAAATCTGGATATCCAGAAAAGGGGCACTTACATGTAAATTCAGGCAACTGAATAGAAATTTCATAAATTCTTTTCTTATTTGGATTATCGAAACAAATTATTTTTGATTCTTCAATAATTCTTTCACCATATAGCGGTCTTTGAGTCGAATCTTCTAATTTAGCTGTACTCATTTTTAGTAGAACTTTTTTACTAAACCTATATAAAAACTATATATAAAGATAAAAATTCGCAAAAGTATCAACAAATCTAAGTATTACAATTGGATAAGTCAAAAGATGTTAAATCTTATTTTTGTATCAATAGTAACATTCATAATGTCCGCTGAAAGGTTTATATGTGTGTAGTTCGATGAAAAATTAATGGACATTTGTTTGATAACTATCGATAACAACTTAAATAAATCCCTTCAACCAAAAACTGCAATTGGAATGTTATGGCTTCAAACACACTTTGAGAATGATCAGTGGGAAGCTTTGTCAAATAGTACAGTAATAATTTCAGAAGAAAATTCCCAACTATTAATTGAAGACGCCAAGAATGCAGGCCTTAACGTTGAATGTTTTTCTGATATTTCAATAATGGATGTTTTCCCAAAAAACAATTAAAATAGGGATGTTCAATCTTTAATCATGAAGAAAATTGAAGCAATCATACGTCCATTTAAGCTGGAGGATGTAAAAATTGCATTAGTAAATTCCGGTATTGTTGGAATGACAGTTAGTGAAGTTAGAGGTTTTGGAAGGCAAAAAGGACAAGTTGAAAGATATAGAGGTTCCGAATTTACTGTTGAATTCCTACAAAAACTTAAAGTAGAAGTTGTCGTAGAAGATGAAAAGGTTAACTCAGTCATAGATGCGATTGCTGAAGCAGCAAAAACTGGTGAGATAGGTGACGGAAAAATATTCATCACATCAATTGATTCAGTTGTAAGAATTAGAACTGGCGACAAAGACGAAGAAGCTCTTTAATTCAAAGAGTTTCTTTTACTAAATTTTGTATATATTCACTATTAATACTCTTATTTGATTGACTTCCTAAGGTCATCCAAGCTAGATATTCATGATTCCCAGCAGGACCTACCAGAGGAGAAGCTATCAAATTCTTTATATTCCATTGGAAATTTTTAGCAGTATAGATAACAGACTCTATAGCCTCAATATGGAATTTAGGATTGCGAACAACACCTCCTTTACTGACTTTATCTTTACCCACCTCAAATTGGGGTTTAATTAAAAATATTCCTTCAATACAATCACCTTCTAATAAATTACCAATAGATTTAAAAACTAACTTTAATGAAATAAAAGACAAATCAGCAACAACAAAATTTGGTAATTCATCACTTCTAGATAAAAGATCATTAGGTTTTAAATTGCGAATATTAGTTCGTTCAAAAAGTACAACTTTTGGGTTATTTCTAATCTTCCATGCAGTTTGCCCATAACCAACATCTATCCCATAAACTAACTTTGCGCCTTGTTGCAATAAGCAATCAGTAAATCCCCCAGTAGAGATTCCTGCGTCAATACATATTTTGTCTTTTACTTTAATTTCAAGTTTTTTAAATGCCTCCAATAATTTTTCGCCGCCCCTTGATACAAACATAGGCGCGGAATCAATAAAAAACTCAGATCCAATTAATACTTGTTGTCCAGGTTTATCAAATACTTTCCCATTGATATCTTTAACTTTGCCCGCAAGAATTAAACCTTGGGCTTTTTGACGAGTTTCACATAAACCTTTATTTAGAAGATAAAGATCTAATCTACTTTTTTTAATCATATATTAATCAATAAAAAAAGATTGAATAATGAACTTCTATAAGATTAAGATCCAAATTCTTTAATACCTTTCAATTTTAAATAAGAACTAAAAAATTACCCATTATTAACGAAGGAATATATGCAAACATTTTTATATTTAAGCTTTCTTTATTAGCCATAAAATGTTACATAGGAAAATAATAATCAGTCAAATATGTTCAATGGCTAGTACATCTTTAAAGGTATAGGGCAATAATTCGATTTTGTTATAAAGTTTAAGTTGATAATAAATAAAAATTGTGATCGAGCGTTACACATTACCCGAAATGGGGGAAATCTGGACTGAAAGCGCAAAATTCCAGAGTTGGCTTAAGGTTGAAATAGCTGCATGTGAAGCAAATTTTTCCCTCGGGAAAATCCCTGAGAATGCCATGAAAGAGATACTTTCAAATGCAAAGTTTGATCAATCTAGAATTACAGAAATTGAGAAAGAAGTTAAACATGATGTCATAGCATTTCTTACAAGCGTTAATGAATTTGTAGGAGATTCAGGAAGATACATACATGTTGGTATGACCAGTAGTGATGTACTTGATACTGGATTATCTCTTCAGTTAGTAGATTCTTGCGAATTATTATTAAAAGAAATTGAGAACCTAGAAAATGAGGTCAGATTATTAGCAAGGAAGCATAAAAATACATTAATGATTGGCAGATCTCATGCAATTCATGGGGAGCCAATTTCCTTCGGTTTTAAACTTGCTGGATGGTTAGCAGAAATAATAAGGAACAAAAAAAGATTGTTAACTCTGAAAGATTCTGTAGCAATTGGACAAATAAGTGGTGCCATGGGAACTTACGCTAATACGAATCCTAAAGTAGAACAAATAACTTGTGATTTACTCGGCTTAAAACCTGATACAGCAAGTACGCAGGTTATATCGAGAGACAGACATGCAGAATATGTGCAAACTATTGCACTAGTTGGCGCTTCTTTAGATAGATTCGCAACTGAAATAAGAAATTTACAAAGAACTGATGTTTTAGAAGTTGAGGAGGGCTTTACAAAAGGGCAAAAAGGAAGTTCTGCCATGCCTCATAAAAGAAATCCTATTCGAAGTGAAAGAGTAAGTGGTTTAGCAAGAATTTTGAGAAGTTACGTCTTAACAGCACTTGAAAATGTTCCACTTTGGCACGAAAGAGATATAAGCCATAGTTCAAATGAACGTATCATGCTACCTGACGTATCAATCTGCTTACATTTTATGCTCAGGGAAATGCAAGATATAGTAAGCAATTTAGAAGTTTATCCAAAAAATATGCTCAAAAATTTAAATATATATGGTGGTGTAATCTTTAGTCAGAAAGTTTTACTGTTGCTTGTAGAGAAGGGCTTGTCTAGAGAAAAAGCTTATAGCTTAGTACAAAAAAATGCGCATCAAGCCTGGAATACCCAGAATGGGAATTTCAAACAAAACATAGAGAGAGATAATGAAATTATGGATTTAATTGATCAAAGTGACTTAGAAGAATGTTTTAATCCTTCAATTCATCTTAATAATTTAAGTGTAATATGGGAGAAGTTAGGTATCTAGGATTACTGAAAACCTTATCTAAGGTAAACCAGTGTTTTCATAGGAATAATGACCAAAAACTTTAGGATTGAGAAAGATAGTATGGGAACAATAGAGGTTCCCATGGAAGCTTTGTGGGGCGCTCAAACACAAAGATCGATAATAAATTTTTCTATTGGAGAAGAATTAATTCCAATTGAGTTAATTTATTCACTGACCCTCATAAAAAAAGCTGCTTCAATTGCGAATTTCAATTTAGGTTTAATAGATAAAAGGAAAAAAGATTTGATTGTAGAGGCATGTACGGAAATACTTGATGGGCTTCACGATTCACAGTTTCCCTTAAAGGTTTGGCAAACAGGTAGTGGCACGCAAACAAATATGAATGTTAATGAGGTAATTTCAAATATTGCAGCCTTAAAAACTAATTCAGAGCTTGGTAGTCATCAACCAATTCATCCGAATGATGATGTAAATAAATCTCAGTCAACTAATGACACTTTCCCAGCTGCTATACAAATATCTGTAGTGAATGAAATAATCAAAAATTTAGTTCCAACAATCAGAGAACTTACTAAGGTCCTTGATAAAAAAAGTGAAGAATGGAAAAACCTTATAAAGATAGGAAGAACCCATTTTCAAGATGCAGTTCCCCTTACTTTTGGGCAAGAAATATCAGGATGGTCAGAGCAACTTAAAGATGCTGAGAATGCAATTATTATGAGTCTGAATGAATTGTATTTCTTACCTCTGGGAGGAACTGCTGTTGGTACAGGGATTAATTGTCCAAAAGGATTTTGTGAAGAGTCTATAAAATCAATTTCCGATGATACTAATCTAATGTTCTATAAATCAAAAAATAATTTTTCTATCATGGCCTCGCATGATCGTCTTGCTCAAGTAATGAGTCAGATAAAAATATTAGCAGGTGCATTATTTAAAATTTCAAATGATATAAAAATTCTATCTTCTGGTCCAAGATCAGGAATATATGAACTAATTATTCCTCAAAATGAACCTGGAAGTTCTATTATGCCTGGCAAAGTGAATCCAACTCAATGCGAAGCCTTATCAATGGTTTGTACTCAGATAATGGGTCTTGAATATGCTGTCTCAATGGCAAATTCTAGCGGTACTTTACAGATGAATGAATATAAGCCTCTTATTGGATTTAATATTCTCACAAGTTTAAAATTACTTAAAAATGTAATAGAAAACTTCAGAATAAAATTAGTTGATGGGATGGAACCTAATCAAAAGAAAATGAGGTTTAATTTAGAAAATTCACTAATGTTGGTTACAGCCATAGTGCCAAAAGTTGGTTATGAAAAAGCAGCTGAAATTGCAAACCTTGCCTTCAAAGAATCATTAAATTTAAAAGAGGCAACAATTAAATTAGGTTATTTAAAAGAAGATGAATTTGATGAAGCAATGAATATCAATTCAATGATTTGATTAAAAAAATTTAAAAATTATTGTCAATTCTTTTTGTTGCAGGATTAATATCTTCAGAGACTTTTATAAGATCATTAGATTCAGAAACAGGAAAACGATTAATAGCTTTTATCGCTAGCTTAGCTTTGCTTTTTAATTTATTACTAACACCAATACAGTATTGCACTTGAGAAAGAACATCAATTGATCTTCTAATAATCCTAACTACATCACCTTCATCTAATGAAGTATTAAAAACCAAATCTTTCCATTTTTTTCCTCTTGCCCATTCAGAAATAATTCCAGTCAACTCTGTTTCTAAATAGATAGGAATTTCAATATGAAACTTATTTTGTTGAAAAGAGACTAATTTTCTTAAACCATCTAATTCATTAAAAACATCTATTACCTTTAAAGAAGGCTTGAAATTACACCAAAGATTAGGCCTCTTTAGATCAACACATATAGCTTGAATAATTGCAGCCAACTCAGGAGGATCTAAATCGTCTAAATAACCACTAACTAAAACAAGACCGATCCATAATTCATTTTCACTTCTTATTGCACCAACTGTTTGTCCAACTTCTGTCAATTCCAAATCATTTAAACAGCCAAAATGATTCAAAATTTTAATCAAATTAGTAAAAGTTCTCCAGTTATGATTTTCTTTATCCTCAAGAAGTTTTTTTCTAATATTTATTTCTTGTTCAACATCAATAATTCTTTTTCTATATTTCTTTAATTTCTTGGAGTCTCCAAATCTGTGTGCAGGATGATCAGTAACTGTTTCTTCTAAATTATTAATTTGTTGCTTTTGTGCCAAAACTTCCGTTGTCAAATCATATTGTGGAGTTTGTAAATCATTTTTTTTAGAAACTTCTAAAATTTGATCCGCATAACACTGCGACATATCATCTCCCCTAAATACCTCTCCAGAAAAATACATCTTTGGCACATCAAGTCCTAAGACATCAATTGCATCCAAATCATTAAAAATACTTACTATGTATGAGGGTTTTATAAGAATAAATAAATTATCAATTGTCAAACACAATAAACTCTTAATTTTTTGGGATTCATATATTTTCTTACAAATTAGTCCTGGAACAATTTTTCTTTTAATTTGAGGAGCTTTGATTGAAATTAAGCTTCCATCTTTAATATAGGGAAGTGCATTGGTTATCTCTTCTGATAATTTTTCTGATGATTGTTTTTCTAAAATTTTCAAGAGTCTTCTCTCTTCTTTAAGACGATTTTTTAACTTTTCGTATGCATCAAAATCTTTCCATGAAACGTTAGATGTAATTTTTTTTAACTCAATTAAATCCTTATCTAAATTTTCAAGAATTTTATTCTCATCTGATGATTCACCTAAATATAAAAAACTACCAAAACTTCTTTTAATTAATTCTTTAGACTTCTCTAAAGTATAACTTTGTAAAAGATTAAGTACCATTCCATAGCTTGGAGTGAATTGACTTTCTAAAGCATTTGGTTTGCTTATAGCCAGTGCACTTGCTTCTTTGGCACCTTCGAATCTTGTTTGTAATGTTACAACATATCCCTGGGTATCTTTTCCTCTTCTTCCAGCTCTTCCTGACATTTGCAAAAATTCACTGCTAAATAATAATCTATGACCATCTTCTGTCCTTTTTGATAAAGAAGAAATAACAGTTGTTCTTGCGGGCATATTTATTCCTGCAGCAAGAGTTTCAGTTGCAAAAACAACTTTTATTAAACCTTGCTGAAATAATTCCTCAACCAATTCTTTCCATGCAGGCAATAATCCAGCATGATGAGATGCAATACCGCATTTTAATGCCTCGCATTGAGATTTATCTTTAATTGCTTCCTGATTATTTTTAAGATAAACATCTAATTTTTGGGATATCATACTTGCTTCTGAATAACTTACTAAAGTTAAATCTTTTATATTCTCAATAGCCTTGTCACATCCTCTTCTACTAAAAATAAAATAAATAGCTGGCAACATATTTCGTTCCGCTAGTTTCGAGATCACAAAGCCAATTGAGGGAGACTTTGGTTGAATTATCCTGCCCACTTTCCCTCTTATTTTCTGCCCTTTAGGAGCTCTCCAAATCTTACAGTTTGGATGAATTCCGTTGCCCTTATTATTTAAAAGTGGATGAAGGCCTTTAACACTACAAAAAATAAAATCAAGTGGGACTGGTCTCTTATCACTATTAATTAGTGCTGTGGGCCCATGAACTTTTTCTATCCAATTTTGCAATTGATCTGCATTAGCTATTGTTGCTGATAAAGCTATTATTTGAGTTCTAGTAGGGCAATGGATTATAGTTTCTTCCCAAACTGTACCTCTTTGGGGGTCATTCATATAATGACATTCATCAAGAATTACAGATTCTAAATTTTCTAAGGGATCATCAAATTCATCAAATTCGCCATAAAGCATGTTCCTAAAAATCTCAGTCGTCATGACTAAGATTGGTGCTTCTCTATTTATGCTTATATCTCCAGTTAAAAGACCAACTTTATTCTCACCATATTGATTAGCAAAATCTCTAAACTTTTGGTTTGATAGGGCCTTTAAAGGTGTTGTATAAAAAACTCTGCTGTCATGAGATAAGCCTCTATATATAGCAAATTCACCTATCAATGTTTTACCAGAACCTGTTGGTGCTGTTAAAACAACAGAATTTCCGCTATTAATAGCTCGTATTGCTTCTAATTGGAAATCATCTAGCGGAAAGGGGAAATATTCCTCTAAATTAAGCAATAATTGTGATTGAAGAGAGGATGAGTTAACTTCTTAATATATGATCTATATAAATATTAATAAACAAAAAATACCTTGCAAACTTTAAAAGTAAATCTAAATCTTTTTAATTAAATCCACCATATTTTATTTTGCCAAAATGAAAAAAGTAAAAATTCCAAAAAATAGAATCCGTAAATTAAAAACATTTTCTTTAGGTAAAAAATCCTTCGAACTTCTAAGTTTAAATTCGCAAAATAAAAAACTTATAGATTTATGCAGTAATGATTATTTTGGATTAAGCAGGGACAAGGATTTAATAAAAGCTGCTTACGAAATAAGCTTGTTAGAAGGCATTGGTTCAGGAAGCTCTAGGTTTATTACAGGTTCAAGACCAATACATGAATTATTAGAAACAAAACTTGCCAAGTGGCTTGATCAAGAGAAAGTATTACTTTTCCCAAGCGGATTTCAAGCAAATATAGCTGCTATCCAGGCTTTAGCAAACAGAAATAGTATCGTAATAGCAGATAAATTGATCCATAACTCTTTATTGGTTGGAGTCAAAGCTGCTCAAGCAAAACTAGTTCGGTTCTCACACAATAATTTAAAAGATTTAGAAGATAAAATTATTAATTCTAACCCCACAAAAAATTCCATTTTAGTTGTTGTTGAATCTCTTTATAGCATGGAGGGGTCAATTGCTCCGCTCAAAGAAATAACGGAAATTTGCAAAAAAAATAGTGTTCAATTATTAGTTGACGAAGCGCATGCAATTGGGATCTTGGGCCCTGAAGGCAGGGGTTTAAGTTTTAATTGTCGTTCAGATATAACTATGATTACTGGAACTTTTGGAAAAGCATTTGGAAGCGGTGGAGCTTTCATAGCTTCCAATTCAGAAATTGGAGAATATCTTATCCAAACAAGTGGTGCATTTAGGTATACAACTGCACTTGCGCCATCTTTGGCTGCTGGGGCACTAGAAGGTTTAAAAAAAATTTTAGAAAATAAAGAATGGGGTAATGATTTGTTATCTTCTGCGAATGTATGGAAAGATGAAATTATTAAAAATTTTAGTTTTCCAGTTAAGGGAGATTTTCACATTTTATCAATAATTGTTGGTCAAGAAGAGAAAGCAATTTATCTACAAAAATATCTAGAAGAAAATGGGTTTTTAGCAATTGCGATAAGACCGCCAACTGTTCCAGTAGGGCAATCAAGAATCAGAATAACAATACGAAGAAACTTAAATTTTAATCTGCTAAAGAATTTCATTGCAGTATTAAAAGAGTTTAAATGAAACAAATTATTACTCAACATGGGTGGGGACTAAATAAATATTTCTGGGATGATTACAAAGTTGATTTTTTAAATAACAATTGGCATTGGCAAGATAATGAAAGGGGCTATTTTTCGACAAATAATTATCAAGCAAAATGGATTAAAAGCGAATCTAAAAAAGAAATCAGAATGACTTTATGCCATTCATTTGGTTTTCATTTGATGCCAAAAAAAATTTTAAAAGAAGCAACTCATATTGTTCTTATAAATTCTTTTAATAATTTTCTTCCTTTAAGTAATAAGAGAAACTTTATTTTGAGGTCTCTAAAAAGAATGGAAACAAAAATCATAAAAGATGAACCTAAGGATATGTTGAAAGAATTTATATATAGAGCATTTATGCCAAATCATATGAATAATAGTTTTAAAAATATCTTTTATAAAAGTCTAGAGAGTTTAAATAAAACTCTTCTTTTAAGTGATTTAAAAGAACTTTACATCAATAGAGATTTTCCAGTATTTTTAAGAAAAGATTGCAAAATTATTTTTATAAAATCAGAGAATGATTTGATTCTTGACGAAGAATCAAATACTAATTTTTTAGATTCCTTAAATAAAACACTTAAAACGAAGCCAATTTTAATTAAATTAGCTCAACAAGGTCATTGCTTGAATAATTTAAATTTATACGAGATCTTACGTAATACACTTAAAGATTGAAATGGATAGAAAAAAGTGGAATGAGAAAATACAAAATAATTTCAATGATGCTGCGTATCGGTATTTAGAGCATTCAAATATTCAGAAATTTTTTGCAAAAAAGATTGTTTATCTTATAAAAGAATTAAATCCCAAAAAAAAAGGTGAATGGATAGATCTAGGATCAGGACCAGGACTATTAGCAGATGAAATAGAAAAAATTTCTTCCCAAAAAGTATCCAGAATTGATTTCAGCAAGAAAATGCTTCTTGAGAATAAATTATCTAGAAAAAAAATTTTATGGGATTTGAATAATGATTTGCCTTCTGAAATAAATAACTGTTCTCTATTAACATCTAACTTTTGCATACATTGGTTAAACAACCCAGAAAAGATAATAAAAAATTGGTTTAGCAAATTAACACCTGGAGGTTTTTTAATCATTTCATATCCAACAATAGATTGTTTTCCTGAATGGAAAGATACTTGTAAAAAAATTGATATTGAATATAGTGGTCTTAATTTCCTTTGCTCTAAAAAATTATTAAAAGATTTCAAATCAACTGAAATACATTATTCAAAACAGTTTAATTATCTTGAAAATTTTGAAGATGTATATAAACTTTTTAGAAGCATTAAAAATGTAGGAGCACAATCAACAAACTGTAAACGCAAAACAGTGAAAGAGTTAAAGGAAATTCAAAAGTTTTGGCCAAAGAATTACAATAATACAGTAAACCTTTCATGGCAAATTGAGATTCAAATCATAAAGAAATTATGAGAATTCAGGATAGTATTTTCAAATTTATAATTTGTGGAACAGATACTGATATTGGAAAAACTTTAATAAGCTCTTTTTTCGTAAAAGGATTAAATTCCTTTTATTGGAAACCTATTCAAAGCGGGATTGAATCGCAAACTGATAGTCAAACTGTTGAAAAACTTGCACAAGTAAGTAAAGAGAAAATAATCAAAGAAGCTTATGTCTTTACAAAACCTCTATCTCCGCATTGGGCTGCTGAAATAGATCAAAAAACTATTAGCTTTGACAAGTTGAGATTGCCAAAAGTGCAAGGCTCACTAATTATAGAAACTGCAGGTGGATTAATGGTTCCAATAACACGCAATTTTTTGCAAATAGATCAAATAAAAGAATGGAATCTTCCGGTAATACTTGTATGTAAGAGCTCACTTGGCACTCTTAACCATACCCTGCTTAGTATTGAGGCCTTAAAACGAAGAAATATTGAGATTTTAGGTTTAGTAGTCAATGGCGAAAAACACCTAGATAATCCAAAAACTCTAGTTGATTTCAGTAATATTCCTTTAATTGCTGAATTTCCTTACATCAAAAAAATGGACTCAAATAATTTAGATATAATATGGAAAGAACTAGACATCAAGAATAAGTTGATCTCACTATTAAACTCAAAAATAAGTTAAATGAAATCTTTGGATTCAAAAACTCCAAATCAAGATTGGCACCCAAATATTTGGCCACCTTTTACGCAAATCAATAACAGCAAACCGCAGATAGAAGTAACTCATGGTAGAGATGCCCTCCTATTTACTAAAAATCCTGAAAAAGAACTAATAGATGCAATTAGTAGTTGGTGGGTAACTCTTCATGGTCATAGTAACGAATATATTGCGGATGCCATTTTTGATCAATCAAAAAAACTAGAGCAAGTTATATTTGCTGATTTCTTACATCCACAGGCAAAAAAATTAGCGGAAAGACTTAGTGAATTAACAAAACTAGAAAGATTATTCTTTTCTGATAACGGTTCTACTGCAGTGGAAGTCGCTTTAAAAATTGCCTTCCAATCATGGCAAAATAGAGGAGAGACAAGAACTCAAATAGTAGCTTTTGATGGGGCTTATCATGGCGATACATTTGGCGCAATGGCTTTAGGTGAAAGAAATATTTTTAATGAGAATTTCGAGAACCTTATGTTCCCAGTTAGAAGAGTCCCATGGCCTTCAACTTGGATGAACGATGAAGAAGTAGAAAATAAAGAAAATAAGGCGATCCAAAAATTAGAAACTCTACTTAAAACTCCCACAGCTGCAGTAATCCTTGAGCCACTTGTTCAAGGAGCAGGAGGGATGAATATGGTTAGGCCTCAGTTTATAAAAAAAGTTTCAGAAATTATAAAAAATAATAATTCTTTGTTAATAGCCGATGAAGTATTGACTGGGTTTGGAAGATGTGGAACCCTTTTTGCTTTTCAAAAGGCAAAAATCATTCCTGATTTAATAAGTATTTCAAAAGGTTTAACTGGTGGATTTTTACCGATGGGAATAACTTTATGTAAAGAAAAAATTTTTCAATCCTTTATTGATGATTCCCCAAGAAAAACTTTTTGGCATGGACATAGTTTTACAGCTAATCCTTTAGGTTGTGCTGCAGCAAACGCTAGCCTTGATTTATTAGAAAAAGAACCACAAAAATACCTTTCATTTGAAGAAAAACATTTATCTCATCTAATTAAATTTAAAAACTTACCTTATATAAAGAAGGTAAGGGTATCCGGCACAATTGCTGCCTTCGATTTAGATATTGGGAACAAAAAAGGTTATTTCAATAATATTGGGAAAGAAATAAAGAGTCTTGCAATGGAGCAAGGTTTATTCATTAGGCCCCTCGGGAATGTTATTTACCTCTTGCCGCCTCTCTGTATAACAGATGATCAATTGGGGAAAAGTTACTGGATAATAAGGAAAATCTTAGACAATCTTTAGATAGAAGTTTATGGTCCCTGCATTATTGCATTTTCCACATCTTCTCTAGTAATGCAGTAGGAAAATAGTCTTTTAGTTTCTTGTCCTTCACTTTCCCATATAACACTTAAATCTTCTTGTTCAAAAATAATAGTTGCATTCCAATTTGAAAGTAACAAATACCATTTAGATGGATTATTAATATCCTTCACAGCACCTAAATCAGTTAGCCACAATTCCAATGATTGCAGTGAATTTTGATTGATAGGTTTTTTAGAGGGATTCACAGACTTTTCTTAAAAAATTATTTAATTAGCCAAAGCGGTATTGTCTCTAATTCTTTTCCAGTAAAAGAAGCAATAAAAATTGAACCAATTAAACTTATAGAAATGATGATAATTAAAAGAAACAACGAAAACAATTCTCCATTCGAAAAAGGTCTTCTATTTCCTATTAAATTTTGATTATTAGAATCGATTACTAAATTATTTAAAACGTTAGTATTATTTGTAATCCTAGAGTTTTCTTTTAGTTTGTCATCATATATTTTCCTTAAATTACTATTATTTAAATGTTCATAAGCTTCAAGAACTTCTTGA
>CACKJM010000012.1 GCA_902600475.1 uncultured Prochlorococcus sp.
TTAACTTCTATAAGCGTTTCTGAAACTTTAACTCATATAGAGCGTATCATGGGATTAGGCAAGACTAAGAAAGAAAATATATCTTTATCCGAAAAACAAAAGCAGATAGGTGAATTGGTTTTGAAAGAGATTCGTTTACGTTTGAAGTTTTTAATCAATGTTGGTTTAGATTATTTAACTCTAGACAGACCAGCCATGACTTTGTCTGGCGGAGAAGCTCAGCGTATTAGATTAGCTACTCAAATAGGTGCAGGCCTTACTGGTGTTCTATATGTGTTAGATGAACCAAGTATTGGTTTACATCAGAGAGATAATGACAGATTATTAGAAACACTAAAAAGCTTAAGAGACCTTGGTAATACTTTAGTTGTTGTTGAACATGACGAAGATACCATGAAATCGGCAGATTATTTAGTAGATATAGGTCCTGGTGCAGGTGTTTATGGTGGGGAAATTATTGCTAAGGGCTCATATGAAGATGTCTTGAAATCAGAGAGGTCATTAACTGGGGCTTATCTTAGCGGCAGGAAGTCGATTCCAACTCCAAAAGAACGTAGATCCTCTGTTAAAAAAAGTTTAATTTTAAATAGTTGCTCAAAAAATAATTTAAAGAATATATCTGTAGAATTCCCATTAGGAAGACTAGTTTCTGTTACTGGTGTTAGTGGTAGTGGAAAAAGTACTTTGATAAATGAACTACTGCATCCTGCTTTGTGTCATTCTCTTGGATTAAAAGTTCCTTTCCCTCAAGGTGTAGGAGAGTTAAAGGGTATAAAGGCGATTGATAAAGTTATAGTTATTGATCAATCTCCAATTGGTAGAACGCCAAGATCAAACCCTGCCACATATACAGGTGCCTTTGATCCAATAAGGCAGATATTTACCGCCACAGTGGAAGCTAAAGCAAGGGGTTACCAGGCAGGTCAGTTCAGTTTTAATGTCAAAGGAGGAAGATGCGAAGCGTGTAAAGGCCAAGGAGTTAATGTTATCGAAATGAATTTTTTGCCTGATGTGTATGTTCAATGTGAAGTATGCAAAGGAGCTCGCTTTAACCGAGAAACACTTCAAGTGAAATATAAAGGTTTTAATATATCCGATGTCTTAGAGATGACTGTTGAACAAGCTGCAGAAACTTTTTCTGCAATACCACAAGCTGCTGATAGGTTGTCTACATTAGTAGATGTCGGATTAGGATATATCAAATTAGGTCAACCTGCCCCTACATTATCTGGGGGAGAGGCTCAAAGAGTTAAGTTAGCTACAGAATTATCTAAAAGGGCAACTGGAAAAACTCTATATTTAATTGATGAACCAACTACAGGTTTAAGTTTTTATGACGTTCATAAATTAATGGATGTGATACAACGTTTGGTAGATAAAGGTAATTCTGTAATTGTTATCGAACATAACTTAGACGTAATTAGATGTTCTGACTGGATTATTGATTTAGGACCTGATGGAGGAGATAAAGGTGGCGAAATTATTGCAGAAGGTATTCCTGAAGAGGTAGCAAAACATCCTACAAGTCATACAGCAAAATATCTTAAACAAGTCCTTAAATAAAATTTGTTGTATTTCTTTGTATTTATAATTATCTGAGGAAAAAGAAAGTTTTTTTTAAGGGGTATTATTTCAGTCTACATCTGCTTTTTCAAAAAATTTTGTCTTTGTGAATTTTAAAATCATAATGCTTTCTTAATATTTCCTAGGGAAATTCAGCTTATTTGTATTAAAGGCCGATGATCGGAGGATTTGCTGAATGAGGTTTAAATTTTTACATTTACATTTACACGGTCTTATTCGTTCTAAGAATCTTGAATTAGGTATAGATGCAGATACAGGAGGCCAAACACAATATGTTTTAGAGTTAGTTAAAAGTTTGGCTAATACTTCAGAGGTTGATCAAGTAGATTTAGTTACTCGTTTAATTAACGACCCTAAAGTAGATGATGAATATTCTCAAAAAGAAGAATTTGTGGAGCCTGGAGTTAGAATTTTAAGATTTAAATTTGGACCTAATAAATATTTAAGAAAGGAATTGCTTTGGCCTTATTTAGATCATTTAACTGAAATACTTATCTCTTATTATCAAGAAAATAAAAAGCCTAATTTTATTCATGCACATTACGCAGATGCTGGTTATGTAGGAGTTAAACTAAGTAAAACCCTAAATATCCCACTTATTTTTACTGGCCATTCTTTAGGACGAGAGAAAAAAAGGAAATTGCTTGATACTGGTTTAAAAACTAATCAAATAGAAAAGCTTTATGCAATAAGTAAAAGAATTGATGCAGAAGAAAAAGCGTTAAAGTCTGCGGATATTATTGTTACAAGCACTAAGCAAGAATCAGTTTATCAATATTCTCAATATTCTTCATTTTCATCTCATAAAGCTAGAGTAATTCCTCCTGGTGTTGATCATAATAAGTTTCACCATATTCACTCGACAACAGAAACAGCTGAAATTGATAATATGATGCAACCTTTCCTAAGAGATTCTACTAAACCTCCATTATTAAATATTGCTAGAGCTGTACGAAGAAAAAATATTCCTTCTTTGATTGAGGCATATGGAAGATCTGAAAAATTAAAAAGAAAAACTAATTTAATTTTGATTTTGGGTTGTCGAGATAGCACTTCAAAACTTGACCCTCAACAAAAAGATGTTTTCAATAATATTTTTGAAATGATCGATAAATATAATTTATATGGAAAGGTAGCTTATCCAAAAAAGCATCTTCCAAGCCAGATACCTGCTTTATATAGGTGGGCTGCTAGCAGAGGGGGCGTATTTGTAAATCCAGCTTTAACTGAGCCTTTTGGTTTAACACTTCTTGAAGCTTCGTCATGTGGATTACCAATAATATCAACAAATGATGGAGGACCAAAAGAAATTCGTTCAAAATGCGAAAATGGACTTCTAGTAGATGTTACTGATATTAATCAGTTAAAAGTTACCCTTGAAAAAGGAATTTCTAATAATAATCAATGGAAATTATGGAGCAGAAATGGAATTGAGGGTGTCAACAGGCATTTTAGTTGGAACACTCATGTACGTAATTATTTATCAATACTTACAGAAGAGTTTTATAGCTCAAATAGTTATTCCTCATCTGATATTAAGCAGAGTTGTTTAAAGGGAAGTTCTTCACTTATAAAACCCCATTGATCAAATACTTTAGGATCAGGATGAAGAATCAGCTGATTATTATGAGTTTTTTTTAGTTTGAAACCTTTTTTAGAAAGTTTTTTCATTAAGTTTGCAGTTTCTTCGAATCTTGATGCCATTGCATCAAGACTTGAACAGTCACTTGTTAATCCATTATCTTTCCATGTAAAAAAACTCATAACAAATTTCTTAAAGATTGATTTTTAAAACTATACCTAAAATTACAAGTAAAATGTTGATTTTCCAAAAATTTTCAACTATTTTTTGTTCCTTAACTCCTTTAAGTTCAAAATGGTGGTGCAGTGGAGCCATTAAAAATATGCGTTTACCTTTGTGAAATAATTTTTTTGTAATCTTAAAAAAACCTACTTGAATAATTACTGATAAAGATTCAATAATAAATATTCCTGAAAAAATAGATAAGGTAAAAACGCTATCAGTTAATAACGCTATAGAACTCAGAATTGCACCAATACTTAGAGATCCAGTGTCACCCATAAATATTTTTGCAGGATAACTATTGTACTTGAGAAATCCTAAGCATATTCCTGACATGGAATAACATAGAATACTAAAAATAAAAAGTTCTTGCTGTTCTTTCATTAATATTTCTGTTCCTAATCCATAAAAGACAATCCCACTGCATCCAGCTGCTAATCCATCTTGTCCGTCAGTCAAATTGACTGAATTACTTATACCAACTAGTACTAAAAAAGAAATTGGCAAAATAAAAATGTTCATATTTATTACCCAGGAGTCAGATATTGTTATTAATGGATTTATTAAATTTTTTTCATAGGCTAATAGTACAAAAAGTATTGCAATGATACTTTGTAGGATAAATTTTTCTTTTGTTTTTAACCCTGTATTTTCCCTGTTTTTAATACTTAAGTAATCATCTAAAAACCCTATAATAAAAAATCCAAAAATAGTCATAAACAAAAGAAATAATTTTAGAGATCCTAAATTTATAGTTATTATTAAAAGAAAAATCAAAAAAGGGACTATCATTAAAATTCCACCCATTGTTGGGGTTTGATTTTTTTTATAGTGGTTCGTAGGCCCTTCTTTCCTGATATTTTGAAGTAAATTTAATTTTCTGATTATTTCTAAGCCATTCTTTGTAGTTAATAAAGAAATAAAAAAAAATAATGTGAAAACTCCTATAAGAAAAAAATTATTAAAAAAAAAGGAGGTTACTATTAAAGCAAAAGTATTTAAAATTACTAACGATTTAAAGTTAAACTTTTTATTCTTCCCAGTCATCTTCTGAAGGTTCTTCTTCAGTCTTATAATCTTCTTTTTCTCCCATTAGTGCTGAAAGTTCTTCTTCTTCTATAGTACTAATTTCTTGTGAATCTCCTTCTTTTTCTGCAACAAGTCTTCCTGTATTTTCAAGCCAAGATAGCAGATCAGGTTCATCTCTTAATGGCATAACAGGAGCTGGATCATCTCTGTGGTAGCAAGTCAAAGCAGGGTTGACTTCAGAAATATTATCTAATCTAAGTTTTGGTTTATTTGAGTCCATTAAAAGTTATGATCTATATATAAGATAATACATAATGATGCACACGAAAAACTTTGTTTGATAAAGCAAATTTAAAATACTTGTTTATCTGGTTAATATCATTGTTTCTCTCTGGATTATTTAAACTAATTGGATATGTGAATCCTGATGTTTTAATAATTAATAACTTTCTTCTCTTGTTATTAGTTTTTGGTCCAGCACTTTTAGTTACAATAATATTAGTTTTTAATAAGTTTTCAAATTCTTAATTACGTTAAAATTTTAAATTTATGGAGCAAATTTAGATGCAGCAAGTAAAAAAAGTTGTACTAGCTTATTCTGGTGGGGTAGATACGAGTGTTTGTATTCCATATTTAAGGAATGAATATGGAATTTCAGAAGTGGTTACTTTTGTAGCAGATCTTGGACAAGGCGAGGATTTAGAACTAATTAGGCAAAAAGCTTTAAACTCTGGTGCTTCTCAATCAATTGTTGGTAATTTAGTTAATAGTTTTGTTGAGAGATACGCTTTTCCAGCTATTAGAGCAAACGCATTATATTTAAATAAATATCCATTATCTACAGCTCTTGCAAGGCCTTTAATTGCTGAAAATCTTGTAAATATTGCTCGCGAGATTAATGCTGATGCAGTAGCTCATGGATGCACTGGTAAAGGTAATGATCAAGTTCGATTTGATTTAGCAATTAATGCTTTAGGCCCTGATTTAAAAATAATTACTCCTGCAAGGGAGTGGAATATGAGTAGGGAAGAGGCAATAGTTTATGGAGAAAAATTTGGTATTCCTGCACCAGTATCAAAAAAATCACCGTATTCAATCGACGTTAACTTACTTGGTAGGAGTATTGAAGCAGGGATTTTAGAAGACCCAATGCAAGAAGCACCTGAAGATATATTTGCAATCACATCATCTATTGATAATTCACCTGATTCTCCTCAAGATATAGAAATTGTCTTTAAAAATGGGTTTCCAGTTGGAATTAATGATGAATACCTAACACCAGTAGAGATTATTCAAAAAGCAAATGAACTTTCAGGTGCGCATGGTTTTGGAAGAATAGATATGATTGAAGATCGAGTAGTAGGAATTAAAAGTAGAGAGATTTACGAAACACCTGGCCTCTTACTTTTAATCAAAGCTCACAAAGAATTAGAGAGCATTACATTAAACCTAGATGTTCTCGACTTTAAAGGGATAGTGGAAAAAAAAATGGGGTCAATTAGTCTATCAAGGTTTTTGGTTTGGACCTCTTAAAGAAAGTTTAGATGCATTTATTTCTTCGACTCAAACATCAGTTAATGGAAGAGTAAAGATTAGACTTCATAAGGGTAACGCTACAGTAATTGGGAGGATGTCCGAAAATAATTCACTTTACAGGGAAGATTTGGCAACTTATAGCAAAGACGATGGGTTTAATCATTCTTTGGCAGAGGGTTTTATTTATATGTGGGGTATGTCTAATAAAATATGGGCTGAGTTAAATTCAAAATCAAGTGAGTAGTATTTAAGATTTTGCATTTTCTTTGGTTTTAGTATCATCTTTTACCGAAGTTTCTGCGCTTACTACAGGTTGTTTTTCTTTAGATTCAACTTTATTTTCTGGATTTTCTTTATCATCTGCTTGAGTTGAACTCTTTGTAGAAGGTCTTGGAGTTGGCAAAGGTCCTTCTTGTTTAACTGTCATATATCTTATGACATCTTCACTAAGTCTCATTGCTTTTTCAATTTTGAAAATATGTTGTCCATCACCTTGATGACTTAGTTGTACGTAAATTCCTTCTCTATGTTTTGCTATCTGATAGGCTAACCTTCTTTTCCCTCTCATTTGACTATCTAGGATGGTACCGCCAAATTCTTCTAAAAGCTTATTGTATTTATCAATGTGGTTAGTTACTTCATCTTCCGCAATATCTGGGCGGAGGATATACATGGTTTCGTAATAAGATTGTGAATCGTTCATAGTTTTCAGACAAGGTCTTTGGCTCATGAATTGATGTTATGAGCGTCTGTTCATCTTTAACGATACATCATGATGTGCAGTTCCTTGAAAATTAGTATCAACTATTTTAAAGATAATTTTTAAGTGCGTCGTTCATAATATGAAAAGGTACTTCTAAGCCATTTGTCCAAAATGATAATGATTTCAATCCTTGAGCAACAAGCATTTGCAAACCATCTATAGTCATACATCCTTTGTTGCCGCTGAATTTCAATAGATGAGTTGGAGCAGGATTGTAGATTAAATCATAAACAATTGTTTTTGAGTTAAGAGATCTCCAAAAAGAATCCCCATATGGCAATATATTAATTTCATGTTTAGCTGTTTTCATTCCTACAGGTGTTGTATTTACAACTAAATCTGCTTCTTCAATTAAATTTTGAGCTTGATCATCATTATTTAAAAAACCCTGAAGTTCAATTTGATTTGCAAAATTTTTTATTAATTCATCTATTGATGATTTGTTCCTTGATACTACTGAAATTTTTGAAAGATTTAAATTTATTAAACCTTGAATAACAGATCGTGCTGCACCACCGGATCCAAGAACTATTGATTGCTTTTTTGTTAAGTTTAGGGTTTTTAATGGATAAATAAATCCTTCTACATCTGTATTAGTTGCGCTCCATTCTTTTTCAGAATTTAATTTTAGAGTATTAATTGCTCTTAGTTTGCTTGCAATAGGGGAAATTTCACTACAGAGGTTAAAGACTTTTTCTTTATGAGGAATTGTGATGTTTAAACCTTTGCAATTAATTTTTTTTAAAGAATTCAGAACCAATTCTAGATCTTCATCTTTGCAAGGTATTGCAATATAAATTAAATCTAGGCCTAAATACTGAAGGGCAGCATTTTGCATAATTGGTGATAAGGAATGGCTTACTGGATTGCCTATTAATGCAATAAAAGATGTCTTACTTGAAATCATGTTTAGGATTTTTTTCTTAAAAAATAACGAACTGTTCGGGAACCACACCCCGTCTTTGAGTAACAATAATGACGCCGATGACCGATTATGGAGAATATCAAATATGAGAATTTACCCATGGGTAAGGTTGTAGGAATCGACTTAGGAACAACTAATAGTTGTGTCGCTGTAATGGAAGGTGGTAAACCCACTGTAATAGCAAATGCTGAAGGTTTCAGAACTACTCCATCAGTTGTTGCATATACAAAAAATCAAGATCAGCTCGTTGGACAAATTGCAAAAAGACAAGCTGTTATGAACCCTGAAAATACTTTTTATTCCGCAAAGCGTTTTGTGGGTAGAAGAGTTGATGAAGTAAATGAAGAATCTAAAGAAGTTAGTTATTCTGTTGAAAAATCTGGTTCTAGTGTTAAATTAAAGTGCCCTATTTTGGATAAGCAGTTTTCCCCAGAAGAGGTAAGTTCTCAAGTTTTAAGAAAGTTAGCAGATGATGCAGGTAAATATCTTGGTGAAAGAGTTACACAGGCTGTAATTACTGTTCCAGCTTATTTTAATGACTCTCAAAGACAGGCTACGAAAGACGCAGGAAAGATTGCAGGTCTAGAAGTTCTTAGAATTGTCAATGAGCCAACCGCTGCAGCTCTAGCATATGGTTTGGATAAAGAAAATGAAAAAATACTCGTATTTGATTTAGGGGGAGGAACATTTGATGTTTCAGTTATAGAAGCCGGTGATGGAGTAACTGAAGTTCTATCAACATCTGGAGATACACATTTAGGTGGTGATGATTTTGATAGATGTATCGTAGATCATTTAGCAAGTACTTTTAAATCAAATGAGGGGATAGACCTTAGACAAGATAAGCAGGCATTACAACGACTTACTGAAGCAGCAGAAAAAGCAAAAATTGAACTTTCAAATGCTACTCAAAGTGAAATAAATTTGCCGTTTATCACAGCGACTCCTGAAGGTCCAAAACATTTGGATTTGAACCTAACTAGAGCAAAATTTGAGGAATTAGCAGCCTCTTTAATCGATAGGTGCAAAACCCCAGTTGAGAGAGCTATAAGCGATGCAAAAATTTCTACTAGTGAAATTGATGAAGTTGTGATGGTCGGAGGTTCATCCAGAATCCCTGCAGTTTTAGATTTAGTAAAAAAAATAATAGGAAAGGAACCAAATCAAACTGTTAATCCTGATGAAGTAGTTGCTGTTGGAGCAGCTATACAAGGAGGAGTTTTAGCTGGTGAGGTTAAAGACATATTATTGCTTGACGTTACTCCACTTTCTTTAGGTGTAGAAACTTTAGGAGGGGTTATGACAAAAATGATAAATAGAAATACTACAGTTCCTACGAAGAAATCTGAGACATATTCAACAGCTGTAGACGGACAAACCAATGTAGAAATACATGTATTACAGGGTGAAAGAGAAATGGCATCTGATAACAAAAGTTTAGGAACTTTTAGATTAGATGGTATTCCTTCAGCACCAAGAGGTGTTCCTCAAATTGAAGTGACATTTGATATTGACGCAAACGGTATTCTTAGTGTTACAGCTAAAGACAAAGGAAGTGGTAAAGAGCAAAGTATTTCTATCACAGGTGCTTCTACTTTATCTGATAATGAGGTTGAAAAAATGGTTAAAGATGCTGAATCAAATGCATCAGCAGATAAAGAAAAAAGAGAAAAAATTGATTTAAAAAACCAAGCTGAAACACTTGTCTACCAGACAGAAAAGCAACTTGGTGAGTTAGGAGACAAAATTGATGCTGCAGCAAAGTCTAAAGTTGAAGAAAAAAGTAATGCTTTAAAAGAGGCAACTTCAAAAGAAGATTATGAATCAATGAAAAAACTTCTTGAAGAACTCCAGCAAGAACTTTATGCAGTTGGTTCATCAGTTTATCAGCAACCAGGCAATCAGCCACCATCACCTGGCGCAGCAGGCGGCCCTGATCAGAGTGATTCAAATGAAAAAGGTGGAGACGATGTAATTGATGCTGACTTCACTGAAACAAAAGATTAGTAAAGGTAACTTTTAATTTCATTAGCAACCCATTTAGAACAAGCAGGAGCCAGTAAAATCCCATTTTTATAAAAACCTGTACATATAATTAGTCCATCTTCAAGATTTTTCATTATTGGTGAAGGATCACCATCTGGTCTTGATCTAATTCCGTACCACTTTTTAGAAATTTTTCCTTTCTCCAGCCAATTTGGTTTTTTATCGAGAAAATTTGTGAGTTTTTCGAATGTATTTTTTTCTGGTTTAGTACTATATTCGTCAGTTGATCCAATAATTAGCTTATTTTTTGATTTTGGAATTATATTTTTACCATTTATATTGAATTGTTTTGGCAGCGATAACAAATCAACTTCTTTATCATTAATCTCAATTTCCATAGCTTGACCTAAAACAGGCTTTAATTTGATGTTGTGAGATAGGCTATCTATTAAATCAATCGCTTTTAGTGAATTACACAAAATAACCATATCAGATTTGATATTTTCATTATTCCTTGTTGTAGAAATCCATTGATTGTTTGATTTTCTCATTTTTATTATTTCTCCTTTTAAATAATTTACTTTTTTATGTTTTAGATATTTATCTAATGTTTGAAGTAACGATAAAGCATTTATTCTTCCATCTTTGAAGGAGATCATTCCTTTTATATTTTTTGTTTGGAAGGCTTTATTTATATTCTTAATTAATATTGAGTCTCTTTCTAAAATTAGTAACGTTGGATCATTATTTTCATAAACAAATTTCTCTAATTTTTTAAACTTTTCTTCATTAGTAGTTAGTTGTATTAATGGTTTTTCGATATTTAATTCATAATTAAATTTTTGTAGTAACGTAATCCATTGTGGCCATAATTCAATGCTTTGTTTCCTGAGATCCCAGCTTCTACCCCTTCTTTTCTGATACATATTACCCATTAGCAAGCCTAAAGCTGCATTGCTACTATTTTGAAGTTGAGTTGGATCTATTATCGTTACCTGGAAACCTAATTCTGATAATTCTAAGGCGTTAAATTTTCCAATAATCCCTGATCCAATAATAACTATGTTTGCTTTTTGAAAATTTTCTTTTAAGCTTTTCATTGATATATTAGATATACTTGTTTATTTGACTAAATAGTTAAAGATTTTTTGGAACATCCTTCAATTATATTCAAAATTGTTTGTCCTGATCGTCCTGGCCTTGTAAGTTTACTTACAAGTTGGATTTCAAATTACGGTGGGAACATAAAACATTCTGATCATCATACAGATCAAGATGCAGGTTTGTTTCTTAGTCGAATTGAATGGAATAGTTATAATGAATCTTTTAATAGGGATGAAATTTATAAAGAATTTGAAAAAATTGCAGATGAAGTAAATGGACAATTTAATATAAATTATTCTGATGAAATCCCAAATGTTGCTATTTTCGTAAGTAAACAAAATCATTGTTTGATTGATTTACTTTGGCGAGTAAGAAATGGAGAACTGAAAATGAAAGTTCCTTTAATAATTTCAAATCATTCTCATCTTGAAAATATTGCAAATGACTTTAATGCAAAATTTGTCCATGTTGATACCTTTAAAACTGATAAAACTATTGTTGAAGATCAATTTTTAAATTTACTAAAAGAATATGACATTGATCTTGTTGTATTAGCCAAATATATGCAAATTTTGAGTGACTCTTTTCTAAAAAAGTTTTCTTCTATAATAAACATTCATCATTCTTTCTTACCTGCATTTAAGGGCGGGCAACCATACCATAGAGCATGGAAGAGAGGTGTTAAATTAATCGGTGCTACTGCTCACTATGTTACTGAAGATCTTGATGAAGGGCCGATAATAGAGCAATGTACAGTTAATGTAAGTCATAGGGATGAAGTTGATGATTTGATTAGAAAAGGAAGAGATATTGAAAGGATAGCTTTAGCAAGGGCAGTTAGATTACATCTAAATCATCAAGTTTTTGTCTATAACAGTAAAACTGCTGTTTTTGATTGAATATAGTTTCTTAGTCTTCTAATTCTATTTGTATTTGTCTTTCATAAATTGATTCTTCATTAAAAGCTCTTGCCACCAAGAAACTGGCAATGCAGCTGATTAACACAGGTTTCATTATTAATAAATTTTTTGTTAAAGCAAAAGCTAAAAACATTGCTGTTATTGGCGTTCGCGAACATCCTGCTACGAAAGCTCCCATTCCAGCAAAAATGTATGTACTTGGTGCATGTCCTGTAGCAATTTCCACCCAGCTCCCCATTATTAGTCCGATTGACCCTCCTAAAGTAAGCATTGGATAGAATAATCCACCAGGAGCTCCGGATGCTGCAGCTAAACCTGTCGTGATAAATAGTACTAAAACTGCTAATAAAGCAATTCCAATACTTGTATTTTGTTCAGCTATTATTTTTTGTAATTCATCTAAATTATGAAATGTACTCGGTAAACAGGAGTAGATACTTCCTAAAATAAGTCCGCAGATACTCATTTTTAAAACAAATTTATTCTCATACCACTTTTTCCCAAGATTTTGCATTAATAAAACATATTTGCTGTATAATTCTGCAAATATCCCAATAATTATTCCTAGTAAAACCAAGTAAATAAAATCTACAGGTAAGAAAAAAACTGATGGGTCATATTCTTTTTGAATCAAAAATCCGAGGTTAAAATCAAATCCTCCTGCTTTAGGGTCTAAACCCAAGGCTTGAATAATATCAGCAGATGAATCTGCAATAAAAGTTGTAATTACTACTAGTAGTAAAATTACTGGTCTAGCAGAGTTTAATAACTCTTCTATTGCATAAACAAATCCTCCTAATGGAGCGCTAAATACTGCAGCTATTCCAGCACCACCTCCTGCCGCTACTATTACTCGTCTGAAAGCTGTAGGAGCTTTGAGCCACTTGGCCATTTGCCAAGCTACTGATCCTCCCATTTGAACTGATGGACCCTCTGGACCCAAAGGGAATCCACTACCAATCGCAATAATTCCTGATATGAGCTTTACTAATCCTACTTTTAAATTCATTGGAACTTTTTTATGTCTAAGGAAACCCATGATTTGACTCACACCAGAACCTTTTGCAGCAGGTGCTAAATTCTTGATCAGATATCCAGCAATAGCTCCTCCTAGAGCTCCAAAAATAGGTAAGACCGCGATAGATGGGAATTGGTCTAATAATGCTAATCTCCAATTATTAATAAAATAGATTCCAGTTTTAAAAGATATGCTTGTAATTGACGCTCCTAAACCTGTTAATAAGAGCGAAAATGCAACAACTAGAGATCTTTGTTTTAATAGTTTTTTGATGCTACGAGAAGAATTATTACTTGTTTTTTGAATATTATCTTTTAAAAAGTTTGGCATAGTCCATGATTACTTTGACAAGCTGAAATCGTGTATTTCATCAAATTGAAGATAGCGATAAAGCTCATCTGAATATGGATTAATTTTATTTTTAGTAATATCCTGATATTCTTCAACTTCAGGTATTTTGCCAAGCAGTGCGCAAACTGCTGCTAATTCAGCGCTGCCTAAAAAGACTTGTGCATTCTTGCCAAGTCTATTGTCAAAATTTCTTGTACTAGTAGAAAATACTACAGAACCTTCATCTACTCTGGCTTGATTTCCCATACATAAAGAACAGCCTGGTAACTCTAACCTTGCACCACAATTTTCAAAAATTTTATAGTAACCTTCAGCTTTTAGAGTTTCTTCATCCATTTTTGTCGGTGGACAAATCCATAATTTAGCTTTTAAATTTTGTACACCTTCAAGAACTTTCGCAGCTGCCCTGTAATGGCCAATATTCGTCATGCAAGAACCTATAAACACCTCGTCAATATTTGTATTTGCAACATCAGTGATTTCCTTTACATTATCTGGATCGTTTGGGCAAGCAACTATAGGTTGTGTTACTTTTGCTAAATCAATTTCAATGATTTCTTCATACTGAGCGTTTGAATCTGGTTGAATTAATGATGGTTTTTTTAACCAATTTTTCATATCATTTATTCTTCTTGAAATTGATTTTGAATCTTCATAATTGCTCTCAATCATTTTTTCTAGCAGGCAAATATTGCTTCTTAAGTATTCTTGTACAGTTTCTTGGGATAAAAGTATGGTACTGCCAGCGCATGAGCGTTCTGCAGTAGCATCAGTAAGTTCAAAAGCTTGTTCAAGTTTTAGGTTTGGTAATCCTTCAATTTCCATAATTTTTCCGTTGAATATATTTTTCTTATTTGCTTTCTCAACAGTTAAGAGTCCTTTTTTAATTGCGAAGAGAGGGATTGCATTTACTAAATCTCTAAGAGTGATTCCTGGTAATAATTCCCCCTTAAATTTAACCAGCACAGATTCTGGCATATTTAATGGCATTGATCCTATTGCAGCGGCAAAGGCAACAATGCCCGATCCTCCAGGAAATGAAATGCCAAGAGGAAATCTAGTATGACTATCTCCGCCTGTGCCAACAGTATCTGGGAGAAGCATTCTATTAAGCCAGCTATGAATTATGCCGTCTCCAGGCTTAAGAGCTACTCCACCTCTTTGAGATATAAAATCAGGTAATTCTTTATGAGTAACTAGATCTACTGGTTTAGGATACGCAGCTGTATGACAAAAACTTTGCATCACTAAATCTGCAGTAAATCCTAAACAAGCTAGTTCTTTTAGTTCATCTCTAGTCATTGGCCCAGTAGTATCTTGACTACCAACTGTGGTCATAATTGGCTCACAGGTCATTCCTGGTCTGACTCCATCTAAACCGCATGCTTTGCCTACTATTTTTTGAGCTTGAGTAAAGCCGGCATTACTTTCGGTTGGATTTTGTGGTCTGGTAAATATTTCACTAGGTTGATAATCTAATTTATTTCTAATTTTGTCTGTAAGAGATCTTCCAATCATAAGATTAATTCTTCCGCCAGCTTGAATCTCATCAGTAAGAGTTGATGGATACAAGTGGAATTTGCTTATTAATTCTTCAGTATTTGAATCTTTTTCAATTTTTTTAATAATGCCTGTACAAGGATATATTTTAATAACATCTCCCGTTTTCATTTGAGATACGTCAGCTTCTATTGGTAAAGCTCCTGAATCTTGTGCAGTATTAAAGAAAATTGGGGCTATTTTGCTACCAATTATTATCCCACCTGTTTTTTTGTTTGGAACAAAAGGAATATCTTCTCCTATATGCCAAATGAGTGAATTAATAGCAGATTTTCTAGAACTCCCTGTTCCAACAACATCTCCAACATAGGCTATGGGTAAATTTTGTTTTTTTAAATTTTCAAGAATCTTTAGTCCATCAGGTTTTTTGAATTCCAACATTGCTAATGCGTGCATTGGAATATCCGGGCGTGTTGTTGCATGTACAGCTGGAGATAAATCGTCTGTATTTGTTTCACCGTCAACTTTAAACACCAAACAAGTAATCTCTTTCTCCAGAACTTTTTTATTTTTGAACCATTCTGCATTTGCCCAACTATTTACAACCTCTTTTGCATAAAAATTATTTTGAGATAATTCATATATTTCATTAGCTGAGTCATAAACAAGAATAATATTTTTTAAAACTTCTGCCGCTTTTTTAGCAAGTAAACTATTTTTTCCTTTTAGTATTTCAACAAGAGAATTCACATTATATCCGCCTATCATTGTTCCTAATATTTCAATTGCTTTTTCGGGATTAATTGATTTGCAATATTTTTCGGAATTAACAATAGCTGTAAGCCAGCTTGCTTTTACATAAGCAGCTTCATCAACTCCTGGTGGCACTCTATTTATTAGTAAATCAAGTAAATAAGAAGAATCGTAAGAACTATCTTGTTCCAATAATTTTGTAATACAATTTGTTTGCTCAGCATTTAGAGGTAAAGGAGGTATACCTTTGGCTGCTCTTTCAGCTACGTGATCTGAGTAATCTTTTAGCAATGTGTCCAAATTCTTCATTAGTAAGGTTTAATGCCTAATCTATTGTTATTTTTAATATTGAAAAGGAGAGTATTCATAAATGCTTTTTTAAATATTCAAACTTCTTAATTAATCAATGACGACATCATCAAATAATTCAGCTTTAGAAAAGACATCAGATTTACATGTTGTTGAAACACGTCCATTAATACCTCCAAGCAGATTACACAATGATATACCTTTAGATCACACCTCTGCCAATACAGTATCTAAAACAAGAAGATCGATACAAAATATCTTGCATCATAATGATCAGAAGCTTCTAGTAATCGTGGGTCCATGTTCAATTCATGATCTAGAGGCGGCGAAGGAATATTCAAAATATATTCAAAACTTCCGAGAAATTTATAAAGATAAATTAGAAATAATAATGAGAGTATATTTTGAGAAGCCAAGAACAACTATTGGCTGGAAGGGATTAATAAACGATCCTCATCTAGATAATTCTTATGATATTAATACTGGTTTAAGAAGGGCAAGAAGTTTGCTTTCATATCTAGCAACTCGTGGCATACCCTCTGCTACAGAATTACTAGATCCAATTGTTCCTCAATACATTGCTGATTTAATAAGTTGGACAGCTATAGGTGCGCGGACTACTGAAAGTCAAACTCATAGGGAAATGGCATCAGGATTATCAATGCCTATAGGTTTTAAAAATGGGACTGATGGTTCTTTTACTACTGCAATCAATGCAATGCAGTCAGCTTCAAAATCTCATCATTTCTTAGGTGTAAATGAAAATGGAATGGCTTCTATTGTAAACACAACAGGAAATCCAGATGGACATATAGTTTTAAGGGGTGGTTCAAAAGGTCCAAATTTTGAGAGTGATCATGTTAAAAGAATTTCAGCTGAATTGAGGCAATGTAATCTTCCACATAAAGTGATGATTGATTGTAGTCATGGAAATTCCAATAAAGACTTCCGAAAACAGTCGGAAGTGCTAAAAAACATAGCTTCTCAGATAAGTAATGGTGAAAAAAATATTTTAGGAGTTATGTTAGAAAGTCATTTGAAGGAAGGGAATCAAAAACTTTTAAAAAAAGAAGATCTCCAGTTTGGTAGAAGTATTACAGATGCATGCATAGATATTGAAACTACAAAAAAATTACTAGCTATTTTATACGATTCACTTAGTTAGTTATAAAAAAATTAAAACATAATGCTGATGAGATTGGAACAATGAAATTATCTATTCCTAAAACACTGAATTGTTCGAGTAAAGTCGCAAAAAAAGCTATTGTAAAATAATTTAAATTTAAACCACTTTGTTGGGTGTATCCTATTGAGCAAACTACTATTAAGCTCGTTAAAAGCATTGTCATAGTGCCAAATAAAGATTTTTTTTGGTTAAACAAAATCCAACTCTTTGAGTTAATGCTTTTTCCTATTAACCCAGCTAATCCATCACCAAAAGTCATTATAAAAAATCCAGTAATTAATGCATATGGATCTTTATCCCAGAAAAGATAAATCAAAATAAATAAACTTAGACAATAAAATAATGTTCCATAGCTCTTTCTCTCAATATCTTCAATTGTTGGCAATAATTTATACTTGTAATTGATGAAAACCATTAATGAAACAATTCCTGTAAAAATAAGAGCAGAATTTTGATCAATTTTTAGAAATTGTGCAATTGGTATTAAAGGTCCTATTCCAATATGTATTATTTTTCTAACAATTTCTCTACTATTTTCATTAAATTTTTTAAAAACGATTGAGATTAAAAATATTGAAAATAAATATAGTAAAATTATTATAAATTTTATCAATTTAATTAGGCTGCTTTATCATAATTTGACATCATTCTTAGTCTTTTCAAGGCTTTTGCTTCTAATTGTCTAACTCTTTCTCTAGATACACCAATATCTTTACCTATTGCTGCAAGTGTCGATTCTTCGGTCCCATCTAAGCCGAATCTTTTTTTCATAATTTCTTGTTCTCTTTCATTTAATTGCGCAAGCCAAGTGCTCAAATGTTCTGTAAGAATCGATCGATCCATTCCCTCCATAGGATCTTCGCTATTAGGGTCTGGAATAAGTTCCCCAAGGGTGCTTCGATCTTCTTCTCCTCTTGCATGAGCATCAAGGGATGCGCAAGGCGCACTTTGAGAAATCAAGTCTTCTAGGTCTTTTTGTTCAATTCCCATGGCCGTTGCCATTTCTAATCTGCTTGGTTGTCTGCCAAGTTTATGAGATAAGTCTCTAGAAACTCTCCTCATCTTTGAAAGTTTTTCACTAATGTGGATTGGCAACCTTATAGTCCTAGCACTATTGTCTATAGCTCTCGTCATTCCTTGTCTAATCCACCAATATGCATAAGTAGAAAATTTATATCCCATTTTTGGATCGAACTTGTCTACGGCTCTTTCAAGGCCAATTGTTCCTTCTTGTATTAAATCCAATAACTCTAAACCTTGGTTCTGATATTTCTTTGCTACAGATACCACTAGTCTTAGATTAGCTTCCATCATTTTGTCTCTGGCTTTTAAACCTCTTTTTAATTGTTTCCATTCATCGTGTTTATGGCAATTTTTAAAATATCTTTCAAGGCAAAAAATTAATTTTGCAAAACTATTTTTCGATTCGCCTTCTATTTTACTAAAGTTTTCTTTACCGGCATAAATACTTTTCTCTAAATCATATCTAAAAGATTTTTCTGGATTGGCACCTTCCTCTTTATCTTTATTACTTATGTTAT
The DNA here is from genome assembly GCA_902600475.1 of uncultured Prochlorococcus sp. Taxonomy (GTDB): domain Bacteria; phylum Cyanobacteriota; class Cyanobacteriia; order PCC-6307; family Cyanobiaceae; genus Prochlorococcus_A. The sequence continues at coordinate 18,310 of CACKJM010000012.1, forward strand.
CTTTGACATTAAAATCACTTTTAATAGCTAAAGCTTCAGAAAGTTCGTTGTTTTCTGTTACTGATTTGATGAGGTTTTTTAAGGTTTGAACCTTTTTTGCTAAATCAATCTCATCTTCGCCAGTTAATAATGGAACCCTTCCAATACTAGATAAGTAATAACCAATAGAATCAGTTATGAATCGTGATGATCTTTTTTGGTTTTGCTTTGAAGTTAATCGAGATTTTTTACTTCGAGATTCATTTCCAGTAATAGGTAACTTAGGTTCTTCTAAGTTATTGATAGAAGAACTCTTGAAAGAGTCTGTTGAATCTGATTTTGTTTTGCGAGAATTACCCGCCGTGTTTGGTAATCTAGGCTCATCAATATTACTTGAAGAGCTCTTTGCAGACTCCAGAGGGATCCCCATCACCCTGGCCTCCTAAATAGTGGATTTTTTAAAAAACTAGCACTGAAATTGAAATAAAAACTACTTTTACGTTGAAACTTTAAAGACAAAAAAAAATTATTTTATCAGAATTCCTTTAAATCAATTGATATCAATGGGTTTTATAAGAATATAAATATTTTTAAAATTTTAAGTTTTTTTTTTAAATGTTATAAAAATAAATATTTTATCTATTTTTTATGAGGTCAATTTGCGAACGATTATTTGCGGCATCTAATTTAGATTTTGAGTAAGAACCATCCTCTTTCATTATCCAAGAATAGTAATCATCTTTAATATAGGTTTGTAAAAGCGTATGTATTTGATTTTTTAATTCATAATCTTCTATTGGAGTAATAGCCTCTATCCTTCTATCAAGGTTTCTTCTCATCCAATCTGCACTGCCAATAAAAACTTCATGATCATTATCATTGCAAAACCAAAAAATTCTTGAGTGTTCAAGGAAATGTCCAATAATGCTTTTAACCTGAATATTTTCACTTAAATTTTTTCTTTGAGGATATAAACAACAAATACCTCTTATAATAAGATAAATTTTTACACCTGCATTAGAAGCCAAATAAAGAAGTTTGATTATTTCCGGGTCTACTAAGGAATTCATTTTTGCGATTATTTCAGATTTTTTCCCTTCTTCTGCATTTTTAATTTCTCTTTTTATGAGAAAAACAAATTTTTCCCTCATTGATGAGGGAGAAACTAATAATTTTTTATATCGTTTTTGTTTAGAAAACCCTGATAAGTAATTAAATAACTCAAGTAAATCTGCAGCAATATCAGGATCTGTTGAAAGTAATCCTAAATCTGTATAAAATCTCGAAGTATTAGAGTTATAATTTCCAGTCCCAATATGAAAATAATTTCTTAGTCGTCCTTTTTCTTTTCTAACTACTAAAGCAATTTTTGTATGTGTTTTAAATCCTATGATTCCATATACAACATGAATTCCAGCTTGTTCAAGTTGTTTTGCCCATTGAATATTATTATCTTCATCAAATCTTGCTTTGAGTTCAACAAGAGTCATTACTTCTTTCCCATTTTCTGCTGCTCTCATTAGAGCCGAGATTATAGGTGAATCTTTTGAAACTCTATATAAAGTAATTTTTATAGCCATCACAAGTGGATCATCAGCTGCCCTGTTAATAAATTCTTCAACTGAAGTTTTAAATAAATCGTATGGATGATGAAGTAGAACATTTTTTTTCCTAATTATTTTGAAAATAGAATTTATATTTTTGTTTGAAGGCAAATCTAAATTTTTTAAATCCTGGTGAGTTTTCCCAATAAGCAAATTTTCTTTTAAGTCATCTCTATTAATCTTTGTCAGCTGATTTAAATCATCAAGGCCTAATAAACTTTTGCAAAAGTATATATATTCTTCTTGTATTGAGATACTTTCAATAAGTAGTTTGAGAATGTTTTGTGGAATATCTGATTTAACTTCTAATCTAACTACGTCTCCACCTAATCTTCTTTTCTGTAAGCTTTTTTCAACTGCTAAGAGAAGATCATCAGCTTCAAGTTCTTTTAATTCTAAATCTGCATCTCTAGTTACTCTAAAAAAAGAGTAATTTATACATTCCATTCCGTTAAATAATGCATCTATATTATTTCCAATTAAATCTTCAACACTTATGAAAAAGCGAGAACTTTCATCACTACTTTGAATGATTTCATTGGGAATTTGTATAAATCGATTAATATTTTTTGTTGGTATTTTTATTCTGACAAACTGATTTTTGGTATCCTCTCTATCTTTAATTAAAGCTGCTATGTTAAGGCTTAAATTACTTATAAATGGGAATGGATGCGCCGGATCAACAACTAATGGTGTTAATAAAGGAAATATAGATGAAGTGAAGAAATTATTACACCAATTTTTTTGATTTTCAGTTAGTTCCTTATAATTTTTTAAAAATACACCCTGCTTTTTTAGTTTATTATTTATCAAATCATTTACATAGTTTTCTTGAAGATCAGTTAAATTTTTGACTTCTTTATTTATTTTTGTTAATTGCTCTTTAGGGCTAAGTCCATCAATACTTTTTTTTGTAATTCCTGCTTCAACTTGAGCTTTTAATGAAGCTACTCTTACCATATAAAATTCATCAAGATTATTGCTAAAAATAGAACAAAATTTTACTTGATCTAGGATTTTGTACTCTTTTTCCATGCCAGTTAGGAGTACTCTTTTATTGAATTCAATCCAACTTAATTCTCTATTTATAAAAACATTAGCTTGGCTTTTCATTAAAGAACTTTTGATTTTTGTTCGTTCAAGGAATTATTATTTTTACCCTCTGCAATAAGGTATATCATGAAAATTAAAATAATGGAACCTGCTATAAAAGGCGATTTAGGGCCAAAACTATCATATACTCTTCCAGCCATTGCAATTCCTAAAACCCCTCCAAGACTCTGTAGGCCTTGAAGGTTACTTAGAATCGAGCCTTGCTTATCAACGTCTAATTTCTTTGATATTAATGCTCTTAAGGTAGGTGTAATTAATCCAGCCCCAACGGCTAAGAATGAGACAGCTGAATAAATATTAATTATCGCATTTTCCTTTGGAGCAGTTATTAAAAGTGAACATGCTACAAGAATGAAGCCTGATCCAATTAGAGTTAATCTCATTTCGCCAAATTGCTTTACTAGAGGCCCAATCAGACCTCCCTGAACAATAATTGCAATAATTCCCACTAACACAAGAGTTCCGCTTGATGCTTTGGTTGTCCAGCCTAAAGATTCTTGAAGGAAAAATATCAAGATATTGGTCAATCCAGTAAAAGCAATAAAGTAGATAAAAAAAGCTAATGATAATTTTTTAATCTTTTCTTCTTTGAAAACTTTAAATAGCTCTTTTAAAGGGTTTTTTAAAAAAGTTTTTGATTTATTAGAGGAATTATTAGGTTTCGTTTCTGGTAAGTAAAAAAATACAAGGAGAAAATTTATTATTGGAATGATTGAGGCTATCAAAACTGGAACAATAAAATTATTATTTGTATTTTTTGCAAAAATTACAACAAAAATATTTCCTAAGAAAAAACTTAAACCAAAAGCCACACCAATAAGACCAAATGTCTTTGCTCTTTTTTCAGGGGTTGAAATATCTGCAAGAATGGTTGTTGCAGTAGCTGCAGTTCCCCCACTTAAGCCGTCAATGAGTCTCGCAAGGAATAATAAAAATAATGGTATTAAGGCTATTGAATTTGACCAGTTAAAAAGAACCGTAAAAGATAATATTGATATTCCAATTATTGAGCCTGTAATACAAAAAAGAGTGACAGGCCTTCTGCCGTATTTATCACTCATAAGTCCAATAAAAGGGGACGCTGTAAATTGAGCTAGTTGATAAGTACATGATAATAATCCATATGTACTTGCTTTAGAGTCAAACAGTAAAACAAAAGAAGGTAAAATGGGCAAAAGTATACTTTCACTTAATCGATCATTTAGAAGAGTTACAAAAGCACTTAGGAGAGTAAATTTTTTATTTGGTTTCAATAAATTTTCTTTCACAATATTTACCTTCATTGCGTTTAACTTCTACTACCATACTTGTTAATGGAGATTAATGTGTCTGGTATTGTTTATTTAGTTGGAGCAGGTCCTGGAGACCCTGAGCTTTTAACTCTTAAAGCTTTACGTTTAATAAAAAATTGTGATGCATTAGTTCATGATGCACTAATTCCAGATGAAATAATTAATGAGGCAGGAAAGAATACAGAAATTTATCATGTAGGAAAAAGAGCTGGAAAGTGTTCTGTACCTCAAGCTGAAACTAATGCTCTTATTTTGCAATTGGCTAAAGAAGGTAAGAATGTTGTAAGGCTTAAAGGGGGAGATCCATTCGTTTTTTCTAGGGGTGGTGAAGAGGTATCGATATTAGAAAAAAGTGGAATTTCAGTTGAAATAGTACCTGGTATTACTTCTGGGATTGCTGCTCCCACATATTTTGGTATTCCACTGACTCATAGAGATGCTGCTAGTTCTGTAACTTTTGTCACTGGACATGAGCATGTAGATAAGGAAAAAAAGAGAGTGAATTGGCGAGATTTAGCCAAATCTTCTGATAGTTTAGTTATTTTTATGGGTATAAAAAATATTGAATTTATTGTTAAAGAATTAATTTTAGGTGGTTTATGTAAGGATACAAAATGTGCTGTGATTCAAGAGGCTACTTTGAAAAATCAAAAATGTTTTATAGAGAAATTAGATAATCTCGCAGATAAAATCAAAGATAAAGAATTTTTAGCTCCATCAATTATCATTATTGGAAAAATTGTTGAATTTAAGGTCAATAACAATATAACTAAATTATCTGATGTCTATTTGCCAGATATTAATAAAGTTCAATTATATAATAAATCCCAAAAGTAAATTGGATCGAATATAGGATTAAGCTTTAAATCATTAACTTGATTAATTTGTCTGCAAGATAAACTATTTATTGCAACTATTATGTCATCATTTTGAAATTCTGGAGATATTAATTCTTCTTTTACAATTTTCAATTTTAAAGCTTTAGAAACCATAATTCCCTCTAAACAGCCGCTCTCTTTTCTTGGTGTTATCCATTGATTATTTCTTTTAATTAGAAGATTAAATGTACTTCCACAACAAAGTTCACCTGAGGTATTCAACAGGATAGAATCATTAAATGATTTTTTATTAGCCTCTGTCAAAACTTGTATTGCCTGATTATATGAAAATGTTTTGCACTTACTTATAAGACTAAATTCATTTCTTTTTTCTGTTTGACTAATAAAAACGCTTATCGGATTAAAGTTGGGTTTTATTCTATGAAACTCAAGCCATAAATTATCTAAATCTTTGGTCTCTGAAGTGCTATCAATTGTTAGTTTTCGACCCTCATTAGTTCCTCGACTATAGTTTATTCTTACTGAAGCAAATTGATCATTCTTAAGCGATAATTTTTTAATTCCATCATTAATAATTCGTCTCAAAGTTAATTTATTTATTTTGAGATTAATATTTAAAATTTTGCTACTTTTTTCTAACCTTTTCAGATGTTCATCAAAAAGAACAATTTTGTTTTCCTTGATCAAAATGGTTTCAAATACACCATCAGCAAACTTTAATCCTCTATTGTTAGCAGCAATAAATATTCTATCAATATCTAACCATTGATCTTTGAACCAGCCTAATGTTTCTATCATTTTAGTGAGTCAATTAATGGTAAAAGTTTCCACTTTAGTTCATTAGTTTCCTCTTCAGGATTAGAGTCAATAACTATGCCGCAACCAGCGTATATATTGATTTTCTTGTCTTTAATTAAGAATGATCTTATGAGTATATTGCTGTCAAACTCTCCATTCCAGTCAAGCTTCAAAAATGAGCCACAGTATGGTCCGCGTTCGCATTCTTCTAATTCAAAAAGTCTCTGGCATGATCTTAATTTAGGTGCTCCAGTTATAGAGCCCCCAGGCCAACAAGCTTTTAGTAAATCAATCCAGTCCTTGTCTTTTTTTAATTTGCCTCTTATTACTGAAGTTAGATGATGAACTTTTAAGAAACTTTCAAGTTTTAATATTTCTGGAACCATAATGCTTCCAGTTTCGCAAACTTTACTTAAATCATTTCTTATAAGGTCAACGATCATGATATTTTCGGCTCTATCTTTTTCGTTCGTTATTAAATCGATAGCATTAAGCGCGTCCTGATTTAAATCTTTATCTCTGGATCTAGTTCCCTTGATAGGTCTTGATTCTACAAAATTTTTATTATCTATTTTTATAAATCTTTCTGGCGAGGTAGATAATACCGCCTCTTTATAATTATCATTATTATTTATTATTATTCCTCCAAAGGGAGCTCTTAATTTCCTTCTTATTTTTAAATAAATATCTAGAGGACTATAGTTTTTATAAGATTCAATTTCGCATTTAGTTGTTAGGTTTGCTTGAAATAAATCCCCTAGAGAAATTAATTTTTTCAATTTTAAAATATTTTTCTGAAATTTTTCAGCCATTTTGTCCAAATTAATTTTTGAAAAATCAAAATTTAAATTTGTTTTAATAATATTTTCTTCTTTAATAATTCTTATATTGTTGATTATTTTTTTATAATTTATAATTTCATCTGAGTTTGTGCCCTCGATAATTATTTCATTTTTTATTAGATTACATTTAATGATTGGATCATATGATGCAATCCATAAAGTTGCCATATCAGATCGTCGCCATGGATTTTTTGGTTCTATGTATACTCCAGCTTCATAACTTAACCATCCGATCCAAAATCCTTTTTCAATATTTTTTAAATTGTTAAAGGGATTATTAGTTTTTTTCAGGTTATTAATATCTTTTGATTGAATTATTTTTTTAGGTTTAATTCCTATTATTGACCATTCCCCATTTTCTTTACCATCACTGTCTAGCCAAGCTAATCCCTTATCTCCGAATTTTTTTGTTAAGTGATGCGCAATCAGTGCTGGATCTATCCATTTTTTTAGAATTATTTTTTTTATTTTCATTTTTTATTATTGTTATTAAGCCATTTTTCATAAGCTGCATTTCTTATTCTGCAGCTATCACACTTACCGCATGGTTTTGAATCACCCGAATAACAACTCCATGTTTTACCAAAAGGGACATGATTTTCAAAAGCTAATTTAATGATTTCCTCTTTATTCAAATCTAATAGTGGTGTCCAAAGTGTTATTGGATTATTTTCTCTTCCTCTTTTATTGGCTAAATCTGCTAATTCTTGAAATTTTTTTATATAGTCAGGTCTACAATCTGGATAACCAGAATAATCCAGAGCATTAACTCCTAATCCTATAAAATCAGCATCTATTGCTTCGGCATAACTTAGTGCAACGGAAATAAATATAGTATTTCTCCCAGGAACATAAGTATTAGGAATTTTATTAGTTTGTACTCCTTCTATTGGAATATTTTTTTGAGTATCAGTTAATGAAGAGCCTCCCCACAAAGACAGGTCAAGCTTAATTATTTTAAATTCTTCGATATCAAAGTGTTTTGCAATTATTGATGCAGAGTTTAATTCTTTTTTATGACGTTGACCGTAGTCAAATGAAAGGCCAAAAATTTTAGCTTCGGATTTTTTTGCTATGCCAGTAACTGTAGAAGAATCTAAACCTCCAGATAATAAAACTACTATCGATTTATTTTTAAGAGTCATATGATTTTATTTAATTTTTAAGTATTTGTGAGTTTGAAGGCTCAATTTCCAATCGGGGTTATTCTTTACGAAATCAATAGCAAGAGAAAAACCATTCGTATTATTCCATGCTGGCTGTAAATAAAAAATTTTATCTTCTTTTTTTAAGCCATCTTCGCTTTCAGAGAGTTGATATTGTCTTAAAGTTTCTTTTTTTATTTGAATAGCAAATTCAATATCTTCTATTTCATTTATGATTATTTTGATTTCATTACAGTTTTTTAAAAAATAATCTTTTGGAGGTGAGTGTCTTTTAGGAGATAAAGTAATCCAGTCATAACTCCCTGATATCGAATTAACTCCACTTGTCTCAATATGAATTTTCATTGAGTTTTGTTCTTTTCCCATCGTCATTTTTTTTATGGCTTTGCAAAAATTATCTAAGTTATGCTGTAAAGGTTCTCCACCAGTAATAACGCAAAAAGATGCTCCTTTTTCTCTGGCAATTTTTATGCGATCTATTATTTTTTCAATTGATATAGAAGGGTGTTTTTTCTCATCCCATGAATTCTTGGTATCGCACCACGAACATCCAACTTTACATCCAGCTAATCTTACAAAAAAAGCACTTTTTCCAGCGTGATAACCTTCACCTTGTAATGAATGAAATTGTTCGACTAAGGGTAAAAAATTTGTCATTTTTTCATTCAAAAAAATAAAGAATATTAATTTGATTGAGTTAACTTTTCTTGAGAGGCTTTTATTAAACCTTTAAATAAAGGATGAGGTTTGCCGGGTCGTGATAAAAACTCAGGATGATATTGACATGCTAAGAAGTAAGGATGATTTTCTAACTCAATTAACTCAACTAATCTTCCATCTGGTGATGTACCACTAATTTTGTATCCAGAATCTAAAAAACGTTGCTTGTAGTAATTATTAAATTCGTATCTATGTCGATGTCTCTCATAAATAACATCCTCATTATATAAGTTTTTCCCAGTTGTATTTCTTGTCAATCTACATGGATAAACTCCAAGTCTCATTGTCCCACCCAAATCAACTACATCTTCCTGTTCTGGTAATAAATGTATAACTGGATTGGGAGTGTTTGGGTCTAGTTCTGAACTAGATGCATCTGGAAGATTAGCTACATTTCTGGCCCATTCTATAACTGCACATTGCATACCAAGGCATAGACCTAAAAAGGGAATTTTATTTTCTCTTGCGAATTTTATAGCCGCAATTTTTCCATTGACTCCTCTATTGCCAAATCCCCCTGGAACGACAATTGCATCAACTTCATTTAAGTAAGTTTCTGCTGAATTTTTTTCTATCATTTCAGCACTTACCCAATGTAAATCTAATAAAGCCTTTTGTTCAATGCATGCATGTCTTAAAGCTTCAACAACGGATAAATATGCATCTCCAAGTTCAATGTATTTACCTACGAGAGCAACTTTGATTGGAGCCCCAGGATTTCTTAGGTTGTGTATTAGTTGTTCCCAATTTTTTAAATCACATTTTTTATCTTCAAGGTCTAAGTACTTCAGAGTTTCTTTGCATAAACCTTCTTTTTTTAATGAAAGAGGTACAGAATAAATACTATCTGCGTCTAAAGCTTCAATTACAGAGTTGATACTGACACCGCAAAAACCACTAAGCTTCTTTTTAAGAGCTTCATTGATAGATTTATCACTTCGGCATACAAGTAAATCTGGCTGAATTCCAATTGATCTTAATTCTTTAACTGAATGTTGTGTTGGTTTAGTTTTTATTTCGCCAGAGGTTTTTATGTAAGGAAGTAACGTTACGTGGATGTATGCAATATCGTTACTGTTAACATCATTTTTGAATTCTCTTATTGCCTCTAAAAAAGGTAAAGATTCAATATCACCAACGGTTCCACCAATTTCAGTAATAATAATATCTGCATTGCTGTTGGAGGCTACTCTATGAATTCTTTCTCTTATTTCTCCAGTTATGTGAGGTATTACTTGCACAGTCCCACCGTTATAACTACCTCTTCTTTCTTTATTGATAACTGCTTGATAGATAGATCCCGTAGTCACACTATTTAACCTAGTCATTGCAGTATCAGTAAACCTTTCATAGTGACCTAAATCCAGATCGGTTTCAGCCCCATCTTCCGTTACAAATACTTCTCCATGTTGGAAAGGGCTCATTGTGCCTGGATCAACATTTAGATATGGATCTAGTTTTAATATTGAAACACTATATCCTCTAGACTTTAATAGCCTTCCTAAGCTTGCAGCTACAATTCCTTTACCAATGCTAGAAACTACTCCTCCGGTGACAAATACAAATTTTGACATTAAATATTTTTAATTAAGCACATCCTCCTTATATTTTATTTAAACAAAAAACTTTTAGAACATCCATATATATTCTTATTCATCAATTGTTATTTCAATATCTAATTCTTTTAATTGTGATTCAGAGACATTTGAAGGTGCATTTGTGAGAAGACATTTCGCTTGTTGATTTTTTGGAAAAGCAATGGTTTCTCTGATTGAATCTGCACCAATGATTAGCATTGTAATACGATCTAATCCAAACGCTATTCCACCATGAGGAGGTGCACCCATTTCTAAGGCTTCTATTAAAAATCCAAATTTTTCATCAATCTCTTTATTAGTAAGTCCTACTGTTTTCAGAACCTCTCGTTGTAAGTTCGCTTCATGAATACGTAAAGAGCCACCTCCTAACTCCAATCCATTAAGAACTAAGTCATAAGCATTTGCTATAGAGCTCTCAATTTCTTTTTTCAAGTTTTCAGAATCTTTAGATTTTATATTTTTTGGAGAACAAAAAGGATGATGTAAAGCTTCATTTCTATTTTCCTCTTCATTTCTCTCAAACATCGGGAAATCAGTTACCCATAAGAAATTCCATTTACTTTTATCTATGAGATTTAAGTCTTTTGCGATGTACTGTCTTACCCTATCTAATGACTGATTGACAATTTGTTTATCACCAGCTCCTAAAAGAATTAAGTCTCCATCTTTTGCTTCTGTGATTCTTAAAATATCAGCTATATGCTCTTCACTTAAATTATTTTTAATTGCCCCAATAGTCTCAAGCTCATCTCCTTTGACCCTTATGAAGGCCAAACCACCAGCTCCTGCATCTTGAGCTACTTGGAAGATATCACCTCCTGGTTTAATTCTTACGTTGCTAATACTTGAGTTACCTCCTTTGACTGTTATGGATTTTATATAACCTCCAGACTGAATTGCATTGGTAAAAATATTAAATCCAATATCACCTAATACTTTTCCTAAATCTTTTAATAACATTTGATATCTAGTATCTGGTCTATCAGTTCCGTAATTATCCATTGCTGATTGCCATGACATTCTCGGAAAAGCATTATCAAAATTAATATTTAATACCTCTTTCCATATTGTTTTTATAAGACTTTCATTAAAAGAAATTATTTCTTCTTCTGTAATAAAGCTCATCTCAATATCTAATTGAGTAAACTCTGGCTGTCTATCTGCCCTTAAGTCTTCATCACGGAAACATTTTGCGATTTGATAATACTTGTCCAAGCCTCCAACCATTAAAAGTTGTTTAAATAGTTGTGGGGATTGAGGTAGAGCAAAAAATTCTCCATTTGAAAGACGAGCAGGAACTAGAAAATCGCGAGCGCCTTCTGGAGTTGATTTTGTAAGTAATGGAGTCTCTACTTCTGTAAATCCAAAATTATCAAGAAATTCTCTAGCAACTTTAATAATCTTATGTCTTGTTTTTAAATTTTCTAGTAATTTTCCCCTCCTTAAATCTAGATATCTATACTTTAATCTGAGTTCCTCTTTTGTATTTTCATAATCATGTATAGACACTGGAAAAGGTAAGTTTTTTTTGATTTGGTTGAGAATTTGCAAATTTTTAACCTTAAGCTCTAACTCTCCAGTACTTAAATTTTTATTTATTGAATCTCTGGGTCTTTCATTAATAATTCCGCTAACCATTATTACCGTCTCATTTCTTAGAGTTTCTGCTTGTTTAAATAGATTTCCTCCATCATCAGGATTAATTGTTATTTGTAAGAATCCACTATGGTCTCTTAAATCAATAAAAATCACACCGCCATGATCTCGTCTTCTATCTACCCATCCGCATAGATTAACTAATTTACCAATATCTGTATTATTGAGTTCTTTGCAAATTTTGTTTCTCATCTAAGTATGATTTATTTATCAATAACTTATAATAATTCTTTAAGGGTAAATTTAGTTAATAATTTTTTTTATAAAACGCTCTTTTTGTTATAACCCCTTTGAATTTTTTGCCTCTTATTAATATTTGAACTTCATTATTTATTGAGGCATGCGAAGTATTGATGTAAGCAAAAGCTATAGCTTGTTGTTTAGTTGGAGACCAACTTCCGCTAGTAATAGTTCCAATATTTTCTTCACCTTTATGAACTGCGCAACCTTTTCTTCCTATTGCTTTACCTTCTATGGAGAGACCAACTAACTTTTTTTGAATGCCTAATCTTGACTGCTTTTCAAGAAATGTTCTTCCAAAGAATTCGTGATTATTTTCTAGATGTACTAGCCAGCCTAACCCTGCTTCATATGGAGAAGTTTCTTCATTTATGTCTTGACCATAAAGATGCATGCCTGCTTCAAGTCTAAGAGTATCTCTAGCTCCTAAACCACAAGGCGTAACATTTTTGGAAATTGAGAAGTCCCATAAATTAAATGCTGCTTTTTTAGATAAAAGTATTTCTAGACCATTTTCCCCTGTATATCCTGTCTTGGAAAAGAAAATTTTTTCTTTAGGCGAAATATGTTCAAAAATTTTATATTCGCATCCAAAGTTAGGGATATGTGAGATCGAAGACTCAATCCATTCTTCAAATAAATTGAATGATTTTTTTCCCTGTAGTGCTAAAAGTACTTTGTCTTTCTTAAAGTTTGTTATCGAAATTTCATCTTTATTTAAATTATTTTTTATCCACTGAAAATCTTTTTCATATCTACTTGCATTAACTATTAACAATAATTCTGATATGTCATTTTCTTGTATACCAAGGTCATAAATTATTAAGTCATCTATTATTCCTGCTTTATCATTGAGCATTACTGTATAAAGCCCCTGACCTTCAGAAAAGGAGTACAAATTAGTAGGAAAAAATTTTTGAATATAATCCTTTGGATTGATCCCCTTAACAGATATCACACCCATGTGAGAAATATCAAATAATCCTGCTGAGGATCTAACCGATTCATGCTCTTTAATTAATCCTGAAAATGATATAGGCATTTCCCAACCTGCAAAATCCACTAATTTTGCATTGGATTCGACATATTTTGAATAAAGAGGACTTTTTAGCAAATCCATAAAATATTTATTTTGTATTTTTACACTGTAGTTTAGAAATTTTTTATTGCATATTTTCTAATGACAAAATTAAGCTTCTAAGTACTTTAGCTGCAACTATGCTACTTACTCCGCTTTTATCAATTTCTGGAGATAATTCCACGATATCTGAACCCACAATTCTAAAGTCTTTTAAAGTTTTAAGTATTTCTTCAAAATCATTCCAAAAAAATCCTCCCGGTTCAGGAGTGCCAGTCCCTGCTAATAAACTGGGATCAAACCAATCTAGATCTATTGTTAAATAGATTGGAGACTTAGCGTATGGTAAAAGAACTTGGTTTAACTCATGTGCATTTCCGCCTGGACAAAAGTTAACTAATTGGTTGTTGTTATGCATAATTTCAAATTCTTCCTTAGTTCCACTTCTTATTCCTACTTGTAAAATTTTCTTTTCAGGTAGCACTTCTAAGCATCTTTTCATAGTACAAGCATGACTATGTTCATTTCCTATATATGATTCTCTTAAATCTGCATGAGCATCAAGTTGAACCAATATCAAATCTGGATATTTGTTTACTAATGCTTCAATAGCACCTCTTGTAATAGAGTGTTCGCCTCCAAGCATAATAGGACTAAGGCGCTCACTAATTAAATAATTTGTTGCTGATTTAACCGATTCAATAACGGACTTTGAGTCATTTTTATCAATTAATATTGATCCAAAATCAACATACATAATATCTTCTAAGTCTTTTTTTAGTTTTGGACAATATGTTTCTAAACAAGAACTGACTTGTCTTATTGCTGCTGGACCAAATCTTGCTCCTGGTTTAAACGAACATGTCCCGTCATAATTAACTCCAAATATACCAATTGAGCAATTCTCAGGACTTCTTTTTGCTCCCATATAAATTGCATTTTCGTTATCAAATAAATTTTTTGTCATCTTAAGAATCTAGTTCTTTTACAATTTTATTTGGCATCATTTTGAATGCTGCATATTGAAAATTTAAATTCCAAATTTCACATCCTTTTTCTATTTTTAGGGCTTCATTATAATTTTGCTTTGATAAATTTAGATCTTCTGAAGAAGCGAATGTCCAACTCCAAATCCCGCTTGGATATATAGGCACAAAGGAATACATAGTTTCAGAAACTTTAAATATATTTTTTAGGGTTTTCAAAATATTTATGTGAATATTTTTGAAGGACTCAGGTGATTCGCTTTGCGTTGCTAATATCCCATATGGTTTCAGTATTCTTTTACATTCTTCATAAAAAGGTTCTGAAAATAATAAATTTGAAAATTCTGAGGGATCTGAACAGTCTATAAATATAACGTCGTAAAAATTATCTCTTGTTTTTTTTACCCATTTAACACCATCATCAACATGAATTTCTAATCTTTTGTCGTTCCATGCTTCGCCTCCAATTTCTTTTAGAAATTTTTTAGATATTTTGATTACCTCTTCATCAATTTCTACTAGATCAATTTTTGATATTTGAGAATATTTAACGCATTCTCTTACAGTACCTCCGTCACCACCGCCAATAATTAGTACATTAGATTTTTTGTTAATGCTACTTAATGCAGGATGCACAAGACACTCATGATAATATTTCTCGTCTTTTAATGATGTCATCCAGCAACCATCTAACATTAAAGCTTTACCATAATATTCATTTTCAATAACAAGAATTTCTTGATATTTTGAGGTTTTTTTAATTAGAATTTTTCCATTTAGGCCGAATCTTGAGCCTTTATGATATTCATCTATCCATGTTGTAATATTTGTCATTTGCTTTTAGGAACTTTTCCTGCCAGTTTTTGCTTGGCTATTTGCCAAAGCCGTTGAAAGTCTTTGGGAGTTTGTTTTTTAATATTATCTCCTGCATGCTCTTCGACGATTAAAAATCTGTCTAAAAATTTCATATTAGTTTTTTGAAGAGCTGACTCAGGATTTATTTTTAAAAAGTTTGAAAGATTCAGAAGGGTAAAGTAAATATCCCCAAATTCATTTTTTATATCTGAATCATTTTTGCATTTAATTGCCTCTTTTAATTCATTTATCTCTTCTTCTAACTTTTTAAAAATCTCATCAGTACTTTCCCACTTGAAACCATGTTCTTTAACAACATTTGTGATTTTATCTGTACCAATCGTTGGAGGTAAATTTTTAATTTTTAAATTTAAATTTCTACTAATTGAAGATTCCATATTAGTTGCTTCTTTTTCTAAATTTTTTATATTTCCCCAAATCTGTTGTGATTTTTCTAATGATACTTTTTCTTTTTTGTTAAAAATATATGGATGTCTATTAATAATTTTCTTATTTAGATTTTTTATAACATCATTTAGAGCAAATTCTTTTTCTTGGTAACCGATTTCAGCATGAAGCATTACTTGTAATAAAAGATCTCCTAACTCTTCACATATGTTATCTGCATTTTTTTCATATATCGCATCTATAAATTCATTACTTTCTTCATACAAAAATGGGATCAACGATATATGAGACTGTATTTTCTGCCATGGGCAGCCCCAAGTTTCATCTTTTAATGCTTTGATATTAGATATTAAGATTTTAAAACTTTTTATAGTCTCTAAATCGGAATTGTTTTCCAATTTATATCTATTGTTTGAGGACATAGGATATATTTTATTAATTAAATTTTGCCTCATTCATGAAATATTTAAATACTTAGTATAAATTTTTCAACTTCATCTATTAGAATGATTTATCATAAGGGCGATTAGCTCAGCGGTAGAGCGCCTGCCTTACAAGCAGGATGTCCCTGGTTCGAACCCTGGATCGC
This sequence comes from uncultured Prochlorococcus sp., assembly GCA_902600475.1. Classification (GTDB taxonomy): domain Bacteria; phylum Cyanobacteriota; class Cyanobacteriia; order PCC-6307; family Cyanobiaceae; genus Prochlorococcus_A. Next base: position 34,073 of record CACKJM010000012.1, read on the forward strand.
CCATGTATTATTTTTCTAATGACTGAGATCGTCAATCTTTCAATCAGTCAAAGCGCTGCTTCAGAACTATCTAGGCAGGCTTCTTTTGGAGGTTCCCCAGGAGAAATGTCGATTGATTTGGTAGGGGATGAAAATTGTTCCGAAGGATGGATGCATATTAAATTAAGGCCAGGTACATGTAATGGATCCCCTATTTCAAGAACTGAAGGAGTAACTTTATACGCGGATGTAAAAAAGTTTAATTTACTGAAAGATTTAAAATTAGATTATTACGGTGATTTGAGCGGTGGTGGATTTCTTATTTCAACACCAAAAAATGCAAAACGTTGTTCCTGTGGTTCTGGCTTCAAACTTTTGTAGAATGGATACGTCTTTTTTTTGCAAACTAATATTATTTTCATTAATTGGCTGCTATCAAGATAAAATAAACAAAAAGTTTATTGAAATAAAATTTGCACATGACAGAGATGAATGATCAATTATCTTTAGAGAATTATTCACCTTTTAAAGTAGAGAAAAAGTGGCAAGAAAAATGGGAAAGTTTAAAGGCGTTTAGTCCTAACCCTGAGGATGATGGGGACCCTTTTTGTGTTGTTATTCCGCCACCCAATGTAACTGGTTCTTTGCATATGGGGCATGCATTTAATACGGCTTTGATAGATGTTGTAGTACGTTTTCAAAGACTTTTAGGTAAGAATGTTTTGTGTTTACCAGGAACTGATCATGCTTCAATAGCTGTTCAAACTATTCTCGAAAAACAATTAAAAAGTGAAGGTAAAACAAGCGAGGATATTGGAAGAGATGAATTTCTTAAAAGAGCATGGAACTGGAAAGAACAAAGTGGTGGAAGAATAGTTTCTCAATTAAAAAGGATAGGATATTCAGTTGACTGGACTAGAGAAAGATTTACTCTTGATCAAAAATTAAATGATGCAGTTATTGAAGCTTTTAATATTCTTTATAAAAAGAATTTAATTTATAGAGGCGAATATTTGGTTAATTGGTGCCCTGAATCTCAATCTGCCGTAAGTGATCTTGAAGTTGAAATGCAAGAAGTAAATGGTCATTTATGGCATTTTAAATATCCTTTAATTTCTGAAAGTGGTGAACAGTTAGATAAGTACTTAGAAGTTGCAACAACAAGACCAGAAACTCTTTTGGGTGATACTGCTGTGGCAGTTAATCCTGATGATGATAGATATAAAGAATTTATTGGTTTCAAAGTAAAAGTCCCTTTCATTGATAGAGAAATACCTATTATCGCTGATTCACATGTTGATAAAGATTTTGGCACGGGTTGTGTGAAGGTTACTCCAGCCCATGATCCAAATGATTTTGCAATAGGAAAAAGGCATAATTTAAAACAGATTAATGTAATGAACAAAGATGGAACTTTAAATATTAATGCAGGTATTTTTCAAAATTTAGATAGATATGAGGCTAGAAAGAAAATTATTAAAGAATTGGATAACTTAGGCCTTTTGACAAAGATAGAGGAGTATAAACATACTGTTCCTTTTTCTGATAGAGGTAAGGTGCCAATCGAACCTTTATTGTCAACACAATGGTTTTTGAAAATGGATGATATATCACAAGGATGTCTTAATGAAATTGATTCTAAAAAACCATCTTTTATTCCTCCACGCTGGGAGAAAGTTTATAAGGATTGGTTAGAGAATATTAATGATTGGTGTATCAGTCGCCAATTGTGGTGGGGGCACCAAATACCAGCATGGTACGTTTTAGATGACTCTCAAGATTCAATAGAACAAAATACTCCATATATCGTTGCAAGAAATGAAGAAGATGCTTTAATCGAAGCTAATAAAAAATTTGGATTAAATATTAAATTGGTTCGTGATAAAGATGTTTTGGATACATGGTTTTCAAGTGGTTTATGGCCATTCTCAACCCTTGGTTGGCCAAATACAAATGATCCGGATTTTAAAAAATGGTATCCAAATAATGTTCTTGTTACTGGTTTCGATATTATTTTCTTTTGGGTGGCCAGAATGACAATGATGGGGAATACTTTTACGAATAATATTCCTTTTAAGGATGTTTATATTCATGGTCTAGTTCGAGATGAAAATAATAAAAAAATGAGTAAAAGTTCAGGTAATGGTATTGATCCAATACTATTAATTGATAAATATGGTTCTGATGCTCTACGATTTGCTTTAATTCGAGAAGTTGCAGGCGCTGGACAAGATATCCGGCTTGATTTTGATAGGAAAAAAGATACATCTTCAACTGTTGAAGCTTCAAGAAATTTTGCGAATAAATTATGGAATGCAACTAAATTTGTTTTAATTAATAAAACTTCCAACAATAATTATTCGATTAATGAGAGTGATGAAACTTCTTTAGAGTTATGTGATAAGTGGATTTTATCGAAATTGAATCAGGTAAATATAAAAGTCATTGCTTTGTTGAAAGAATATAAATTGGGAGAATCTGCGAAACTACTTTATGAATTTGCATGGAACGATTTTTGTGACTGGTATGTAGAATTTGCCAAACAAAGGTTCAATAATAAAGAGACTAAAAATAGACAAATATCTGAGAAGGTTTTAATAAAAGTGCTCAATGATATCTTGGTGATGATTCATCCTTTTATGCCGCACATTACTGAGGAACTTTGGCACATACTTCAACTTAAGCCAGATAAAGAATTATTATCTCTTCAAAAATGGCCAACTCAAGAAAATAAATTTGTTGATAATAAGCTTGATAATTCCTTTCAGCAACTCTTTGAAATTATTAGATTGATTAGAAATTTGAGAGCTGAATTAGGGCTCAAGCCATCAGAAAAAGTCCCTGTTTACTTAATTTCAGATAATGATGAATTGATTAACTTTTTAAAAAATTTAGTTAATGATATTCAAACTTTAACCAAATCCTCTGAAGTATTTATTTTTAAAACTAATGCTGTTGATAAAAAAGAGTTTGCTAAATCTTTTTCTGGGATAATTAGTGATTTAGAGGTTTACTTACCTTTTCAGGATTTTGTAAATATAGACGCATTAAAGGAAAGGTTAAACAAGGATTTAAAAAAGGTGATTATTGAATTAGAAAATTTAAATAAGAGATTATCTAATAAAAATTTTGTTGAAAAGGCTCCAAAAGATATTGTTGAGGAATGCAGATTTAAATTAAACGAAGGTTCGGTGCAAAAGCAGAGAATTACTAAAAAACTCGAACTATTGAATTGAGAATGAATATATTCCTTGAAAATATTTACAATTTATCTTTTTTTTTTAAGACTGGAATAGGCGTTTTTTCGTTTGTTTGCACTTATATTTTAATTGTTTTATTAATACTTCCAGCTTCCGGGTTATCTCTATTATCCGGTTTTATATATGGCGCATATTTTGGATCATTTATCGTTTTCATTTCGGCTTCCATAGGAGCATCACTTGCATTTTTTGTATCAAAAAGTTTTTTTGCCAAAAAGCTAAAAAACCTTTTTAGTCGTTATCCAAAATTAAGTGTTATGGAGAAAGTAGTAGAAAAAGGCGGACTTAAATTAATTTTTTTAGCTCGATTATCGCCGATATTTCCTTTCAGTATTCTTAATTATTTTTATGGTTTTAATAATGTTAAATTTAGAGATTTCGCTCTTGGTCTTCTTGGAATAATTCCAGGAACTTTTCTTTATTGCTCAATAGGTAGTTTGGCAAAAAGTCTCCAGGAGTTAAAAAATGTGCAATCACCAAATAATTTATATATGACGACCATTGGAGTTGTTTCGACGTTTTTAGTGGTATATTTCTTAGCTAAATACTCTAGAGAATATTTTGAAAATTCCTGAGAGTTTAATCTTTAATATTCCAATCTCTAATAGATGCAATTAAGATAAACCATAAAAGTCTAAATTTACCTAGTAAAGTTTTGTTGGCTTCTAATTCCATATATTTTGCTTGTCCACAGGGTGTTTTTATGTAGTTAAAAACTGTTTTCTTTGTCATAAGTCTTATTAAAAGTCCTGATAATTATTCTTATACTTTATAGCTAAGATTTAAAGTTTTTTAATTAAAAAACACATTTTTCGTTGACTATTTTGTTGATTACTATTTTTTAAAATTTAAATTTTTTCTCCAGCTTTAAATCCTCTAAAACATTTGAATCTAGGAAACCTAAGACTAAAAGCCACCGCATCCTTTGATTGAGTTTTAGCATCAGCTCTGATTTCTACAAGTTGACCAACTAGATGATTACGTTTTGACCAATATTCTTCACGTTGGATATCACTAAATCCGCTTCCGCAACTAAGACTGTATTCATATCCATCATCTTCTCCTTCTACTAGGATTGCTCCCAGTCTACCTTTATTGCGACCTGTACCTTCCTCAACAGATACAACCTTTAAAGTGACTTCAATGAAAGGTTTTGCTTTTAACCAACTGTGTGTTCTTTTACATTCATATATAGCATCAGGATCTTTAATCATTACTCCTTCATATCCACCTTCCACTGCAGATTTATTCAGCTCTACAAATCTTTTCTGTCCCTCGATAGTGTCGAGATCTACATTTTCCCATTCAAGTGTTTGTATATGTTTTAAAAGCATAGAGCGTTTTGATACCCATTCTTTTACTAATAAACTTCTTTTTGTTTGACTAGTGTTCCATTTCCCTTTTTGAAAGTTTTCAAGGGGACATAAGTCAAATAAGTGGAGAACTGCGTCTTTGGTTTGTTTGCCATCTTTTCTATGTACCTGTTTCATTAAATCCTGAAAGTTAGCGCTCATTACTTCACCATCAAGCACTAAGTCGTAAGGTGCAGGGTCTTCTTTTAAGACATTTTCTATTTCTGAGATAATATGACCAAAATTATGGAATTGTTTCCCATTACGTGAAAACATTTCTACTTTATTTTGTCTAATAATAGTTAAAACGCGAACACCATCTAATTTGATTTCAATTTGCTTTTTCCCTATCATTTTTTTTTCATGATTTGCACTGTCATGAGCTAAAGGACAAGAAAAAATAGGAATAGCATATTTGGGAAATTTCTTTGCTATTTTGTTGATTGTTTTTTCAGATACACCACATCTTAGATCTTTAATTAAAACTCTTCTATAAAATCCGTTCCACTCTTCTTTTGTTGCAGATTCCATAGCTTTAAGAATTGCATCGCGAGCAGCGTGACCAGTCAGTTCTCTTTGAATAAGCTTATTGGCTAGTTTCCTAAAATCTTTCCATAAAAAATTTTGACTTTTTTCATTCTCTTTCTCAGGAACAATTTTTACACCAAAGGTTATTAATGGATCAAGTGCCATTCGGATTCCTTCAAAAAAATCATCAAGACCTTTTTCCATGGCTTTTAAGATGATTTTTTCTTTATCTAATCTACTTGGATGTAATTCTAATTGATGTATTATATCCTCTTTAAACAATTCTTTTTACCTCACACGAAATTATTAATTAACTCTAGCTATTCTGTCTATTTTCCAATCATTGTCAGTTTTTGCGAAAGTAAAATCTAATGGGAGCTCATCTTGTTTATCTTCTGATTTTAAATTTAAAGTTATTATTATTTGATCTTCTTGGACTCTAGGTCTTCCCGATTTTAAATTTCTGTATTTATTGAGGTTTAAACTAGCTAAAAATTTAAGAAAGTCTTGGCGTTTAACATGAGTTTTATAAGTTTTTGTAGTCAAACCATAAGCTGCATCGATTCTGCCAGCAGCTATTTGATCAAAAAACTTTCTTACTAATGGATTAATTCCTCTTGCGCTTATAACTAATTTGACTGCATTAAAGGTCCAAAAAGAAACTAGTACTGCTCCGCCAACTAATAATGCTTTAATTCCAATATCTTTTACTAGTGTTGCATCCATGTTGATTTAAGTTTTTTATTACTTTAAGAAAAGAAATCGTTTTTGATGGCTTTTTTTGTCAAAATAATACTAATTTTAATTCATAATGCCTGTAATTCCTCTTTTACCTTTATTTCATAGATTTAATAGCCAATATTTTCAAAATTCTTTAGCGGTTAATAACCAACCTTTAGTTAAAGTTAGATGGAGTGACAATAGATTAAAAACTACTGCTGGTTTTTATAAAAGAAAACGAATTAATGGTCTTGTAGATTCTGAAATTATTTTATCGAAACCTATTTTGAGTAAATTATCTACTAGTGAAATAAACAGCACTTTATGTCATGAAATGATTCATGCATGGGTAGATAGGATATTAAAAAAAAAAGAGATACATGGCCCAAATTTCTTAGCAAAGATGAATGAAATTAATGAGAAAGAGATGAATTTTCAAATTTCCGTACGGCACTCATTTCCTATTGAAAGGAGAGAATTAAAATATATAGGAATTTGTCAAAATTGTGGTGAGAAATTTTTCTATAGAAAAAGAATAAAAAATATTGCCTGTAAAAAATGTTGTGTAAATTTTTTTAATGGATCCTGGAATAAAAAGTG
>CACKJM010000013.1 GCA_902600475.1 uncultured Prochlorococcus sp.
AGCTATTGAATAAAAATCCAAAATTTACATTTTTATCCAGCCTTTTAAAATCTTATTCGGATTGTCTAAAAATTTATTAGAAGCCAATTCAACCCTAACCCAAGTTTCACTTTGGCTGACTTTCCAAGTACGTAAGATTGATAAAGTTGTACCTATATCAAGAACTAATAATTCATCAGCATGAATTTTAGGAAAAGAATATAGAGAGGTATTGGAACTTAATATTATTTCATTTGTATTATTAGAAAACTTATTTTGATTTAAACTTTTTTGAATTCCACCAGCCGGTAATGTAATCGGCGCAATTAATGCAAAAATAATTAAGCAAAAATTCTTTAGAAGATTGTTAATCATATATCTAAAGTTGCCAAATCCAAGTTACTACTATGAGTTTCAATAAATTCTCTTCTTGGTGCAACTTTATCTCCCATTAATATATTAAATATTCTGTCAGCTTCAAGTGCATCTTCAATTTCAACCCTTTTCATCATCCTAGTTTGAGGATTCATAGTTGTATCCCATAATTGTTTTGGCATCATCTCTCCTAATCCCTTAAATCTTTGGATATTATAATTTGCATTTTCTCCAAAATCTGCAATTGTATCCTTCAACTGATTCTCGTTATAACAATATTTATGATTCTTACCTCTTTCAACTTTATATAGAGGCGGACAAGCAATGTATATAAAACCTTTTTCAACAAGTTCTCTTTGATATCTATAAAAAAATGTTAATAATAAAGTTCTTATATGAGCACCATCAACATCAGCATCAGTCATAATTACAACTCTGTGATATCTTAAAGAGCTAACATCAAATTCCTCTCCTTTAATTCCCAATCCAAGAGCAGTTATTAATGACTGAATTTCTGTATTTTTATATATTTTAGTATCATCAGTTTTTTCGATATTGAGAATTTTACCCCTGAGAGGCAAAATAGCCTGAAAATTCCTATCTCTTCCCTGCTTGGCCGAACCTCCCGCAGAATCCCCCTCAACAATATAAATTTCTGATTCTGAGGGATCTCTAGAGCTACAATCTGCTAATTTACCAGGCAAAGTTGAACTTTCAAGAACACTTTTTCTTCTGACTAATTCCCTAGCCCTTCTTGCAGCTTCTGCTGCGTTAAATGATTGAATTGCTTTTTCAAGGATCAAATCTAAAATTCCAGGATTGAATTCCATATATTTTGTAAGTGCTTCTCCAATAAGAGAATCAACAATTCCTCTTACTTCAGTATTCCCTAATTTTGTTTTCGTTTGTCCTTCGAATTCAGGATCTGGAACTTTAACTGATAAAACTACAGTCAATCCTTCTCTGATATTTTCACCAGCCAAATTTTTTTCAATGTCTTTTCTTTTACCTCTTTTTTTTGCAAGATTATTGAATGTTCTAGTTAAAACTGTTTTTAATCCCTCAATATGAGTACCTCCATCAATAGTTCTAATATTATTTGCAAAGCCTAAAATATTATCTGAATAAACATCTGAACACCATTGCAAAGCTGCTTCTACATAAACATTTTCTTTCTGTGAGTCAACATAAATTATCTCAGGATGAATAGAATCCTTTTCTTTATTCATGTATTGAACATATTCTTTAATACCTCCTTGATATAGGTAAATTTCTTCTTTGAAAGAACCATCAGACAATTGATTACGCTCATCTCTAAAAACAATTTTTACGCCCCCATTAAGATAAGCCAGCTCTCTTAACCTAGATGAAAGAAGAGTGTATTCAAATTCGATGCCTCCAGAAAAAATTGTTTTATCGGGCTTAAAACAAATAGTGGTTCCTTTTTTAAAAGGTTTAATAGACTGCTTTTTAGCTTGCAATTCACCCTTAGATACACCTTTTTCAAAGCGTTGATTAAACTCACTCCCGTCCCTAAAAACAGTTACATTAACCCATTCACTTAAAGCATTAACTACAGATATTCCTACTCCATGCAAACCACCAGAAACTTTATAACCGCCACTCCCAAATTTTCCTCCTGCGTGAAGAACAGTCAGTACAGTTTCCAAAGCACTTTTTCCCGTCCTTGGATGAATATCTGTTGGGATACCTCTTCCATTATCTGAAATTAAAGCTGATCCATCTGCACGAAGAACTATTTCTATATGATCACAATGCCCTGCAAGCGCTTCATCAACTGAATTATCAACGACTTCATACACTAAATGATGTAGACCTCTAGGACCTGTGGAACCTATATACATCCCAGGACGTTTACGAACTGGTTCTAACCCTTCTAAAACCTGAATCTGATCAGCACCATAATCATCTGAGATTTTATTAGATCTTTTGTCCTCGCTCATTTAATATAGAAAAATTAAATTTTTAAAAATTGTTATTTTTAAAAGGTCTTTCATTAAACTTACCACTGCAATAAGAGAAAGGCTCGAAGTCTATGAAAATTTTAATCTCTTTCATTACATAACTAGTAGATTTTTCTTCAGAACCTAATATGTCTTCTTATCCGCCTTGTGTAATTGTTTTAATTGGACCCACAGCAAGTGGTAAAACAGAATTAGCTATTGAAATTGCTAAGCATTTTAAAACTCGTATTCATAATATAGATTCTAGACAAATTTATAAGTCTATGGATATTGGGACAGCAAAGCCATCCGAACATCAACAAAAACAAATAAAACATTTTCTTCTAGATATCGAAGAGCCTATTAATCCATTAAATGTAAAACAATTTCAAGAAATTGCTGAAAAATCAATCAAAAAGGAAATCCGCAAAAATCATTTACCTTTTCTTGTTGGAGGAAGTGGTTTATATATGAACTCAATAACTAAAGGTTTTTTTGTACCAGATATCCCTCCGCAAAAAAATTTAAGAAAACAACTAGAAGAACTTGGTCAGGAAAAATGTTGGGAGCTTTTGAAAAATTGTGATCCAATATCTACAAATAAAATAAATTTTGCTGATCGCATTAGAACAATAAGAGCTTTAGAAGTTTTTTACGTAACAGGCAAACCTTTGTCAAATCAAAAATTACGAAAACCGCCGAATTGGAGGATCCTAGAACTTGGATTAGATAGAGATGATTTAAAAAAAAGAATTTTGCAAAGAACAAAAAATATGTTTTTATCTGGAATAGTTGAAGAGACAAAGAATCTTATTTCTCAATATGGTTCTGATTTAAAAATATTAGAAACAATTGGTTATCGTGAAGCCAAAGGAGTTTTAAAAAACCAATTAACTTTTAACGAGGCAATTGAATTAACTACTAGAAAAACTATCCAATTTGCCAAAAGACAAAAAACATGGTTCCGTAATAAAAATAATCCTATTTGGCTTAATAACAAAAACCTGCTAAAAGATGCAATAATTAAAATAGAGTCTTTTATAGGCTAGCTTTATAAAATAAAAATTTTTGTTCACCATCCAATCAATTTATTAACTGAACTGAATGCCACCACGCCCACGTTTTGATCGCCGCGCTCCTGTTAGAGAGCTCCCAAATATTAATGAAAGAATAAAATACCCTCAATTGAGAGTCGTTGATTCAGATGGAAAACAATTAGGAGTTATTGATAGATTGAAAGCATTAGAAATAGCCTCTCAAAGAGAACTTGATTTGGTTTTGGTGAGCGAAAAAGCAGATCCTCCTGTTTGTAGAATCATGGACTATGGAAAATATAAATTTGAACAGGAAAAAAAAGCAAAAGAAGCAAGAAAAAAATCTCATCAAACTGAAGTTAAAGAAGTAAAAATGAGATACAAAATTGCTAAACATGATTATGACGTACGCATAGGTCAAGCTACTAAATTTTTAAAATCGGGGGATAAAGTAAAATGCACTGTGATTTTTAGAGGTAGAGAAATTCAACACTCAAATTTAGCTGAAACACTACTTCTCAAAATGGCTAATGATTTAGAAGAACAATCAGAAGTACAACAAAAGCCAACAAGAGAAGGAAGAAACATGATTATGTTTTTAAGCCCCAGAAAAACTCCTCTCATAAAAAAAGATGAAGGATGAAATTTTTTTCGAAAGTCTATGACGGATGTTAAAGTGTCACTATGACTAAATATTAATTAAGTAAGGATTTTTCTAAAGTGAGATTCCATGTTCAACAAGAAAGTGATATCCCAGCATCTACGCAACTATATAATCAAATTTGCTTTGCAATAGCGGCAAGGCATTATCCTCCAGGGCACAGACTTCCCAGTACTAGACAACTTGCAATGCAGACTGGACTCCATCGAAATACTATAAGCAAAGTTTACAGACAACTTGAAATTGATGGGGTTGTTGAAGCGGTAGCTGGATCAGGTATCTATGTAAGAGATAATCTAACTAAAAGAGACTTCAAGAAATCAATTTACTCAAAAGATATAATCAGTAAACCCCCAGATCAAGAAGCAAAGAAGTATATTGATAATTTTATAAGTCTTGGATTTACCTTACAAGAAACAAGAGAAGTATTATTAAATGAAATTGATTGGCGTATTAAGTGCGGATCAAGAATTATAGTCAGTACCCCTAGAGAGGATATAGGAGCTTCTATGCTTATAGCAGAAGACCTTTCTCCAAAAATTAATGTTCCAGTAGAAGTAGTTCCTATGGAAGAATTAGAAAAAGTTTTGAGTAGTTCAAATAATGGTACTATTGTCACTAGCAGGTATTTTTTACAGCCCCTAGAAAAAGTTGCTAAACAACATAGTGTTCGTGCTATTGCAGTCGACCTAAGCGACTTTCAAAAGGAATTAAAAATTCTCAAAGAATTAAATACTGGCAGTTGCGTAGGCATTGTTAGCATTAGCCCTGGTTTGTTGAGGGCGGCAGAAGTAATCATTCATAGCATGCGGGGTAGTGAATTAATGCTCATGACGGCTATCTCAGATAATAACAGTAGATTACTATCTCTTCTAAAAGCTTCAAGCCATATCGTTTGTGATGGCCCCAGTTTATCAGTTGTAGAAAACACACTGCTAAAAAATCGTTCTCAACTTATGAGATTACCTCAAATAATATGTGCAAAAAATTATTTGAGTATCGAAACTATAAATCAATTAAAAAAAGAAATTGGAGTTATTACTTAAGCCATGATATTAAGAACTTTTAGGTCAGATATAGAAATTATTAAAGAAAGAGATCCTGCTGCCAGAGGAATACTTGAGATTTTTCTTTGCTACCCAGGTTTTCAATCAATAGTTATTCACAGGTTTACTCATAAATTATGGCAATTAAAATTTCCTTTAATCCCCCGCCTTTTAAGTCATCTCAATAGGACAGTCACAGGTATTGAAATACATCCTGGAGCGAAAATTGGTAAACGAGTCTTTATAGATCATGGAATGGGAGTTGTAATAGGTGAAACAGCTGAGATAGGAAATAATTGTCTACTTTACCAAGGAGTTACGTTAGGAGGTACTGGCAAAAGTCATGGAAAAAGACACCCAACCTTAAAGGAAAATGTTGTAGTTGGAGCAGGAGCAAAAGTTCTTGGATCCATCACAATAGGATCTAATACACGTATTGGTGCGGGTTCAGTAGTTGTTCGTAATGTAGAGAGTAATAGTACTGTGGTTGGAGTTCCTGGAAGAGTCGTGCATCAAAGTGGTGTCAAAGTGAACCCATTAGCTCACTCTGCCTTACCTGATGCAGAAGCTAATGTGATTAAGAATTTAATGGACAGAATAGATTTACTTGAAAATGAAATCCTTAAATTACAAAAAACTCTACAATGTTTAGCTAATTCAGAATCTATTGATATTTCTAAACTCGGAGATGCTCAAAATCTTAAGGACAAAGAAATAATAGAATTTCTTGGAGATGATTAAATCTTGATCTAATTTGTCTCATCCGTCTGGGTTTTTGGCTGAAACATAAACATTGAGTAAATAACATTTCGTCTCATATTAGTCATCATTTCTAAAAACATGTCGTATCCTTCATTTTTATACTCAATTAAAGGGTCCTTTTGGCCGTAACCTCTCAACCCAACTGATTCCCTTAAAGAATCCATCGATTGAAGATGTTCACGCCATAAATTATCAATTTGCTGCAAAATAAAGAATCTTTCAGCTTCTCTCATCAATCCTGGACGAATCTTTTCTATTTGAGATTCCTTTAAGTCATAAGCTATTCGCAACTGTTCTTGAAGATAGTTTTTTAATTCCTCTATTGACAATAAATTAATATCATCAGCTTTTAGATCTTCTAATAAATATATAAACTCTTTAACTTTAGAAATTAATTGATCAATATTCCATTCTTCAGGAGGTAGATCAGGATTAATATAAGCTTCTACAATTTCACTCATTGTTCTTTCTCCATAGCCTATTACTTGCCTCTTTAAATCAATTCCTTGCAAGACTCTTAATCTTTCACTATATACTGCTTTTCTTTGATTATTCATTACCTCGTCATATTCAAAAACTTGTTTTCTAATGTCGTAATAATAAGTCTCTACTTTCTTTTGAGCACTTTCTAAAGACCTAGTAAGCATTCCTGATTCGATAGGCATATCTTCATCAACCCTAAATGCATTCATTAGATTTGCTACTCTGTCGCCTCCAAAAATCCTTAATAGATTATCTTCTAAAGATAAAAAGAATCTGGTACTTCCAAGATCACCTTGTCTACCTGCTCTACCTCTAAGTTGATTATCTACTCTTCTTGACTCATGTCTCTCAGTACCAATAACATGTAAACCGCCAGCCTCTCTTACTTTTTCCTCTTCATGAATCAAAACTTTTTCATATTCTTCTTTTACATTTGATAAAGCGTCCCTCAAAAGCTCTATCAATTTATCATCGGTAGGTGCTTTTTCTGCAGCTGTAGCTATCCTATCATCTAGTTCTAAGACAGATAGTTGTCTATCTCCCCAATTATTCACTAGTTCATTAGATAAAAGAGAGAGTTTCTTTTCAATTTCTTCATTTAGTTTGCAAGGGAAAAGACTTTTTGAAGAGTCTGAAATATTCTTTTTCAAATTTGAGTCAACTCTTGAAGAAAAACCACCTTTTGCTTTTGAAATTCTTTGTTTAGGGATTGGTGGTTTATGTTCATTATCTGGCTTGACTAACAAAGGAATTAAAATCTCTTTTAATTTAAGTCTTGCCATATAATCACTGTTGCCGCCGAGAATTATATCTGTTCCCCTTCCAGCCATATTAGTGGCAATAGTAACGGCACCTGCTCTACCTGCCTGAGCAACAATTTCTGCCTCACGTTCAACGTTCTCTGGTTTAGCGTTTAGCAAATTATGTGGAATTTTTTCTTCGGATAAAAGAATACTTAATAACTCACTTTTTTCAACACTTGTTGTACCAACTAAAACAGGTCTTCCATTTCTATGAATTTGTGCAGTTTCTTTAGCAACAGCTTTCCATTTACCTGCCTCTGTCTTAAATACTTGATCAGACCAATCTTGTCTCTTCCTTATTTGATTTGTCGGTATAACAGTTGATTCTAATTTATAGGTTTTTTCAAATTCAACCTCCTCTGTTTTTGCAGTTCCCGTCATACCTGCAAGACCAGGATATAAAAGGAAAAAATTCTGATAAGTAATAGATGCTAACGTTTGTGTCTCGGGCTGAATTTTAAGACTCTCTTTTGCTTCTATTGCTTGATGCTGCCCATCACTCCATCGCCTTCCTGGCATTACCCTACCTGTAAATTCATCCACTATCACAGCCTCATTATTTTTAATAATGTAATTTACATCTTTAATAAATAATTCCTTGGCTTTTAAAGCATTTGTTATGTAGTGTGCCCAAGGATCTTGAGGGTTATATAAATCACTAACCTTCAAATACTCTTCACATTTAGCGAAACCCTGATCAGTTAAAATACAACTCCTTTGCTTTTCATCAACTTCGTAATCCCCTTCTGGATCAATTCCATCTTTACTTAATTCTTTTGCTCTGACTAATGCCAAAGCTAATTCTGAAGCTTTCTGATATTTTTCTTGGGGTCTTTCAACTTGTCCAGAAATAATAAGAGGTGTTCTTGCTTCATCAATTAATATTGAATCAACCTCATCAATTACACAATAATTGAATTTTCTTTGCACTACCTCATTAATATCAGTTGCCATATTATCTCTTAAGTAATCAAATCCTAATTCTGAATTTGTGGCATAGGTTATATCACATTCGTAATTTTTCTTTCTCTCAACTGGGTTCATATCTTGTTGAATCAAACCAACAGATAAACCTAAAAAACGATGAACTTGACCCATCCACTCAGCATCTCTTCTAGCTAAATAATCGTTGACAGTAACAACATGAACCCCTTTCCCTGTTAAAGCATTTAAGTAACACGGCAATGTAGCGACAAGAGTTTTCCCTTCTCCTGTCTTCATCTCAGCAATTTGACATTCATGTAAAACCATTCCGCCTATTAACTGAACATCAAAATGTCTCATATCGAGAACACGTTTACTTGCTTCTCTAACAATTGCAAATGCTTTAGGAAGATATTCTTCTAAAAGTTCTTTTTGTTTTTTAATATCTAATTCTGATGAGATTTTTGATTTAAGATGTTGAGTTTCTCTTCTCAACTCATCATCAGTTAATTGAGAAATTTCTTCTTCTAAAAAATTTATATCTTCCACTATTGGTTGATAGCGCTTTAACTTTCGTGTATTCGGATCTCCTAACAAAAGTTTTAGCATAAGTAATAGTCCTTCAAAAATTTATCCTATTACAAACATTATAAATTAGTGCGTTACAACAAGATGCAGAAAAATCATATCTCTTTATTTTATAAAAATGATCTACAGGTGTATTTAAATTAAAATTACAAATAAACTTGTTATTCTCAATTTTCTACAAATTTTTAAAAATGAAAGCAATATCTCTAATTAACCATTCTAGGGGAGCTATAGGATTAAGGTTTTTTGGATTAGGTCCTCATCTAAAGCCAGCCAATGGATTAAATAAGCTACAAAAATTACTTGATAGAAATGCTTTTTGGGCAAAAAATAGAACAATTAATGATCTAAAAAAATGCCTTGCCAACAGTGACGTTATAGTCAGTCTTTGGGTTGGCAACGAAATAGTTGGTTTTGGTAGAGCTTTAACAGATGGGATTTACCGAGGGGTTCTTTGGGATATAGTTATAGATCAAAATCACCAAGGTAAAGGTTTTGGCACCTTAGTTATGAAACAACTTTTGTCTTCAAAAAAAGTTAAAAATACAAAGAAATTATATTTAATGACGACTAATAAAAAATTGTTCTATTCTCAATTTAATTTGAAAGAAGTTACTTCTCAAGATTTATTAGTTCGTGAAATATAAAAACTTCTTTATCAAAAAATCAAGATACAAATTTACTATAAAGCCATCTTATAAAGGGTCCTAAAATAGGAACAGGTCCAAAAGTGGGACCACAAAAATCAAAATAATCCCTATGCTCTTGAATTAATCCATTTTCCCCAAATATTAAACGAGTAGTTCCAGGATAAATAAATTCTTTTCCCATAATTTTTAAACCCATTGTCCATTCAACGAAACCACAATTGTCACTTATGGAGATAGCATGAGTTTCTAAAAAAACATCATCACATCTTTTAATAAGCTTTTCTTGAGCTTTGATATAAGAATCTAATCCCTTTGTTTCCTGCGTAGGGTCTACAAAAATAACATTCTCATTATAAAATTCAGCCCATTTTTGTTTTGTTGGTGCATCAGAACCATAAGGTTTAGTAAATAATAACCTTAAATCCTCAATAGAAATTACTCTTGTCATTACAGTATTACTAATATGATTATCTTAAAAGTATAAATATAAAAAGCGGATGAAGAGATTCGAACTCTCGACATTCTCCTTGGCAAGGAGATGCTCTACCACTGAGCTACATCCGCATAACATTGCTATCTTATCTCAAAGTAGGGCTTAATAATAAAAATAATAAAATTTTTTTTAACTAATTTAAATTTTTAATTAATGATCCCATCTCAATTGCTTGTAAAGCATAATTCCAACCAAGATTATTCTTAATCCCTGCTCTTTCTAAAGCCTGCTGCATAGTATCAGTGGTTAAAACTCCAAAAATAATTGGAATATTATTTTCATTTGAGACTTGTGAAATACCTTTGCTAGCTTCAGATATAACTACATCGTAGTGAGAAGTTTCACCACGTATGACAGCCCCTAGGGCAATGACAACATCATAACTCTTTTTTTTAATGAGAGTTTTTGCTGCAATTGGCAATTCAAATGAACCAGGTACCCAAACTATATCTACTTGATTACTTAATTCAGAAGTATCTAGTCCATGTCTTTTTAGACAATCAAGACAACCAGATAGTATTTTATTTGTAATTAAATCATTAAATCTTGCTATTACAATTCCTACTTTTAAAGTGGATGCATTAGTGTAAGACCCCTCAAAAATAGCCATTAAATTTTATTTAGGTATATAAATAGACTCTCACGAAAAGGTATTAAGTTCAAACTAACGATGAAACAATTCCTGTAACAAAAACCAAAACAACCCATACAGCAGCTATGGAATAAATTTTTCTCCTACTTTCTCGCTGTCCTTCCTCGGTAGAAGGTTGAGTCACATATAAAACAGGTACTCCAACTACCGCAATTAGAGAGGCAAATAATAGAGCATTTACGAAGAAAAAGTTAACAGCCTGCATAATTCAGTCTTAAGTTTGAAATTATTATAAATACTATAATCTCATGAAAATGAGAATTTTTAGAGAAAATTTACATACTTTAGCTACTTTAAATGCAAAAAAAAATTTTCTACCTAATATCTATTTAGGAATTAAAAAAGCATGAAAGAAGATACGATAATCCAAAACAATTTATTTGAGATTGATAATGAAAATAAAAAGCAAAATGAAATATCAAATATTCCAGAAGAATTATCTTGGGAAGATTTAAAAAAAGAATCTCAAAAAAGACCTAGACAAAGAAAAAATTCAACTAATTTAATAAATAAGTTCAAGACTGATTTAATTTCAAATAACAAAAATGTTTGCATCAATGAAGAATCTTATAGCTATAAAACAGTTTCAAAAATGAAATTAACTCCTGTAATGAAGCATTATGTAACTCTAAAGGAGGAGAATAAAGATAGGTTATTACTTTATAGATTAGGAGATTTTTTTGAATGTTTTTTTGAGGACGCTGTATTAATATCTAACCTTTTAGAAATAACACTTACCAGTAAAGATGCCGGCAAAGAAATTGGTAAGATCCCTATGGCAGGCGTTCCTTACCATGCAATGGAGAGATACTGTGCTGATTTAATTAAAAAAAATTATTCTGTGGTTATATGCGACCAATTAGAAAAAAGTTCTGGCAATTACGGTACTCCAATCAAAAGAGGAATAACAAGAATCATTACTCCTGGAACAGTAATTGAAGAGGGGATGTTGATAGCAAAGAAAAATAATTGGATTACTGCTATTTACTTATCAGAAGAAAATACAGATGAATCTTATCAATGGGGTATATCTAAAGCTGATGTAAGCACAGGAGAATTAATAACTTTAGAAGGTCAATCTTTGTCAAAACTATTTGATGAAATTAATAAATTAGATTCTTCAGAAATCATTGTTGGGAGTAATGAAGTAAGAAATTTATTAATTAAAGAAAGTAGTCAAATTACATGTACTGTTTCTCAAGATACTAATTTTGGCATTAATGAAGCTAATTATCTAATAAAAAAATATTTCCAAATTGCAAGCCTAGAAGGTATAGGACTTAAGCATTTAAACAATGCAACTAGATCACTTGGAGGTTTATTGAATTATTTAGAAAAAATTAATCCTTCAAATTTAGATAAAGATTCTTCCGTAAAAATCTCATTAGACTTTCCTCAAATTCAATTTAGTCACAACAAATTAATTATTGATTATCAAACTCAAAAAAACTTAGAAATCAAAAATACACAACGAGAAAACAATTATGTGGGTTCGCTATTATGGAGTATTGATAGAACGTATACCTGCATGGGTGCAAGGTGTTTAAGAAGGTGGATAGATTCACCACTATTAAACGTTAATGAAATTTATAAAAGACAAAACATAATTACAAACTTTATTGAATCTAAACAGTTACGTATTGATACCCAAAATTTACTTAGAGCAATGGGGGATTTAGAAAGACTTGCAGGAAGAGCTTGTGCAGGTCATGCAAGTCCTAGAGACTTAATTGCAATATCAGAAGGTTTAAAAAAATTACCTAGACTAAAATCCATAATTGATTTATTTAAATATGATCTCCCAGATTGGACTGATCAATTAAAAAATATTGATGAAGGACTCTTAAAATTAGCTGATACTATAAGTTTTAAACTAATAGAAAATCCTCCTCTAAATATAAGTGAAGGAGGCATGATCCACGATGGTGTTGACAATATATTAGATGGTTTACGCAATTTAATGGATGATTACTCTGAGTGGCTAAATAAAGAGGAATTAAAAGAAAGAAAAATTAGCAGAATTTCAAACCTAAAAATTCAATTTCATAAAAATTTTGGGTACTACATTTCTATAAATAAGTCAAAAGTTAATTTAGCTCCACAACATTGGATCAAAAGGCAAACACTTACTAATGAAGAAAGGTATATCACTTCAGAAATTAAAAATAAAGAAAATAAGATTTTCCAAATAAAAAGTAGAGCTTCTTCAAAAGAATATGAAATTTTCTGCGAATTAAGAAATATTGTTGCTGAGAAAACAAAACAAATAAGATCAATCGCAAAATCCATAGCATCTCTTGATGCATTGCTTGGTTTATCAATTACTTCAGTAGAAAACAATTTTATAAAACCTTCTTTAATACCAATGAATGATTCAATAACAAAAAATAGTACAAAAATTATCGCAGGAAGAAACCCAATAGTAGAGCAATTGTTAAATGATAAAAAATTTATAGCGAATGATATGTCTTTTGATGATAATCAAAAATTAATTATATTAACTGGTCCCAATGCAAGCGGAAAAAGTTGCTTTATCAGACAAATTGGTTTAATACAAATACTTACACAAATTGGTAGCTTTGTTCCTGCTAATAATGCTGAAATCAAGATTTCAGATAGGATTTTTACAAGAATTGGGGCGGTTGATGATCAATCATCTGGACAATCAACATTTATGGTAGAAATGTCTGAAACTGCATCAATTCTGAATCAGGCAACTTCTAACTCACTAGTTTTACTTGATGAGATAGGTAGAGGAACATCAACTTTTGATGGCCTTTCAATAGCTTGGTCTGTAAGTGAATATCTTGCAAAAAAAATTAAATGTAATACTATTTTTGCTACTCACTATCATGAGCTGAATTATTTAAAAAAATCAAATAAAAATATACAAAATTTTCAAGTTTTAGTAGAACAAAATAACGATAAGCTAATTTTTAGTCACAGGATTATAAAAGGGGGCTCAAACAAAAGCTATGGTATAGAAGCAGCTAAATTAGCAGGCGTTCCGAGAGAAGTGATAGACAAAGCAAAGTCAGTTTTAAATTCTTTAGAAGAAAATAATAAATTAAATAATAATATTGATTAAATTATTAACATTTTCATAACATAAAATTTCTTTAAATAGATTCCCTCAACAGGGCGTTTACGGCAGCAGCTGCCATAGCAGCACCTCCTCTAGTTGAATTCAAAACAATTCTAGGAAGATCGGTAGAAATCAGTTTTTTTTTACTTTTTTCTACTCCTATAAATCCAACGGGCATTCCAATAATTAAACCAGGTAAATCGTTTGCATTCTCTAAAATATCAATTAAATAAGTTAAAGCTGTAGGAGAACTGCCAATAACTACAATAGGTGATTTGCTTCCAGAATTTTTAGCGGATAACTCCTTCCAACCTTCACTTAAGCCATATGCAGTTTTAGTTAATTTTGTATGATTATTTTTTCCAAACCACATTCTAGCTGTGAATATTTTATTTTTGGTTGTATTTTCTGCCATAGATTTTATAGCTGCTGCAGCCATATCGGTATCAGTTAAAATCGGAGCACCATTTTTAAGTGCCTGAAGCCCCTTTTCGCAAGCACCTTCACTAAAATTTAAAAGATTTTGAACAGAAAAATCTCCTGAAGTATGAACTAACCTTTCTAAAACTTTTTTTTCCAAATAATTTAGATCATTGGCTCCTAAATTAGATCTTATAAATCTGATGCTTTCCAAAAAAATTGGATGATCTATTACCATTAATTTTTTTTTGTGTTAGAAGTAATCATAGTTAAAATATGATTTTTATTGAGCGATTATGCCAATACAAATATTATGGGGTAATGATCTAAACGCTCAAAATACATTTATTCAAAAGTTAATTGATAAAGAAGTATCCAAAGATTGGAAAGAAATAAACGTCACTAATTTAAATGGAGATGATAATGAGCAAGTAAATAAAGCTTTTGATGCAGTTCTTACACCTCCTTTTGGAGAAGGATACAGGATAGTTACATTGAAAAATAATCCAATTTTTACCGCAAAAAATGAGGATCTAAGAACTAAATTTGAAAAAATTCATGACAACATACCACAAAATACTTTTTTGATTTTACAAAATACAAAAAAACCAGATTCAAGACTAAAGAGTACTAAATTTTTGCAAAAACTTATTAAAAATAATTTAGCCAAAGAAAGATCATTTATCTTACCAGAAATCTGGGACATTGAAGGACAAAAAAAATTTTTAGAAGATGCAGCAAATGAAATTAATATCAAAATTGATAAAAATGCAGCTGAATTAATTATTGATTCTGTTGGGAATGATAGCTTTAAACTAAGAAATGAATTAGCCAAAGCAAAAACATACCTTTCTGCAGAAAAAAGTGATGCAAATTCACAACTTTTTCTTAAAAGTATTGATGTAAAAAAAATATTTAGTGATCATCAATCCAACATTTTCAAAATCATTGATCTTCTCTTACAAAAAAATATTAATCAAAGCCTAATGGAAATAAATTATTCCTTACAGAAAGGAGAACCTGCTTTAAGACTAAATGCAGGTTTAATTAGTCAAATAAGAATTCATACCATTATAAAATTAGCCGTTAATTCAGGAAACGATAATGCAGAAAAGATTTGTAATCTTGCAGGCATTTCTAATCCAAAAAGAATTTTTTTTATGCGAAGAAAAGTAAAAAATGTATCGCAAGAATATTTAATTAATTTAATGAGTAACTTATTAGATATTGAATCATTACTAAAACAAGGTAATAATCCTATAAATGTTTTTACAGAGAATTTAATTAATTTAAGTTAACCAAATTTTAAGTTTAAGAATTTTCATTATGATTTAAATATGGCTTTACTAGTAAAAAAATTTGGCGGTACTTCCGTCGGTGATATTAAAAAAATACAAAATATTGCAAGTAGCATTTGTCAAAGTAAAGAAGCAGGAAATGAAATTGTCGTAGTTGTTTCTGCAATGGGGCGAACTACAGATGATTTAAATTGTTTAGCGGAATCAATTAGTAAAAATCCTAATCAAAGAGAATTGGATATGCTTCTTTCAACTGGAGAGCAAGTAACTATATCTCTTCTCTCAATGGCATTAAACGAGTATGGAATACCTGCAATTTCAATGACCGGTAGTCAGGTTGGAATAATTACTGAATCAATACATGGGAAAGCTAGAATTCTAGATATTAAAACAGAAAGAATCTCATATTATATAAATCAAGGTTTTGTAGTTGTGGTGGCTGGATTTCAAGGAACAACATTAAGCCATACAGGATCAATGGAAATTACGACTTTAGGTAGAGGTGGTTCAGATACATCCGCGGTAGCTTTATCAACTGCTTTAAGAGCTGAGACTTGCGAAATTTATACAGACGTACCGGGGGTTCTTACTACCGATCCAAGAATTGTTCCTGATGCAAAACTCTTAGATAAAATTAGCTGCGAGGAAATGCTTGAACTTGCAAGCGTCGGTGCTTCAGTTTTACATCCAAGAGCAGTAGAAATTGCTCGTAATTATGGAATTAAATTATGCGTCAAATCAAGCCAATTTGACTCAAGTGGGACTCTCCTAGAAAGTCAAATCCAACCTCTCCCGCTAAAAAGAGGAAGCTTAGAATTAACAAAAACAGTCAATAGTCTTGAAGTATTAGAAAACCAAGCAGTATTTAGTCTCTCAAATATTCCTGATAGGCCTGGGATTGCTGCACAAATATTTGAAAAACTATCAGAAGCAAGTATTAACGTAGATTTAATAATACAAGCGACAAATGATGGGAATAATAACGATATTACATTTACTGTTAGTGAATTAGAAATTAAAAAAACTTCAGAGCAATGTGAACATATAACTAGTCAATTAGGAGGAGAATTCAATCTAAAAACAAATATGACTAAATTGAGTATTCAAGGAGCAGGCATTATGGGTAGACCAAGTGTTTCAGCTGATTTATTTGATACTTTATCTCAAGCGAATATAAATGTAAGGTTAATAGCTACTAGTGAAATTAAAGTCAGCTGCGTAATTGAAATTAATAATATTCCAAAAGCTATTAGATTTGTTTCTGAGAAATTTAAGTTATCAGATACACAAATATTTGTTAATCCAATCAACGCAAAACAAGATCAACCTGAAGTAAGAGGAATTGCATTAGATAAAAACCAAGTTCAAGTAAGTTTTCGAAAACTGCCTGATCGTCCAGGTGTAGCAGCATCGATATGTTTAGCATTAGCTGAAAATAATTTACTTTTCGATACTATCGTTCAGTCTGAAAGAATTTCCTCTTTAAAAACTAAGGATATTAGTTTTACAATGAATAAACAAGATAGAGAAAAAGCTACCTTAGTTTTTGAGGCCTTAACAAAAAAATTGCCCGGATCTTACATTGAAGATGGCCCTGCTATAGCCAAAGTAAGTGCTGTAGGAGCGGGAATGGCATGTAAGGTTGGAACTGCTGGAAAAATATTTAGAGCATTGGCTGATCAAAATATCAATATTGAAATGATTGCCACCAGTGAAATCAGAACTTCATGTATTGTCCTGGAAAAAGATTGTGACAAAGCAGTTAATGCGATTCATAATCATTTCGAATTAGAAAAATAAGTTCTTTTTAATTATTTCTTGCCAATTTTTGTCTTAATTTTTTGATTCTATCCCTCAAATTTGCTGCTTCTTCAAAATTTAACTCTTTTGCAGCGTCTTTCATTTTAATTTCTAACTTTTCTATTAAGTCAGGCAATTCTTCGAGCAAACATTGATTATCACTGGAACTGAGAATTGCGTCAGTTTTGTTATTAACTATATTTATTAAATCTTTAGACAAACCACCAGCATCTAATTTTCTGGAAAGTTCTAGAAAAGATAATATTGAATTTTCTATTTTTTTGCCTGCAGGTTTTGGGGTAATACCATTGACTTGGTTATATTTTTTTTGAATAGTTCTTCTTCTTTCAGTTTCAGATATTGCTCTTTTCATTGAATCTGTGAAGTTATCTGCATAAAGCAAGGCAACACCTTCAATATGTCTGGCAGCTCTTCCTATTGTTTGAATTAATGACCTTTCTGCCCTCAGAAAACCTTCTTTATCAGCATCTAAAATGGCCACTAAGGAAACTTCTGGAAGATCTAGTCCCTCTCTTAATAAATTAACTCCTACCAAAACATCATATTCGCCCATTCTAAGGTCTTGAATAATTTCAATTCTTTCAATTGAATGGATTTCGGAATGCAAATATCTAACTCTTACTTTATTTTCAGATAAAAAATCAGTTAGATCTTCAGCCATTCTCTTAGTAAGTGTTGTCACGAGCACTCTTTGATTCTTTTCAGCTCGAATTCTTATTTCAGATAACAGATCTTCTATTTGGCCTTCACTAGGTCTTACATCAATTACCGGGTCTAATACCCCAGTTGGTCTTATAACTTGCTCAATAAACTCACCATCACATTGATCTAATTCCCATTGACCGGGGGTTGCACTTATAAATAATGTCTGTTTTGATTTTTCCCAAAACTCTTCACATTTTAAAGGTCTATTATCTGCAGCACTTGGCAGTCTAAAACCATGATCTATTAAAACTTTTTTTCTAGATTGATCACCGTTGTACATCGCATGAAGTTGAGGACATGTTACATGACTCTCATCAACTACCAACAACCAATCTTTGGGAAAGTAATCTATTAAGCATTCTGGCGGTGAACCTTCTTCCCTACCTGATAAATGACGAGCATAATTCTCAACTCCATTACAATAACCAACCTCTTTAAGCATTTCTAAATCATATTTTGTACGTTGTTCTAGACGTTGAGCCTCTAATAATTTTCCTTCGTATGTAAATTTATCGAGTTGAGTTTTTAATTCACTTCTAATTGCACTTATTGCACTCTCAAGTCTTTCTTTTGGAGTCACAAAATGCTTCGCTGGGTAAACGCTAACTTGTTCCAAACTTTCAAGTATTTCTCCTGTAGTAGGGTCAACATATCTAATAGCCTCGACTTCATCACCAAATAACTCAATTCTTATTAATCTATCTTCATAAGCTGGACCGATTTCTAAGACATCCCCTTTAATTCTGAATCTACCTCTAGTAATTTCAATATCATTTCTAGTATATTGATTTTCAACGAGAGACCTCAAAGAAGAACGTAGATTAATTGATTTTCCCACTTCAAATTTAACTGAAGCTTTTAAATACTCACTCGGTATACCAAGACCATAAATACAACTTATTGAGGCTACAACAATTACATCTTTTCTTTCAAATAATGAGCGTGTTGCAGAATGCCTAAGCATATCTATTTCTTCATTAATTGAAGCAGTTTTGGCTATGTAAGTATCACTTACAGGTACATAAGCTTCAGGTTGATAATAATCGTAGTAAGAAATGAAATACTCAACAGCATTTTTTGGAAAAAATTCCCTTAATTCATTACATAGTTGTGCAGCCAACGTTTTGTTATGGGCTAAAACAAGTGCTGGTCTTCCTGTTTGTTGAATTACATTGGCAATGGTAAATGTTTTACCAGTTCCAGTAGCTCCTAAAAGAGTCTGAAACTGTTTACCATTATTCACGCCTTTAACTAATTTTTTAATAGCTTCTGGTTGATCTCCATTTGGTTCGTAAGGAGCTTGAAGCTTATAGTTGTTCATCAAGCTAGTAGCTAAAGGATGTTGCTATACTAAGAAATTTTTTCTCCAATTATTGAATTTTTCAAAGATTCTTTTAAGCCCCTAACAACCGCAATCATTGATATTAAATCATCTAATTTATTAACCACAGATCCAACGCCAACTGCTGAGGCTCCAGAGGATATTGCTAATGGACAAGTTACTTGGCTTAATCCAGAGGCACTCATGATTGGTATATTCAGAGATTGTTTCTTAAATTCTTGATGAATGGCATAGGTAGCTGCAAGAGTTGGTACTGATTTTTCAAAAAAGCCTTGAATTCCTGGAGAGTAAGGACTAGAACTGGTACCACCTTCTGTTTGAATAATATCAACGCCTTCTTCCACTAGCTTTACAGCAAGATCAACTTGTTTATCAATAGGCATAGTATGAGGAACAGTTACTGATAAGGGAAAATTAGGCAATAAATCCCTCGTCTCTTTTGTAATGTTTAAAACTTTTTTATCTGAAAAATGAATGCCTTTTTCATAAAAAGTATCGTAATTTCCTATCTCAATTAATGATGCTCCTGCTTTTACACAATCTTGAAAAGATCGAGGTACTACTGAACTAACACAAACGGGTAGTGTTGAATTCTTAAGTGCTAAATCAACGAGTTCAGGTTTACAAGCAATATCGACAAGATCTGCACCTCCTAATGAAGCAGCCTCAACAATTATTTTCACAGACTGAACATCGAAATTATTCAATCCTGAAATAACTTTGAGTAAGGATTTGCTTCTTAACTCTTCTTTGATTTTTTGTGGCAAAAGATTAATCAGACTCATTTACTTAATGAATTTATTACCCGATTGTGACATTGTTTTAGTAAAACAGTGCATTTTTTAAAAAATATTATCTGAGCAACACAAAATGACTGATAAGAAATTAACTCAGAAAAATTGGTCATCATGGCATCATCAGCTGCATAAGGAGATACTTACCAAAAAAATATTAATTCCCAAAGGATCCAATATTTTAATAAGTGTTTCGGGAGGTCAAGACTCAATGGCCTTATTAACCCTAATTAACGACCTAAAAAAACTACATAATTGGTCTATTAGTGTTTGGCATGGTGATCATCAGTGGCACGAAAAATCATCACTATATGCTCTTGAATTAAAAAATTATTGCGAAGATAAAAATATTTCATTCTCTTTTGATCAAGCAAATAAAGAAAGTATTTCTTCAGAAGAAAAAGCACGAGAATGGAGATATAAAAAATTATGTGAAAGGGCCAAAACTTTATTAAATAAAAACCAGCAAAAACATAGTATTTATTTGTTAACTGGTCACACGAGCAGTGATAATGCAGAAACTTTTATCCTCAATTTATCTAGGGGAAGCAATTTTGCAGGTCTGAGTAATATTGAGAGTAAAAGATTAATAGAAAATCAAATTTATTTAATAAGACCAATATTAATTTTCAGTAGGGAAGATACAAAACAATTTTGCAGTGATATGAAGATCCCAGTCTGGGAAGATCCTACAAATTCAGATCTTAAATTAAAAAGAAATTTAGTAAGAAAAAAAATTATTCCTTCCTTGGAGGTTATCTATCCTGGTTGTTCTGAAAGAATAAATAATTTTTCCCAAAAAATGAGCAAATACAACAATGAACGTAATGATCTTAGTGAACTAGCGTATTTATATTGTAAAGATGTTAAAGGTATCGATAGGAATCTCCTCAATGGTATGTGTATTGAAGCGAGGTGCACAATTTTAAATAGATTTTTAAAAGAAATATCTGCAAAGCAATGTAGTTCTAAAAATCTGACAAAATTAGCAACTTCAATTTATGAAAAAAATAAAGGTCAAATTAATCTGCAAGAGTTTTTAAAAATTGTTTGGGATAAAAACTATATAAATTTTGAAAAAAGTTAAGATGTTACAGCAGATCTTCTTCTTCTTGTTCTACCTTCAAATGAATCTTCTGTAGCAGTCTCAGCTGATGGATTCTGTGAAACTTTTTGACTTTTTTGGGTATTTTGTGGGTTATTTGAACTATTCGGATGATTATTGTTTGGTTTCTTATGGAAATTATTATTATTTCTATTTCTATTGGAGAAATTTTGCTCTTCGGTAATCTTTGGAATATAAGCACGAGTTCCACTTGGAGCAGGTTGAACTAAACACAAAATAAGTGGTTCAACTTGTAATTCTCTTCTCATTCTTCTCGATAAACCATTTTCAATTTCTCTTTGTACACCAATCCAATCTACCTCAAAATTATTAGGCCCAGTTTGTCTGGATAATTGTTTCCATCTATTTTCTAAGACCCAGCTTATTTCTCGTTCTGTCCACATAGACATTTTTCTTGGCTCTGCAGTAGTAACAACTCCTCTTAAATTAACTCTAGGAGGCGCAACCATCTTCCCATCTGTACTAATAGGAGCTAAAACAGTTACTACTCCATCCCCAGCTAATTGTTGCCTTTCCTTTAATACTCGAGCATCTACTATCCCATTTCGTGAGTTATCAAGCAGTTCAACACCAGCTTTTACAGGGTCACCCTTTTGAATAGAATTAGGTGTTAACTCAACTACATCTCCATTTTCAATAATTAAGATATTGTCCTTTGGAACTCCCATAGTTTGTGCACTCTTCCCATGACAAACAAGCATTCTATGTTCTCCATGAACAGGAACAAAAAACTTAGGTTTTGCGAGTGCCAACATTAACTTTTGATCTTCTTGAAAACCATGACCAGAAACATGAATATTTTCACCCTTTCCATAAACAACCTTTGCTCCGAGTTTCATTAATCTATCTATTGTATTAACAACAGAAATAGTATTACCAGGAATTGGGCTGGCTGAAAATATTACAGTATCAGTAGTTTTAAGACGAACATGCTGATGTTCGCCACGAGAGATTCTGCTTAACGCTGCTAGGGGTTCTCCTTGACTACCCGTCATTAATAATAAGGTCTCCCTATCTGGCAAATCTCTAATTTGCTTAATAGGAACAAACAAATCATCTGGGCATTTCATATAACCAATATCTCTTGCCTTAGCAATAACATTTATCATCGATCTACCTAACAAACCGACCTTTCTTCCATGTTTCATGGCCAATTCTAAGATCATAGTCACTCTATGCACAGAACTAGCAAAAGTGGTAAGGATAACTCGTTCTTTTGCCTCTGCAATATGTTTTTCTAAAGAGGGATAGATAGTCTTCTCAGAAGGACAAAAACCTGGAACTTCGGCGTTAGTAGAATCACTGAACATACATAAAACACCCTTCTCTCCGTAATGCACCATTCTTTCAATATCAAATTGCTCTCCATCTACTGGCATATGATCAAACTTAAAATCTCCCGTGAAAATAATTGTGCCAACAGGTGTTGTAACTGCTAAAGAAAAGCTATCGCAAATAGAATGGGTATTTCGAATAAATTCAACAGAAAAATGTTGTCCTACTTTTACAACATCTCTTGGATTTACTGTCTGTATAGTTGTTCTATCAGAAACCCCTGCTTCCTCCATTTTTCCTCTAAGCATTGACATTGCCAGTCTTGGGCCATAAATAATGGGAATATTAAAATGCTTTAGATGATGAGAAATACCTCCAATATGATCTTCATGCCCGTGAGTGACAATCATTCCTTTTATTCTTCTCTGATTTTCTTTTAAAAAAGTTGTATCGGGCATAACAACATTTACGCCATGCATACCATCAGATGGGAAAGCTAGGCCAGCATCAACAAGCATTAATTCATCACCATATTCAAAAACGCAAGTGTTTTTTCCTATTTCATGTAGTCCTCCAAGAGGTATTACTCGTAGAGCTGGCGTATTATTTTTAGATCTAGATGAATCATGATTAGATCTATTTACAGTTGAATTTGTACTTGATTGCATAATTTTGAAATTTATGAAGGCCTGCTTGTAATCAAATAAGTTTTATTTAAATTTAATTATCAAGTTAAATATAATCCCTTTTATAAGGAATTCAGGATAAAAGATAGTTGCTTTTTCATGTCATTGCTTAAAGGTGACAAAGGACTTCTAGGATTACCTACATCCCATCCCGATAACTCCAAAGCAGCCTTAATTGGGATTGGATTAGTAGTCATAAAGAGTGCTTTGAAAAGAGGTTGAAGTTTTTCATGAATAGCAAGAGCATTGGAAACCTTTCCACTTTGAAAAGAATGAATCATCTCTTTCAATTGCAAACCAACTAAATGGCTTGCAACACTTACTACTCCTACAGCACCTACAGATAACATTGGAAGCAACAATGAATCGTCGCCACTATATACAGAGAGTTCGGAGCCACAAATAGCTCTTAGTTCTGTTACTTCTTCTATTCTACCGCTTGCAGCTTTAATACTGAGAATATTTGAGAAATCCATAAGTTTCTTCACAGTATCAGGTAATAAATTGCATCCAGTCCTGCCAGGAATGTTGTAGAGCATAAGAGGCAAATCCTTTGCAGATTTAGCAATAGAACTGAAATGTTTATAAAGACCTTCTTGAGGCGGCTTATTGTAATAAGGAACAACCACCAAAGCTCCGTCTGCTCCAGAGTCGTAAGCTTTTTTTGTAGCTTCCACAGCTTCGCTTGTAGAATTACTACCAGTGCCAACTATTACTTTACAGCTTGCATCCAAAGATCCTTTTACCGCAATAAATAAATCATGCTGTTCCGCCCATGAAAGAGTCGGAGATTCTCCAGTAGTACCGCATAACACAATTCCATCGGAACCGTTCTCAAAAAGATAATTTGAAAGTTTTATAGCTAGTTCATAATCTACATCTCCATTCTCAGTGAATGGAGTAACCATTGCAGTCAATATTCTTCCAAATAGTGGATTATTACACTCAGTTTTGTCTGTAATCATTTTTTTGGAATTAATAACTCAGCTATTTGAACAGCATTCAAAGCTGCTCCTTTTCTTATTTGATCTCCACATAACCATAATTCTAATCCATGAGGCTGACTTATATCAGTTCTTAGCCTGCCAACAGCAACATTATCCCTTCCCATAACGTCATTTGGCATAGGAAATCTATTATTTTTGTAATCCTCAATAACTTCAATTCCAGGAGATTTTTTTAATTCTTCAAGAGCATCTTTAGGCTCAACTACATCGGCAAATTCAATATTGATCGATTCAGAATGTGCTCTCAGTACTGGGACTCGAACACATGTAGCAGAGAGCTTTAAATCAGCAATATTTAATATTTTCCTTGTCTCATTAACCATTTTCATCTCTTCTTCGCAGTAATTATTTGAAAGCATAGGGGAATTATGTAAAAACAAATTAAAAGCAAGAGAGTATGGCAAAACTTCACTTTTTTGAGGATTTCCTTTGAGATATTGTTCAGTTAAAAGTTTTAGTTCCTCCATCGCCAGTTGGCCTGCACCACTGACAGATTGATATGTTGAGACAATAACTCTTTGAATAGTCGAAATTTTGTTTAATGGAGCTAAAACTAATGTCAACAAAATAGTAGTGCAGTTTGGATTCGCTATTACCCCATCATGATTAAGTACGTCACTAGCATTAACTTCAGGGACTATAAGAGGAACGTTCTTATCTAATCTGAAAGCACTTGAATTATCTATCAGTAAAGCATTTTGATCAATAATGGTAGACAACCATTTTTTTGAAATACTTCCGCCAGCTGAAGCCAAAACTAAATCAAGATTCTTAAATTCTTCCTTAGTTGTTTTTTTTGTAACTAATTCTTCATCTTTCCAAATAATTTTTTTTCCTTCTGACCGCTCTGATGAAAGCAAGACCAATTCTGATATTGGGAAATCACGTTGTTCAAGAATTTTTAACAATTCAGATCCCACAGCACCTGAAGAACCTAAAACAGCAACTTTTAATGGCCTATTAGGCAAATACGGAGATTGTCTCACACTTTAAAATGATTTTTATAAATAGATTGACTATTTTTTTTACTTTATCAAAAAATTAACTTTCAAGGAAATCACATAATGTGAAATAATTAAGATTCGGCTCAAAGTAATAACTTAGAAAAACATGGCTAAAGATGCACTAATAGTCAAAACAACTCCTCTGCCTCAAAGTAGAATTTCATTCGAATTAGAAATACCATCTGAGACATGCAAAACGTGTGTAAATGAAACAATCAGTTCTATCAGTCGTTCGGCTAAAATTCCGGGATTTAGAATTGGTAAAATTCCCAAACAAGTCTTAATCCAAAGGATTGGTATAACACAATTACATGCTTCTGCTCTGGAAAAAATTATTGATAAATCATGGCAAGAAGCGTTAAAAATAAAATCTATAGAGCCACTAAGTGAGCCAGAATTAGTAGATGGATTTGAATCTTTACTTGCAAAGTTTAGTCCTGAAAAATCACTTAAGGTTACTCTTCAAACTGATGTTGCCCCAGAATTAAAACTTAAAAAATCCAAAGGACTAAGTGTTGAAATTTCAAAAACAAAGTTTGATCCTAAGTCAATAGATGAAGCGCTGGAAAAATCTAGAAATCAGTTTGCAAACATTATTCCAGTTACTAATAGAGCGGCAAAATTAGGAGATATTGCTGTAGTTAGTTTCAAAGGAAAATATAAAGATTCTGGTAAAGATATTGATGGTGGAACAAGTGAATCAATGGATCTTGAGTTAGAAAAGAACAAAATGATTCCCGGTTTCGTTGAGGGAATCGTAAAGATGAAAATTGGTGATACTAAAACACTTAACCTTAAATTTCCTGAAGATTATTCTCATGAGGATTCAAGAGGCAAAGAGGCAATCTTTGAAGTAAATCTAAAGGATCTTAAGGAAAAAGAATTGCCTGAACTTAATGACGATTTTGCAAAACAGTCTGGCAACAAAGAATCGTTAAAAGAGTTAAAGAAAGATATTGAAAAGCAACTTAAGGATAATTTTGAAAAAACTCAAAAAGATATCAAAATTGAAGCTTTACTAGATGCCTTAACAAACGAATTGGTTGCTGAAATTCCAAAATCTATGATTGATATAGAAGTGAGAAATAATATTGAACAAACCGCTCAAAGATTTGCTCAGCAAGGTCTTGATGTTAAATCTACTTTCACTCCGGAATTAGTTAAGTCATTAGCAGAGTCCACAAGGCCTCAGGCTGAAAAAAATGTTCAAAGAAATTTAGCTTTAAAAGCATTAGCTGAAACAGAAAACATAAAAGTTGAGAAAGATGAAATTGATTTAAAAATTAAAGATTATGAAGATGCAATCTCTCAATCTTCAAAACAAATAGATATTAAAAAATTAACAGAAGTAATTAGTAACGATTTACTCAAAGAAAAATTAATAATTTGGCTTGAAGAAAATTCTGAAGTAAAAGAAAAAACTACAAAAACTTCTAAAGCTACAAAAACCTCCAAAACATCAAAAGCCGCAAAAACTGCGACTAAAACTACAAAAACCACAGGTACTACAAAAACTACAAAAACTCAAAATAAAAAAGAAAAAAAATAATTTATGAAATTTCCTACTAATTAAACAAAAACCCCCTAAATTATTTATAAGACGAAAACTAATTTGTGAACTCAGAAAAAAAACACTTAATCCAAAGCTCAATAAGTTCTTACGAAAGTAATCATAAAACTATTGCCGCTGTTCCCACCGTTATAGAACAATCAGGTAGAGGAGAAAGAGCTTTTGATATATATTCAAGATTATTGAGGGAAAGAATAATTTTTTTAGGTACTGGAATTAATGATCAAGTATCTGACTCCCTTGTTGCACAATTATTATTTCTTGAAGCTGAAGATCCCGAAAAAGACATACAAATATATATCAATTCTCCTGGAGGCTCAGTAACTGCAGGAATGGCCATATACGATACTATGCAACAAATATCCCCTGATGTAGTGACAATATGCTTTGGAGTAGCGGCAAGTATGGGGGCATTTCTACTGTCTGGAGGAGCAAAAGGGAAAAGATTGGCTTTACCTAATTCTAGGATTATGATTCATCAACCTCTTGGAGGTGCACAAGGTCAAGCAGTAGAGATTGAAATACAAGCTAAAGAAATACTTTTTCTCAAGAAAACATTAAATTCGCTTTTAGCAGAACATACTGGTCAACCTTTAGAAAAAATTAATGAAGATACAGAAAGAGATTACTTTTTATCCCCCTCAGAAGCAGTCGAATATGGATTAATTGATAAAGTTATCAAAAAGTGACAAGGAATACTGATTTTTTAAGAATATGATGACGAATCGATATTTATAAGCAATCCTAGTGAATAGGGAATATTTAACACCTTTCACTTTCAAAACTTATAATCGATGGCTAAATTCGACGCCCATCTTAAATGTTCATTTTGCGGGAAATCACAAGACCAAGTAAGAAAGCTTATTGCTGGTCCTGGGGTTTATATCTGTGATGAGTGCATAGACCTTTGTAATGAAATTCTCGATGAGGAACTACTTGATAATCAAACGAACACAAACAACTCTCCACAAGTAAAAAAGAAATTACCAAATGATAACCCAAAAAAATCTGTTCCTTTAGAATTAACATCAATTCCTAAGCCATTAGAAATTAAAAGTTTTCTAGATAATCAAGTTGTTGGACAAGAATCTGCAAAAAAAATATTATCAGTAGCCGTATACAATCACTACAAGCGATTAGCTTGGAAAGTTAAAGAAGAGAGTAAAAATAGCAATTCAACTGATTCACAAGCAACTAAATTACAAAAATCAAATATTTTACTCATAGGCCCGACTGGAAGTGGAAAAACATTACTGGCGCAAACTTTAGCAGAGTTTCTAGATGTTCCTTTTGCAGTAGCTGATGCAACTACTTTGACAGAAGCTGGATATGTTGGGGAAGATGTTGAAAACATACTTTTAAGACTTCTACAGAAATCAGAAATGAATGTAGAACTAGCTCAAAAAGGAATTATTTATATTGATGAAATAGATAAAATTGCAAGAAAAAGCGAAAACCCTTCAATTACTAGAGATGTCTCTGGTGAAGGGGTACAGCAAGCATTATTAAAAATGCTTGAAGGAACAATTGCTAATGTGCCACCTCAAGGCGGAAGAAAACATCCCTATCATGACTGCATCCAAATTGATACGAGTCAAATTCTATTTATTTGCGGGGGAGCTTTTATAGGTTTAGAGGATATCGTTCAAAAGCGTATGGGTAAACACTCTATAGGATTTACCACTAATTCAGATCAAAATAAAGTTGATTCAAAAAAAATAGTAGATCCAAGAGATTCCCTGAAAAATCTAGAATTAGATGACTTAGTGAAATATGGCCTAATTCCAGAATTTATTGGAAGAATTCCAGTTTGTGCTGTATTAGATCGTTTAACAAAAGAAACTTTAGAATCTATTTTGACTCAACCAAGAGATGCATTAGTAAAGCAATTCAAAACTTTACTAAGTATGGATAATGTTGAATTATCATTTGAACCTGATTCTGTCGAAGCGATAGCAAATGAAGCATACAAAAGAAAAACAGGTGCAAGAGCATTAAGATCAATAATTGAAGAGCTAATGCTAGATATAATGTATACTTTGCCTTCTGAAGAAAATGTAAAAGAATTCACAATTACGAAAAAAATGGTAGATAATTTATTCTCATCTAAAATTGTTAAACTACCTTCAGGATCAAAAAGAATTATTAAAGAGTCTGCATAAAATAAAAGTTTAATTTTTTAATTGAATCCCGAATTTTTCTAATTAATGAAAAATAAATGCCAAATATACATAAACCTTTTCATCAAAAATATAGACCAAACAACTTAGACGAACTAGTTGGGCAAAAATTTATATCTATTACACTCAAACAAGCACTATTAACAAAAAAAATTGCTCCTGCGTATCTTTTTAATGGTCCAAGAGGCACTGGAAAAACATCAAGTGCAAGAATATTTGCAAAATCTCTAAATTGCCAGGCATCCGACCAACCTACGATAACTCCTTGTTGTAAATGTGACTTATGTAGACAAATTACAGATGGGGGCGCTCTAGATATTATCGAGATTGATGCAGCATCAAATACAGGAGTAGAAAATATAAGAGACATTATAGAAAGAGCGAGATTTGCACCTACTCAAGCGAGATGGAAAGTATATGTTATTGATGAATGTCATATGCTTTCAACGGCAGCTTCAAATGCTTTACTAAAAACTATTGAAGAACCGCCCTCGAGAGTTGTATTTATCCTTGCGACGACAAATCCTGAGAGAGTATTAAATACAATAAAAAGTAGATGCCAAAAGTTTGATTTTAGAAGAATAAGCCCTAGTGATATTTTTCAACATTTATCAGTAATCGCGGAAAAAGAATCCATTGAGTACGAAGTTCAGGCGTTAAAAATGATTGCAAAAAGATCTAATGGAGGTATGAGAGATGCACAAAGCCTCCTTGAACAATTGAATCTTTTACCAGAAGGAATAACAATTGATAATATCCAAAACCTCCTAGGAGAAGTATCAGAAAGTGAATTGACAAATCTGATTAAATCATTGGTTGAGAATAATCCAGAGTCATTAATTATCAGCTGCAACAAATTATATGATGCAGGAAACGAACCTCTTCAAATAATTATCGGATTATTGAATATAACAAGAGATCTACTATTACACACTACAAATAATGAATATTCAGATCTTTATTATACGTCTGATGAATTTCGAGATGAATTGAATAAAATCTCAAAAACAATAAATAAATCAACAATAATTAATTGGCATAATAATCTGAGAAATATTGAATATCAAATCAAAACAAGTGATAATCCAAGGCTTTGGTTTGAAATACATTTAACTGGCCTTCTAGGTAATCAAGAGATAAATAGTTTTGAAAATAAGCAAGAAAGTAAAAATAATACGACTGAGGAGAAGCCTGAAAGTAGAAAAAACATTGCAAGTTTTAATAAAGAAAATATTTCTAATGAAATTCAAGAACCAAGTATCAAAAAAAAGATAACTCGCGAGGAATTGATCGAAACAAAAGACGAAAAATTAGAAAAATTTGATGTTCTTGAAAAAGAAGGTATTGAAAATATTTCTGACAATAACCAAAATAATCCTGGATCAAATGATTTAAAAGATAAATGGGAATTAATTCTTTCTAAATTAGAGTTACCATCAACAAGAATGTTACTTTCGCAACAAGCCGAACTTGAAAGTTTTGATTCGGAAAAAATCACAATTGCATTATCGCCGAACTGGGAAAATATGATTAAAAGCAGAAAAGTTATAATTGAAAATACTGTAAAAAAGATATTTGGAGATGGAATAATACTTAATTTTTCAACCAAGAAATTAAATAAAAGTAACCAAATAAACACTCCAGAAATAACCCAAAATGAAATAAATAATTTCCGACCAATAAAAAAAATAGAACCAAAAACTAATTCTTCATCAAAAATATCTAAGGAGGAAACTTATGATGATAGTTCAAAAAACTTAGCAAATTTTTTTAATGGAGAAATTATAGACCTTGATGAATAAATTAAACTCCAGTATGAAGAGTTTTTCGCCAGAGTATCTTTTTGGGAAAAATAGACATCTTTATTGTTACCCAAGGGATTACTAAAAACCAATGTGATAAATAAAAAACCGATACAAATACCATCAAAAAATTGCTTTTTTGCAAAACAGGGACCTCGCTTTTACAAGAAGAACCATACCAAAAAGCAATTCCAGATAAAGTAAAAGCTGTAAATGAAATAGGCCAGTAAATTGGTGAATCTAATAAAGCAATACTGAAAACTAAATCAAAAATAGAAATGATTGGTAGCGCATATTGCAAGATAAAAAAGTAAGTTAAATCAAATTTCTGCAAATAATCAATTTTATTAGTAAATAATTGATCTCCATAATCAAAGAATCTTTGCAAACCACCCTCTGCCCATCTTTGTCTTTGCGCTAATAAGGCATTTAAATTCTCAACTGCTTCTTCCATGACTGGAGGATCCCATAAAATTCCAATTCTAGAATTTGATAATAATAATCTTAAACTCAAATCAAGATCATCTGTAACTGTATCTTCATTAAAAGAACCACATGCCAATAATGTTTCTTTCTTAATTAATTGGCCATTACCCCTTAATTCAGAAACTCCAGCAAATGATAATCTTCCATATTGAAAGATTGCGTCCATAGCCATCTCCATTGACTGACAGGAAGTTAAAAAATTCTTACTTACATTTGTTACTGATTTTCTGAGTTGAACTGCAGACCAATCACCCTCTTCTACAAAACTAAATAACCTTATCAAAGAATCTTGTTTTAATTCAGCATCAGCATCCAAAACTAATAACCATTCCGCATGTGTAAACTTCAAGGCATAATTCAAAGCTCCTGACTTTCCTCCTCCTGCATTTGGAGAACGAGTTAAGACTTTTAAGTTGTCATATTGTCTAGATAATCGATCTAAAATTAAAGGCGTCTTATCAGAACTACCATCATCGATTATATAAATATTTAATTTATTTGTTGGATAATCTAAATTAAATAATCTTTCAACTAATCTTGCTATAACATTCTCCTCATCTCTAGCTGCGACTAAAATATCAAGCACAGGTAACTCTTTATTGCTTATTCTTCTACTTACAGTATTTAAAACGTTGTTCCTTTTGAAATTTCTAGAAATAACTATTAATCCGTAGAGAACAATCACAAAGGAAAACGTCAAAATAAGATAAAAGAAATTTAGGATATTGTAAGCATGAGGAATAAAAGCTACTAAAAAACAAGCACTAAAAAATAAAAAAGACTTTAATCTTCGATTTTTATAAAAACCCTTACTCATAAAAGTAAATTTTTAATTACTTAACTTTCATTGAGACAATATCTCAATTTTTTTTAGTTTTGCATCTCGATAGTAATGATTCAATATTTGTTCATAAGAGAATCCTAATTTAGCCATTTCAATTGCTCCTGACTGAGATAAACCTACACCATGACCGAAGCCTCCTCCTCTTAAAAGCCATAAATCATCATTTAATTTATTAATAGTAAACAAATTACTAGGTATAAAATTTAATACCCGTCGAATATCATCTTTAACAAGAACAATAGATTTATTACTGTTCTCCGTTTGTATTTCCAATTTTGTCACTCTGCCACTAGACCCACGTTCAATAGAATTTAAATTCAAAACATCTTCATTAAGATTAATAAGTTTGTTTTTAATTAACTTTTCTTTAATTTCAAGACTAGAAATTTTCTTATTCCATCGAAAAAGAGAATGATTACTCCCATAAAACTGATCTTTATCAAAATCTAAAAAATTATTTAAATCAGATTCATTTGTAATTGGAAGTTTAAAAATTTTATTTAATGATTTAGAACCATCAATAAATGAATTGAAATAAGAATAATCTTGAATTTGCCAAGACTCTCCTGCAGTAGCAGATACGCCTCCATTAGAACCATGGTAAAAAGCATTTATTGGTTTATTTTCATAAGTTAGGATTAAATTTGAAGTTGCTTCTATAGCTTGTTGTACTTTTTTATTTATAATTTTAGGAGGCTTATAAACTTGACATTGAGTGGTTATACATAAATGATATTTATCCATATTAAATCTATCAGAATTAAAAATTCCCCAAGTTCTTGCAATAACTGCTTGTGCCTTGAGTGCCTCTAAAGGAGAATTTGGGCCAATTTCGTATGGCAAAACACCTGCCAAATAGTCGTCAAATTCAATTTTTTGAACTAATGTCCAAGTTCCATATAAATCTTTTAATAAATAAAAATTCTTACCAAAATTAAAACCATTTATTTTTATTTCCTCTTGAGCATAAATATATATAGGTCCTTCGAGTTTCATAACACCATATTCACTTCTAAGAAAAGGAGTAATTTGAAAATTTTTTATTTTTCTGAAAATCTTATTTTTCAATTCAAACTCTGGAAGATCATCTTCAAATGGAATCCATACTTCCCAATTTGCAGGGTAAGCAACAGTTGTCTCAAATCCTTTATCTTTAAGTTTCTCTGCTTGTTTTTTTGCTGATTCATAACTAGCAAAGGGACCAAAAACAATTCTTTCGATTGTTTTTGAATTTTTAATGGGTATATCCATCCAGCTGATATTAATCTGTTTTGATTTATGTTTAATACCGTTGGAAGATATCAAGTTTAAAAAACCTTTATCAGTGATAAAGTTAATGTTCTTTTTTTTTGAAAAACTGTCATTCTCCCCACCTAAATATTGCTTTAAACCAATTAAAAATTTTCCTTTTTTAATTTCATTATTGAGTTCAACCTTTTGCAATTCTTCTCCTTTTATATTTGAAGTAAATTTAGTGTTTATTAAAAAAAGAGAAATACATCCTAAAAATAAGTTTAAAAAAGCAAATTTAAGTTTCATAAGTTAGAACTTTCCTTATCAATAAACAACTTTAATTTGCACCAACTTGATGACTTTCAGTCATTTGATTAAAGATTTTGACTCTTTCTCCCGGTTTTGGAGGATTTTCAAGAGCAATTTGCACACATTTTACAGAGTCTTTTATATGTATAAATGCTCTTGTTTGCCCCCCTGTCCCATGAACACTTAATGGATACCCAATTGCAGCTTGCATAAGAAATCTGTTTAGAACAGTTCCATAGTCTCCGTCATAGTCAAATCGGTTTGTCAATCTCGGATCTTTTAAAGTTGCTTCTGTATTTGTTCCCCAAACAATGCCTTGATGAAGATCAGTAATCCTTACAAGATCATTTTTGTTGTAGTAAAGAAATAATAATTGATCTAGAGTTTTAGTCATATGGTAAACACTACCTGGACTTGCAGGGTGTAATATTTCTTCTTCAAAGCGGCTTCCATCTGGTTGTGGAACTTCAACTTTTAGATAACCTTCTGGAATTGTTGCACCTCTATGCGATCCATATCCGTAGACTCCCATTGTTCCTAAATGAACAACATGAATATCTAAATTACTCTCTACTATTGCAGCAAGAAGGTTGTGGGTGCCATTAACATTATTATCTACTGTATATCTTTTAGTAAAACTCGATTTCATTGAGTAAGGCGCTGCTCTTTGTTCTGCAAAATGGATCACCGTATCTGGTTTTTCATCAATGAGCAAATTGAGTAATTTTTGATATTGTTTAGAGATATCCATATTAATAAATCTCATAGGCTTACCCCCAATCTCTTCCCATGCAGAAAGTCGTTCTGTTATCGAAGCAATTGGAGTTAAAGATTCTACCTCTAGATCAATATCAATTTTTCTACGACTTAAATTGTCGACAATAATTACATCATGATTTTGTTCTGCTAAATTCACCGCACAAGGCCAACCGCAAAAACCATCTCCACCAAGAACAATAACTTTCACTCTGAACTCCAGAATTAATAGATTCGTAATATATTTATTAAATTACTACAGTGTGCTTCCAATTTGCGAAAAAACATTGTAAATAGTTTCAAATCTTCTTTCTTAAATAAGATAAATCAAATCAAATAATAAATTTTTACTCTTTTTAAACTTTGCTTAATTTAAAGCACTAGATAGATATATTCTTTTCCGGTGAACTTGCTACTGCGAAGTCTTGTTTTTTAATTCTTCCTGCAAGAAAAGCTTGCCTGCCAGCTTTCACTCCATAATTTATCGCTTGAGCCATTAGAGGAGGATTTTCAGCTTGTGCTATTGCACTATTGATTAAGACACCATCAGCTCCAAGTTCCATAGCTTGAGAAGCTTCACTTGGAACCCCAATTCCTGCGTCAATTATTACAGGCACTTTTGCATTCTCAATAATTATCCCTATATTTGACGAATTTAATAAACCTTGCCCAGAGCCAATTGGTGATCCTAAAGGCATTACAGTTGCACAACCTATTTCTTCTAGTCTTTTTGCAAGAATAGGATCTGCATTGATATAAGGAAGTACAGCAAAACCTTTTTTTATTAAAATTTCGGCTGCTTTAAGGGTTTCTATCGGATCTGGTAGCAAGTACTTTTTGTCAGGGATTACTTCTAACTTCACAAAATTATTTTCCTCTTGACCAGACAATTTTGCAAGTTCTCTGCCCAAAATTGCTATTCTGACTGCCTCATCGGAATTAACGCAACCAGCTGTATTAGGAAGCATCCAGTATTTTCCCCAGTCTATCTTTTCGAGTAAATTTTCTCCGGTTTGATCATTTTTAATTCTTCTAACAGCGACGGTTATAATTTCAGTCTCAGAATTTGATAAACTTTCTACCATATCTTGAGAAGATTTGTATTTGCCAGTACCAACCATTAACCTACTGGAAAATTGTTTTCCTCCAATTAATAAAGATGAATAATTTTTCATATTTAGAATCCCTTATCTTTAATACCTTTATAAGGTTTGTAATTATTTCTTTTTTCTAACTCCTTACTTTTTTTAATTGCTGTTTTATTTTTTGGATCTATCACTAAAACCTTTTGATAAGTTGCATATGCCAAGTCGTACTCAAGTAAACGCTGTTGTGCTGATGCGAGATTATTTAGGGCTATAGGATATTCAGGGAGTGATTTTATTGCAGAATTATAATGTTTAATTGCTTTTTTAAATTCATTTTGAGCAGCATACGAAAATCCTAAAGCATTATTAATAATGGCTTTGGCTTCATCAGGTTCATTGTCATAGTTTTCAATTGCTTTTAAAAAAGTTTTAGTTGCTTCAGAATATAATCTTTTTTTTATCTGAATAGAGCCAAATTCATATAATTCTGTAGCTTTAGTTAGAGAATCTAAACCTTTTTGCTCGAATTTTACTAAATCTAATTCTTCACTTCTTGTTTTTAGAAATTGTCTGAATACAAAAATAGAAATTATTATTAATACAATAAAAAGAATTATTAAATAAGATTGAAAGGAAGAAATTTCCATTATTTATAATTAAATTTTTAAATTATATTCTTTTTTTCTAATTACTTACAGAAGAAACAATTTTTCCAAAACACTTAGGATCGTTTAAGGCTAATTGAGCAAGCATTTTTCTATTAATGATAATTTCTGAATTTTTCATGCCGTTTATCAACTTGCTATAGTTTGTTCCATTTATTCTCGCAGATGCGTTAATTCTAGAAATCCAAAGTCTTCTAAAATCTCTTTTTCTTCTTCTTCTATCCCTATAAGCATTACAAAGAGCTTTCATTACTCTTTGGTTTGCGGTTCTGAAAAGATTTTTGTTACCGCCTCTAAAACCTTTTGCAAGATTTAAGATTTTGTTTCTTCTTTTTCTGGCTATGTTGCCTCTTTTTACGCGTGCCATGAATATCTAATAAAAATTGGTTAAAGATTTATGCGTATGGAATCATTAATTTTACATTATCAGCATCTCTTTCATCAACTACGGCTTTTGTTGATAGATGTCTTTTTAATTTTGAGCTTTTATGATCAAGTAAATGATTATGGAAAGCTCTTCTTCTCATGAATTTACCCGTCGCAGTAGCTTTAAATCTTTTGGCAGCTGATTTACGAGTTTTTAGTTTAGACATT
>CACKJM010000014.1 GCA_902600475.1 uncultured Prochlorococcus sp.
TTATGCGTTGGAATGTAGACTTTTATCCTTAAAAAGTTATGTCTAGATCTACTGGATGGTTAACTCAAGTAGATCGAGTATAAAAAGGTTTAAAAAGTCCTATTTTGAGGTCCTAAAACGCCAAACCAGACTAGCATCTAAGGTATTGGCATCCAGATTCCCATCATTAGAAATTACTTTTCCTATGCCAGTTTGAAAGCTGAAGTCCTTATTTAGGGTATACTCTAACCCGATACTCGGTTTATACAATAAGGCGCTACCGCTATCAACGCCTCCGCCTCCTCCTGCACCAATAAGCATTTCTCCATAAATTTGCCAGTTCATCCAATTCGGGCTAAAAACGCCTACCCCCCAGTGTCCCTCTGAATAGCCACCAGCCTCTCCTGCATACGCGCTTAATCCTTGTCCTGTAAGGTACCACCAATCTCCCTTCATCCAATCGATTTTACCTCCCAAAAG
The DNA here is from genome assembly GCA_902600475.1 of uncultured Prochlorococcus sp. Taxonomy (GTDB): domain Bacteria; phylum Cyanobacteriota; class Cyanobacteriia; order PCC-6307; family Cyanobiaceae; genus Prochlorococcus_A. The sequence goes on from CACKJM010000014.1 coordinate 460, forward strand.
TTGCATATCGCGTGAAAGGACCTCCCTACGTTGCGCATTAAAGTAAGATTGATGTGCCGGACGAAAACGCCATTTAGTAGTTTCTATACGGTCTGTGCTTGTCAAAGGGGTCCCTTTTTGATCTTGAGCAAAAGTTTCCATCACGTATGTCAAATTAAAACCGAAATAAGGAGTATCAAAATTGCCATCTGGAGCAGTGAGATAGCCACCGTCAGTAATTAGGCTGAGATGAGGAGAAAGTCGGTATTCCAATCCCAAATTTGCTCGAGCAACAAATCCTCCGCCTGTCTCGACGCCGCCGCCACCCGCGCCGCCAATGGTTAATGCAGGAAGTAAGGCCAGACCGTCGTCTTTAGTTAGGGGTGCCCGATAGCCTACCCCCGCCAGAAGTTCAGCGTACCCACCAACTCCTCCTGATAAAGCACCGGCAGTTTCAAAAGTTGCAAACCAGTTATCATCAAGAAAATAAGAATACTCTACGCCGACCAGCCCCAGTGATTCATCAAGCGGCACGCCAGAGGTAGTTCTGCTACCGCTGCTTGGAGAATAGGCGCGAGCGCGTACGGCTATGTGAGATCTATGGCTACTAACATTTTTGTATTCTGAACCGAAATAATCAGCCACTGTCAGGCCATCATGGTCCAAATTGAATATCGGTGAACTGAAGGGAAATTCTAGTGAAAGAGCAATTGCATCGCTGGAAATATCTCCATTAGGGAAATCTACATAGGTATAATTCAAACCTAGTGCGCTCCAGCCAAAGTCGTACTTGAGACCAATATGAGGTCGAATCATTAACCCTCCTCCTTGCGCCGCAGCACCTCCACCCCCGGCACCCACATAGACTCCAGTATCGAGACTCCAATTATCGGTTAATTCACGTTCTATCCCTAAGGTATAGCCACCAGTAAAGAACCCGCCACGACGTCCGCTCGCGGCACCGTAAAGTGTTATACCGCCGTACATCCAAGGGTTGAGTTTATCGTAAGCGCCTATACTGTACAAACCCATAAGTTCGCCCTCATCTGGCATATCAATTTCCTCAAAGGAAAACCGCAAGGTGCGATTACGCCAGATAGGAGGCTCAATCGAAGCGTTCTTTCCACTCACATACTTGTTTGTTGAAGAACCTTCTTCATTTTCATTATTAAAATAATTTTCGTCCCCTTTGTAAGATTTCCAGATAATCTTTTTCAGTAGTTTAGATTTATTTTCCTCCACCTTTTCCCAAATAATAGAATTTATTCCAGAAGAATCCTCTTTTACTTTTTCTGCAAAGACTCCCAGAAAATTTAATAATTGACCAATTAAAAATATATAAAATATCAACCTCATATTAAAAACTTATTTAAATTTATAAGTAATCTTCTAAAGTATATCCAATAAAAGTAAAATAAATAATATGATTTTCTCAAAAGAATATTTCTCTTTGTCTCCTAATAAAAAAGTAGTGATTTAATCTGTTCGAATACTTGTTGGGCAAATGTAATTACCAGACCAAATAAAGAGGATTTTTGACTAGTCACTTGTTTTTGAAGAGTTTTCGAGTAATTCATTTAATTCTAGAAGTTCCTCTTTGGTAAATTCCCGATATTTGCCTGAAGGCACGTCTAACTTTATATTCATAATCCTTACACGTTTCAATGATTGAACTCTGTAACCTAAGGACTCACACATTCTCCTGATCTGACGGTTAAGTCCTTGAGTAAGTATGATTTTGAATTTTTTTGGTCCCAATTGTTTTACGAAACAATTCTTAGTTTTGGTTTCTAATATTTCAACTCCATTACTCATGCTTTGAATAAATTCTCTATTAATTGGACGATTTACACCTACGATGTATTCTTTTTCATGATTATTTCTTGCTCTAAGTATTTTATTTACGATATCTCCATCGTTGGTTAAGAAAATCAATCCCTCACTAGGCTTATCCAATCTTCCAATCGGGAAGATTCTTTTATGATATTTGATGAAATCTATAATATTGTCAGGTTCTACTCCTCTATCAGTTGTACAAACAATTCCAACAGGTTTATTAAAGGCTAAATATATGTTTTTTTGTTTCTTTGATTTTTCTATTATTTGACCTTGAACTTCTACTTGATCCCCATCCTCTATCTTGGTTCCTATTTCTGGAATTTTGCCATTAATGGTTACTTTTCCTTCTTCAATTAATTTATCTGCTCTTCTTCTAGAACAGTAACCTACTTCACTTAAATATTTATTTATTCTGGTAGCCATTTTTTTAAAGTTACCTTTTATTTATTTTAAATGTGTGGATAAATTGCAGACAGATATTAGACTAAATTTATCAAAAATTTAAACTTCAAATCTTAAACAATTCCCTAATTCACTAAATAATTAATTTAATTAACATCCATAATATTTCTTTACGATACGATTTCATTCGCTTATTTATAAACTTAAAATTTCCCTTTAACTTTTATATGGCGATTATTTATTAAATTTTGATATTTGGAAATATTATTAATTTTATGCATATTTATAAAAAAAATATAATTATTTAATCCCTTAAAAAATGGATTTTGAACCTATTTTTAACTAATAGGGGATATTTTGATTTTTTAGTAGTGGTATATTGAAGATCAAATAATATGCTAAGAAAAGTGCTTGAATTATTTGCTAAAAATTTCAAATTTAGCAAGTTTGGTTTTGCTAAGATCTCACCAGAGATTAAAAACAAGAGAGTTTTTTTTGAGAAGATATCCTTTAAAAAAAATAAAGATTTACTTATAAAAGATAAAAAAGATGCAGGAGCTTTAAAAGTACAAAAAGAAGATCTTCATAAGAAATATGCTTTGTATGCTGATTTACTTTTGAGGTCGGGATACATAAAAATTGCTGAGGAACTTATTGGAGATAAAATCTATCCCTATGTTGTAATGCATATGTTAAATAATAAAAAAACTAAGGAACTTATATGGCATAGAGACCAATATTTTCATGGTAAAGATTTTATAGGACCAAAATTTAAACTATACAAGTTAGCCATTTATTTACAGGATACGAATAAAGATAATGGAGTTACAGGCTTTATACCAAAATTCATATCTCCTAGATTTAAAAATAGATATGTAGACACTATTTTTGCATACTTAACATCTTTCTTATCTATTCATCCAAAATTATCTATAGGAGAGGCTGTAATTTTTAGTGGTAAAGTTATGCATCATCGTCCAAGACAAAAAAATAATAATTTAAGAGAGGCAATAATTTTTTCATGTACAAATAATCCAAATAACCTTCCAAATCTTAAAAATGATAAAAAAGAATTTTTAAATTTTTTTCTAAAGTGTAAATTAGATCTTGGAATTAATTAATAAATGAATCTATATACCTTCTTACTAATTAATCTTTTAAATGAAGCTTATACAAATTTGTATTTAACTCTAAAAAAATAGAAAGAGATAATTATTACAAGGTATAGGCATGAATTTAACGTATAAATAATTAGCACGAGTAATATGCCTTCCATTTAAAACAAACTCATTTGATAAGATGCTTTTTTCTTAACATCTTCTACTATCCATCCATCAGGAGACCAACCCATCATAATGGGAAATAAACTTTTTAATTCATCAGAATCTTTAACTTGCTCTGTCCATTGTTCCTCATATCCATCAGGCACAATCACGGGCATACGGTGATGAAAAGGTTTAATCAATTCATTTGGCTCAGTTGTTAAAATGCAGCAGCTCTCAAGTTCTGCCCCATCTAGTGAGGTCCACTTACTCCAAATTCCTCCTAACCAAAACGTCTCATAATTCGCTTTTCGAACAAGATATTTTTTTTCAAAAAAACCACTTGCAGGGATTAGGCATCTTTTATATTTCCAACTTCCACTAAATAATTTTTTTTCTTCTACGGTTTCTGATCTGGCATTAAATGGTCTTGGTCTCTCTTTATCAAATGGGTCTTTTGCCCATGGGGAAATGAAGCCCCATGTCATAAAAGTAGTTTTAATTCTTCCTTCGTTTTTAATTACAAGCACAGGATCATTAGGTCTTATTAGATTTTGAGTCTCGTATTTAGAATCAAGTCCACTTGGATAGTGTTGTTTCAAAACCTTTGGCAAATGCTCAAATTTAGTTTTCAGTTCAAATCTTGCGCACATTGATTTTTAAAATATTTTCAAAACTCATTTACAAAAACAGTAAATTTACCTTATTTTAGATCTACTTTCAGTTTTCTCAAATAAAAAACAATTTTTTGATCTTAGAAAGTTTTTTATCCAAATAATTAAAAGAAAATATAGATATTGAAAAACTTTCTCAAATTTAATTTTAATGTTTCAAACTTAAACTATGACAGATCCTATTCTTTATTTATCTATGTTATTAGGACTTGGAGGAGTTTATGTATTAATCTCTTCCTTCCATGATGATGACGATGGTGATGATGATGGAGAAAAATATATATATAATCTCGAACAAACTTATTTAGCAAGATAGTTGATTTGTTTATAAAAAGATTATCTACAAAAAGTTGTTTTCAAAAAAATAGGCTACCACTAAAGATAATTTTATGGGAGTAACGAAAAATATTGACTTTCTTTTTCAAATATACCTAGTTATTATATTCCTTTTTAAATTAGGTTGTTGGTCCTCTATCCGTATATGTTTGTGCCTTAAACCGTACATTTTTATTAGTCGATTTATAAACATGCCTAGTTAGAACTTAGTGGTAACAAAGATAAATTAAATGCCTTCAACACCAATAAAATCTTGTAATAAATATGTGTTGAGTTACAAAGATTCAACAAACAAGACACATGAAGTTGGCTTCTACGCGCGTGATGCATACGATTGCCTGATGCTTGCGAAAGAATTCAACACTTACGTACATGACAATCCAGGGTCTGTAATCAGAATCCAACAAAAATTTTGAGGAAATTAATTATGAATTTAAAAAGATCACCATTCTCAATTCAAGATAAAAATGCAAGAGATCTTGATAATCCAAAAGATTATCCAACAATTGCAGATTTAATGAGAGAACAAAAAGTTCCACAAAATTACGCAAATACAGTTCACCATCGTAGAGATTTAGACTCTCTCGGTTAGTTTACGAGAATGGCTATTTACTAATTTTTAAAAATTAACAATTATGATTAACGTGATTTGCGATTAATTCATAAGATAATTTTTTCTTCCTCAAGTTTTTTTAAGCTCTATGGGCCTATATGCAATATCTTTTTTATTGCATTAATGGCATCTCTATACTTTTCAGGTTCAGCTAAAAGCATTTTTATTAAATTGTATTGACTTTCAATTTCTTCAGAAGAAAATTATCCCATAAAAATATGTACTACCCTTTTATATTAAATCAGCAGTCAAACACACAAAAGATAAACTATTAGTTAGAGGCAGCAGAAATTTCTTTATGAACGGAAAGAAATTCTTTATCCGTTAGAACTGGTGTGACTTCTATTTCTACGCCAAAATTATCGACCCAAATACTACTCCATTTCCAAATGTTCTGATGGTTTGAAGATTCAACAATTGCCCAACCATTAGCTCCCTCAGGATTTACTACTCGATTAAGAACTTTAAACCCCTCAAATTCATCACCTTCGCATCCGCCTTCAACAAAACCCGCAAAAGCTTCGGCTCCTTGCATATGACTTTCTTGATCTGGAAATTGCCAGTGAACGATGTAAGTTTGCATGAATAAAATTATTTTTTTAATTATTAATTATCGAATTTAAAAATTAAATAAAAAGTCTTTAAACACTAATTAAATTAAAAGGGGTTTAAGCCTAATAGGAAAAATAGCAAAAAAAAAGACTCTTACGAGCCTAGGTGATGGGGACTCCTATGATGACAAATTAAACAGAAACAAACAACCCCATCAATAGGTAATTTTAAATACTTACAAACACCATATGTAGTGCTAAAATTTTAAAAAGGCTGGGTGATGGGGATTATCCCGCTTTTTGATTGGGGCGAAGCTAACGCCCTTTTTTTATGGAAAAATTTACTTTAATCAATAAAGCTAAATCTAGAATAAAAGTATTTGAACCTTTTGAAGATAGTTCTAAGAACTCTTCTATGATTAATGCAATTTTAATCTCTTATGGTTGCGTTTTTAAGCGATCAAGTAAACCAGTTATGAAAGGCTCTCGGGTGGAATCTATCGAAGAAGCGAGAAAAGAATATAAAAAACTATTAGAGGAAGGGTGGAAAAAAACATATAAATTCAATATTTTTTTTAAATAGTGAATAGTTACTTTAATTAAAATTTGACATAATTAAAAATTAATTGCTAGATAAGCTTCAGAATGAAAGATTGAAAATGAAAAAAACAGTTATTCAAATATTAAAGATTCTGATGCTTAGCAAAGTTTTTTTAAATGTATAACTTCTTGTAGCATCAATAGTGAGGGATTAGATTTCACTTCAGCATGTTATATAAAACATTTAGAACAAAACAATATCGATTACCCTTTAAAATTTTCATAAGCAAAGCATATTGATAATTGTTATATTTCATTAATGTTATTTCCACCTCCTCAAGTTATTTTTGGACTATTGCTTTTATCTATTGCAGTAGTTCTCATTTGGGATATTAAATACAATCTTTTTGGAGAAGACGAAGACGGAATTTAATCTTCAACTAGGAAGCTGATTTGTAGGTGGCGCGTGAAATTGCCGTTTCTTTCTTTTTAATCTTTTGTAAAGGACTAAAGAGCCTAATAATAACAATGTAATAGCTATTGAGTTAATCATATCAGGTGGTTTTATATATATAAAAACAAATATGTTCTAAATATCAATGACTAAATTTATTTTTCTAAAAAGTGGTTAATTATGGACTAATTTTTAATATTTAGCTTTTTCATTAGGTACCTAAAACAACCAATAGAAAATGCTTATCTGACCAAAAGTCATTGCTATGCAATAAGAATCACTTTTTCTTATTTCTCATTTGATATTGCAGAACAGCTTTTAGATGTTGTAATTCTTTTTCTAAAGTCTCAATTCTTTTTTCTAGTTCTTCATTAGTTGCCATATTTTATAAAGATAAATTCATTCATATTTATACTATTAAAAAACGACTTTTACTCATAGTAAATGTCTAATAAGTAATAGAACCTATTGATGTGCCAAATCTCTCTAGATAAATTATGCAGAGTATAAATTTAGGGGTAATTTATGAGTGGAGATTATGAGACACTAGAAATAAATCAACCTAAAATTACATATTTTCAGAAAAGATCCAAAAATAATACAGAATGGTTAGATGAATTAATCAACCAAATTGAAGATATGAAAAACAATATATCCAAATCTGCTTAATGACAGAGAAAGAGTTGATGGAATTAGAGAAATTTGCAAAAGAAAATGGATACAATGACGAACTAAAAGATATATATTTAAGGTAAGTTTTTGGTAAAAATAAAGAATACGAATGAGATCAAATTTTCGACCAAATATTCGACTTGCTACAAACATTCTTTTAGTTGTTGGTACTTTTGCAATTGCTTTAAAGATTACTCCAATGGCGAAGGTATATAAGGAAAAAAATTTATGTATTAAATATTTAAAACATCAAATAGATCGAGACAAACTTATCAAAAGACTAAAAATAGCTAAACAAGCAAACCCATCTAGTATTTGTGACACTATCCTCAAAAGTTAAAAATGAAGATCAAGTCATTTACCCCCGTAATTGCAGTCTTTGGTACTTCATTTCTGATAACCATTTCATTGCTTAAAAGTTTCCAAATTTTTATGGGAATATCAATTTGTCTTTTAGCGATGCTCAAGCTTATGGATATTAAAGCTTTTGGAACAAGTTATAAGAAATATGATTTAATATCTTCTAAATTTGATGGCTGGATATATATTTATCCTTTTTGCGAATTATTAGTTGGAATAAGTTTTCTTAATTCTTCTCCACCCTCTTTAATTATTTTTATTGCCCTAATTTTAGGAATTTCTGGAATGAGTTCGGTATTTAAGGCTGTTTATTTGGATAAATTAAAATTAAATTGTGCATGTATTGGTGGATATGCAAAAACTCCTTTGGGAATTATTAGTTTTATCGAAAATCTTTTAATGTCAATTATGAGTGTCTTAATTTTGATTAAATAGCGATTTAATAAATTTTCATTTATGGTTAATTCTAGTATTAAATTTAATCGTCTTAATTAGTATGGCACTTAAAAAAATATTTATTAAAAGTGGATTTTTAAATTATATTATTTTTTCTGGAATTCTTTTTACAAATATAATTAATCCAACTAAAAGTATTGCTTTAACTAAAGAAAATATAGATATCCCAAAAGTTGTTTCTTACAGATCAGAATCATGTGGTTGTTGCAAAAAATGGATCAATCATTTAAGAGATAATGGATTAGAAGTTGTTGATAATATAGTTGAAGATGTTTCAGTAATTAAAAACCAATATCAAATTCCCAATTATCTGAGATCATGTCACTCTGCTCAAATAGCTAACTATATTATTGAAGGACATGTCCCGATTGAATCAATCAACAAACTTTTTAGAGAAAAACCAAATATCAATGGGATAGCAGTTCCTGGCATGCCACTTGGCTCTCCGGGGATGGAAATACATTCTCATGAATCGCACTCGCATGATTATGAGAAATACAAAGTAGTTTCTTTTAGTAAAACGGGCAAAACAAAAATATTTGATAAAATCTCTCCTTAATAAAATACTTATTTGAAATAATGCATATTTTTCTAAGAAATCTTAAATTTTTTATCTTTTTATTTTCCTTATCTCTAAATTTCAATAGTTATTCGCATGCACATATGAGGGGCAGATTTCTTTCTGAAGAGGAAGCCGAAAAAAGATCTTTAGAACTTGGTTGCGAAGGAATACATAAGAATCAAGATAAATGGATGCCATGCAAAAACGAAAAAGAATTACATATCTTTTTGAGGAAATAGATGGAAAAATTAAAAACAAATCAAAGAAAAATTCACAGAAAAATAACTGCAATTTCAGCAATCCCCTTACTAATTACTATCGTGTCTGGGACTATTTATAGTATTCTGCAACCATTAGGAGTAGACGTTTTTTGGTTAATAAAATGGCATACGGGTAATTTTGGCATTATTAATTTGCAACCTTTTTACTCGATATTTCTTGGTATAGCTTCAATAATCTCAATAATATCTGGCGTTAAACTATTACAAAAAAAATCTTAGATATATTCTAAGCCAAGCCAAAATCTAACTAATTAATACTATTTGCGCCCCCACTTACTAAGAAAATTATCGCTCCTAGTGCCATTGTTGCTACACCCATATAAGGGTATTTCTTAATTCTTGATTTAGTAATTGGAAGCCATAAAAGGTATCTATCAGATTTATTTGATTCAATTTTTTTTTGTCTAGGTGGTAATCCTAATTCTTCTCTTCTTTTGGCTTCGCCCATAATCTTAAATTTGTTTATATATCAATATTAAAAATTATGTTCTAAACTTGCGAGTAAACTTTATTAAAAACAGAGCTCCTTTATAGATAATCAAATTATGAAAATTTATTTAGCCTTCTTTAAATATAGATTCTTTGTATTTGCCTGATCTGATGTAAATAACAAAATTAATATAGTTCCAACTAGAAATGAAAAAATCATTGTTAAACCAACAACTTCAACCATTTCACTGGGCAGATAATTTAGAAACATAATCAATAGATCTCTTATTTCAACTTAGCAATTGTATTTTTTATGTAAAGTAAATATTCCTCCTTAATTTTCAAAAAGAACTTTCTGAGACTTTTTAATCTTTAATTTTTTTTATTTGGGGATAAATCTATTTCTAGCCGATTACAAATTTCTTACTTAGCTATTCCAATTTTCTTAAGCAATTTCAGGTAAGGCAAGGCCCAATTACCAAAGGTAAAAGAGATTGTCGTATTTTTTGTAGTTGGTAATAATGTTTTAGTACGTGTAGAGACTAATTTAGAAAATATCTTAATAGTCTCTGCTTCTTGATTATCCATATACAGTATTTTTTGAGCACCTCGATCTTTCTTTTGGGGCAAATAATTTTCTATAAACCATAAAACCTGATCTAAATTTGATTTATTGGGTGAGGTTTTAATTTTTTTATTTTTTTCTTTAAACATATTTATTTACCTCTTAATTACTGAATTAAATTTGCCATTTATATAATTTAAATCAATAGAAAAACATCAAAATTATGTTGTTTTTAATAATCGATAATCAAAAAATAAACTATAAATTACGATGTTTTATAAAAATAAAAAAAGAGAGGGGTCAAACCCCTCTCAATTGGTCAGTTTCAAAAAAAATTTATTTTTTTGAGTCTTTCAATTTCATTTCCTTTTGTGTTTTCCTGATTCTTTCTTCAAAGACGGATCTGCTGTATGGAGTAACTTCTCCACTTTTAGTAGCCAAGAGTTGGGATTCATAAAGCCTATTGGCTCTTTTGATTTTTTCTCTTATTTGTAAAAGGTTATTCATGATCTTTTGCAGTTAATGAGAATCCCGTTCCCTACTCTCATTTCATGCGTCCAGAGATATAAACTTGGATGAACGTTAGTGAACGATAACATTTTTAAAGAAATTCCGCGAGAGCAATTTTTACTAAATTTTTCTCAAAAAAATAAATATTGAATAGACATTAAAAATAAGGTTTTAATATTTCCTAAATTAGGATAAGAAAATTGTTTGCGACCCATCATTATTATCCTGAATCACTATTTTTTTATTTGGAAAAATATCTAATAATATTTTTTTCAAATTTGAATTATCTGAAGGAATTATAGTACTCATATTTTTTGAATTAATTTTCCAATTTTCATCTACAAATAGTTCTTTATCATCACCTTTTTCATTCTCCAGTGATGTCTTATTCAGAATCTTAAGTAACAGTTCTGAATCATAATCTTTAAATTCTTCAGGGCTCTCTTTTAAATTTTCAATCATTATTGAGAAATCAATAGTTCCTAAATTTTGCTTGAAAAATTTGCAGAATACAAGGTATTAATTACCTAAAAATTTCTTTCAAAATAAATAATTCGTATGAAATTAAAATATTTTTCTTTAGAAAATTTAATTTAAAAACATTAATTAATCATTTACACAATTTATTTACTTGTTAGGTTGCAATAAAGAGATTCAGAGGAAATGCCAAGAGTAGTTAACAAAAAAATTAGACTTTTAAGATGGTTAAATTCAGGCATGATATTACCATTTATCTTTATGGCTGCATCCTCATCTATCATTCTTTATTGTGTTTTATTTATCCTAATAAAATAGCTCTTAATTTAAGCTGCTAAGTTCTCCTCTGATTTAGACATAATAATTGCGGCTTTTTTTAATAAACTAACTACTTCTTTTCTTCCAACTGCACTATCAGCTTGACGCATTATTTCAGCATATTTTTTATTTATTTTTTTCATAAATACTTGTAATTCAATCTAAAATTACAACACCATATGATGTTGTCAATCGTAAATAATTCTCATATATTATTTCTTTGATTATTTTTGCACAATAAAAATTGCTCATTAATTTTCCTTCAAATTTTTTTTTAATTGATGACGCCAAAAAAATAATAAATATCAAAATCAAGAATCCTTTTAATTAAGTTATATTGAAGGTTTTGAAAACATAAAATAAACCTCCGATTAGGATCAATATTGCAGCTCCATAAAAAAGAAAAGGGATAATTGGATATTTATACAATGTAGACCTTACTTTTTGTTGTATGGCTTTTTTATCAAGTTGTGGCAACTTTATATCTTCAGTTTTTTCTCTAGGAGGAATACCTAAATTTTTTCTTCTCTTTGCTTCTCCCATAATTAAAACTGAGGTATTCCCATACATTTTAAATAATTGTTATCAGCTAAATCTAAAATTCGATTCCATTCTTCATGAGATGTTTCCAAATTATTTTTAAAATCTTTTTCAAATTTAAGAATACATCTTTTTTCTATATTTTCTGGAGAATTATAATTTTTTAAAAATGAAACACTCAAATACGAAAATGAAGAAAAAATTATAATTATTCTTGCAATTTTAAAATTATTCATATCTTTTATATTGCCTTACAAATAAATAAGCTACTTGTTTGTTTTATAATTAATTTAATCTATTTAAAACAATTATCAAATGATAAATTCTGTAAATTTTAACCATTTGCCTATTCAGGATTTGATTGTTTCAGGGTTAATTATCATTATAATGTCTACGATTATTGCGAATATTTATGACCCACTATTAGGAATAACTTATGCATTTGGGAATATACTTACTCTTACTTTTTTGAGTTGGTTATACCAAGAAACTTGGAGTGATCCAAATAAATAAAAGCAATTAAGAAAAAATGATTAATATATATTTTTCTACTTTTGTATTTTTAACTTTGAAGAATACTTTAAATTCACAATATATGTAGCAACAAGAGATAGTATTAAGAAAAATAATAAGCTCTCTAAAGTAGATTGAGGCATAACCATAATTAGTACCAAAAATAATACATTTCTAGAAAAACGAATTCTGAAGAAAAATCAACCCTTTAATCATTTTTTATTTTCAAATTAATAAATCCCTATCCCAAAGAATGAATTTGCAATAAATAACAAACTAAATAATGTTAAGAAAATTAATCCTATTCTAACTTTCATAAGATATCTCCTTCAAATATGCTTTTATCAGATATTTATTTTGTATTCAACCTCTTTTCTCCATAAGATCCTCAAAAACCTATCTAAAACATCTAATTCCTTTTTATCAAAACTTTTTATTTTCTTTTTATTTTGTTTTTGCTTAAATTATTACTTAAGTATTTCAACTTAAAACTGATCTAAAAAAACACAATAAGCAAAACTTCCTAGAACTTAAGGTAGTTTGGATCATTTTTAATTTGATATATATTTTTCTGCTCTTCTTAATGCTTTTATTGCACCTCTATAATCAAGATTTTTTAATTTTTCCTGACTCTTACTTTCCAACATTTTCACTATTTCATTTATCTTGATTTCATTAATTTTCAGTTTATGATCGAATATAAGATCAAACTTTGAGCAATACAAACTAGATAATTCTTTTCTATATTCTTGAATCATTTTTTCATCACAAGATTTGGATTTCAATATTGCATTAGCTTTAATTTTGTCGTCTAAAGCGCCTTTAAAATTTCCTAGTTTAAATTTATTTTCACTTGATCTTGTTAGCTTAATAAGATTTTCCAATATCAATCGCCCAGAGTCTTCCATTTTTTTTGCTGACCTAAAATCAATCCTATCAGCATAAAGAAAAAAAATTCATTTTTAATAATCAAATAAATAATTAATTAACCAATAACAAGTCCTTTCTCAAGAAGTAAATCAAAAATCTCCACACTTTTCGTTTTCCCAAACTTTGGGAGCTTATGTAAATCTAATATTTCAGCAAGGCACATTATCCAAAAAGTATTTTTTTTTAAATTAAGACCTTCGCAAATATGAGAGGGAGCAGATTTAAAACACCCAAATTCTGTTGATATATTAATGTTCATGATTTGAGTTTCAAGTTCTAGACTTAAGAGTTCTATTTCTTGCTCAGAAAGGGAAGAACCAGAACAATATGATTCAATTAAAAGTTGGTAATTCATAAAAGAATTATTTTTTAAGAAATCCAGCGAGTGATTTTTGTCCCCTCGTAAATATGTCCTGAAGCTTCAACTATAGGTTTTGTTTCGGGATTCATGAAAATATCATATAAAATATTTTCTGGTCCTTGAAAAATTACAGTTGCCCTTTGAGGCTCATCTAATGATTTACCAATATAAAATGTTTTAACTCCCATTTCTTTAAACATCGACTGCTGTTCCTCAGCATTCATATGAGATTCATATTCTTCAAACGTATTACTTAGTTGAAAATCTAGAATAGTAGTTTCAATAGTCATAGTTAGTAATAAGATGTTTTTAGATTTTAAATCTTTTTGCAAAAAAAAAATTGAATAAAGATTAGTTTTTATTAAGCAATATATTAACTAATTTTTATTTATGAGTTATAAATCAACTATAAAAAACAGATTTTAATTTTGGACTCAAAAATTTCTCCAAGAGAACAATGGACTAGTAAGTTGGGATTCATTCTTGCAGCTGCTGGTAGCGCAGTAGGTCTTGGTAACCTTTGGGGTTTTGCCTACAGAGCCTCTCAAGGTGGAGGTGCTGCTTTCGTACTTCTATACATACTAATCGTTTTAATTGTGTGCCTTCCGGTATTTGTTGCTGAAATGGCTTTAGGAAGAAACGCTTCTGCCAGCACATTGCTTGCACCAGTAAAGTTAGCTGGGAAAAATTGGTATCCATTAGGAATTCTTTTCTTTATAGCTCCCTTGGGAATAGCATCATATTATTCAGTCATAATGGGGTGGACAGCAGATACCTTGTTCCATTCATTATTTTTTGGATTACCAAAAAATTTAAGTGAAGCAGAAACTTTCTTTGGCTCAATTAGTAGTGGCAGCAGTGTTTTATTGGGGCACCTGTTAAGTCTCGTTCTTACAGCCATAATAGTTTCATCAGGGATAAAAAAAGGAATCGAAAAGGTAACACGATTCTTTATGCCTATACTTTTTATTATTCTTCTATCTCTAGCAATATGGGCTACTTCACTTTCAGACGCATGGGAAGGATATAAAACATTCTTGTTTAAGTTTGACTTTGATGAATTGAGGAACCCTCAAACTATAAGAAATGCTTTTACACAAGCTTTCTTTTCTTTAAGTTTAGGAATTGGAGTTATGGTGACTTATGCTTCCTATCTAAATAAAAAGAGTAATCTTCCAAAACTAAGTGTTGGAGTTGCTTCATTGGATACTTTGGTGGGTCTAATGGCAGGTCTTATTACTTTTCCTATTGTTTTAACATTTGGTTTAAGTGATGCTATTTCTGAATCAACAGTAGGGGCACTATTTATATCAATTCCTACGGGCCTTGGTTCATATGGAGCGGTTGGAAGAATTGTAGCTGTCGCATTTTTTGCACTAGCTTATATTGCAGCGATAACTTCCTCTGTTTCATTATTGGAAGTTCCAGTATCTTCTTTAATGGATAAATTTGGTTTTAAAAGAGAAAAATCGGTTTGGTTGATAACTCTTTTCCTATTCTTGGCAGGCATTCCTTCCGCATTGAACTTAAACATTCTTGGAACTATTGATTCGATTTTTGGAGGAGTATTACTTATCTTTGGTGGATTCTTGGTTACTTTCTTTATGGGCTGGGTAGTACCTAAAAAGTTTAATGAAGAACTTAGTGATTCAA
Organism: uncultured Prochlorococcus sp.; assembly: GCA_902600475.1. Taxonomy (GTDB): domain Bacteria; phylum Cyanobacteriota; class Cyanobacteriia; order PCC-6307; family Cyanobiaceae; genus Prochlorococcus_A. Next base: position 15,737 of record CACKJM010000014.1, read on the forward strand.
AAGTTGGAATCAAAACGACACGTTATTTAAAATTCATGACAAGATGGGTTGCACCTCCAATAATTGGTTTTGGACTATTTATTAGTGTGTTTGATTTGCTGAAAGGCTGGGTAAGTTAGAAAATGTTTTACTGCGGAACCTTTTAAGCAAATATTAAATTTTAACTTCTATTTAATCTCAAAAGTATCGGCAGAAACCATCCCAGATAAAAAAATATATAAGATATGTCAAGGTGTTGAATTTAAAGAAATTTCAACGCAATCAAGAATAGATTACAAATTTAATGTCAACCAAGTCTGATTCATTAAAAGAAAAGCTTACGGAAAATTTTTCTGAATTTTCTAAACTATCTGACTATTCTTTTATGAATTGTCTTAAAGCAGATCCTCAATCAACAAAAGATGGAAATGATCATAAGCCGCGTTCAGTATATTCAGGTCATTACGTACCAGTTGTTCCAACCGCTATTCCAGAACCAGAATATATTTCCCATAGCAACAAACTTTTTAAAGAACTAAATCTTAGCTCAGATCTTACTAAAGACCAAAATTTTTGTCGTTTTTTCTCAGGGGATATTTCTGTTGCTAATTATCCAATGAGTCCTGTTGGTTGGGCAACCGGTTATGCATTATCAATTTACGGGACTGAATATACCCAACAATGTCCTTTTGGAACTGGCAATGGTTATGGCGATGGCAGAGCAATTTCTGTTTTTGAAGGTTTATTCAATGGGAAAAGAATGGAAATGCAACTTAAAGGAGGAGGTCCAACTCCCTATTGTCGAGGAGCAGATGGTAGAGCTGTCTTGAGATCTAGCGTTCGAGAATTTCTCGCACAGGAATTAATGGATGCCTTGGGAGTCCCTACCTCAAGATCTTTAACACTTTATGTCTCACGTTCAGAAATAGTTAGAAGACCATGGTATTCCAAAGGGTCCAGGTATTTTGAGCCTGACATCATGATTGATAATCTAGCGGCAATTACTACGAGAGTCGCTCCATCTTTTTTACGTGTAGGCCAGATTGAACTTTTTGCAAGACGAGTTCGTAATAATGCACACGATGAGGCACTTAATGAACTAAAGATGATAGTCCAACATCTTATTGATAGAAATTATAAAGATGAAATTGAATATGAGATTTCAATTGAAAGTAAGATAATAAAACTGGCTTCTTTATACAGATCAAGACTTATATCACTAATAGCCAACTGGATGCGAGTTGGTTATTGCCAGGGTAACTTCAATAGTGATAATTGTGCTGCTGGTGGTTATACCTTGGATTATGGCCCCTTTGGATTCTGTGAATTATTTGATCCAAGATTTCAACCATGGACAGGTGGAGGTGAACATTTCTCATTTTTCAACCAACCTTCTGCTGCGGCAATCAACTTTAAAACATTCTGTTCCTCTCTTAGTCCGTTACTTTCAGAAAACAAACAAGATCAAGAAAAGTTAGATCAAATCGAAAAGGATTTTTCAGAATTGATGAACAAAGAATTGAAGAAAATGTGGGCAAACAAGCTTGGTTTAGAACATTACAACGAAAGTCTAATAAATGAATTTTTTAATCTCATGGTCATTTCAAAAGCAGACTATACAATTTTGTTCCGCAAACTCTCTGAAATACCTGATAACTTAGATTCTTTAAAAGACAGTTTCTATTTTCCAATTAATGATGAGCTCAATAATAAATGGGAAGTATGGCTTAAAAACTGGCAATCAATCTTGAAGAAAGAGGGAAATATTAAAGCAAAATCAGCATCAATGAAATCCCTTAATCCAGTCTATACTTGGCGCGAATGGATGGTCGTTCCCGCATATGAAGAAGCTGAAAAAGGAAATTACAAAAAAATCAAAGAATTACAGGATGTCTTTAGCAATCCATATATAGAACAACCCTTAGAAATAGATCAAAAATATAATCAACTAAAGCCAAGCCAGTTTTTTAACTATGGAGGAGTATCTCACTACAGCTGTTCATCATAAAAGTTCAATCCTCATACTGATAGAACAACTTTGAGAAAAATCTTATTTATTTATGGCCGTAGGCATTCCCACTACTGATACAACTCCCACATGAAGTATGGCCGGCTTCTTCCCAACATTTTTCACATAGTGGGGGCCCCCATTATTACTCTCTATAAATGCATCACCTGCTTTAAAGAAATTAATTTCTTCACCCCTCACGTGCTTTAATCTTCCTCTGGTGACATGAATCAACATTGGGGAAGGATGAGTATGAATTGGAGTTTTCAAGCCAACTGGAATTTTTACTTTTAAGAGTCTTAATTCAGGCTTACCCTCGAGATAATTAAAATTTTTACCACTTAGTCTTTTTGAACTTTGAATAATAGGTATAACTTCAATCTTTTCTTCTGCAAGAGAAGCATGTGGTAAAGCTAAAGTCCCAATAAAAAGGAAGCAAACTGGAATAAATTTTTTTAATTTCATTAGATATTTGAGTTTCACTAATATATAGGTAGTTTGCAAAAATAATAAACTAATTTATTTTTTGTATAACTTTTCTAATTGCTTAATTTCCTCTCTTAAATCCTTACCTCTATTATTTAATTTATTATTCTTAATAACTATTGGGATAATCCACCAGGCTTGAAGACCTAAAAAGATAAATACTAGGATCAATAATTCAAAAGTACCAGGCTGCATTTGACAAATAACGCTTCTTTGTTAATAACATTATTCTAAAAGTTATTAAACATTCATGAAATATTAAATATTTCTAGGCTGCCTCTAATTCAATGTTAAGTTCAATTCCCTTTGAAATGATTGCTTCTTTAAATTCAATAAGTTTGGAAATTATTCTTTGCTTCTCAGGATCAGTTTTATGGATATCATCTACAACTTCCTGCATTGCAAGTGTTACTTTTTGTAGTTTGATTTCTAGATCTTCTCTGTAATTCATAAGCTTTAAGAAATTATCTTATTTATTAAAAAACAAAATAATTATTAGTAAATAAGTACTTAACCTTAAAAGGATTGACAGCAAAACAAGGAGGATATAATTTATAGTACAAACGTATCAATAATCAACCGGTCGATTAAAGGTAAAGTATGGATCCTAAGTACTCATTTGGTTGTAGCACTAGCAAACCTAACGGATGCCTACTAAATCCCGAAGGCAGCAGAATTATCTTTTTCGAAGAATGCAAAAATTCTCCTAAACCTAATTTAAAAATTCATACTCATCTTTTCTACACAAATCACCTTGGAGAACCTGGAGGGTACAAATCCTCTGAAAAACTCAACATAGATTCAGCTTGGGAAAAGTGGCACGAACTTCACCAAAAAGGATGGACAGAAGTATCTTATAATTACGGATAAGTGATCCAGCCCAAAAAAAAGCCTTTATTTCTATGAGCTTAAGAGTTTCCTAAAAGATGGAATTCGGTGTCAAAAATAAATAATCAATATTTATTGACATTTGTATATGAGGAAACATTAAATTGTCTAAAATCTCCTAAGAATTAAAGAATAAAAATTAATATGCAATATTATTTAAATAATAAAAAATTAAATAAGATTGAAAAGCAAAAGGCGGAGAAAGATGGTCTGAAAATTTTCAATCCAATTCATGGATAACTATAAATTAAATCAGGGTTTGAAAACAATGTAATCGTAGATACCAACAGCTTTTTTATTAATTGATTATAAATTAAAAACACGAGTTAACCCGTTCCAATTTGTTGACTCTGAGGTTTTAACCGTTGACCCCTTATCTACTTCTAGTTGTGACTCGCTAGTTTCAAGATTCAAAAACGGTATTTATATATCTTTAATTATGGAAAAAAAAATCGCAAAGAAATACGCCGATCTTATAGTCCAGGCTAATAATTCAACAGGCAGAAAAGAAGCTTTGTCATTGATTAAACAAGCCACAAAATTAAAAACCAAACTTGATCAATACGAAATGATGTAGTCTCTTAAAATCTACAGGATATTCAAGATGAGGTAGAAACTAGTTCCTTTTTTTTTATCCTGCTATAAAAATACTAAGAGATTATTTAACTTATCTGCTTTAATAAAATATCGTGGAATTAACTGAGCTAATAAAGGATTACGTTGCTACAGAATTATTATCAAGTATTGAAATTGATTTTCTTGAAGGAGAATTATGGGAAACCACTCAACATATTGCAGAAATAAATACAGTTATCAAAGCTCCAAAAAATATATGCAAGAAATTGGGACTAGATGAAAAATCTTGCTGGCAATTATGTTGTGCAGCGGTTCTTGACTCCTCAAGACCATTAAAAAATGGACAAAAGAGAGTAGATGATTTTAAAAAATTAATTAATCGATATGAAATCAGCTACATATAAACTAAAGACTCAATGATACGTTTACTTATTGCATCAATTCTTTTTTTTACTCCACTAGGAGGTTTTGCTGATGAAAAGCAAAGAGAAATTGAGAATGAAGCTATAAATCTTGTTATTAAAAAATATGGAAAAGGCTTAGAAAATAGATTAAAAGGAACGGGATTAACTCCCATTTATCGAAGTTGGTATGAAAATGATTGTTTTGTAAGTATTGCAGCAGGTACTTACCAAGAAGATACTTGGTCGGCAATGAAGTGGTTTAGCGTTAATGTCTGTTCTGAATCAGCTGAAATAATGGAAAGTGAATGAAGGGAATAAGACGCCTATTAGTTTTGCAGCATTTAGAAATAGAGGGGCCAGGTCTTTTTGAACAATTTGCTAAAGAAAGAAATTTAAAAATTGAAATAATTCGTTTAGATAATAAAAATGCTCTACCACAAACAAAAAATGGTGACTTAATTTTAATTATGGGTGGACCAATGGGAGTTAAAGATATTGGAAGTGACAGATATCCATGGCTTAAGTTAGAAAGAGATTTTATAAAAAAAGAATTAGAAAATGAGAGACCTATAATCGGTGTTTGTTTAGGTGCTCAGTTGCTTGCGAGTGCTGCTGGAGGAGATGTAGAAATTCTTAAATATGGATCACCTCCAAAAGCATTGCCAGAAATTGGATGGTCTCAAATTTTTATTAATAAATCAAATAAAGACTTTAAAGCACTGTTTGAAGAACCTTTTCATGTACTGCATTGGCATGGAGATAGGATTTTATTACCTGATAAAGCAGTACTCATTGCTAGTAGTGCGCGTTGTAAGGAACAGTTTTTTAGGATTGGTAAATTTGCTTACGGATTACAATTCCATATAGAGACGACGGGGAGAATGATAAATAACTGGATTAAAGAAGATAAAGAGTTTGTCCTTGAGGGATTAGGATCAAATGGTCAGGAAATTTTAAAAGAAGAGAATAAAAAATATATTGATAAAACTTTTTTCAAAAGAAAGCTTCTAATAAGTAGATTATTTGAATTATTAGATAATTAAAAAGGGAATAATTAATCATCCATTAAAAAAGGGCTTGATAAAGCCCTGAAAAAATTTTAAAAAGGATTTTTACTAGAAAATTCCTGGAAGAATTTGACCAGTAAAATAATAAGCTCCTACAAGAGCAAACATTCCAAGCATTGCGGCTTTACCATTAAGCTTTTCAGCTTTTTCGGTCATGATTTTTTTTGCGAATTCCATAATAAAGTGAAATAGTTTATATCTAAAAACTAATTATTCAAATTTCAGAATGATGTAGTTTTTTCTACCAAATTGATATCTTTCTAAAGATTTAAAAATTAATAATTAAAAAACAAATTGAACTCTCAATAGTTTTTGAGCCAATCTGTAAAGAGTAGCAAGCCAAAAAACAACTATTTAACAAAATTATGTAACGTTTATGCTACAATACTGTAATAAATATCTTGAATATAACTTAATTTCGGCTTAATACTTTACATTTGTTAATAGTAGTGTTACATTAATTAACAATTACACAACTTCAATGGCTAACTCAAACGTTACTACTGAATCAGGCGGCAGACAGAACATGTTTCCTACTGAGACACGTCCTTACATAGATGAGTCTGTTTCTTACGACAGCTACCCACAAAATGCAGAAAAAGTTAACGGTCGTTGGGCGATGATTGGCCTTGTTGCGTTAGTAGGTGCTTACGTTTCAACCGGACAAATTATTCCTGGCATTTTTTAATGAGTCCACTTTCAGGTTTCTTAGCAGTAATTGTATTCTTTACAGCCATCCTCGTTGCTTATTTAACCAAGCAATTCCAAAATGAAAATTTAAACTATTCATCTTCTAATCAAATGAAAAACACAAACACAAAAGTCAAAACAATCGAAAAAGAAAAAGTTGTTGCTGAAACTCTTAACGGCAGATTCGCAATGCTTGGATTAATTGCTGCTGTTGGAGCATATTTAACAACAGGTCAAATTATTCCTGGTTTCGTTTAAAAACCTACTATTTAACATTCCTACAAATCAGAAAAATGGAAAATTCAAAACCAACTTATTGGCAAAACGCCGAGAGAACTAATGGAAGAATGGCAATGATGGGCTTATTTGCATTAGTTGTAAATTATGGCTTATTCGGCTGGATAATCCCAGGAATTTTTTAAAATGAATTTAGGCTTACTTTTTCTTAAAGTAAATACTTTGGGAGTTATAACTCTTTCTGAACTTGATTGGATAACTAACCATCAATCTGAATTTTCAAGGTTAGATATGGCTTTAGTTATTAAAATCGGCCGTCTTATGGATTCTGGAGTAGTGGAAATTGATAATAGATTGCCTGTTTAATTTTTAAAAATGATCGTCATGAGTGTTTGTCAATAGGGATACTGACAAACACTTTTTTATGAGAAAAAATATTTGTAAAAAAAAGAGATTGTTTCTTAGCTAAAAACAATCTCTCAATTACCTAATTCTTACATGAAAATTTCAAGTAAGCTTTCAGATCTTAACTGATTTGTTTTTATAGTAAATCCGTAAAAATGCTTTTGTAATTTATCTTTTTAAACCACCTCTTTTTATCCAAAGGAACCATGTAACCCAAATAGGAGGAAGGAACCTGATTAAAAAAGAAATTTTATACATATAAAATGGGGCATTTTCACTTTCAAATAAATTCATCAAAAAGGAAGATATAGTTACCCAAAGTAAAATTATTAATATATTTGCTCCCAACAAAGCGAACTTATTTTGTTTGAATATTTTTGGCATAAAATAAATTTTTTATATTATTAATTTTAAATAATCTCGGGAAATAAATTATACATTTTCAAAAAAACTTCAAATTTAAAATCCATATCCAAATAAAAAAAGTACTAAATTTCAATCCCTCTCCAAATAACAATCCAAAAGCTATAGGAGGAGAAAATATTAAAAAAAGAATAGAGAATAAACTAAATAACGCAAATGATCCTCTTAGAAAAAAATTCTTTCTTTTTGTTCTTCTTAGATTTTTTAAAGTATTCCACTCCCATTGAATAAGCCTGTAGAACTTTTCTGATAATAAAAATAAATACTTCATTAATATTATTAATCTCTATCGGCTTTTCTTATTTATAAAATTAATTTCACCTGTTAGCAATAAATTTTATCCCCTTTTTCAGAAAGATAGTAAATTCTATTTTCTGAACTTACAAAGAAAGTTAATCCCTTATATTGTGACCTTTTAAATTTATCTAGTCTAAGTTTGTGTAAATCCCAATTATCAGTACTTATGTCAGGATTAAATTCTTGTTCTTTTATGAAAGGAACATGAGTTGGACTAGATTTTATCTTTTTGGATAGCCTTTTAATTCGTTTTGAATAAAAAAATAATAAAAATAAAAGCAGAAAAAAAAGAATTAATAATATATTTGTCATTGTCAATTTTTTCTAATTTGAAAAAACTTTATTTTGGATAATCAAGAACTTTTCACAAAAAATTTCTTAGTAAGTAAAAAATCCTAATTTTATATTCTTGTATTTTTGAATACTTATCAAGGGTTTACCTAAATCAGATTATAAAGTGAGTCGCATTTTCAACATGACTCAAAATTCTATGAATACGCCTTATGCAAAAAGAGTAGCTGAAAAATTTAGAGAGGCTCAAAACTATTTAAAAACTAATGGTTTTAGTAGATCAACTAAACATTTACTGGAAGATATTGAAAATTCTGTTGAAAAATAATGCCAATACCCCCTCACTTACCACAATTACAATATGGCTACGATGATGGCTTTACAACCATTATTTTTGGGTTAATAGGAAGTTGCTTAGGATGTATCTTAATTTTATTAATTTCATTTTTTGAATTTAAATTCAAAAAGCAAAATAGTAAGCCTTAAGAGACTTACTAAACATTAAATAAGAACTCCATTACATCACCTTCGTTAACAATATATTCCTTACCTTCACTTCTTAAAAGACCTTTAGTTTTTGCATTGGCAATTGAACCTGAATCAATTAAATTTTGATATGAAATAGTCTGAGCTCTTATAAATCCTTTTTCAAAATCAGTATGAATTACTCCTGCTGCCTGTGGCGCAGTCATCCCATCTTTTATGGTCCATGCTTTTGTCTCCTTTTCTCCAGTAGTGAAATAAGTTTTTAATCCCAATAATTTATATGTTGATCTAATTAAAGAACTTAATCCCCCTTCTTCTACTCCTAAGCCAATAAGGTAATCTTTTTTATCTTCTGGTTCTAACTCTATTAATTCAGATTCTACTTGCGCTGATATTTTTATACATTCTGTATTTTCATTACTTGCAAAACTCTGAACTTTTGATGAGAAATCATTACCTTCAGCTAAATCATTTTCATTCAAATTAGTTGCGTAAATAATTGGTTTAGCAGTAAGGAAACCTAATTGCTTAATTATTAAATTTTCTTCTTCATTCAAAGATATTGATCTAACTGAAAGACCTTTCTCTAGCTCTTCTTCAATTTTTTCTAGTAGGGTATCTTCTTTAGCTGCCTCTTTACTAGTTCTAACCTGTTTTTTAATTCTTTCTCTTCTTTTTTGGAGTTGAGATAAATCAGCTAAATTCAATTCCAGATTAATTATCTCAATGTCATCCAGGGGATCTACCTTTCCAGAAACATGAATTACATCACTATCTTCAAAGCACCTTACTACATGAACTATTGCATCAACCTCCCTAATATTTGATAAAAATTTATTTCCCAAACCTTCGCCTTTACTAGCTCCTTTTACTAGTCCCGCGATATCTACAAATTCAATTTTTGTTGGGATAATATTTTGGCTAGAACTTAAATTACCTAACTCTTGCAACCTTTGATCTGGGACTGAAACTATGCCTTTATTAGGTTCTATAGTACAAAAGGGGAAATTAGCCGCTTGGGCCTTTGCATTTTCTACAAGTGCATTAAATAAAGTTGATTTTCCAACATTTGGTAATCCAATAATACCGGCTTTTAACATTTGAAAAAATTTATGGAAAAATTATTCAGAAAACATCTTCTAGTAATATAGTATTTACTTAACCAATCTTGGATAAGTTAATTATAATCGACTTGATTATTTATTTAGTTCCTAAATATTCTCTACTCGTGCTTTTAAAAAGAAATGTTTGATTTAATAAAAAAAAATATAAATCTAAGAAGTGGAATTATATTACTTTCTTTAACTATATTTTTCGTTTTCATAACCAATTCCTTCAAGAAAAATAAATCAAAAGACATTTCTGATTTTGTAGTTCAAGTTGAAAAAGGAATCCTCTCAGATTCAATTAATACTAGTGGTGAAGTAAAAGCAAAAAGGACTAGCAATATTGGGCCTCGGAAGCAAGGCGTAATAAAAGAAATCAAAGTAGATGAAGGCGATCTTGTAAAAAAAGATCAGGTTTTAGCTTCTCTTGATGATGAAGACTTTATCTATAAAATTGAAGAACTTGAATTAAATGTAGAGAAACAAAAATCTGAATTTTTAAGAAGGGAATATTTATATCAAGAGGGTGCAGTAAGTAAAGAAGACTATGAAAGTTATAAAAATAACTACAACATTAGTAGCGCTAAACTTAATGATGCAAAAGCTGAAAAAAGTTTCTATCTAATTAAAGCTCCTTATGGAGGAAAGATAACTGCAAAATATGCTGAGATAGGATCTTATGTCACGCCAAGTACAAACTTAAGTTCAGACCCTAAAACCAAAAACTTTATTTTTGAACTATCAGAGGGCCTAGAAATTGTTGCTAAAGTTCCTGAGAGTGACATTGGCAGAATAAAAATAGGTCAAGAAGCCTCAGTAAGAATTGAGGCTTATCCCTCAAAAAAATATAGTGCCATAGTTAAAAAAATAGCTACAAGAGCTGTAAAAGATAATAATGTAACCTCATTCGAAGTAACTTTAAATTTTAAAGATATTTCTGAAGAAATTAAAATTGGAATGACTGCAGATCTTGAATTTAGAGTCGAAGGTAATGAAGAAAAAATCTTAGTACCTACAGTTTCCATTGTCACTGAAAAAGGTGAAAAAGGAATTTTGAAAGTTGATAAAAACAATTCTCCCAAATTTGAAAAAATCGAAATTGGTATTAGTAGTGGAAATAAAACTTCAGTAATTGATGGATTAGAACCTGGAGAGCAAATCTTTATTGATATTCCACCTTGGGCTAAGAAGAGAAAATGAGTTTAAAATCTGAAAACTCTAAAAAACCAATTTTACTTTTAGTCGATGGCCACTCACTTGCTTTTAGAAGCTTCTATGCATTTAGCAAAGGGATTGATGGAGGTTTAACTACCAAAGAGGGATTTCCAACAAGTGTCACTTATGGATTTCTAAAAAGTCTTCTGGATAATTGCAAAAATATTAGTCCTGAGGGAGTTTGTATTACGTTTGATACCGAAAAACCAACTTTCAGACATGAATTAGATCCAAATTACAAGGCCAATAGAGATGTAGCACCAGATGTTTTTTTTCAGGATATTGAACAACTAGAAATCATTTTAGAAGAAAGCCTTAATTTACCAATTTTTAAATCTCCAGGATACGAAGCAGATGATCTCCTAGGCACAATTGCAAATGATGCTTCTTCTAAAGGATGGTGCGTGAATATTCTTTCTGGAGATAGGGACTTATTTCAATTAGTAGATGATCAAAAAGATATTTATGTACTTTATATGGGTGGTGGTCCATATGCAAAAAGTGGTAATCCAACTCTTATGAATGAAAATGGCGTAAAAGAAAAATTAGGTGTTGCGCCAGAAAGAGTAGTTGATCTTAAAGCCCTAACTGGTGATAGTTCTGATAATATTCCAGGTATTAAAGGAGTAGGTCCAAAAACTGCAATTAATCTACTAAAAGAGAACGATACTCTTGATGGAATCTATCAGGCTTTGGACAAGATTCAGCATAACAACGATAAGAAATATAAAGGATTTATCAAAGGTTCAGTTATAGATAAGCTCAGAAACGATAAACATAATGCTTTTCTTTCCAGAGATTTAGCAAAAATAAATACTGAGGTGCCTTTAATTTTAAGTAACGGTTATGAATTAAAAAATATAAATCAAGAACTACTTTCAGAGTCACTGCAAAAACTTGAATTATCAACACTACTACGGCAAATTGATATTTTCAATTCAACTTTTAGCAAAGGTGGTTTTGACAAAAATAATGTAGCTAAAGAGGAGGAGAAAGATCCAAAGGTCTCTAGTAAAAGTGAATTAGAAAATAGTGAAAATAAAATACCTAAAATCAACGTAACTGTTGTAAATGATTTCGAATTACTTGATAAATTAATCCAAAGATTAGATAGGACCAATCAAATAGTTTCTTTAGATACAGAGACCAATAGTTTGAATCCAATCGATGCAGAACTTGTTGGGATAGGGTTATGTCTTGGAGAAGAAAATGATGATTTATTTTATATACCTCTTGGTCATCAAACAAAAAAAGAGAATTCCAATCAATTATCAATTGAAGATGTTTTCTCAAAGCTAAGAAATTGGATAGAAGATCCAAACAAAGAAAAAGCACTCCAAAATTCTAAATTTGATAGGCAAATATTTTTTAATCATGGACTTGATCTTAAAGGCGTAACCTTTGACACCTTGTTAGCAGACTACCTTCTTAATAATCAGGAGAAACATGGATTGAGTGAAATTAGTTTTAGATTATTTGGATTTAAGCCCCCCTCATTTAAGGAGACTGTTGGAAAAAATAAAGACTTTTCATTTGTTGATATTGATGAAGCAAGTATTTACTGCGGTTATGATGTTTTTCTAACTTTTAAGATTGTCAAAATTTTTAAAGAAAGTTTTTCAAAGGAAAAAGATGAATTAATCAAATTGTTCGAAGAAATCGAGCTACCTTTAGAGCAGGTATTGTCCCAAATGGAAATGAATGGCATAACCATCGACATTCCTTATTTGGATAAACTCTCAAAAGAATTAAAAAGTACCTTAGAAGATATTGAAAGTAAAGTTTATGAGTTAGCAGAGGAGAATTTCAATCTATCTTCACCAAAACAACTTGGTGAGATCTTATTTGAAAAATTAAATTTGGATAAGAAAAAATCACGGAAAACAAAAACAGGATGGAGTACAGATGCAGTAGTTCTAGAAAGATTAGTCGACGAACATGAAATAATCCAACATTTAATAAAACATAGAACTCTTAGCAAATTACTTAGCACCTACATTGATGCTCTTCCAAATCTTATTAACGAAAAGACAGGAAGAGTTCATACAAACTTTAATCAAGCTGCTACAGCGACTGGGAGACTAAGTAGTAGCAATCCTAATCTTCAAAATATCCCGGTTA
>CACKJM010000015.1 GCA_902600475.1 uncultured Prochlorococcus sp.
TTGACATTACTTGTCTCATATCCAAAAATTTCATCTGTTGCAAAAATTGTTTGACTGATAGGAGTTTTATCAACAAAATGAGATCCATTAATTGTTAATCTTTTACCCTCTATGAAAGCTGGAATATGAAAAGTAGCATCAAAAGGTCCTAAGCAACTATTTATAGCAATTGGCTCTAAAAAGTTATGTCCTCTAAGAGTAGAGTCTCCTCTACTTATAAAAATAATTTCTTCTTCATAGGCTTGAGAAGTAATTACATTCTTAAGATTTTTGCAAATTTCCTCTATTGTTAATTTCGCATCATTTTCCGATAATGACCTTGTGTTAGCCAAAATAAAAAATAAATTAGATTTAGATTCAAAACCTTTGACCAATGTTGAGCAGTCCCACTTAAGTAGTAATAAGCAATCGTGAACAGTTTGGGAACCTGTGGGATCATCATCTATAACGACAAATTTCATAAGTATTGCAAAATTACTTAAGAGATTTTATTTGTATTGAGGCATTTAACCTTTTACTATCATTTGAAGGAATCATAATGTTTCTAAATCCATCAACAAAAGAATTTCGGGGACTAGTCCAAGGTTCGAGACATATCATTCTTCTTGGAGGATCACTCCAAATTACGCCTAGATCAAAAGGATATGGATGATTTAAAGTTACCTCTCTTTTAAAAATCTTATCTCGAAAAGAGCTTCTACCGGAAGTATACATAAGTAGATCAACTCCTGAATTAATTTTGTTTAATTCATCCAAAGTATTACTTATAGTGTTTCTTGCTTGATCCTGACAATTAAGTGGATTATCAACAAACTCTAAATTTTTAAAATCTGAAACATTGAAATAAGGATGCAAACCAAAATTTATAGGCATAGCAAAATTTGTTTTGTTATAGATCATAATTTCAAATTCTAAAAAGTTAATTTTTAGGGTAACTTCTATTTTTAGTTTGAAATCGAAAGGATAATATTTTTTGGTTTTTTTAGATGCATTTAAGGATAAGCATAAAAATTTTTCATTTTCATTGAAAAAGTATTGCCATTGCAAATCCCTAGCGAAACCATGTTGTGGTAATTGCAAATAACCATTTCCAAATACTGAACTAGACGTATTGAGATTTCCACAAATTGGGAACAAGATTGGAATGCCTCCCCTAATACTTTTTGTCTTGTCCATAAATCTTGTTTCATCGAAATAAAGTATTTCATTACCATCCGAAACCCAATTTGTAATAACGCCTCCTCTTTCAGGACAAAATTTAATGTAATTATTTTTATCTAATTGAAAGACAAAAATTCCTTGGTCCTTATTAGATAATTCAAGTTTCACGATTATTACTTAAAGAGAATCAACCCAATCCAAAATATGCTGATTAACTAATTCAGGTATCTCATCATGAGGGCAATGTCCTGCATCAAGAATAATTTCTTTTGTATTCTTTGGTGTAAATTTTTTATATAGATTTCTTTTTTTTGGAGTGTTCATCCATGGATCTTTCCCTCCCCAAAGAAGTAATAGTGGTGCATTTAGTTTTGCGAATAGCTTATCCAACGGCAATCCCTGAGGACCTGACGGGTTAAATACACTTCTAAAAACATTAAAAGCTCCGAAATCTAGAGAAGGCTTCCTTATTGACTCAACTAAAAAATCATCAACATTTTTTTTATTAACATAAACTTGATTCAAAGTTTTTTTAATATTTTTTGGATTTCTCATATTCTCAAAAATTAAACGTTGAAGAACAATATTTTTCAGAAATATGCCGGCAACTGTTTCAATTGAAGTTTGCAACATATTCTTTTTGATAGTTTTTTCTTGACTAAAATATCCAGCAGCATTAAGTAAGATCACTCCTGCGTTAAGCTCATTTAATTCTGCACCAGCTGCTAATGCGGCATAACCACCTAATGAATTTCCAACAACAATTGTAGGTTTTTTTATTTTCTCTTTTACATAAGCGACTACCTGATCTTTCCATAAAGATCCTGAGTATTCGACATCTTGTGGCTTAGGACTTTTTCCAAAACCGAGTAAATCCATAGCATGAACTTCGTATTTTGTACTCAAAACAGGGATATTAAATCTCCAATGATCCGTAGAAGCACCGAAACCATGAATTAATAAAATTGCACATTCTTTTGATGTTTGCTCGGGCTTAGCAGAAACAGTATGAATTGGGTAATTTAAAAAATTCCAGTTATAAATTTCACCACTATCTATCAAAGCTGACTTTTCCATTCATTGAAAATTCTATCTTTATCGATTCTAATAAACTTATTTACTAAAGAAGACCCACAGGATCAGCTGCAACATCATCTGAAATTTTATTGCCATCATTTGGGGGCTTATCTTTTAAAACAATTCTTAAGAGTACAGGTGCAAGAAATGTAGTTCCTATAACCATTAATAAAATAGCTGCTTCAAGAGAAGGAGTTAATAACTTAGCGCTTGTTCCTAGCCCAAGAAAAATTAAACCAACCTCTCCTCTAGGCATCATACCCAAGCCTACAACTAATCTATTTGTAGGTTTATCACTTGAAAATACCCATCCGGCTGCAATTTTTCCAATAATCGCAACAACTAATAAAAATCCTGCAACTACAAGAGCTGATCTGCTTGTTGGATCAAGTGGATTAATAACTGATAAATCCATTCCAGCTCCAACTAATACAAAGAAAATAGTTGCGAATAAGGAAACTAAAGGTAAAACGGATTGTTGTATTGCATGATTATTTTTAGAACTACTAAGAATCAATCCAGCAGCAAAAGCCCCTAAAGCTGCTTCCAATCCAATGGCTGTTGCCACGAAACAACACAATACAAGTATCACAAAAGAAGCTACCACCACGGCTCCAGGAGCCTTTAATCTATCTAATAACCAATCAAAACCTGGAGCAGCTGTTCTACTTAATGCAATAGCAGCAATAACAAATACTACAGCTGCTGCAACTAATTTAACAATAGGAGCAATTTCTAAAGTACCTCCGGCAGCAAGGGCGACTACAACCGCCAGAATAACAATTCCCAAAATATCGTCTAACACTGCTGCACCAATAACAATCTGTCCTTCTCTAGTTTTCAAATATCCTAATTCACCGAAAACACTTGCAGTAATTCCTATACTTGTGGCTGTCATAGATGCTCCAGCAAAAACTGCAGGAATTAGATCTACTTGGAAAATAAACATTAATCCAAGAGTTCCAAACGCAAAAGGTAAAATTACGCCAGCCATAGCAACAGTAAAAGCCTGAGCACCGACAGCTACCAATTCCTCTAACTCACTTTCTAAGCCTGTTAAAAATAAAAGTGCATATAAACCAAGTGTTGCTACTGCCTGGAGGGAGGGAAAGCTCTCGAAATAAACATCAGGTACTGCTTCTGGGGGGATTGACGCTAATGAACTAATAACATTTACAAGTCCCTCATTTAGTTCAGTTCCAGCTGAGGGCGGTATCAATAAATGGAATCCTGATGCTCCTATTACAACCCCTGCAAGAAGCTCACCTACGATCGTTGGCAAACTTAGTCTTACTAATACTTCTGCTAATGCTCTTGCTGCTAAAAAGATCAATAAAAATCTTATAACTCCGATCAATGTTTCAGCAACTTCTAAATCATGTGCACTTAATTCAGCAAGTAAAGAGTACATTTAAGTGTAAAAAATAAACTACCTAATTGGAAGATAGTTTATTGAGGGCCCACTTTAAGAAATATGTAAGAAAAAAGCAAAAATACTCAACAAGTGTGGATCTGAAGTTACAACAAAGAAATTTTCTTAAAAATGGCTATTGTCTGTTATATGGCTAATCCAATGAATACCAACGAACCATTCGATCTACGTCTGCCTACACCAGGCTGCTACTTAGATCCTGAGAAAGCTGGGATGGATTCAGATGCTGTTTTTCAAGGAATGACAGCCCATCTTTTCTACACTCTTGGAAAGTTAGCAACTTCTGCAAGTCCTCACGACTTATATATGGCTTTGAGTTACGCAGTTAAAGATAGGCTGATGACAAGATATTTAGCCAGCCAAGAGGTCATAAGAAAAAAACCACAAAAAACAGTTGCTTACCTATCAGCAGAATTTTTAATTGGTCCACAATTAAGTAATAATCTTCTAAATCTTGGAATAACTCAAGAAGCAGAAGATGCTTTAAAAAGATTTGGCATTGAATCACTGTCAACAATTCTTGAAGTTGAAGAGGAGCCTGGATTAGGTAATGGTGGTCTTGGCAGACTTGCAGCATGTTACATGGAATCATTAGCATCTCTGCAAGTTCCAGCAGTTGGTTATGGTATTCGATACGAATTTGGCATATTCAATCAGTTAATTAGGGATGGTTGGCAAGTTGAAGTAACTGACAAATGGTTAAAAGGTGGATGGCCATGGGAACTTCCACAACCGGACGAATCATGTTTCGTAGGTTTTGGAGGGAGAACTGAAAGTTATAGAGATGATAAAGGGAACTACAAATCAAGATGGATTCCTTCGGAACATGCAATTGGAGTACCACATGATGTTCCAGTTTTAGGATACAGAGTAAATACATGTGACAGATTAAGATTATGGAGAGCTGATGCAACAGAAAGTTTTGACTTTTATGCATTCAATATTGGTGATTATTATGGTGCAGTCGAAGAAAAAGTTGCATCTGAAACTCTTTCAAAAGTTCTATATCCAAATGATGGAACTGACGAAGGTAGAAGATTAAGACTCAAACAACAACACTTTTTTGTAAGTTGTTCTCTTCAGGATATGTTGAGAAGCCTTGAAAAAAGATCAATAGCAATAACAGAATTCCCTAAGCATTGGACAGTTCAATTGAATGATACCCATCCTGCTATTGCGGTTGCAGAATTAATGAGACTTCTTATTGACCAATATCAAATAGGTTGGGATAAAGCTTGGAACATAACAACCTCTTCGGTTGCTTATACTAACCACACGTTACTACCAGAAGCTTTAGAAAAATGGGATTTAGGTTTATTTAATGATCTGCTTCCTCGTCATTTAGAAATTATTTATGAAATTAATTGGAGATTTCTACAACAATTAAGACTACGTTATCCTGGTGATGACAAGATCCTTCAAAAACTCTCAATAATTGATGAAGAAGGCTCCAAATCAGTTCGAATGGCTCATTTAGCTACAATTGGAGCACATCACATAAATGGTGTTGCAGCTCTCCACTCAGATCTAATAAAAAGACAACTTCTACCTGAATTCGCAGCTCTGTGGCCTGAAAAATTTACAAATGTAACTAATGGAGTTACTCCAAGAAGATGGGTTGCCCTATCTAATCCATCATTATCTAACCTTTTAGAGGCAGAAGTTGGTCCAAACTGGATCACAAATATGGAACTTCTTAAGAAGTTAGAAGAAAAAAAAGATGACAACAATTTTTTGCAAAAATTTGAGGAAACTAAACTAAATGGTAAAAGAAAATTAGCTAGCTTTATTCATTCAAAAACTGGAATCCTGGTGGATCCATCAAGTTTATTCGATGTTCAAGTAAAAAGAATTCATCAATATAAAAGGCAACATTTAAATGCCCTACAAATTATTGCCCAATACTTAAGAATCAAAAATGGTACAAACAATTATGAAGTCCCAAGAACAATAATATTCGGAGGAAAAGCTGCACCAGGTTACTTTATGGCAAAGCTGATGATTAGATTCATTAATGGTATTGCTGATGTAGTTAATTCTGATCCAGATATGGATGGTTTATTAAGAGTTGTTTTTCTACCAGACTATAACGTCAAACTTGGTGAAATAGTTTATCCTGCAACGGATCTTTCAGAACAAATTTCAACTGCTGGGAAAGAAGCATCTGGAACTGGAAATATGAAGTTTGCCATGAATGGAGCGTTAACTATTGGAACCTTAGATGGGGCTAATGTGGAATTAAGAGATCTTGTGAAAAAAGAGAATTTCTTTCTTTTTGGTAAAACTGAAAGCGAAATTATGGACCTAAAAAATAATAACTACTCTCCAAAAACTTTTATTAATCAATGTCCAGAGCTCAAAGAAGTTATACGCTTAATTGAAATTGGTCACTTTAGCAATGGAGATAAAGAATTATTTAAACCTTTATTAAATAGCCTTACAGGACATGACCCATTTTTTGTTATGGCTGACTTTGAAGACTACTTAAATAAACAGGATGTGGTCAGTGAATGTTGGAATAATAAAAAATCTTGGAATAAAATGGCATTATTAAATACTGCTAGATCAGGATATTTTTCTTCAGATAGATCTATAAGAGAGTATTGTAAATCCATCTGGAAAGTTTCTCCAATGCCGGTTGAAATTACCTGCGACGTAGAAGAATTAACTAATTAATATTTTTCTTATCTGGTGAATCCGGGGTTTGATGAAATAATCTATTCAAAATTAATCTATCCATATTTAATGGGTCTGGAGCTAATTCATTTGCAATTTCTTTAAATTTTGATTCAATATTATTTGAAATTTTTGTATCAAATATTCTTTCCATTAATGCTTCAATTGAATATAAATAGGCATTAACACTTTCAAGTTCATCTAAAGCTTCTGTAATTTCTATATCAGAAATATGTTTTCCCCCTGAACTAATATCTTCGTTAGATTCTCTTTCAGATAATTGTCTCTGCAATTCTTGAGTAACCTTACTACAAAGAGTTCTGAAAGATTGAATTGATGCCCAATTTAATTCTTGTTGCTGCTTAAAAGTAGGAAATTCTCTAAGCAGTCGATCATGCTCTTTATAAAATCTCTGACAATCAGAGCATTGGCAAGGTTCTCCAGTCAAAAAGAAAATATAACTCTATTTATATCATCTCACTATTTGGGCATAATTGTAGGACCATCAAATAATTCGTCATTTTCATCAAGAGAATCGGGGCTATCAGGCAAAGGTATTTCAATACTTGTAACCAAATTAATGACATCTCTTAATCTCATAGAGTCAGCAAACCATCCCATTGCCTGTTCGGCATCTCCTCTTTTTTCGGCGTCATTTGCTTGATCTTCATGAGCTTCTGCTAATAAAGTGAGCCAACATAAGCATCTTGCTTGAACTATTGAAAGATCTAAATCGTTGGGTTGGGATTTAGAAATACGTTCATGCTCTTGTTGTATTAAGAGCTTTAAACGCATATCATGCAACTTAGCCATAAAAGATTTACTACTATCTTTACGCTAGCTAGAGAGTAGCAATTTTGCACACATACTACATATAGTTTATTAGTTTAACGGGACTGGCGGGATTCGAACCCACGACCTACGGTTTAGGAAACCGTTGCTCTATCCAGCTGAGCTACAGCCCCAATAGATGATTTTTAGAATATTAAGCACTATGCTAAATGAAAGCAGGAGAGGCAATCGCAAAAAAGTTTTATTTTGGAAACAAAATAAAACTTTTTTGAGGAAAGTCCGGGCTCCCACATGGTCAGGCTTGCTGGGTAATTCCCAGTGCGGGTAACCGTGAGGAAAGTGCCACAGAAACATACCGCCTAATACTTTATGTATGGCAAGGGTGCAAGGGTGCGGTAAGAGCGCACCAGCAACATTGAGAAGTGTTGGCTAGGTAAACCCCGGCTGGGAGCAAGGCTTAGTAGATTTATGACCATTAAACAATCTACTTAAAAGCGCCGCTTGAGACTGTGAAGTAATTCCAGCCCTAGATAGATGATTGCCCATCTTATTTGAGATGAACAGAACCCGGCTTATGACCTGCTTTCTAATTATTTTATTAGTCAAATCATATGACAAATATAATTAACCCAAAAAGAATTAATCAAATCATTACTTTTTTAAAGTCTTTAAAAATTAGATCAAAAAGATTTTCTGAGATAATTAGAACACAAAATATTTCAGTAATTCAAAATTTTAATCAAGCATTAATTCATTCCTCAGATGGTAAAAGTATAAATTACGAAAAATTAGAATTCTTTGGAGATGCAGTACTCAGATTGGCCGCATCAAATTTTATTGAAAAGAAATATCCTCAAATGAGCGTAGGCGAAAGATCAGAGCTTAGAGCACAAATTGTCAGTGATGAATGGTTAACCAAATTAGGAAAAAAAATTGGCATAGAGAAATTAATAATTAAAGGGCCTAAAGCTCTTAGCGATGAAAATTCAAAAAATACTATTATTGGTGAAGCTACAGAAGCTTTTATAGGCGCCATTTATAAATGTTTCAATTCAATTAAAGAAGTAAACCTATGGCTGGATGATATTTGGGAAGAAGATTCAGAAATATTTTTAAAAGCGCCATATAAATTTAAATCTAAGACAGTTTTACAAGAGTGGTGCCAAAGTAAAGGTCTTAATTTGCCAGTCTACAAAATAATTGAAGTTTCTAAAACAAATGGGGACCCAAAAAGATTTTCCTGCGAAATTTTTATCGAAGGACTAAAAGAATCCTCGGCATTTGGCAAATCACATAAACAAGCTGAAACAAATGCAGCTAGAGTTTTAATAGAACAATATATAACCTTAGGTAAGATCTAACTTTATACAATTTCTAAATTAGTTAGCTTAAAAGTTATGAGCTTATCCCAATTACCTCCTTCAAATAAAACAGCTGCTTTTTTGTTAGTAACTCTCTGTACAAAGCCTTTATATCCTCTATATATAGAGTTATTATCTTTTACAAGAACAAAAGAACCAGGAAGTATTGGTTTAATCGATGATTCCATAGAACATTTTATTTAATACAATCTATGATAGATAAAAATGAATGGTTGGTTGTTGGATTGATAACATCATGTCATGGAATTAAAGGACAAATAAAGGTTAAATCTTTAAGTGATTTTGAAGAAAGATTTTTAACACCTGGAATCAGATGGTTACAAAGAGACAATGAACCACCCTCAAAAGTAGAACTTATTTCTGGTTACAAACAACTTGGTAAAGAAATCTTCATTATCAAATTACAAGGAATAAATACAAGAAATCATGCAGAACAACTAAAAAAATATAAAATTCTTGTAAAAACTAATAAACTCCCAAAACTAAAAAAAGAAGAATTTCACTTTTTAGAACTTATAAATTTGCAAGTCAAGACGTTAAAAAATAATGAATTACAAGTAATTGGGAAGGTTATTAATTTAGAAAATGAAAAGAATAATTTACTCGTTATTGAACTATTTGAAAATAATAAAGAAGTGCTAATACCATTTGTTAAGGAAATAGTACCATTAGTCGATATAAACAATAATTTTCTTATCATCAATCCCCCAAAAGGACTTTTGGAGCTATAAACATCTCGATAAAAAATTTACTGGAATTTGTTATTACTAAGTATCCAAGTAACTTTTCTTTAAACCAACAAACTATTAGTACTGCTTTCGCATCAATATAAATATCAGACAAATATATTCAAATAGATATTTATCATTAGATTGAATTAACAAATTAAATTAAAAGTAATATTTAATGATTGATAATAAATTGAAATTATGAGCTTTATAGATAACCTATTCGACTGTGACACTTTTAGCTAAATTTCTTGGTTGATCTACATCAAGTCCTCTATGGGCAGCAATATGGTAACTCAATAGCTGCAAAGGAATTATGTTAAGTAAAGGTGAAATCCATTCGTTGGAAGAAGGAATTTTCATTAAATAATCAAAAATTTCAGTTCCCTTACATTCAGGAGCTATCCCAATCAAATATGAATCTCTAGCTTTTGCTTCTTGAGCATTACTTATAACTTTATCAAAAACTTCACCAGGAGAAGCTATAGAAATTACAGGTACCTTTTTATCTAACAAAGCTATTGGACCATGTTTCATTTCACCAGCTGGATAGCCAGCGGCATGTATGTAACTAATTTCTTTTAGTTTTAATGCACCTTCAAGAGCAATAGGATAATTTATGCCTCTTCCTAGAAAGATAACATCTTTGATATTAAAAAAGTCATGTGCTAGTTTTTCTGATGATTGATCATGTTTGTCAAGTAAATCTTCTAGTAATGGAGGGAGTTTGATTAGTTCACTTATTAAGTTTCCAATTTCATCTGAACTTTGACTACTTTTAATTTGCGCAAAGTGTATAGCCAATCCATAAAAAGAAAGTAATTGTGCAAAAAAAGTTTTTGTTGCAGCAACTCCCACTTCTATTCCTGCACAAATATCAATTATGTTTGAAACCTGCCTTCCTATAGAGCTCTCTTTTCTATTAGTTATTGCAATAAGATTGGGTTTAAATTTTTCATCTTTAATCAAAGACCTTCTTTTGATTTCCATATCAATAGCTGCAATGGTATCAGCGGTTTCTCCAGATTGAGAAACTCCAATAGTTAATGTATTTGGTAGTAGTGGAGGAGGTGAGTAACGAAATTCACTAGCATAATAAACATTTGTAGGAATACCTGAGAATTGCTCTAATAAAAAACAACCTACCATTGCAGCGTGTTTACTTGTACCACAAGCAATAATTTCAATTCTCTCAATTGAATCAAAAAACTTTGTATCAAATGGATACTTTATTTGATATTGGCCATTTTCTAAATTTTGCTTAACATAATTTTTAACCCAATTTTTTGCAGTATCGGGCTGATCATATATCTCTTTTAACATGAAGTGTTTGAAATTCATCTTATCAATTATTTGCTCTGAAACTTTTAAAGAAACAGGATTTCGATATTGTCTCTCGTTGTTTGAGTCATATATTTCTATTCCAAGGGGGGTTAATAAAGCAATTTCCTCATCTTCCATAGGAAGAATAATATTTGTAAAGTTTGCGATAGCTGGAGTATCACTTGCACAAATAAATTCTCCTTCGCCTAAACCAATAATCAAAGGTGCTTGTCTTCTTGCAACTACCAGAGAGGTTGGAGCACCAGCCCATAAAACTGCCAAGGCGTAAGATCCTTCTAAATCAGATATTACATTTCTTACAGCTACTAATAGTGTTGATCCATTATTCTCAAGTTTTAGTTTACTTAATGTATTTAATTCTCTTTGAATTAAATGAGGAATTACCTCAGTATCTGTATCTGAATTGAAAGTTATACCCTCTTTCTCTAATTTATTTTTTAAATCTTGAAAATTTTCAATAATGCCATTTTGAACAACTGCAATTGCTCCTGAACTATCAGTATGAGGATGGGCATTTTTAACCTCAGGTTTTCCATGAGTAGCCCAACGCGTATGAGCTATACCAACAGTTCCAGGAATATTGTTTTCGTTAAGATCGCCTCTTAAATTCTTGAGTTTTCCCTCTGCTTTCTTACAAAGAATAGAATTTGTTTCAGGATTAATAACTGCAATACCTGCAGAATCGTATCCTCTGTATTCTAATCTTTCTAAACCATTCATTAATAATGGCAAAGCTTTTTTATAACCAGTTACAGCAACTATTCCGCACATATGGTAAATCTTTTTTCAATTATATTGAAAAAAAATGAGTATTTATTAAATTATGGACTCTCTTAGAACTGCACTATAAATTTAATATGCCAGTCCCATACTCCTAGAAGTTTCATCTCCTAAATAAACACGAATACTTAAGAAGTCAGTGGGACATGCCGTTTCACATCTTTTACAGCCTACACAATCTTCAGTTCTAGGCGATGAGGCGATCTGGCCGGCTTTACAGCCATCCCAAGGAACCATTTCTAAAACATCAAGTGGGCAAGCCCTTACACATTGGGTACATCCAATGCAAGTGTCATAAATTTTAACTGCGTGTGACATGTAAAAATTGTCTTTTGAACCTCGTTACATAATACTATTGTCTTACAAAGAAATTAAAAAAATTAAGATATGCTTCACTCTTGTTAACTCTAGGGCATAAAATCATATAGATAATTAGTAAATTCCATAAACTATGTCACAAGAAATTCTTGAAAAAGTCTGTTCTATTGTTTCAGAACAATTAAGTGTTGAAGCAGGAGAAGTAAAATCAGACTCAAATTTCCAAAATGATTTAGGTGCAGATTCTCTTGATACCGTCGAATTAGTAATGGCTCTTGAAGAAGCATTTGATATTGAAATCCCTGATGAAGCAGCGGAGGGGATCGCGACTGTTGGTGATGCAGTAAAATTCATCGAAGAAAAAAAAGGATAATAAAGAATGCCAAACTTCCATCGAGTAGTTATTACCGGTATAGGAGCAGTAACTCCAATTGGTAATAACATTGATGAATATTTAGTCGGTCTTCAAACAGGTACTAATGGGGTATCAAATATTACTCTCTTTGATCCTGAACAACATCCTTGCAAATTTGCAGCAGAAGTTAAAAATCTTCAATCTGGAAATTTTATAGAAGCTAAAGAATCCAAAAGATGGGATCGTTTTTCCCAATTCGGAGTAATTGCTGCAAAGCAAGCCTTTAGTGATTCCGGACTTGAAATTACTGAAGCTAATGCATCAAGGATTGGAGTAATTATTGGCTCTGGTGTTGGAGGCTTACTAACTATGGAAAGTCAAGCTCAAATTCTTAGTCATAAAGGACCTAAAAGAGTAAGTCCATTTACAGTCCCAATGATGATCCCAAATATGGCAACTGGACTTGCTGCCATTGCTTTGGGTGCAAAAGGGCCAAGTTCCTCAGTTTCAACCGCCTGTGCCGCCGGTTCGAATGCAATTGGTGATTCTTTTAGATTACTCCAACTTGGCAAGGCAGATGCAATGATCTGTGGAGGAGCAGAAGCAAGTATTACACCCCTTGGGGTAGCTGGTTTTGCCAGTGCCAAAGCTCTTTCTTTTAGAAATGAAAGTCCGCAAACTGCTAGCAGACCTTTTGATGCAGAAAGAGATGGATTTGTTATTGGAGAAGGGTCTGGAATTCTTGTTTTAGAAACTTTGGAAAATGCACAAAAAAGAGATGCAAGAATTTATGCAGAAATAATCGGATATGGAACAACATGTGATGCTCATCACATTACTGCTCCATCTCCAGGAGGAGTTGGAGGCGCTCAAGCTATCAAACTAGCAATTGAAGACGCTTCTCTTAGTCTGGAAAAAGTTGATTACATAAATGCTCACGGAACTAGTACATCAGCTAATGACAAAAATGAAACTTCTGCAATTAAATCCATATTTAGAGACAGATCTTACCTCATTCCTGTAAGCTCTACTAAGTCGATGACTGGTCATCTCCTAGGAGGCTCAGGAGGTATAGAAGCTGTAGCTTGTATACTTTCTTTGACACATAATTTTATCCCTCCTACAATTAACTACGTCAATCCAGATCCCGAATGTGATCTTGATTATGTACCAAATAAAGCAAGGGAAGCTCAAGTAGGAGTTGCTCTTTCTAATTCCTTCGGTTTTGGTGGTCACAATGTTTGCCTGGCTTTCAGCAAAATAAATTGAAGACAACCAATTCTGTATTTCAAACTTAACTTTTTTTAAAACAATGGTCGCTGCATCTGTTTCATTAGAATCACTTTGTGTAAATAGTATAAGAATGCTTGCTGTAGATGCAGTAAATAAATCTAATAGTGGACATCCTGGATTACCAATGGGGTGTGCTCCTATGGGTTATGCATTATGGCAAAACATACTTAATCACAACCCCAATAATCCAAAATGGTTCAATAGGGACCGTTTTGTATTATCAGCTGGTCATGGCTGTATGCTTTTATATTCATTGCTTCACTTAACAGGATACAAATCAGTTTCAATAGAAGATATCAAAGAATTTAGACAATGGGGATCCAAAACTCCTGGACATCCAGAAACATTCGAAACTGAAGGAGTTGAAGTTACAGCTGGTCCTCTCGGAGCTGGAATTTCTAATGCAGTTGGTTTAGCAATAGCTGAAACTCACTTAGCAGCTAAATTCAATAAGCCTGATTGTAATATTGTTGATCATTATACCTACGTCATTATGGGTGATGGCTGTAATCAAGAAGGTATTGCATCAGAGGCTTGCTCATTAGCTGGTCATCTAAAGCTTGGAAAATTAATTGCACTGTATGACGATAATCAAATTACAATTGATGGACGAACCGATGTTTCTTTTACTGAAGATGTTTTAAAAAGATATGAAGCTTATGGATGGCATGTACAACATGTTGAGGATGGAAATCATGATGTTAAAGGAATAACTGAAGCTATCGAGAAAGCAAAGTTAGTTAAAGACAAGCCTTCAATTATCAAAATATCTACAACCATTGGTTATGGTTCTCCTAATAAATCAGACACAGCTGGAATTCATGGAGCCGCTGTTGGAGAAGAAGAAGCTGCATTAACTAGAGATTTTCTAAATTGGGATTATCCTCCATTTGTAATACCAGATGAAGTATATGCGCATTTTAGAGAATCAATAAACAAAGGGGAAAACTTAGAGAAAGAATGGGATTCTAGATTTGAAGAATATCAAAAAAAATATCCCTCTGAAGGAGCTGAGCTAAACAGAATGTTAAAAGGCCAATTACCTGATAATTGGGATTCAGATCTCCCTTCTTATACACCTGAGGATAAAGGATTAGCCACCAGAAAACATTCACAAATATGTTTAGGCGCTTTAGGTCCCAACCTGCCTGAATTAATTGGTGGGTCTGCAGATTTAACTCATTCAAACTACACAGATATTAAGGGAGAGACTGGATCATTCCAGCCTCATAGCCCTGAAAAGAGATATTTACATTTTGGTGTAAGAGAGCATGCTATGGCAGCCATACTTAATGGCATTGCTTATCACAATAGTGGACTTATACCTTATGGTGGAACCTTCCTTGTTTTCGCTGATTATATGAGAGGTTCAATGAGACTTTCCGCACTTAGCGAATTAGGAGTGATCTATGTATTAACCCATGATTCAATTGGTGTAGGCGAAGACGGTCCAACTCATCAACCTATTGAAACTATCCCTTCTCTTCGAGCTATGCCTAACATGCTAGTTTTCAGACCAGGAGATGGAAACGAGACTAGTGGCGCTTATAAGCTTGCTATTCAAAATCGAAAAAGACCTTCTGCACTCTGTTTAAGTAGACAAGGTATGCCTAATCAGGAAAATACTTCAATTGACAAAGTTGCATTAGGAGGATATGTAGTTTCTGATTGCGAAGGAACACCAGATTTAATATTCATTGCTACAGGAAGCGAACTAAATCTTTGCATTGAAGCAAGTAAAGAAATATCAAACTTAGGTAAAAAAACTAGGGTTGTATCTATGCCTTGCGTTGAACTATTTGAAGAACAAGAAGAATCTTACAAAGAAAGTGTTTTACCTAGTAGTGTTACAAAGAGAGTTGTAGTGGAAGCTGCCCATTCATTTGGATGGCATAAATATACAGGTTTCGATGGGATTTGTATTACAATGGACAAATTCGGGGCATCAGCTCCTGGGGGAGAATGTATGAAAAATTTTGGATTTACAGTTGAAAACGTTGTAAAAAGAACTAAAGAAATTTTATAAAATAAAGTTGTTACTACACTGAAGTATTACATTCTTCAAGTTTATCTTTTAACTGATCAAGAGATTCATCAGAAATTTTTGAATTCATTGGACAATGTTTAGGGCCACACATTGAACAAAACTCGGCCTTTTTAAAGATTTCTTCAGGTAATGTTTCGTCATGGTACTGCTTCGCTCTTTCTGGGTCTAATGCAAGTTCGAATTGTTTGTTCCAATCAAAGTTATACCTTGCATGACTAAGTTCGTCATCTCGATCACGAGCGCCAGCTCGATGTCTTGCTATATCAGCAGCATGAGCAGCTATTTTATAAGCAATTAATCCTTCTCGTACATCTTCTGCATTTGGGAGCCCTAAATGTTCTTTTGGGGTTACATAACATAACATAGAAGTTCCATACCAACCTGCCATCGCCGCTCCAATTGCACTTGATATATGGTCATAACCTGGTGATATATCTGTTACTAATGGACCAAGTACATAAAAAGGAGCTTCTGAACATTCTTCCATTTGCTTTCTTACATTAAACTCAATTTGATCCATGGGTACATGACCAGGACCCTCAACCATTACTTGTACATTATGTTCCCATGCTCTTCGAGTAAGCTCGCCCAAGGTCTTCAATTCAGCTAACTGAGCATCATCAGAAGCATCATGCAAACATCCTGGCCTGAGTGAATCTCCTAGAGAAAAAGTACAATCATATTTCTTAAAAATCTCACATATATCATCAAATCTTGTATAAAGAGGGTTTTGCTTAAAATGATGAAGCATCCATTGAGCTAAGATACCTCCCCCTCTGCTTACAATTCCAGTAATTCTTCCTTTAACTTTAGGTAAATGCTCTATTAATAATCCAGCATGAATAGTTTGATAATCTACGCCTTGCTGGCAATGTTTTTCGATAATATGAAGAAAATCATCTTCAGTCAGTCTATCTATAGAGCCATGTACACTTTCTAAAGCTTGATAAACGGGAACTGTTCCTATAGGAACAGGTGATTCCTGAATAATTGCTTGACGCACTTCATCTAAGTTTACTCCTCCTGTAGAAAGATCCATCACTGTATCAGCTCCATATTTAACAGCTAACTTGAGCTTCTCTACTTCTTCATTGATATCACTTGCATTAGGGGAAGCACCAATATTGGCATTAACTTTACATCTAGAAGCAATACCTATAGACATTGGCTCAAGATTTAAATGATTAATATTAGCTGGAATGATTAATCTTCCCCTTGCTACTTCTTCCATTATTAAAGAAGAGGGTAGATTCTCTTTTTTAGCAACAAAGTCCATTTCTTCAGTAATATGGCCATTCCTCGCAAAGTTCATCTGAGTTACATTGTCTTTCCCAAGGCGAGGCTTAATCCAGGAACTTCTCATAATTTATAAATTTTTAAATGTGTTATTACTAAAGTTTGATCAAATTTCCACTTCCCTGCATCAGGATTAATGATTCAGGTTCAAAGGGTATGATCTCAGCTAAGTTAAATTTGTTAGCACCCCTAGTATTAATCTTATTAATAGCTCTTTTCTAAAAAATAGTCATCAAATGTTGAGTAAAAAAAATAAAAAAATTTATTTAATTTTTTTATAAGACTTTATCTTTTTTAAAATAGTTTTCCTATCGAAACTTCTTTTGACATTTTTCTCCAAAATAATTGTGATCCCCATCAAACCAATAGGTAAATAAAAAATCTTCCTATTATTGCTCCTCAATATTAAGCCAATAGCAGATATAAAAATCATTAAAGGAGCAACAAAAGATAACATAAATTTTTTATTGACTTTCATTTATCAATTGTGTTAATTATTTCATTATTTAATTTTACAATGGATTCAGTTATCACTTTAATTCCAACAGCAATAGCTCTTTCATCTGGATCAAATTTAGAACTATGTAGCGGAGCACATTTATTTGAACCAGATACACCTAGTCTAAACATAGCCCCAGGGGTCTCTTCCAAAAACTCAGCGAAATCTTCAGCACCCAATGATGGTTTATGTAATTCGATAACATTCTCTTTACCCAAAACCTTAATTCCAGAATCTCTTAGTACTCTATTAATTTCAGAATTATTATAAACTGGTGGAGTAATCTCTCTAAATAATACTTTTGCATCAGCTCCGCAACTATTTGCTAAAGACGAGATATTTTTGCTGAGCCAATTACCAATATTCTTGAATACCTTAAGATTAGTGCATCTAACTGTACCAATTAAATTAACCTTTTCGGCAAGAACGTTAAATGCATTGCCTCCATTAATTTTACCAAAAGTTATTACAACAGGATCTAAAGGATCTAACTGCCGTGTTATTAATTCTTGAATTCCCGAAATAACTTTTGAGGCCACCCAAATAGCGTCAACCCCTTCGTACGGTCGAGCACCATGGCCTGATTTTCCATTTATCTCTACCTTGAGTTCTCCTGCAGCAGCGGTTAGACTTCCTTCTTTAATCCCAATAGTCCCTACAGATAAATCAGGGTAAACGTGAACACCCAAAATATACTTTAAACCACTACTTGCACCATCTTTAATCATCCATCTAGCGCCACTCGCAATCTCTTCAGCGGGCTGAAAAATTATCCTAGTCCCACAATTAAGTTTTAAATCCTTCACAATTTTTGCTACACCCAACCCAATTGATATATGCAAATCGTGACCACAGGCATGCATAACACCATCTACTTTTGAAGTAAAACTTAATTCAGTCTCCTCAAATATTGGTAAAGCATCCATGTCCACTCTTAAACCTATTATTCCTTTATCTAGGGGGCCAAAATCCGCTATAACACCAGTTCTGCCTATAGATTCTGAAACAGTCCAACCAATATTTTTTAAATAACCACTGATTAAAATCGCTGTTTGATTTTCAAGTCCACTTAATTCCGGATGTGCATGAATATGTCTTCTTAAGTTAATTAATTCATCATTAAACGAATCAATTTTTTTTAAAAACTGATCTCTAGGCATTACTTATTCTAAATCGATAAATTTCATTAAATCTTTAGTTGGTTTTGGAGGCCATCTTCTAACTTTTATTAACCACTCCTCATCACTATACCTTGGATCTAACTCAGTTACTGCAATCCAATTACTCTCTGCCTTACCGAATTCACCCTTGGACCAATCCAAAGCTGTTAAAGCTGCTCTAGCATCTGCAAAAGTTGGATAACGTCTAATTAATTTTTTTAATTCTTTTTCAGATTCATCAATATTACCCAACTGGTAATCTGCTAAAGCCATACTTGACCTTGCCATAGCAAATCCAGGTTTGTATAAGGCAGCTTTAGAAAATAAATCTCTTGCTTTTTCCCATTCTGAAGTAGAGCCCTCAACATTAGCCAAATTATATAATGCAGAGGAATTTTTACTATCTTTCGAAATAACAAACATATAATCTTTTTTTGCTTGAGACCATAGACCCAATGATTCCTCTGCTATACCTCTATTAATATAAGGATCTATTTCACTAGGATTCAAACTTATCGCATTATTTTGGTCATCTATAGATCCCTCTAAATCTCCAATAACAAGTCTCACATTTCCTCTATTACTAAAACCTGCAGCATCATCAGGATAATAATCTAGATAGCGATTCCATTCTTGTAAAGCACGCTGAAACTGTCCTCCTGAGCTTAAATCTAATGCATTCTTAAAAAAATCCTCTCTAGAAGATAATGCATAGGATGGAGCAATATAAAAAATATTGACTAAAACAAAAATCAATAACAAACAAACCTTTACTATTTTAAAAGTTAGCATTTTCTAAATCAATGTACTTATTACCTAAATCAGTAAGCAATCTTCCTCTAGGTGATCTAATGAGAAAACCAATTTGAATGAGATATGGCTCAACTACAAATTCTAACATTGATGGATCTTCGCCCAACCCTGCTGCAATTGAATCGAGTCCAGTTGGAATATTATTATTCAAATTTAAAAAAGATAAATATTGTCTATCTAAAGAATCCAATCCTTTTTCATCTATTTGATAAGAATTTAAAGCTTTTTTCAATAAATTTATGGAGATAAAATTAGTTCCATTTACAACTTGAGCATAATCTCTAACTCGTCTTAATAATCTTAAAGCAATTCTTGGAGTCCCTCTAGATATCTCTGCTAAATTATAAGATGCCTCATCATCTAAATTTAGGTTTATTAATCGAGCAAAATTAACAATTATTTTTTTTAGTTCATCATTAGTATAGATTTCAATTTTCTGAGATATTCCAAATCTATCTCTCAAAGGGGGACTAATTGAAGCTAATTTAGTAGTTGCTCCGATCAGGGTAAACTTGGGAAGATTAATTGTTCTACAACGTGCTCCTCTATTAGCTCCCATAGTTAAATCGAGTCTAAAATCCTCCATTGCAGAATATAACAACTCTTCAGTTATCCTATTTAATCGATGTATTTCATCTATAAATAAAACTTCACCTTCTTTTAATCCAAGCAATAATCCCACAATATCTCTAGGCCTTTCAATTGCAGGAGCAGTGGCTATCCTACATTTTGTATTCATTTCATGGGCTATCAAAAAAGCTAGGGTAGTCTTGCCTAATCCAGGCTGTCCATATAAAAGAGTATGCTCTAAAGGTTCTTTCCTATAAATTGAAGCATCAATAGCTATTCTTAAAGAAGACTTAAGTTTTTCTTGACCAATAAATTCTTCCAGAGTCACAGGTCGCGCCAAGTTTAGATTATTATTTCTTTTTTCTTCTGAAATGATTTTTGTATCAACTAGCCTAAGCTCTTTTTTTCGAAGAGGAAAATCATTATCACCTATATTGGAGGAAATTATTGCCATAATGAAAGGTTAATTGCAATTGTTCTGAGTAGAAAGATTTTTTACAACTAAAATGGCAAAAAATTCAAACAAAGTTCAAAAAATTACTAAAAAAGAAAATATTATCAAACGTCTAGCTGATAATAGATATGCAAAATATCAATATGAAATATCTGAAACAATTGAAGCGGGAATTGAACTTTTAGGGACTGAAGTAAAGTCGATTAGAAACGGAAATGCAAATTTAAGAGATGGGTACTGTTCATTTAGAAATAATGAGATTTTATTGTTAAATGTTCACATTTCACCACATAAAAATGTGGGTTCTTTTTTCAATCATGATCCCCTAAGAAACAGAAAATTGCTACTACACAAGAAAGAAATAATAAAACTTAAATCAAATATCGAAAAGAAAGGAATGACTATTGTTCCATTATCTCTTTATTTAAAAGGCTCATGGATAAAACTAACTATTGGAGTAGGTAAAGGTAAGAAATTACATGACAAAAGACAAGCTGAAAAAAAAAGGGATATAAAAAGAGAAATCAACTCTGCCTTAAAAAGATAAAATTATTGCTCTTAATTTATTAATCTAAACTAACAGAACTTGGCGGAGGGGAAGGATCTGGATCTGCGATAAGCATATGCTGTAAAACAGTTTCAGGTCTCTCACTATCTCTCCATCTAATTTTATAGGCAGGCATTTTTGTACCTCTACTAGTAGTTTGTTCTACTGGCTCAATAACCCAACCTCTTCTAGATCGGCCTTGAGGATTTCTTTTCACTACTGCATCCGCGTGTTTGAAACGGAAACCAACACGTTCACCACTCATTTAAAAAATTTCGTATTGGATTAATTTATTTATTTTACTCCATTCAAGGGTAATTTTTCATTTTTATTAGAAGTTATTTCTGGTTTTAACAATGGGAAAGGGATCACATCCCTAATAGATGGGCTATTAGTGATTAGCATAATAAGTCTGTCAATACCTATACCTAATCCTCCAGTAGGAGGCATTCCAATCTCTAGAGCATTTAAAAAATCTTCATCTATAGAATGAGCCTCAAGATCCCCTTGATCTTTTAGAGATTGCTGTAATTGCATTCTTTCTCTCTGATCTACTGGATCTATCAATTCACTAAAAGCATTTGCTAACTCTCTGCCAACAATAAATAATTCGAATCTCTGAACCATTTCTTTATTATCAAGATGAGGCCTAGCTAGAGGAGAAATCTCAACAGGATAATCAATAACAAAAGTAGGATCCATAAGTTGTGACTCTACTCTTTGCTCGAAAACCTCATTTAAAAGTCTACCCATAGTATTTACTTTCATAGAGAGTTCAACATTTATACTTTGAACAGCTTTTTTTGCAGCTTGAAAGTCACCACTGAAAGAATCAAAATCTATCCCTGTATATTTTTTAACTATATTTTTCATCGATATTCTTAACCATGGTTTTGAAAAATCAATTTCCTTATCTTGATAATTTATGACTAAAGAACCACATGTATTAGATACGATATCTTTAATTAATTCTTCTGTTAAGTTCATCATATCTACATAATTAGCAAAAGCTTGATAAACCTCAACTGATGTGAATTCTGGATTATGCTTTGTACTAATTCCCTCGTTACGGAAGATTCTTCCCAATTCATAAACTTTCTCAAATCCTCCAACTACCATTCTTTTTAAATGTAATTCCGTAGCTATCCTTAAATAAAGAGGCATATCTAATGTATTGTGATGAGTAATAAATGGTCTTGCTTCAGCGCCACCTGCTTCTGATTGAAGAATTGGAGTCTCTATCTCTAAAAAATTTCTTTTATCTAGCCATCTTCTTATAAAACTTATGCATTTAGCTCTTGTTTTAAATACATTTTTAGATTGAGGATTAACGATTAAATCGAGATAACGTTGTCGATATCTTTTTTCAATATCAGTCAACCCATGCCATTTATCTGGAAGAGGTTGTAATGATTTAGATAACATTTCCCATTTTTGTACTTTAATTGAGAGCTCACCTTTATTAGTTTTTTTAATAGTTCCGCAGACTCCTATCCAGTCACCAATGTCTACTATTTCCTTAATATCTTTAAAAGAAAGCAATTTTTGGTTTTCTAAATTTAAATTAATAATCCTTTGATCTAAATAAAGCTGAATCTGACCTTCTTGGTCATTTATAGTAAAAAAAGCAATTTTACCCATTACCCTTTTTGCCATTACTCTGCCAGCAATAGAAACATTGAAGTCTTCTTCTTGACCATTTTCTAGATAATCAAATTTTTGAATAAGAAATTGTGTGTTATGAGAAATTCTAAAACTTTCCGCGTAAGAAGAGAATCCTTTACTAATTAGTGAATTAGCTTTTTGTAAGCGAGCTTCTCTGATTTCAGACAAAATTTAATTTTTTATGTTTTATTTAATAAAATTATCAGAAGAAGGATCAACTTGCCAAAGATGTTGCAGTTTCGCCAACTCTCTGAGATGCATAACCAATTCCTCTAACAGTTAATATTAATTCTGGATTTCTTGGATCCGGTTCTAATTTGCCCCTTAGTCTCGCTACATATACATCAACAACTCTTAAATCCGCAGCTCTCCTTGGTGGATAACCCCACAGCTGTTCTAAAATTTCAGCTCGTGGAACAACCTTACCTGGCTCATCAAATAATAATTCTAGAAGACTAAATTCGGTATAAGTTAGACTGATTCTTTCACCTGCCCTAGAAACTTGTCTTCTGTTAGTATCAACAACTAAACTTCCAAATTTCATAACTCCTTTGCCCGAGGGGGTCTCTTTCGTTTCGCTAACCGTGACGCTAGGACCCATTCTTCTCAAAATAGTAGCTATCCTAGCTTCTAGCTCTTTCGGGCTAAATGGTTTTGATAAATAATCATCAGCACCTAAATCTAAACCTGCAACTCTCTCGGAAATCGCTTCAAGTGCAGTCAAGAATATAATTGGTACTACTGATTCAGCCCTAATTCTTCGGCAAACTGCAAACCCATCCATCTTTGGGAGCATAACGTCAAGAACTATCAAATCAGGGGAATCTCTATGAAAAGATTCTAGAGCTTCTTCACCGTTAGTAGCCGAAAAAACTTGATATCCTGCAAGTTGAAGTCTTGTAACTAATACCTTCAAAACTGCTGGTTCATCATCAACAACTAAAATTCTTGCTTTTGACATGGTTTAAAAAGATTTCCAGATATTTCAAAGCAAAGTTATATTGCTATTGAATTTTGATTCTAACAATTAAAAATATAACATTAAGGAGCCTCAAAGAGATATTCCCAAGATTTACAAAATCTTAAATATTTTAGGAATTGTGAATTTTCCAAACAATTTTTAATTCTTCGCAAGATTAATAATTATTCTTATTTCCCAGAAAATTTAAACAGTCTGAAAAGTTGTGAGCAAATTAAAGGAGCAAAAAAGCCTGTTAGAAAAACTTCAGCCAAAATATTTTGAACACTTGTGATAAAGAGTAAAAAAGTACTATCTGAAAAATTTTTAATCAAAATTTGTACAAAATACAAACTCCCACACAAAAGACTACCTAAAGAACAAATTAAACCATATCTGAAATGTCCGACAAAAATATCACTATGAATTCTTATTCTGCCAAACCACATTCCACATAAAATTAAACCTGGAATTTGAGTAAAACTACTCTCAAGAGTCAAAGAATCTAAAATAAGCCCTAAAAAAAAACCAAATATTAATCCATTAATTGATCCATTAATCATTGACCATGGCAACAACCAAAATAAAGGCCAATATGGCTGAATACCAAAAAATCCAAGCCAATTTGGATGCCATAAGAAAATAATTGGAACAAAAATAAAGCATATTATTGATAATTTTTTTTTAAAAAATTTATTCATTAAATTTTCGCTTTTAAAATTTGCACCCAATCTATTACTTGAGGTTTTGCCAAAAGAAGGATTTTTGCCGTTTTCTTTGCTTTCAATGGCTTATCTATAGATTTGACAATACCAATAGGGATATTTGGGGGTAACAAAGTACTGGCAGGAGAAGATGAGACAAAATCTCCGACTTTTATATCAGCATCTTTTGAATAGAGTACTAAATTAG
Organism: uncultured Prochlorococcus sp.; assembly: GCA_902600475.1. GTDB lineage: Bacteria > Cyanobacteriota > Cyanobacteriia > PCC-6307 > Cyanobiaceae > Prochlorococcus_A. The sequence continues at coordinate 24,260 of CACKJM010000015.1, forward strand.
GATAACTATCTCCTGAACCAATAAGTAGCCCATTCATCTGAATCCTATCCAACCATATACCTACTTTACTTTCGGGAGAAGTTAGTAATATTACCGATGACGTAAAAAAAGAAGTACTGCTTACTCTTCCTAACAATCCACCAGGTCCAATAACACAACTACCAATTTCCACTCCATCTTTTGAACCTTTATTTAATGTAATTTGTCTCCACCAACTACCTGTTTTTCTTGAAATAACTGCAGCCGAAATAGTATTACTATTAGATGATTCTTGAAGATTTAAAATTTCCCGCAATCTTTTATTATCACTTTTAAGAAGATTTAATTTTATTAGAGATTCTTGCTCTGAGCTCTGAAGAATAACTTCTTTTTGAAATTGACCTGGCCAAAAAGGTTTTGAAATGAAATAATAAAAATCCTTATAAAGAGAACCTTTTGATATCCTTACAAAAACCAAAAATAAAAAAATTGCAAAAAATATCCAATTTTTCTTTTTATGCCACCAACGATTAGTAGATATTCGTCGGTTGTTTAACATAGTATTAATCTCTTATGGCGTTCCTTATAAATTCTGGAGTATCAACAACTCGTTTAAGTGTTTTAAAATCGTCCAAGACCTCTCCACAACCATTAACTACGCATAGCAGTGGATTTTCGGCTATGTGAGTAAAAATTCCCGTTTCATCACTCACCAAATCGTTGATGCCTCTTACTAAAGCTCCACCCCCTGCAAGCATAATACCTCTATCAACAATATCTGCAGCAAGTTCAGGGGGAGTCCTTTCTAAAGTTCTTTTTACAGCTTCAACTATTTTGCTAAGTGGATCAGCCATAGCTTCTCTAATTTCTCCAGATGTCAAAGTAACTGACCTTGGCAAACCAGATAAAAGATGTAAACCTCTAACTTCTAGGGAAGTTTTGTCGAAATCATCATCTGGAAATGCTGAGCCAATTTTAATTTTAATATCTTCTGAAGTTCTTTCTCCAACAACTAAATTGTGAACTTTTTTAAGATATAACGCAATTGATTCATTAATCTCATCGCCAGCTATTCGAACGGATTCACTTAATACAGTTCCGCCCAGACTTAATACAGCAACCTCTGTAGTACCACCACCAATATCAACAATCATAGTTCCAATTGGCTCAGTTACTGGTAAAGATGCTCCTATTGCCGCTGCCACAGGTTCGTCAATTAAGTGAACCTCTCTAGCTCCGGCTAATCCAGCTTCTCTGACCGCCCTTCGTTCAACACTAGTAACTCCGCTTGGAATACCAATAACAATCCTTGGAGCTAATAAACCCTTGCCTTCGTTACATTTTTGAATAAATGTTTTTATCATTTGTTCTGCCGCATCAAAATCTGCTATTACCCCATCTCTGAGTGGTCTAACTGCTCTGATATTTCCAGGAGTTCTTCCTAGCATTAACTTTGCTTCTTTACCAACTGCCAATGGAACCCCTTCTTCTAAATCCATAGCTACCACTGAGGGCTCTTGTAAAACAACTCCCTTTCCTGATACATGTATAAGAGTATTAGCTGTTCCCAAATCTATGCCAATGTCTCTAGAAAATTTAAATCTGTTGAAAATCACGATAAGAAATCTTTTTTTCAATAATATATCTATTTTTTGTTGAGCTCTAACAATTCTTTCATTTGGTTATGAATAGCACTTAAAACTTTGAGCAAAAACTCAAAATATGATTAGTATTAAAAAAAAAATTTATGCAAATTAACACTATTAACCTAGTAGGTAGAGCTGGAAGAGAACCAGATGTCAGATATTTTGAATCTGGTAGTATAGTAGCGAATTTTACTCTGGCAGTTAACAGAAGAAGCAGAGACGAAGAGCCAGATTGGTTTAATTTAGAGATATGGGGCAAACAAGCTCAAATTGCAGCAGATTATGTTAAGAAAGGATCTTTAATTGGAATTACAGGAAGCTTTAAAATTGATAGTTGGAAGGATAAAAATACTGGAGAAGACAGATATAAACCAGTTGTTAGAGTAGATAGATTAAATTTGTTAAGCTCAAAAAAGGAGTCTGAAAATAACCAATATTCTAGTAGTAGTAACTCTAGTGATATCCCTTTTTAAACTCTATTTTTTTTTAAAAATCTAGTAAGTATTCTTATAAAAAAATATAAGAAAATTAAGATTAAAATTGGCTTTACAACATATTTGATTTGATCTAAGTAAGTTTCAATGATTAGATAATTTTCACCAAATAAATAACCTGCATAAGTGAGAAGTGCTACCCATATCAAGCTCCCAAATGTAGTCCAAATCAAAAATTTTCTTAATGGCATAAGTTCTATACCAGCTGGAACTGAAATCAAAGTTCTTATACCTGGCACTAATCGGCCCCAAAAAACTAAAGAAACCCCATATTTATCAAACCACCTTTTACTTTTAATTAAATCATTAGAAGAAATACCCAGATATTTTCCACGTTTATCTAGAAAATTTGAAATTTTTTTTTCATTTACTAATCTCCCTAAGTAATACCAAGGCAATGATCCTAAAATGGTTCCGAATAATCCCCAAAAAACTAAAATATAAAAATTTAATTTTTGTTGATAAACGAAAAACCCTCCCAAGGGCATAATGATTTCCGAAGGTATTGGGGGTATTATGTTTTCTAAAAACATAGCCAAACAAATAGTTAGGTATGCAATAATTGAATTCTTTTCAACAGCCAAACTAATGTAGTCGGGGATTGAAGTAAGAAAATTTGCCAAAATTAGGCTCAAACTTAATACCTATAAAGCTCTGGTTTATAAGGTCCATCAACAGATACATTAATATAATCAGCTTGTTCTTTAGTTAATTTTGTTAATTTTGCACCAATTTTCTCAAGATGTAATCTAGCTACCATTTCATCTAAATGTTTTGGTAAAACATAAACCTCCTTAGCATATTTTTCTGACTTATTGAAAAGTTCAATTTGAGCTAGAACTTGATTAGTAAAAGAATTACTCATAACAAAACTTGGATGTCCAGTGGCACAACCTAAGTTAACTAATCTACCTTCAGCTAAAAGGATTATTTTATTACCACTCGGTAATGTTATGTGATCAACCTGCGGCTTAATATTTTCCCATGGATAATCTTTCAACGAAGCTACATCAATTTCATTATCGAAATGGCCAATATTACAAACTATGGCCTCATTTTTCATCTTGACAAGATTTTCATTTGTTATGACTTGATAGTTTCCAGTTGCCGTAACAAATATATCTATATCCTCTACAACATCGTCTAATGTAACAACGCTAAAACCTTCCATTGCCGCTTGAAGAGCACAAATTGGATCAACTTCAGCAACTTTTACGATTGCACCAAGTCCTCTTAGGGACTGTGCTGAGCCTTTTCCTACATCTCCAAAACCCATTACTAAAGCAACTTTTCCAGCAATCATAACGTCAGTGGCACGTTTTATGCTGTCAACTAGAGATTCTCGGCAGCCATATAAATTATCAAATT
>CACKJM010000016.1 GCA_902600475.1 uncultured Prochlorococcus sp.
ATTCTTTAAACTCGGGTTTATCTGCTGGAGAATTAGAAACTCTTATAGAAACAGATAACGTAACAGGTTTAAAACCAGATGAGAAGAATATTCTTGAAGGAGTTTTTGCTTTAAAAGATACACAGGTTAAAGAAGTGATGATTCCAAGATCTGAAATGGTAACTTTGCCAAAAAATATAACCTTTTCAGAACTAATGAAACAAGTAGATAAAACTCGACATGCTCGCTTCTTTGTGATTGGTGAGTCTTTAGATGATGTATTAGGTGTATTAGATTTACGTTATTTAGCTAAGCCAATATCAAAAGGTGAAATGGAAGCCGATACATTATTAGAGCCATTCCTTTTACCAGTAACAAAAATAATAGAAACATGTTCACTAGCAGAAATATTTCCAATAGTAAGAGACTATAATCCATTCTTACTAGTAGTTGATGAACACGGTGGAACAGAAGGACTTATAACTGCAGCTGATCTAAATGGCGAAATAGTTGGAGAGGAAATGCTCAATAATAGAATTTATTCAGATATGAGAATGTTAGATAATTTTTCTAAAAAATGGTCAATAGCTGGAAAATCAGAAATTGTTGAAATCAATAAAAAGATAGGATGTTCAATTCCAGAAGGTACTGATTATCATACTCTTGCTGGATTTATGTTAGAGAAATTTCAAATGGTTCCAAAAATTGGCGACGTTTTAGATTTTAATAACATTAAATTTGAAGTTATTTCTATGTCAGGTCCAAAAATTGATCGTGTTAAAATAATTCTTCCCAAAAGCTAAATGTGACTCCTCATAGAGGATAATGATAATTAATATGTGGATTTAAAATTATGCAACCAACCTCATCACCCGTAAAGGTTGGAGTCATAGGTATAGGAAATATGGGCTGGCATCATGCTCGAGTACTAAGTTTACTCAAAGATGCTAATCTCATTGGAGTCGCAGATCCAAATGAGGAAAGAGGCAAATTAGCTATTGAGCAATTTCAATGTGAATGGTTCAAGGATTATAAGGACCTAATTCCAAAAGTTGATGCTATCTGTATCGCTGTCCCTACACTACTTCATCAAAAAGTAGGACTAGATTGTCTCAAGGGAGGTGCTAACGTTCTCATTGAAAAACCAATTGCAGCTAACGAGTTGGAAGCAAAATCTTTAATTGAGGCTGCTAATGCAAGTAACTGCCTATTACAAGTTGGGCATATTGAAAGATTTAATCCTGCTTTTAGAGAATTAAATAAAATAGTTAATAATGAAGAAATTGTTGTTTTAGAAGCAAGGAGGCACAGTCCTCATGCTGACAGAGCGAATGATGTATCTGTAGTAATGGATTTAATGATTCATGACATTGATCTTATTTTGGAGCTTGTGAACTCAAAAATACAAAAATTAGCAGCAGTTGGAGGAAGAAATAGCGAAGGATTAATAGATTATGTCAATGCTACTTTAGTTTTTAAAAATAATGTTATTGCAAGCTTAACTGCAAGCAAAATGAGTCACAAAAAAATTAGAAGTTTAAGTGCTCACTGCCAAAATAGCCTAGTAGAAACTGATTTCTTAAATCACTCTTTACAAATCCATCGAAAGTCTCATGAATCATACACAGCAGAGCATGGAGAATTAGTTTATAGAAATGATGGATATGTCGAAGAAGTTAGCACAACATCCATTGAACCTCTTTATGCAGAACTGGAGCATTTTCTTAAGTGCGTGCAGGGCAAAGAAAAACCTGAGGTAGATGGTGAGCAAGCCTCAAGAGCATTAAAAATTGCTGATTTTATAGAGAGTGCTGTAGAAAATTCTGGAGATGCGATTTTACTTGAAAATCCCGTCTAATAGTAACAATCTAAACTAAAAGAATTTTATTTAAATCCAACTGCAGCTTGCCAAACAAACACTAATAAAAAGAAAAATAAAGGAATCAGTGGAAGAACATCAACAGTTGGAGCAAAGGCCTTATAAGCCTCTGGCAATTCAGCGAATGTATTAAATAGAATGAGCACCTTTTGATAATTTAATTAATTATGATAAGACGTTACCACGTATGGTGAGCAATAGAGGATGTTTTCCAAGGAGCGAAATCATTTGTAAAACAATTATCTCTAATTGCAGTAGAAATAGCATTGGTAAATCTTATTAAGTGAGCAATATTATGCAAACTTATGAGAGTTAGGCCTAATATTTCGTCATTTCTAATTAGATGATGCAAATATGCTCGAGAATAGGATTTACAGGTTTCGCATGTACAAGTTTTATCAATCGGAGAAAAGTCATTTTTAAATCGAGCATTTCGCAAATTCAATCTTTCATCATTAAAAAATGCAGTCCCATGTCTTCCTAGTCTTGTAGGCAAAACACAGTCAAATATATCGAATCCACTAGCAACAGCTAGAGAAATTTCTTTTAAAGAGCCAATTCCCATTAAATATCTTGGTTTATTTGTTGGTAAGAATTTCGGGACGTAATTAATTACGCTATGTATTTCTTCGACTGCCTCGCCAACACTTACACCTCCCACTGCGATTCCAGGCAGATCAAAAGAACTTGTATATTTTGCACTATATTCTCTCAATCTCGGATACTTTCCACCTTGAACTATACCGAATAATGCTTGATTGGATTTCTGATGAGTCTCGACACATTTTTGTAACCATGAATGAGTTCTTTGTAAAGAGTCCTCAATATCATTTTCGCTAGCTGTGTGTGGAGGACAATGATCAAAAGCCATCGCAACATCCGATCCAAGATCCATTTGAATTTGTATTACTTTTTCAGGTGACAAAAATACATGACTACCATCTCTTGGATTTTTAAATTCCACACCATTATCAGAAATATTATTTAATTTGGCCAAACTAAAAACTTGATATCCGCCTGAATCAGTAAGAATAGGCTTAGGCCAATTCATGAACTTATGTATTCCGCCAGATTCTTTTACTAGTTTTTCTCCAGGTTGTAAATGAAGATGAAAGGTATTTGAGAGAATCATTTCTGCCCCTGTAGAAGTTAACTGCTTAGATGAAATTCCTTTAACCGTTGCCAAAGTACCCACAGGCATAAATTTTGGTGTCTTAACCTGACCATTTGGAGTACGAAATATACCAGTTCTTGCCGATGTATTACTGCAATTCGATGTAATTTCAAATTCAAACACGATAATTTATAAAATTTATTTATCCTTTTTAATTAATTTACCCTATTATTTGATATTGAATCTATTTTTATCTCATCAAAAAATATTTAATAAAAAATTTTGCAGGATCTTGGATTTTCTATACGACATTTCCAAAGATACCTTTAATTAATCCCGAGTTTAAAAATATTGCACAATTTGCTCCGCCTTTAGGATTTTTTATTGGAACAATACAGTGTTATATTTTTCTTTTTTTAAAAACAAACTCTTGGTCAATTTATGCATCTACATTAATTTGTTTAGCTTCAGGATATTTAATTACAGGTGGTCTACACATTGATGGTTTAATGGATACTTTTGATGGTATTTTTGCGGGCAAAAAGAAACGTTTAAAAGCCATGAAAGATAGTAAAGTTGGGGCCTTTGGGGTTCAAGCTTTAGTATTTATAACTTTAATTCAAATTGCTTGCATACTGAAAATTCAAAACCTAATAATTTTTGTTTTACCTATATGCTTATTTTGGGGAAGATTTTCAAATTTATTTTTTATAGAAAAGTTTAAGTATATGAGTTATAAGAAAAAATCTATAAGTCACAAAAAGTTTTGGAATGGATTTAAGAAAGAATCTTTGATCTCCTTTATTTTTCTTTTAATTTTCATTGCATACCAATTAGTTACAATTACATCCCAAGCAATATTAATTAAATTTTTAATTCTTATTTTAATTGGTATTTTTCTAAGCTATTCTATCCCAAATATACTGGGGAATAAAATTGGAGGCTTCAATGGAGATGCCTGCGGTGCAAGTGTTGTAATAGTTGAAACCGCAATGTTGTTTATGCATGCAATTCTTTTATAGGAAGTTCTAAATAAAAAACATTTTTCTTCTTAAGATTTTTTAATTTCTTAGTATTATCAATTGAATTATTTTCCAGCAATCTCAATTCTCCTCCAATTTGTTGCGCTAATTTCCTCGCCAAAAAAAGTCCTACACCAGTGCCGTCCTTCTTCTTAGCGGCAGATCCTCTAAAACCTTTTTCAAAAATTTTCTCGTTTTCATTTTTGGTTATTTTTTTACCATTATCAAAAATACAAATTCCATTACTCGAAATTGCGAGTCCAATTTCAGCATCTTTTTGAGCATATTTAAACGCATTTTCTAATAAATTGGCCACGATTTCGGCAATTACCGCATATTTTGCCTTTAATGGCGATAAAGTCCAATCTGGCCAAAGAGAAGGTTCGGTCCAATCTCTATTCTCTAAGTCCGCATTAGCTTTACCCCTTTCTAATATTGGCCTTAACAAACTCTGAACAGTTATTAGCTTTTTATTATCTAAATTTGGTGGTAATAATAATCTTTCCTCTCCAATTTCTTGAGGAAGTTGAATAGGTGAATTTAATTGAGCGAAAGAATCCATATATTGATTAATTTGTTTATGCTCTATCATCATGCGTTCGACTATTTCAATTGAGTTATCATCTGAACCAAGTCTTTTTATTAGTAATTTTGCATATGTCCTAAGAGCAGCTAATGGATTCCTCAATTGATGTATTATGACATTGACCTGATTTTTGAGATAAATAATCTCTTCATTTTTATTTTTACGTTCTAATTCGATAGAAACACATTTAGCTAAAGATATTGAAAGCGCTTTTAATCTAGAATCAAGAGATACTGGCCAATTTCCACCCTTCAAGTCAGTTTCGACCCTAAGGACCCCAAGTAGAATATCATTTTCTTGAAGCGGATACCATCTTCTATTAGGTGAAGAAACTTTTAGTGAAGGATCATCTTCTATTGATATAAGAAGCTTATCAATTTGTGGCCATTGACCAACCATTTCTAAAGATGCTTTAGTTCCTTGCTTAGCTGAGGCAAGATACATAACTAAATGAGTCACTCCCATTGAGCAACCAAAACTCTCTAGCTGTTTTGTGATTAATTCTTCAAATTTTTTTGAGAGATTCATAATTAATGAAATTGTGAGTGATTTTTAGAAAAAATTTGAAAAGGGCTTGTAAAATATGAAAAAAGTATTAAGATATATAAAGAGGTCTGACTTTAGCCAGCCTTAAATATGAATATTTGATCATATTTTAAGCTACATCAGGGGTTGATGGGTCCTCTATGTAATTTGATGTGAATTCAAAATCACAGATATAAGATTAGTAAAAATAAATAAGACTAATCTCATAAATAATTTCAGGAGTACCAATCAATGTCAAAAAAAAGGAAAAGAATCAGCAGAAGAAGATTGGCTGGCCAAAGGGTAATGGCACATGTTCCTATCTATCATATCGAAACTGGCAAACATAAACCAGTTACAGCAGCAAGAAGATTCATAGCTGAAAATGCGTTATCTGCTCCGTCAGTTTTCAATGTTCGCAGAAACGAACATACCACTGATAGGTTTTTTTGGGGCGAAAAGGGTTTATTTAGTGCACAGTATGCTGAAGAAAATCATTTTTTATTTCCATCACTAAAAGTCGTAGTTGAAGGAATAGGTGAAGAAAAAATATTTGAAGGTCTAGAACTTACTGCAGATGATTGGGAAGAGATTGAAGAATATGAATATGCTTTTGTTTAAAAAATATTACTAATATTTGAACTTATAAAATTAATTAAATTTGAATCAATTTGATGTGATCCATCGAATTCTAATAATTCGCAAAATTTAGAAGACTTACTTTTTACCTTTTCATAAATAATTCTAGAAGCATCGATAGGCACAACTTCATCAAATAAACCATGACTTAGGATTAATGGTGGACATTCGCCCCCCGGTATCCAGCCCGGATGAGGATAACCACTACAAGCAACAATTAATCCAAAATTTAATTTAAATCCTGCATCAATTGCCATTGCCGCCCCCTGAGAAAACCCCAACAAAATTGTTTTTCTGAGTGCAATCTGATCAGTATCAAATTTTTTAAATGTTCCTAAAAGTTTATTTACTTCAGTCTCAGCTCCAGCCCAATCATGTGGGTACAATCTATACCACTGTCTTCCCTGACCACTTGGATGCAATCCAGGAGCCCTTAAAGAGATTACCTCAAAATTAAAATTTATTTTTTCTGCAATCTTCTCTCCAATTGTTAAAAGATCATCTGAATCGGCTCCCCAACCATGTATCAAAATAATTCTGTGCGTTGCAGTTTGAGAGGTAATCGAGACAAATTCATGATTGATATCGTATTTCATGTTTATATTCTTAAGTAAGTAAACTTTCCCATAATGTCACCTTTAGCTTTAGTAAGTGTCTCTGATAAAAAAAATATAATTCCATTTTGTAAGGAATTGATAGAACAATTTCACTATAAAATCCTATCAAGTGGAGGAACTGCAAAACATCTAATTGAAGCAAAAATTCCAGTTATTAAAGTTGCAGAATTTACTAATTCTCCAGAAATACTTGGAGGAAGAGTTAAAACTTTACATCCAAAAATTCATGGAGGAATATTAGCTAAAAGAACTGATAAGGAACATAAAAGAGATATAGAAGCTAACAATCTTGAGTTAATTGACTTGGTAGTTGTCAATTTATATCCTTTTAAAAAAACTGTAGATCAGGGAGCTAAATGGGAAGATGCTATTGAAAATATTGATATCGGAGGGCCATCTATGATTCGTTCTGCAGCTAAAAATCATAAAGATGTTTCCGTTTTAGTAGATCCTAGTCAGTATCAAAATTTTCTTGAAGAAAGTAAAAAAGGTGAATTGAACGACTCATATAAAGCAAAATTAGCCCTTGAAGCTTTTCAACATACAGCAGACTATGACACTGCAATATCTAATTGGATAAGAAAAGAAAGAGATTTACAATCTTCCAAATATATTGAATCTTATCCACTAATCAAGACTTTAAGATATGGGGAGAATCCACATCAAAAAGCTTTTTGGTATGGTTTAAGTAACATTGGATGGAACTCAGCAGAACAATTACAAGGAAAGGACTTAAGTTATAACAATCTATTAGATCTAGAATCGGCACTTTCAACAGTTTTAGAATTTGGCTACACAGAAAAAGATGAACTTAAAAACGAAATGTTTGCCTCCGTTATTTTAAAACACAATAATCCTTGTGGTGCCTCTATAAGTAATTCAGCTTCCAAAGCATTTTTGAACGCTTTGGAATGCGACTCTGTTAGTGCATTTGGAGGAATAGTTGCTTTTAATTCAAATGTTGATAATGAGACCGCAATTCACCTAAAAGATATTTTCTTAGAGTGTGTGGTCGCTCCATCTTTTGATAGGGAAGCTTTAGAAATTTTAAAAGTTAAAAAGAATTTAAGAATTTTAAAGTTTTCAAAAGATCAACTTCCAAAAAAGAATCAAAATTCTACTAAATCAATAATGGGAGGATTACTAGTTCAAGATACTGACGATAGTGTAGAAAAAACTGAAAATTGGATTTCAGTAACTAATAAAAATCCGAGTAATCAAATTAACTTAGATCTAAATTTTGCATGGAAAATTTGTAAACACGTGAAATCTAATGCCATTGTTATTGCAAAAGACCAAAAAACTATTGGTATTGGAGCTGGACAAATGAATAGAGTTGGAGCAGCAAAAATTGCATTAAAAGCAGCTGGAGGATTATGTTCTGATGCTGTCTTGGCCAGCGATGGGTTTTTCCCATTTGCAGATACTGTAGAACTAGCAAATGAATATGGAATAAAAGCTATTATTCAACCTGGAGGAAGTCTAAGAGACCAAGAAAGTATTGATATGTGTAATTCAAAAGGAATTTCAATGGTATTTACCCAAAAAAGGCACTTTTTACATTGAATTATGTTGATTTTGGATAATATGTAATCTTGTTAGTTTTTCTGAATAAAGAGAGCCTTCCTGGACCTGCACATAGAAAGTATAGAGAAATAGCCCCATATATAAAAGATAATTCAAAAGCATAATTATGACCTTCAACCACTGCCAGAGGAAAGCCTTCTAGTCCAGTATCAAGGAGATGAAAATAAACTGCAAATGCCATTGTGGAGAACAGACCAAGAGAAGAAAGTCTCGCAAAAATCCCTAAAGCCAATCCAACTGGGCATACCAGTTGAGTAATTGCTGCTCCAAAAGTCCAAATAACAGGATCACCAGGCAAAAATGGGAAATACTTACTAACTACAAACTCGGCAAAACCCTGCGGATCCTGAAGTTTTTCTAGACCATGATGAATCATCAAAGCACAAAAACCTATTCTTAAAACAAAAATAGATAGTTCACCAAGGATATTTACTTCTGACCCTGAAGATGAATTGGCAACTACAACTTCAACTTTTTGGGGCGCTTTAGTTCTATTCATACTTGCAGTTTGAACCTGATTAGTTTGTGTTTTGTCTTCCATACTTCAATAATTTTTCATTATTCTAGTTAATAAAGTAGATCTTTTGGAATTATCTGACTAATAAATTAAAAAAACTAAGCAAATTTATAAATGAATAACAAATTCAGGAAGCAATATCAATTAACTTTTCAATAACATCTGCAACAACCTTATCAGGAGTGGATGCACCTGAGGTAATTCCAACATTAATTTTTCCACTAGGTAGAAAATTATTTTTAAGTTCTAAATCTGATCCTAGTGGTTTATGAAATATTGAGTTTTCTTTAACTGATATCCTCTCTGGGGTATCAATGTGAAAAGAAGAAATATTTTTAGTAATTGCTATTTCTTGTAGGTGAGTAGTATTGGAAGAATTGAAGCCTCCAATAACTACTAAAATATCAAGGTTTTCATCAACCAAAGAGAACATTGCCTCTTGTCTTTCTTCAGTAGCATCACAAATAGTATTAAAAGCTAAAAAATGACTATTTAAATTTTCTGGTCCAAATTTTTTTAACATTGTCCTTTCAAAAACCTTTCCAATTTCCTCAGTCTCGCTCTTAAGCATAGTTGTCTGATTAGCGACTCCTACTCTATCTAAATCTTTATCAGGATCAAATCCATTAGAACAAGCTTTAGCAAATTTGTTCATAAACTGATTTCTATTGCCTCTCCCTAGAATATATTCAGATACGTAGTTTGCTTCTTCTAGATCAAGTACAACTAAATATTTACCTGCGAATGAACTAGTAGCGAGAGTCTCTTCATGCTTAAATTTTCCATGAATAATAGATGTGAAAACATGTTTTTTATGTTTTTCAACTGTATGCCAAACCTTAGAAACCCATGGACAAGTTGTATCAATGATATGACAACCTTTCTCATGCAAGAGTTTCATTTCTTGAACTGTAGCTCCGAAAGCGGGAAGTATGACAACATCCCCATTAGAAACTAAGGAAAAATCTTTAATTCCATTTTTGGCTGAAATGAATTTTACATTCATTTTTCTTAAATGATCATTAACAGAGGGATTATGAATTATTTCGTTTGTTATCCAAATATTCTCATTTGGGTAATGTCTTCTAGTTTCATAAGCCATTGCTACAGCTCTTTCAACTCCCCAACAGAAACCAAAAGCTTTGGCCAACTTGATATTTAATCTGCCCTTAGTGTAAGTAAAACTATTATCCCTAATAGAACTTATCAAATCACTTTGGTAAGCTTCTTCTAACGCTTGAGCTCTTTTTGTTGGAGAATCGAAACCCCTTCTATTATATCTATCGGAATGATGAAGTGATCTTCTAAAAGCTTGAGTATCCATCTCTATATATTACAACGTTTTAAAAAAATTTTCGTAAAAAAAAAGAAACCTGACATAAGTCAGGTTTCATAAATAAATTTTCAGTTAGATTATTTAGCAGATGCAAAGTCAGGATATGCTTCCATTCCATGCTCTCCTATATCTAAGCCTTGAGTCTCTTCCTCTTCAGATACTCGGATTCCTCCGAATAATCCTCCAATTACAGACCAGGCAATCCAGCAAGTAACTAGCGTCCAAATAGCATAAGCCGCGGCACCAAGAGCTTGAACTAGAAGGAGAGTAATACCTCCACCGTTGAACAAACCCATACCTGCTCCATCACCTTGTACAGCTGTACCCCAAAGACCAATAACTACAGTACCCCATACACCACAAACTCCATGAACAGAGAATGCTCCTACAGGATCATCGATCTCAGCGGCATCAAGTGCTGCAACAGAAAATACAACGATAACTCCGCCTACTAGTCCTGCGAACCAGGCTCCAGCAAGAGTCATATCACCACAACCGGCAGTGATACTAACTAAACCAGCAAGGATTCCGTTAATTATCATTGTAAGATCGGGCTTACCAGAAGTTAATGTTGAAACAATAGTTGCACCAATAGCGCCAGCTGCTGCAGCCAAAGTAGTTGTTACAGCGACATATGGAACCCATTGATCCATAGCAAGTTGAGAACCTGGGTTAAACCCATACCAACCTATCCATAGAACTAATGCACCTAGAGTAGCTATAGCCATATTGTGTCCTGGCATAGCTTGTGGTTTCCCATCAGAGTATTTGCCAATTCTTGGTCCAAGAAGCATAGCTCCTACAAGACCCGCCCATGCTCCAACTGAGTGGACAATTGAAGAACCAGCAAAGTCTACAAAACCTAAGGAATCAAGCCAACCACCATTCCATTTCCAGCTACCAGCAATTGGATATATAAATGCAGTTAATACAACAGCAAAAACAACAAATTCTCCAAATTTAACTCTTTCAGCAACAAGACCGGATACGATAGTTGCCGCAGTTCCTGCGAATGCAGACTGGAATAAGAAATCAACTGTTGGGACTAATCCAGCATCAGTTACCATATCTGCAGTAACTGTTGGATCAAAAAATAAGCCTCCAAAATAAAGCCACCCGTCAGCAACACTTCCTCCGTACATTAATGAATAGCCGATAAACCAATAAGAAGTTACAGCTAGAGCAAATACGAATAGGTTTTTAGCAAGGATGTTTACTGCGTTCTTAGAACGACACATACCTGCCTCAACCATAGCGAAACCAGCGTTCATAAAGATCACTAAGATAGTAGCGATCAAAAGCCATAGATTGTTAGCAAGAAAAGCTGCATTCAACTCAGGTAAATCAGCTGCGTGAGCTGAAAGATTAAAAATACCTAAACCAAACAAAGCTAAAGGAACAGTCGCAAGCCACAACATAGAGCGGTTTGAACTAAATCCTCGAATACTCCTCAAAAGGAGCATAGGTCCATTCACAAGACTTGCATCTTGAAGTTTGGACCTAGAGCGCCTTTGAGGCGTTTGCAAAGCAGTGGTCATAAAAAAAAATTAGATCTGCAAAAAAACAGTTTTACTGTTTCCTTTCAAATTTAAATTTATTCAAAAAACTTATCTGTGTCTAGTAGTTGTTGATACCATTTTTATAGTTGCACCTCAAAAAAATTTTTGTTAAATTAAAAAACTTGATTTTTAGAAGTTTCAAAATATCAAGATTTTATTTATTTCAAAGGTTTAATTCCTCTCCATGATATGTGGTCTTTATGAAATTCGAAGGAACAAGGAATCGTTATCATTCCTGCACTTAAAGATTCTCTAAAAAGATTGCCGTATAAGGGATCTGCCTCATCTCCAGGGGCAAAAAAACAAGCGTCTTTTCTTGTAATACAAAGTACTAAGACACTTTTACTTTCAGGAATTAATTCCTTTAATTCTATGAGGTGTTTTTGGCCTCTTTTCGTTACTGTATCAGGGAATAGAGCTACATTTTCTCTAATCCAAGTCGTATTTTTAACCTCTATGTAAATGTTACGTTTATCAGGATTTGAAGATTTTGGAGTTACAAAAAAGTCGATTCTGCTTTTTTTATCTTTTCCATAAGGAACTTCAGATTTAATTGTCTCTATTTCTCCTATTATTTCTTCAAACAAATTTTTCTCAATAACCTTTTTTATTAACTTATTTGCAAATAGAGTATTAATACCAACCCAAACCTCCTCATTTTTTGCATCTAAAACACATATCTGTTCCCAAGTAAAAGGTAATTTTCTTTTTGGAGAAGGGGAAAAACTTATTCTTACCTTTGCTCCCTCATTCAAAAGTCCCTTCATTGGGCCTGTATTAGCACAATGAGCAGTTACTACCTCTCCACTTTTTAATCTTATATCTGCAAGAAACCTTTTATACCTCTTAATTAAAAACCCTTCAATTAGTGGATCAAATTCCATTATCAGATCATTCATAAATATGTCTTAAGTTAAAAATCAAATATAATTGAAACTTAAACTTCTTGAAAAATTTAGACAAATCCAAATGCATTCATTTTTAAAAAACAATGTTTTTTCAATTTCATTTGGTACCAGTCTTAGTAAATTAGCTGGATGTTTAAGACAAATATTTATAGCTGCTGCTTTTGGAGTTGGGGTAACATACGACGCATTTAATTATGCCTATATAATTCCAGGTTTTTTGCTAATAATCATTGGGGGTATTAATGGTCCATTGCATAACGCAGTCGTTGCAGTTTTAACTCCCCTAAACAAAAAAAATGGAGGGATTGTTTTAACTCAAGTAAGCATAAAACTTTCAATTTTATTAATTGGTTTAGCTATATTAATTTACTTTAATTCCAGTTTATTAATTGAATTATTAGCCCCCAATTTAAGTTACGAAACTAAATCTATTGCCACCCACCAATTAAAAATACTTACACCTTGTATACCTTTATCTGGATTCATAGGTTTAAGCTTTGGCGCCTTAAATTCCCAAAGAAAATTCTTTTTATCAAGTATAAGTCCAGCGATAACAAGCCTAACTATTATTTTTTTTATTTTATTTAGTTGGATTTTTAACCAAGAAAATGCATATTTTCATTTCTTTACTTATAAGGGATTACTGGCATTTGCAACTTTGACAGGAACTTTAATTCAGTTTGTTGTTCAAATTTGGGAAATAAATAAAATTGGTCTCTTGAGATTAGAGGCAACCATCAATTTATTTAAAGATGAAGAGAGGAGAATTTTCAAACTAATTATTCCAGCATCTATTTCATCAGGTTTAAGTCAAATTAATGTTTTTATCGATATGTTTTTCGCTTCAAGTTTTAAAGGCGCAGCATCTGGACTAGCTTACGGAAACTTTCTTATACAAGCCCCCTTAGGCATATTATCTAACTCCTTGATTCTGCCATTACTTCCAAAATTTTCTAAATTAAGAAGTGAAAAAGACAAAAGAGGTCTCCAAAAAAAATTGATATCTGGGGTAGAGTACTGTTTCTTGACAGCTATTTTTTTAACCGGATTTTTCATAACATTCAATAATCAAATCGTACAATTAGTTTTTCAAAGAGGATCTTTTGATTATTCAGCAACTTTAAAAGTAAAAAATATATTAATTGCTTATGCAGTTGGCATACCATTTTATATTTATAGAGATTTATTAGTAAGAACTTACTATTCAATAGAAAAAACAAACTTCCCTTTTAAGTCTTCATTTGCAGGAATAATATTTAATATTTTTTTTGATTGGGTTTTAATTGGTGCCCCAGTTAAGAATTTTGGGAATCTCTCTCCATATAATTTCGGAGTTGTGGGAATAATTTTATCTTCAGTAATAGTCAACCTTATAGTCTGTATTTTGCTTTCTTTTAATCTGCGAAATGAAGATATCCATTTACCTAACTTAGATTTATTGAGGAAAATTAGCCTCATGTCATTAGCAGCATTTATAGACAGCACACTTTGTTTTACTATTCTCCAAACTACGAATAACTTCAATTCAAATCTTTCAGAATTTTTATTATTAATATTTGGAACTCTAACCTTTTTTGTGATTTATTTTTTACTTACCAAATTCTTGAAAGTAAATAAATTTAAAGTTTCAAAAAAAGAGATTTAGTTTTTAAAAAAAACTTTCCAAAATCTCTTCTAATTCTAGAATTTGTGAGTTAGTGATTAAATTAATCAGTGGAATACTATTCACACCATCCCCTACTTTTACATTTATTGCTTTCAGACTTAATTTTGCAGCCTCCAATGGGCCTTGATCTTTATTGCTGATACATTCAATAGCAAGATGCCTAGCTAGTCCAGCGTCTCCAAGATATAAATTCCACTTTTCTATTTTTATAAAAACCTTTTCGGAAATAACATTTTCTAGATCACTTATACTTATCTGAGAGTCCATAAATAGAAATTAATTTAAATTGATTGTTTTGAAGTATCTTTAGGTTTTTTTATAATTACGAAAAGTAAATGGGAGGCCAAAAGAACTGACCAGACAATTGCAAAATTATTAAAAAAGCTGATTTCATATTTAATCTCTTTTAAAAGCCACGTGCCACTTAAAATTGCAGTAAATATCATGCAGTGAATAACAAAATTTACTATTCGAGAAAAATGTTTATAGATAGGATCTTCTGAGTCACCATTTCCGTACCACTTTATAGGCATATTAATAATTAGATTGTTAATAATAGATATTTTACCCGAAATCTAGTTGACTAAGAGACCCTGAAACAGAGATATTACATAATTATGCGCCTGTAGCTCAGTGGATTAGAGCACCTGACTACGGATCAGGGTGTCGGGAGTTCGAATCTCTCCAGGCGCGTTTAAAATTCTGAAATATTCTTTTTATATTTTTCTAAAAAATATCGTCTATATTATGGGTATTACTTATCAAATTCAATGAATATCCTTCAAAATCTTAAAGAAAGTGATCCAGTAATATCAAATTTTATTAACTCTGAAAAATATAGGCAGGAAACTCATCTTGAGTTAATCGCAAGCGAAAATTTCGCATCAATTGCAGTTATGCAGGCTCAAGGTTCCGTACTTACAAATAAATACGCCGAGGGATTACCCCAAAAAAGATATTACGGGGGATGTGAATTTGTTGATGAAATCGAAGAATTAGCTATTCAGAGAGCGAAAAAATTATTTAATGCAAATTGGGCTAATGTTCAACCCCATAGTGGAGCGCAGGCAAATGCTGCTGTTTTCCTAAGTCTACTTAAACCTGGCGACACAATCATGGGGATGGATTTATCTCATGGTGGACACCTAACTCATGGGTCTCCAGTAAATATGAGTGGCAAATGGTTCAATGCAGTTCACTATGGAGTAAATAAAGAAACTAGTGAATTAAATTTTGATGAAATAAGAGAGATAGCACTTGAAACAAAACCAAAATTAATCATATGTGGATATTCTGCTTATCCAAGAACAATTGATTTTGAGTCATTTAGAAATATTGCAGATGAAGTTGGTGCTTTCTTAATGGCTGATATTGCACACATCGCCGGTCTTGTAGCAAGTAAACTTCACCCAAATCCAATACCATATTGTGATGTAGTAACCACAACTACTCATAAAACATTAAGAGGGCCTAGAGGGGGACTTATCTTGTGTAAAGATGCAGAATTTGGAAAGAAATTTGATAAATCTGTTTTCCCTGGAACTCAGGGTGGGCCCCTCGAACATATAATTGCAGCTAAAGCAGTTGCATTTGGAGAAGCCTTGCAGCCAGATTTCGTTAATTATTCCCAACAAGTAATAAAAAATGCAAAAGTTCTAGCTTCAACTTTAATAAATAGAGGTATTAATATCGTTAGTGGAGGCACTGATAATCATATTGTTTTACTCGATTTAAGAAGTATCAACATGACTGGTAAGATCGCTGACTTACTTGTAAGTGAAGTGAATATCACTGCAAATAAAAATACTGTTCCATTTGACCCTGAATCACCTTTTGTAACCAGCGGACTAAGGTTGGGAACTGCTGCTTTAACTACTAGAGGCTTTAATGAGGATGCTTTTGCTGAAGTTGGCGAAATTATTGCTGATAGATTACTTAACCCAGACGATTCACTAATTGAAAGTCAATGTAAAGAAAGAGTATTAACCTTATGTAATCGTTTTCCTCTTTATGAAGGCAAACTTGAAGCATCAATTAAATGAGTCCAAACTCCAAGGGAGTTGAAATTCTTTCAATTGGAACAGAGCTACTCTTAGGAAATATTATCAATACAAATGCTCAATGGATTTCTGAACAGTTATCTCAATTAGGCTTAAATCACTTTAGGCAATCAACTGTCGGTGATAATTGTGATCGAATTATAAAAGTAATTCAAGAAATATCGAAAAGAAGTAATCTTCTAATTACAACTGGTGGCTTGGGACCCACCCCAGATGACTTAACTACTGAAGCAATAGCCAAATCCTTTAATGTATCTCTTTTTGAAAGACCTCAATTATGGGATGAAATTAAGCAAAAACTTCCAAACTCAAAGCTCAAAGACGATTCCTCTAGCTTAAGGAAACAATGTTTCTTCCCAAAAAATGCTCAAATTATTAATAACCCTAGGGGCACTGCTCCAGGAATGATATGGGAACCAATAAAAGGGTTCACTATTCTTACTTTCCCGGGAGTACCTAGTGAAATGAAAACTATGTGGGAAGAGACTGCGTATGATTTCATTAAAACCAAATTCTCAGATAGTTATTCCTTTTTTTCAAATACTCTTAAATTTGCAGGAATTGGAGAGTCTAGCGTGGCAGAAAAAATTAATGATCTATTAAATCTTAAAAACCCAACGGTTGCTCCATATGCAAACTTAGGAGAGGTTAAAATCAGAATCACCGCGCGAGCAAAGAATGACCTAGAAGCAAAAAATATAATTAAGCCTGTAAAAGAAAAATTAAAAAACGATTTTTCAAAGTTTATTTTTGGAGAGGATAATGATACTTTGCCAAGCGTTTTAATAAAAGAGTTAACTAAGAGAAATCAAACTATTGTTTTTGCTGAATCCTGTACAGGAGGTCTTCTATCTTCAACTCTGACATCAATATCAGGTTCATCTCAAGTTTTTCAAGGTAGTATTGTTTCGTATAGTAATGCACTAAAAAATTCATTATTAAATATTTCTGAAGAAAAGCTTACAAAATATGGAGCTGTTTCTGAAGAAGTTTGTGAGGCCATGGCAATTAATGTAAAAGAGAAATTAGGAGCAGATTGGGCAATAGCAATTAGTGGAATAGCTGGTCCTAATGGAGGCAGTCCAGATAAACCAGTTGGACTTGTCTATATCTCAATTTCAGGACCGAATAATCATTTAACTAACATAAAAAAAATATTTAACTCAACCCGAAACAGAATTGAAATTCAAACACTAAGTGTAAATGTGTGTTTGAACAGCCTCAGATTAATCTTATTATCAAATAGTAAGTAGCTTTTTTTACAAATTGAGTAAAGATACCTTATTTGATAAAGTTTGGGATTTACACAAAGTTTCCAGTCTTCCTGGTGGCTCAGATCAAATTTTTATTGGTCTTCACTTAATCCATGAAGTGACAAGTCCTCAAGCATTTGGCGCTTTAAAAGACAAAAATTTAACAGTAAAATTCCCTAGCAGAACTGTTGCTACGGTTGATCACATTGTGCCAACAGATAATCAAAGCAGACCTTTTAAAGATAATCTTGCAGAGCAAATGATTGAAACACTTGAAAAAAACTGCTTACAACATAAAATAAAATTTTTTAATATTGGTAGTGGAAGTCAAGGAATAGTACATGTAGTAGCTCCTGAATTGGGGCTTACCCAACCTGGCATGACAATCGCTTGTGGAGATTCACATACTTCAACTCATGGAGCTTTTGGTTCAATTGCTTTTGGGATAGGTACAAGCCAAGTGAGAGATGTTCTTGCAACCCAAACCATAGCCATGAATAAATTAAAAGTAAGGCAAATTAGATGTGAAAATCAATTAACTAGTGGGGTTTATGCTAAGGATTTAGTACTTCATATTATTAATAAACTCGGTGTAAAGGCCGGGGTGGGTTTTGCATATGAGTTCGCAGGGCCTGCAATTAACGTATTATCAATGGAAGAAAGAATGACTATATGCAATATGTCCATTGAAGGAGGAGCAAGATGCGGCTACATAAACCCTGATGAAAAGACATTTAGTTACATGAAAAATAAATTATGTGCACCAAAAAATGAGCATTGGGAAAAAGCTCTCAAATGGTGGAAATCATTAAAAAGCGATGAAGATTCAATTTATGATGATGTAATTAAAATAGATGCCTCTAAAATAGAACCAACCGTTACCTGGGGGATTACTCCAGGCCAAAGTATAGGCATTAATCAACAAATCCCTCACTTAGATGAATTGTCCCAAAATGACAAATTAGTTGCTGAAGAGGCTTATGAATACATGAGTTTAAAGCCAGGACAATCAATAAAAGATATTCCGGTAGAGGTTTGTTTCATAGGCAGTTGCACAAATGGGCGAATCAGTGACTTAAGAGTTGCAGCTAAAGTATTAAAAGACAAAAAAGTATCTAAGAATGTAAAAGCATTTGTAGTTCCTGGTTCAGAAAAAGTTGCCAATGAAGCAAAACAAGAAGGTCTTGATCAAATATTTAAGGATTCTGGATTTCAATGGAGAGAACCCGGCTGCTCAATGTGTTTAGCAATGAATTCAGATAAGCTAATAGGTAATCAAATTAGTGCTAGTTCTAGTAATAGAAATTTCAAAGGGAGACAGGGATCTCCTAGCGGGAGAACACTACTCATGAGTCCAGCAATGGTTGCTGCTGCTGCAATTAATGGCAAAGTCAGTGACGTTAGGGAATTTATTAACTAATGAAATCCGAGTTTATCCCACCAATTGGAAAAATCACGCAAATAAACGGGCAATGTATATCCTTGATCGGTAACGACATTGATACAGATCGAATAATTCCTGCGCGTTTCTTGAAGTGTGTAAACTTTGATTCATTGGGTGAATCTGTTTTTAAAGACGATAGGGCAACTTTAAAGGGCAGGCATCCTTTCGATCTAGAGGAAAATAAAAATGCAACAATACTAATTGTCAATAGCAACTTTGGATGTGGTTCTAGCAGAGAACATGCCCCCCAAGCGCTTATGAGATGGGGCATTAAATCAATCATAGGAGAGAGTTTCGCCGATATTTTTTATAATAACTGTATTGCAATTGGAATCCCATGTTTTACGCTTCCTAAAAAATCAATACAAGAAATTCAAAAATATAATGATAATAAATTTTTATTCTTAGAAATTGACCTGAAAAATTCCTTGGCAAAATCAAAAGATTTACATTTAAATCTTGAAATTAAAGAAAGCTCAAGAAAAAT
Organism: uncultured Prochlorococcus sp.; assembly: GCA_902600475.1. GTDB lineage: Bacteria > Cyanobacteriota > Cyanobacteriia > PCC-6307 > Cyanobiaceae > Prochlorococcus_A. The sequence continues at coordinate 19,179 of CACKJM010000016.1, forward strand.
GTTTTTATCAGGCGAATGGGATGCAACTTCAGCACTACTAGAGAATGAAAAACTAATTGAAAATAAATTTAATGATTTACCCTATTTAAAATTTAATACTCATTTGTTGTAACTATCTAAAACCAAAGAGGTTAAAAGAAATTCCTCCTGCTTGATTATGAGGTTGATAGAAAATACCTAATTCATAGGATCTTTTTTTCCAATTTAATGAGATTTTAGAATTTATAAATTCACCGTAACTATCTGAATCATTTGTTAAATTTAGGGTACCAGTGCTTTTAAGAATAACTGGCCCAAATAATTGCTGATCAAAAGCCATATTTAGTGTGAAATTATCATTATTTTGATCAAATTTAAAAGCACTATCTCCACTATTCAATCGATAGAAAGGGAAAAGACTTAAGCGGGTATAGTCAAAAGTTTTATTTTTAAAATTACCCAATATTAATTCTGGACCCATACCTAAACCTAAATATTCTTGATGGTCTCCATCTTCGTAAATTGAATAAGATGCTTCTAATCTTGTATTAAGCATTAATCCTTTAGTGATTGGTTCAGGAATATACTTATATGAAATATCAACAGATTTATTTTTAGGCTCTTCAATATTGATAGGAAATTTCTGATCTAAAGCATAAAATAAGTTACCTTTTAGATTAGTTACCAGATTTTTTGAATTTAAAGCCTCTGCTGTTATGTCAGCCAAACCAAAAGAAAGATTTTCTGTTTTTTTAATGCCATTAAAAACCCAAGTTTTTTGTTTTTGTAATTTCGAACCATAACCTGAGTAAATTTCGGCTTCACCCAATGAACCATTCCAGATCCTCTCTCTATAGATTCCATAAAAACTTTTATCCCATTTTGTATTTAAAAAATTAATTTCTTTACTCAATTTAGTTTTAAATCTAAATGCATTTGAAAATTTATTAAAATCAAAAGAATTTATATTTTTGTCTATTTCTAAATCCCAGCTACTTATTTTGCCTTTTATTTTAGATTTTAGAGCAAAATAATCTTCAAAACTTACATTTCTCTTGACCTTCTCAGAAGTTATTGATTCTCCTTTCTTTACAAAACTTTTTGTATAACCTTTAAGTGAGCGTTGAATTAAGAATTGAGGCTCTAAATCAAGAACAAAATTATCAGATATATCAATTGGATTAAATTTTCTGCCAATGAAATACCCATCTTTATCTAAATTTTCGTAACCTATATTCCATCTGTTATTAAAGTTAGTAAGTCCGCCAGCCCTTCTTAAAGTTCTATCACCAACCCAAAATGGAATTGATACCTTTTCATCAAAAATTAAAGAATTTATCGATGACTTAAATCTTAATTGCTCTTGTTCAGGAACAACCTCTAAAGAATTAATTACTATTTTAATTTGTTTAGATTCGAGTAAATCATTACTAAATACTGCCTTCTTACTTTTCCATTTTTCACCATCTATAGTTACTTTATCCGCAAAAAAAAGCCATTTATCGACCTTTCCAGGAGTATTTAATACTTCCTTTTTTTTTAATTCAAGTAAACTTTCTATCCTATTAGAATCTAATGAACTAAAATTTGAGGACAAGTCCTTTATCAAGGTATTTGAATCAACAGATCCCTTAACATCTAATAAATACCCTCTTTTATCAATAAAACTATACTCAAGTTTCGAAGATTTAAAAATTTGATCCCCTATAACCAAAGCTATATTGCCCTGAGCACTTATTTTCTTAATCGTCTTGTCATAAATTAAATTATCAGCTTTAAGAATTTTCCCTAGATATTCTACTAATACGTTGCCAGTTGCATAAATAACACCGTTATCTTCAGATTGTTGATCAGATTGGATTACTATCTCTCTTGGCTTTTCGTTAATATCAGCTATTAATGGTTCAAAATATTTATCTAATAAATTTTTATCGATAGAGCTTTCCCAAAAACTGTTAAGTAATTGATTTGAATAATTAGAAAAATTCTTATTATTTGATATTTTTGAAAAATTTAAAATTGAAGACCTATTATTAATGTTTTGAATATCAGCAGATTTTAATGGCTGTATAAAATCTATAAACAAAAAAGAAGTAAATATTAATTTTTTAACAATTCCTACAATCAATGGAAATAAATTTAATTATAAAATTAATCCTGAGGACTTTCTAAATCTTTTCTATTTGGTGTTCTTGTTGGATCACTTGCTAAAAATCCAAAAAGGAAGATTCCTACGAAGAAAAAGACAATTGTGTAAACAGAAATTTTAAGAGCAAGCATGGAAATAATGAGACAATCAGATTAATATCCTATTAAATTTATATTTAAATTATGGTAAAAGGTTTACTTTTTGTATTTTTGGTAAATTTTGAAATACTTTTCTTTGAAAATTATTTAAGTAATATTAACTCAATCGTCATGATCATCCCAAGGATCTGTTAGTTTTGCTGCCTTAGGTCCGAAAGCAGTCCAAAGACCAAAACCTGTTAAAGCAAGAAGTATTACCAGTATTGTAACTGCTATAGAAACTGCAGGATCTGGAGCTGATGATAAAGTTTGCATCAATTTTGATAAGTTTGTAAACAAATTATGTATTAGTTCTTATACAATAGCGAAATAATATTCGATTTAGTGAATTCATCATGGGTCAAAAAACTGCTTTAGGAAGCCTTTTAAAAGCAATTGGCAATTCTGGTCAAGGTAAAGTTGTTCCTGGATGGGGAGCCGTTCCAGTTATGACAGTCATAGGCTTATTACTTCTTGTTTTTTTAGTAATTCTCCTACAAATTTACAACCAATCTCTACTATTACAGGGCTTTTCAGTAGATTGGAATGGAAACTAAGTTTCTGAATTACCAGCAATAGTTTTTAATTAATCTGACTATATAGACTCTTTTGGGATTTAAGTTTTAATTTACTTAGTTATAGTTTGTTTAGGTATATATAATTCTTTAAATAAAAAAAGATTAGAAATAAATCATGAATGAAATATATTTAATAGGCTTAGGAAATCCTGGTAAAAAATTCTCTAATAGTAGACACAATATTGGCTTTTTGATTCTTGAAAATCTCTCAAAAAAATATAATTCAAATTTCTTATTAAAGGATAAACTCAGAAGTTCTTGCTCAGAATTTAAAATCAATGATTCAACTTACAGGTTATTTTTACCAAATACGTTTATGAATAATAGTGGTGATGCTGTACGAGCAATAGTAGACTGGTACAAAATTAATTTAAATCAGATTTTTGTCATAGTAGACGATAAAGACCTTCCCCTTGGAAAAATAAGATTTAGAAAAAAAGGCAGCTCAGGTGGGCATAATGGGCTTAAAAGCATAATTGAAAAATTGCGAACTCAGGACTTTAATAGAATAAGAATTGGTATTGGTTCTCCCGCATCAATTAATCAAACAAATAATTACAATACTATTTCTCATGTACTGGGTAATATTACTTCATACGAAAAATCAATCCTTGATAAAGTATATAAAAAGGTCATTGAATCCTTAGAGCAACTAAATACTAAAAAAGAAGAATATATAATAAATGAATTAAATTCTTTTGATAAAAACCAAACTTAACAAATGCGAGCCAAGCCTGAAACAATTGCTTATGTAGTTGTTAACGAATATTGCTTTTCAAAAAAGCAAATTAAGGGAGTTGTGCATGCCAGTCAATTTAAATGGATTTTTACATGGTCTTTTAATAAAGGTTTACTTTCAGTGAAACCTCCTCTAGGAAGAGCATTAATTGAGGATTCCTTATTAAGATTTCTAATAAAAAAAGATTATGAACTAGAGGCAGGTAATGAATATAAGTTCACTATTTCAGCCAAGTTTTAAATTCTATATTTTGATTCAAGGTAAACTTTATTTTGTAATAATCCTCTAAAATCACCAGAGCAGAGATAGCATCGAGATTTTTATTAAGAATAAAAATTTCCCTAGGTAGTAAAGCCTTCAAACCGCTAATTGGGAAAAGTTCGAAATATCTTGCTTTAGCTCTATAAGTAGTATTCTTTTCTTCAAAAGTTATTATTTCCTTTTTTAAAAAAAGCAGTTTTTGAGCAATTTCTTTACTAGTTGTACCGTTACCAATAATAATTTTTGATATATCTTCGAAGGTATTTAGATTTTTGACATAATCTTCAATAAATTCACTCTTAAGAACGATAGCTTTATAAACTTTTTTTTCACTTATTTCAGCTAAAACTAAGCCACATTTACTTTTTCCAGGATCAATAGTTATTACTCTAGACATTTAAGATTCTATATTTAAAATATTTATCTCTACAACTATCGGTTCTGCAGTTTTACTATCTCTTAGAGAGACTACTTCTAACTTGAATTTTATATCTTGGTTGCCTTTAAGAAAGTCTCTGATTTTTTTTACAAAATTCCCGCTAGTTTGAATTTCATTAGCTTGTGATCCTCTAAACTTAATTTCTTTTCTTGTTTCATTTAATAATGTTTGGATTTTTAAGTTTATAGATTTAAGATTTAAATCACTTTTCCCAAAAATAGAGCTTTTAATAATATCTCCCTTTCTTACTATAAATTTATTTTCTAATAAATCAGGAGATACAAAAACATAATTATCCCCTCTTAAAACATTTGTTGAAGATTTAATTAATAAAATCCAACTTCCGCCTCTAGCCGTTATGCTTTCAATTTTTGTAATATCACTAGGTTTCCATAAAAGGATATTTTTTGAATCTTTATTACTTGGGATAACAATTTTCCGAACAAATTTATCGGCTTTACTATAGATATTTGCTAAATCTGATTTTGTATTAGATCTAGAATTAATCTCAGCAATAAATAAAGTTTGGCCTCTTTTTATAACAATATTTCCTCTCCTAAAATCACTAATATTATTTTTTAGTAGATTTAATTCCTTTTCTTTCTGAAGAATTTTATCTTCAAGTTTTTTGCGTTCTTCCTGCAGAGGTATAAGAGCCTTTTTACTTTCATCTAGAGTTCTTTGCAAAAAAGGAATATCAACAAAAAGCCTTTGCCTAAATTCTTCACTAACCAAAAGTAATAATCCAATTGATATCGAACTAATAACTCCTCCAGTAATTACCGTAACAATTGTTGCTGTTTTCTTTGGTCTTAACCTTAAGATACTAAACCTTGCTTTACCAATTTTAGTACCAAGCAAATCACCAAATGGGGCAATTATTCCTCCAAGTAATATTAAAAAAACAATTAAAACCCAAGCCAATTTAAGTCACATACTCGATACATCATAATCAATGATGAATCAATTAAATCTTTTTGCAAGAGCTATTGGGTCAAATACTGTAATTTTTTTTCTTTCAATAGTGAGTAGCCCAGAATCCTTTAAATCTCCTAATAATCGCGTAATCGTTACTCTTGTTGACCCAATAGCCTCAGCGATAGCTTGATGAGAAAGCCTTAAATCTATTGTTATACCTTTTTCACTTGCAACTCCAAAGTCTCTACAAAGAACCATTAAAAAGCTAACTAAACGAGAAGACATATCTCTATGAGTCAAAGTTTCTATCATTGTTTCTGTTTGCAGGATCCTACTTGAAAGACCCTGCAACAATAAAAGTCCGACTGATGCATCTTCCTCTATTGCTCTTAAAACAGAATTCGCAGGTGCTGTTATCATTTCAACTCGTGTAAAAGCTATAGAATGGTAAAAACGATCAGATCTATGACCTGTTAGCAGAGACAAAACACCAAAAAGACTATTCTCTCTTAGAAGAGCAACAGTTATCTCTTCACCTGACTCGTAAACTCTAGATAACCTTACCGCTCCTCTTCTTATTAAATAAACTCTCTCTGCAGGATCCCCCGGGAAAAATATCGTTTTCGACCTCTCAACCATTTCTGTACTTGCACCATCTAGACCTTTAATTACTTCCATTAAAGTTCTATTGATTGGAAAACGTTCTCCAACAGTGTTTATTTTACTTTGGCCGGACAGTTGCGAATTAAAACTGCTGAATCCTCGAGAAGAAGGTATCATAAATATCTTTACTATTAAAAAATTTAAGAAGAGGCAATAAAATTTCTTGTATCAACAGTAACATTTTTCAATTCTTAATTGATTTCTATATTAAACTTTCTGAATTAGTTTCAAGGTTGCCAACTCTTTTTTTAAGTAAAATTACACTATATGCAGTGTAATAAGATTCAAATTATACTTTATATAGACAAGAAATCTCAAAATAATGGTAAGTAGTTCACCTAATAATTATTCGGAAAGTTATCTTGAAGTTTTAAAAGTAAATACTTCTAACAAAAAAAAATTAAAAAGATTTGCACAAAACGGTCAAATCCAGATCTATCAATCTTCTTATCGAGGAAGTTATTCAACTATCATTAGAGACTCTTTAAGAAATGCTGCTCTAGGTAGAAAAGTTCTTTTAGTGCAATTCATGAAGGGGGGGGAAAGACAAGGGATTCATAATGTAGTCAAGCTTTGTGGAAATCTAACTTGGGTAAGATCATCTCAATCCTTTGATCAATATAATTCTGAAGAAATCGAAAATAATAAAAACTTGAAAAAAAATATTCATGAATCCATTTATGAATTATGGCATTTTTGCAAAAGAGAATTACTTTCTGGTGAACAAGATCAAATAATACTTGATGAAATTTTCCTTGCAATCGAGATGAACATTATCGATAAGGATGATTTGATTTCAACACTTGAAAACCGATTTATATCTGGAGATGTAATCCTTACTGGTACAGGTATTCCTAAAGATTTATTACTCATGGCCAACCAAGTTACTGAACTCCGCTCATAAAACGATGCTTAAAAACGATCTCTGGATAAATCAAAAAGCTTCTGAAGGGATGATTGCCCCCTTCCAATCAAATTTAGTTCGGCATCTTGAGCCTGGTAATCAACAAAAGCCAGTTTTAAGTTATGGATGTTCCTCTTATGGCTATGATTTAAGACTTTCATCAAAAGAATTTCTAATTTTTAGACATATCCCTGGGACAGTGATGAATCCCAAAAAGTTTAATCCTGATAATTTAGAAAAAACTGTACTCCATAATGATAATGATGGAGAATTCTTTATTCTCCCCGCTCACTCCTATGGTTTAGGTGTAGCTTTAGAAAAGATGAAAGTACCAGAAAACATAACTGTTATTTGTATAGGCAAAAGTACTTATGCTCGATTAGGGATTATCGTTAATACAACTCCCGCAGAAGCAGGCTGGGAAGGCCACCTCACTTTAGAGTTTAGTAATAGTTCAGGTGCAGATTGTAGGATTTATGCCAATGAGGGTATCTGCCAACTTCTCTTTTTTGAAGGAGATCCATGCTCTACAACATATGAAGATAGGAGAGGTAAATATCAAAATCAACCAGAGAAGGTAACTTTAGCAAAGATCTAAAATGAGTAAAGTTGAACTAATTTCTCTAACTCCTGATGCAGAAAAAACAATGGCTTATATTGCAAGAGTTAGTAATCCAAACAATCAGCAAAATGAAAATTATTCAAAATTATTGAGTTATTGCATTAAAAATGAGCATTGGAGTGTATTTGAGCAGTCATTTATGACTTTACAAATAGAAACCAACAGAGGGATAGCAGCTCAAATTTTAAGGCATAGATCATTTACTTTCCAAGAATTTTCACAGAGATATGCAGATAGCTCGCAATTGGGTAATATTCCTTTACCAGATTTGAGAAGACAAGATTTTAAAAATAGGCAGAATTCTATTTCTGACCTCCCTGATGAGTTAAAAAAAAGATTCAACGAGAAAATTGCTTCGCATTTTAAAGATGCTTCAAAATTATATGAAGATTTACTTGCTGAGGGAGTAGCTAAAGAGTGCGCGAGATTTGTTTTACCATTAGCAACACCAACAAGAATATATATGTCTGGATCATGCCGATCATGGATTCATTACATTAATTTAAGATCAGCTCATGGAACCCAAGAAGAACACAAATCTATTGCTCAAAATTGCAAATCTATTTTCAAACAAAGTTTTCCGACTGTATCAAAATCTCTAGATTGGTAAAAATCATCCATGACTTCGAGGAGCAACCTCATTATTTTTATTTTGTTTGATTGCTGAAAATTCATCATTAATAATCTCTTCATTAAATTTTAATTCTCCCTTTAGATCAGCTACAGAGTCTCTTATTTTTTTTTCCTCTTGTTTACCAATAAAAGTAGAGATTAAATTACCTTTTCTATCAAAAAG
>CACKJM010000017.1 GCA_902600475.1 uncultured Prochlorococcus sp.
AACATTTGGTGGAACTTCAAGAAAAAGAAAACGCGTATCTGGGTTTAGGGTAAGAATGCGTTCTCATACTGGCAGAAGAGTTATTAAAAGCAGAAGACAAAAAGGTAGAGAAAGAATAGCTGTTTAATAAGCAATTAAAAATGGCCTTACCTAATAATATGCGTCTAAAAGGTCATAGGACTTTTAGTTATATCCATAATAATTCTAAAAAATATCATGGGAAATTAATGACATTTAAACTTGCAAAATCAAATCCTAAAATCTTATCATCCCATAAACTCAAAAGTACCTCAAACAATTTGAAGATTGCTATTGCTATTAGCAAAAAAGTTTCAAAAAAAGCTGTAGATAGAAATAAAATTAAAAGAATAATGCAAGACTGGGTATTATCAAATATTAAAAAAATTAATAGCCACAAACCTTATTGGTTACTTGTTAACCTTAAAATTGGGGATTTCTGCAATGATAAAAATAGACTTTTGGAGGAATTTCAAAATTTAATGTTCAAATCTCGTCTAATCAAATGATTAACATAATTGAAGAAACCTTTTATGAAGGTGGCCCTGCAAAAAGTGATTTAATAATAAATCTATTAGCAGGTATAACTATTCTTGGCTTACCATTTACCTTTGCAGCAATTGTTAGAGCCTTGTGGTTGAGGTATAAAATCACAAATAAGAGAATAACAATAGATGGTGGTTGGTTTGGCAAAAACAAAACACAAGTTTCATTAAGTAATATCGAAGAAATCAGATCTATTCCTAGAGGATTCGGGTCATATGGTGATATGGTTCTTATTCTTAATGATGGATCAAAGGTTGAAATGAAATCATTAGCACTATTTAGAGAAAAGCAAAAATTCATTGAAGAAAATATAAACAAAAGATCTCAAATACCAAATCTTAATGAGGTTGAAGGATTTGCTACTAAATCCTAAATAAATTAATTACAAAAAACTTATTTTCTTGTAAAATAAAATGTCTACTAAAATTACATTCTTTTTAATATCGTGATAGGGTTCATTTCTGAAAAACTACTTATCCCGATTCTAGATTTTTTCTACGGCTTAGTTCCAAGTTATGGTTTAGCAATTGTTGCATTAACAGTAGTTATAAGAATTGCACTTTTCCCTCTAAGCGCAGGGTCAATTAGAAGTGCTAGAAGGATGAAAATTGCACAACCGGTAATGCAAAAAAGGCAAGCAGAAATAAAATCTAAGTTTTCAGGTGATCCAAAGAAACAACAAGAAGAGCTAGGAAAACTAATGAATGAGTTCGGCAGCCCTCTTGCTGGTTGCCTACCATTAATAGTACAAATGCCAGTTCTATTTGCATTGTTTGCAACACTTAGGGGGTCACCATTTGCTGATGTTCCTTACAACATAAATCTTAAGGTCGTTCCTCAAGATCAAATTGCTGCTATTGATCCAAAACCTTATAAATCTCCAAGACACTCTATCTTTATTACAGAAAAGTCGCATTTCCCTGTAGTAGCGACTATTCCTAATGGCACAAAATTAGGAACAGAGGAATCAATTAAAATAAACTTGCAAACAACAAATGGTAACAGTTACTCGGAAGTTTTATCCAATTATGATAATGGCACAAAATTTCTTCCTAAATGGTCAGTTTCAAAAGGATCAGAAAATCTAAGAGTTTCCCAAGACGGCACTGTAACGGCAATTAAACCAGGTGATGCAACAATTGAAGCAAAAATCCCTGGTCTAGCTGCTAAAAGTGGGTTCCTATTTATTAAAGCTCTGGGTCAAGTTGGTTTTTATGTAGATGGGACTATTAATTGGGATATTGCTGCATTAGTTGGTGCCTTTGGATTAACCCTACTCCTGTCTCAAGTGTTGTCTAGCCAAGGGATGCCAGCGAATCCACAACAATCAACGGCAAACAAAATTACACCTGTCATGATTACTGGAATGTTTCTTTTCTTCCCACTACCTGCAGGAGTTCTACTTTATATGGTTGTTGCCAATATATTCCAGGCATTTCAGACTTTTCTTCTTAACAAAGAAGCTCTTCCTGAGAACCTACAGAAAATATTAGATCAACAATTATTAGCCAAAAATGAAGTCGTAACAACTTCTTCTACAGCTATTTCAGATAAAAGATTACCTTTTGAACCTAACAGTAAAAAATAACTTAATCTTACATAATGAATTCTTGGTGTAGAAATTTAGAATTACTTATAAAATCAAGAACCTCATTAATTTGGATAAGGACTAAAGAAGAGGAAAGATTAGAAAAATTAGTTAATTACTCTTGTGAAAGATTAAAAATAAAAAGATTCATTTGCTGGGATTGTGTTAACGGTATTAAAGGATCAATAAATGAAGAAGGTAAATTTTCAAACAACCCATTAGGCATCCTTAATTGGCTTAAGGAACAAAGTTCTGAAATTTCAACAATTCTATTAGTTAAAGATTTTCATAAATTTTATGATGATCCATCTATCAATAGAACTATTAAAGAACTATCTTCATCGCTTAAGGAAACTAGTCATAATTTAATTATTTGCTCACATCTATTCCCATCATCTGAAGATCTTGATGAGCTAATGACTATTGTTAACTTACCATTACCTAATCAAAATGAGTTGAAAAATTTAATAAAAAAGATTGCTTTAAATACTAATTCTAATCTTGATGAACAAGACTTAAACGAACTTTCTATAGCTTCAAGTGGATTAACCGAAATAAAGGTAAAGCAAGTTACTGCAAAAGCACTTACTCAAAGAGGAAAAATAAGTAAAGAGGATATAAATGATATTCTTGAAGAAAAAAAACAAGTAATAGCCAGAAGTGAAATTTTAGAATTTTTTGAAGCCAAATCAAGTCAAGATGATATTGGTGGTTTAAATGTTTTAAAAGTTTGGCTTAATCAAAGATATAGAGCCTTTTCTAAAGAAGCCAGAGACTATGGTCTTCCTATTCCCAAGGGAGTCTTACTAGTAGGAGCGCAAGGAACAGGGAAATCACTTACTGCGAAATCAATTTCTAAAAGCTGGTCAATGCCCTTACTTAAGTTAGACGTGGGAAGACTATTTTCAAGCCTTGTTGGTTCAAGCGAGGCAAGAACGAGAGAAACAATATCGAGAGCTGAGGCAATGTCTCCTTGTATTCTTTGGATCGATGAAATTGATAAGGGCTTTGGTGGAGATGCTAGAAGTGATGGAGGAACAAGTCAAAGAGTTTTGGCAAGTTTGCTAACATGGATGGCTGAAAAAGAATCAGCCGTATTTGTAATTGCCACTGCTAATGCTATAGATAAGCTTCCTGCTGAATTATTAAGGAAAGGTAGATTTGATGAGATATTTTTTCTTGATTTACCAAATTCAGAAGAAAGATTAAGCATTCTCGATTTGCACTTAAAAAAAAGAAGACCAGGTTATAGTTTCCCTCTCACTACCATAATAGGCAGAACAGAGGGATTTTCAGGGGCAGAACTTGAACAAGCAGTAATAGAAGGGATGCACATTTCATTCTCTGAAAATAGAGAGCTTATGGAAAAAGATCTCATAAAGGCAGTTTCTGAATTAGTCCCCTTATCAAGAACAGCTAAAGAGCAAATTGATTTACTAAAAGAATGGTCTTCTACAGGACGTGCTCGATCTGCATCTTAAATAAAAGATAATTTTAAAATTTAGTTAAGTTAGGAATCATTAATTTAGTTAATTTTTTATCAAAAATCCCAAATAATGAATTGAGATTAACTATCTTAATTAAGGTATAAGAAAAAAAAGAGTGTTAGATCAAAAATTAATAAGAGAAAATCCAACATCTGTTGAAGAGAATTTATCCTTAAGAGGAAAAGTTTTTAAAATATCCCACATACACGAATTAACTATTAAGAAAAAAGAAATTGATATCGAAATATCTAGTCTCCAATATGAGAGTAAAAAATTAAGTAAATCAATTGGCCAAGTAATTAGAAGATCGCAGAATAATAATTCAGAAGAACTTAATAAGTTAAAGAAAAAGGGAAACGAATACAGAATTAAAATTTCTGAGCTTGAAGAAAAACAAAGAATACTAGATAAAAAAGTAGATGATGAGATTTACAACTTGCCAAATTTTCCCAGCAAGGATGCACCTATTGGGAAAGATGAAAGTGATAATATACAAATAAAAACATGGGGTGACCCTCTTGTAAAAGATAATATTAAATCACATTGGGAAATAGGAGAAAGTCTCAATCTTTTTGACTCTGTAAAATCAACAAAAATATCAAAAAGTCGTTTTATAACTCTTATAGGTAACGGTGCCAAATTAGAGAGGGCATTGATTAATTTCATGCTCGATATGCATATTAAAAATGGTTATCTAGAGTTAATACCTCCAGCTTTAGTTAATTCAGAAAGTCTTCAAGGATCTGGACAATTACCCAAATTCTCAAATGAAAGTTTTAAGTGCTCTAATGACGATTTATGGCTTTCTCCAACAGCTGAAGTTCCACTTACTGCTTTTCATAGAAACGAGATTATTGATCCCAAGCAGTTACCTATTAAATATGTTGCATATAGTCCATGTTTTAGGAGAGAAGCTGGAAGTTATGGAAGGGACACTAAAGGTTTAATAAGACTTCATCAATTCAATAAGGTTGAGCTTTATTGGTTTTGCGATCCAAGTAAATCTTTAGAAGCTCATAAAAATATCACTTCAGATGCAGAAAGCATTTTAAAAAAGCTAAATTTACCCTACAGATTAGTAGATATTTGTACTGGAGACTTAGGCTTTTCTTCTAGTAGAACTTTTGATCTTGAAGTCTGGCTTCCCAGTAGTAAATGTTATAGGGAGATTTCAAGTTGCAGTAATTGCCTAGACTTTCAAGCCCGTAGATCATCAATTAGATCAAAAATTGATAAAAAAAATACATATATACATACCCTAAATGGCAGTGGGCTTGCTATTGGGAGAACAATGGCCGCGATTCTTGAGAATGGCCAACAAACAGATGGTAGCGTTAAGATTCCAGATGCTCTGGTTCCATATTTTGGATCAAATATTTTAAAAACTGCCTAATATAAAAAAATGAATGTTTTAACCTCAATAACAGTTCTTGGATTTCTCATTTTTTTTCATGAGATGGGTCATTTTCTTGCAGCAATCTTACAAGGTATTTATGTTGATGGATTTTCAATTGGCTTTGGGCCATCAATTATTAAAAAAAAATATAAAGATATCACTTTTTCATTTAGGGCCTTTCCTTTGGGCGGCTTTGTTTCCTTTCCTGATGAAGAATTAAATAATATTGACCCTAAAGATCCAAATCTTTTAAAAAATAGGCCAATAATTCAAAGAGTTATTGTGATATCTGCAGGAGTATTTGCTAACTTAATCCTTGCTTATACAATCTTAATAATAAATGTAACTACTGTTGGCATTCCATTTGATCCAGAACCGGGCATTTTAGTTTTAGCAACTCAACCTGAGAAGGCTGCCTCTCTTGCTGGTTTAGAACCAGGAGATAAAATTTTAGAAATTGAAACCAGAACTCTTGGAACTGGTGATCAAGCTGTTTCCACCTTAGTAAAAGAGATTCAGAATTCTTCAGATGACCCAATTTCCATAAAAATTGAAAGAGATGGAATTATTAAAGATTTAACTTTGATACCAAAAAATGTTGATGGAAAAGGAACAATAGGTGCTCAATTACAACCTAATATAAAGAAAGAAACTAAAAAGACAAAAAACGTTTACGAACTTTTTAAATACTCTAATAATGAATTTTCATCTCTTTTGGTAAAAACAATTCAAGGTTATAAAGGATTAATAACTAATTTCTCATCTACTGCTCAACAATTAAGTGGACCAGTAAAAATAGTTGAAATTGGTGCTCAACTATCACAGCAAGGGGGGACAGGCATATTATTATTTGCTGCTTTAATTTCTATTAATTTGGCAGTACTCAATTCATTACCTTTGCCATTATTAGATGGTGGACAACTTGTTTTCACTTTAATAGAAGGTTTGAGAGGAAAACCAGTTCCAGTAAAGGTACAAATGGTTGTAACTCAGTCCAGTTTTTTTCTTTTAGTTGGATTAAGTGTTCTTCTAATCATTAGAGATACTAGTCAACTTTTAATAGTACAAAAATTATTTAACCAATAAAATTCTAAAAAAAATGATTACTTAGATGTTAGGATAGATGATATTTTTCAATTTTTAATTAAATGGCGAAAAAGTCCATGATTGCGCGAGAGGTCAAACGCAAAAAGCTCGTAAAAAAATATGCAGCGAAAAGAAAATCATTATTAGATGAATTTAATGCCGCAAAGGATCCAATGGAAAGGTTAGAAATACATAGAAAGATTCAAGGCCTTCCAAGAAACTCGGCACCAAACAGAGTTAGGAATAGATGTTGGGCAACTGGTAAACCAAGAGGTGTTTATAGAGATTTTGGACTTTGCAGAAATCAGTTAAGACAAAGAGCGCACAACGGCGAACTTCCAGGTGTGGTTAAATCAAGTTGGTAATTTTTTTTATTTAAAGTTTTTTACAAAAAATTATTAAAATCAATAAACTCTAGATAAATTCAAGGAAATTTTAAAAATTTTTATAGCTTATCTAAATAATTTACTCAATATGTCCCTATAAAATGTAAGAATAAATTATGTATAGATTTATAATTTAAAAAGTGGAAGGACAAAATAAGTCGATCACGTTTGACGGACGAGAGATACGACTAACAACCGGACTATATGCTCCGCAAGCAAATGGATCAGTAATGATTGAGTGTGGAGACACCTCTTTATTAGTTACAGCAACAAAAACTACTAAAAAAGAAGTTTCAGACTTTCTACCTCTAATTTGTGATTATGAGGAAAAACTTTATGCTGCAGGAAGAATTCCCGGCGGGTTCATGAGAAGGGAAGGTCGTCCTCCGGAAAGAGCAACTTTAATCTCAAGATTAATAGACAGGCCAATGAGACCTCTTTTCCCTTCTTGGATGAGAGATGAAATTCAAATTGTTGCTTCCTGCCTTTCTCTTGATGAAAGAGTCCCCGCAGATGTGCTAGCAGTTACAGGTGCATCAATTGCAACTTTACTTGGAGAGATTCCATTTTATGGGCCTATGGCTGCTGTTAGAGTTGGTCTTATAGGAGATGATTTCATTTTAAATCCAAGCTATAGAGAAATTGAAAAAGGTGACCTAGACATTGTTGTAGCAGGTTCACCTGACGGTATCGTAATGATTGAAGCTGGTGCTAATCAATTAACTGAACAAGATACTATTGAAGCAATAGATTTTGGGTATGAGGCTGTTACTGAACTAATTAAATCTCAAGAAGATTTACTTAAAGAGTTAGGAATAAAACAAGTTAAGCCCTTAGAACAGGAGGAAGATAAAACACTAGCCCTATATTTGGAAAAAAACTGCACTAAACCTATTAATCTTGTTTTAAAGAAATTTGAACAAACAAAAGATGAAAGGGATCTTGAACTTGAAAAAATAAAACTTGATACACAAAGTAAAATTGAATCCTTAAAAGATGACCATCAATTAAAAGTTTTAACCTCAGAGAACGAAAAATTAATTCACTCAGATTTTAAAAAACTCACTAAGAAGTTAATGCGGGCTCAAATTATTACCGATGGCAAAAGAGTAGATGGGCGCGATCTTGATGAGGTCAGAAAGATATCCGCAAGTGCAGGGATTTTACCTAAAAGAGTGCACGGTTCAGCCTTATTTCAGAGAGGACTTACCCAAGTTCTATCTACCGCGACATTAGGAACACCAAGTGATGCTCAGGAGATGGATGATCTAAATCCAAGTACTGAAAAAACCTACTTACATCATTATAATTTTCCACCATATTCTGTTGGAGAAACTAGACCGATGAGAACACCGGGCAGGAGAGAAATTGGCCATGGCGCTCTAGCTGAGAGAGCAATAATTCCAGTTCTACCAGGCAAAGAGACTTTCCCATATGTACTTCGAGTTGTAAGTGAAGTCTTAAGCTCTAATGGATCTACATCAATGGGGTCGGTATGCGGTAGCTCACTTTCATTATTAGATGCTGGTGTACCTCTAAAAGCTCCAGTTAGCGGCACTGCAATGGGTTTGATTAAAGAGGGTGAAGAAGTTAGGATTCTTACGGATATACAAGGAATTGAGGATTTTCTTGGTGATATGGACTTTAAAGTAGCAGGCACAGCTAAAGGCATAACAGCATTACAAATGGATATGAAAATAACAGGTCTCCCAGTCTCTATTATTTCTGATGCGATAAAAAAAGCACGCCCTGCCAGGTTGCACATATTAGAGAAAATGCAAGCTGCTATTGACAAGCCTCAAGAATCCTTATCGCCACATGCACCAAGGCTTCTAAGCTTTAGAATTGATCCAGAATTAATTGGAACAGTGATTGGGCCAGGAGGGAGAACAATCAAAGGTATAACGGAGAGAACAAATACCAAGATAGATATAGAGGACGGAGGTATTGTCACTATCGCTTCACATGATGGGGCTGCTGCTGAAGAGGCCCAAAAGATCATAGAAGGTTTAACAAGGAAAGTACACGAGGGTGAAATTTTCTCAGGAGTTGTCACAAGGATCATCCCAATAGGTGCTTTTGTTGAAATCCTTCCTGGGAAAGAGGGGATGGTCCATATTTCCCAATTATCTGAAGCCAGAGTTGAGAGAGTTGAGGACGTAGTAAGACAAGGTGATGAAGTTACCGTTAGGGTTAGAGAGATTGATAGTAGAGGAAGAATTAACCTTACACTAAGAGGAGTTGCACAAAATGGAGGAATGTCTTACCCAGAACCGACTCCAACTCCTGTAGCGCCTTTAAACTAAGAACCAAAATCATATAAATTATTTTTCATAATTATTTCTTTAATTTGTAAACATAAATTTTTATGTGTTTGCTTATCACTTGAAGCAATAATTATCCCCCCCTGTTTATAGTTCTTAGTCCCATAACAAAGTTCCTCATTGTCTATATTTGTGATAGCGCCTCCAGCGGCTCTTAAAATGGCTTCTGGTGCAGCAAAATCCCAATCTTTAGGTGAACTCTTACCTGGTAAACTGCAACATATATAAATATCGCATTCTCCTCTTAAAATAGAGGCTACTTTACAACCGATACTGCCCATAACATTTATTCTCTTAAATCCAACCTTATTAATTAAATTCCTTAAAGTTGCATTTCTATGATTTTTACTTGTTACTATTGTCATCTCTCTTAATGGCTTATTATTTTGAAGACTAGCTTTACTTGTTAATCCATCTTTTCTTTCACACCAAACATTTTTACTATCTGTAATCCACAACTCGTCTTTTTCAGGAATTAAAACTAAGCCAATGCCAGGTTTTTTTTTATAATTTAAAGCTAAATGCATCGCATAATTTTCTGTCCCCTGAATAAAGTCCTTAGTCCCATCCAATGGATCAAGAACCCATATCCATTTAGAATTGGGATTTATGTTATCAGATACTGTTTTTACGTTTTCCTCACTTAATATATGCCAATCTACTTCTTTGTAGTTTTTGTTAATTTTTTTAATTATTAAATCATTAACTGCCAAATCAGCTACTGTGACAGGTTCTGAATCATCTTTAGTATTTATTATCTCTTTTGCATAATTTGGATTTTTTAGTATTTTTGAGTAATGAAGCAAAATATCTGATGCTTCCCAGCTGAAAACACGAAGATCATCGATAAGATTATGAATATCAACACCACTTGGTAATTTAAACACGATATGAATATTAATTCCTCATTTTCTCATAGAAGCGAAGAACCTGAAAGTGGTGTTTTATATTTAGTTGGCACGCCTATTGGTAATTTGAATGATATTTCTTCAAGAGCAATCAACATTCTTAGAAATGTTTCATTAATTGCATGCGAGGATACTAGACAAACAAAAAAAATTACTAACCGTTTCAATATAAATAATAAATTAACAAGCTTTAATAAACACAACTCATTACATAGAATTCCAAAAATAATTAATTTCCTCAAAGAAGGTAAATCAGTAGCACTTGTAAGTGATGCTGGTATGCCAAGCATTTGTGATCCTGGAGAGGATCTAGTAAGAAATGCGAAGATACATAATTTAGAGACAATCTGTATCCCTGGTCCATCTGCTGCTTTAACTGCACTGTTATCCAGCGGTTTCACTGCTTCAAAATTTATTTTTGAAGGATTTCTACCAAAGAAGAATAATGAAAGAAAAAAAATATTATCTGAAATTAGTAATAATGAAAAAACAACTATACTTTTCGAAAGTCCGCATCGTTTTAAAAAACTTTTAATTGAATTAAAAGAATACTGCGGGGGCGAAAGAGAAATTAGCGTTTCACGAGAATTAACCAAAAAATATGAAGAACAAATTAATAATAAGGTTGATAATATTATTGATATTTTCAACCATAGAGAAATAATTGGTGAAATAACAATTGTTATAAAAGGTCTCGAAAAAAGTAATCTTGTAGAATTTAATAAATCTAATCTAAAAAAAGAACTAGAGGAATTAATTAATGCCGGATTAAGTCTTTCTGCTGCCTCCAAATATTTAGCAAAGAAAAAAAACCTAACAAAAAATTTGATTTATAATTTGTACTAAGAGTACATATTAAGAATACTAAAAATGTTTTTTGAATTAAAGAAATTTTTATTCAATACTTCTCTAAATATTACATTTTTTTTAATGTTAATTATTGGTATTCAAAATAGTTCCAATAAAGCGAAGATTAATTTATTGATAAATGAGACTATTCAATTACCTATAAGTTTCATAATAGGAACAAGTTTTATTAGTGGTTCGATGCTTGGTGGATTTATAACCTTAAATTTCTTCAAAAGAAGTAAATAATCAAAGAGCTATTAAAACTTCTGAACTAACTATTCTAGATATTCCGCGTGATAACAAAATTGGCGCTGTTATTTTAAAAACATTGCTGTTAGGCACTTTTATTACTTTTTGATCTTTTTTACTTGATCTTTTTGCCGATTTCAAGTCAAAAAAGATTTCAATAGTTTTTCTGCTTAAATCTTTTTCTGATAAAAAATTCCACTCAGCATATTCTTTCAGAAATTTCGTCTCTAACTCAACTTGCTTACCAACAATCATATAGACAACTTTAGGTAATTCAACCTCCTTAATTGACACAGAAGATAAATCCTTCTGTGGTGTGTTTTCTATTTCAAAATTTAAAGGTGCAATTTCAAGAAATTGGTTCTCAGATAATGAATCATGAAAAAATTCCTTAGATAATCCATCAACATTATTATCAAGATCCTTTCTTTCATCATATTCATTAGGATATGAAAATCTTTTATTAGATTTGTTAAGTTTATTTATTTCAGAAAACTTATCCTCTCCAAGATTTTTTTTCAGATGTCTGGTTATTGTTAGTTTAGTAAAATTAAATATCTTTGATATTTCTTCTAAAGATTGATTATTAATAAAAGCATCAATTATTTCCTTTATTTGTTTTTCTGAAATTCTTTTTGCCAAAATCAAGTAATTATATTTACAAGTTATTGTAAGAAAACAAAAGACAAAAAAAAAGTATTACGTTTATTTCTTTAGTTTAATAAATATTTAAAGAAGTTATTTTAATTGTTTAGTCATTAGCTCTCAGATATAATAATTAAATGCTCCCTTAGCTCAGCTGGATAGAGCAACTGCCTTCTAAGCAGTGGGCCGCAAGTTCGAATCTTGCAGGGAGCGTATTATTATTTCTTTAAGAATCATTTTAAAATTAATTTTTCTAATAAATAATTTTATAAAGCACTAAATTTTTTTAAATTTTTTAATGAATGATAGTAAAAAAAATAAAAAAATTAATTTGCGGATTAACTTAAACAAAAATCATCCAACAAATTTAGGATTAAAGCTATTTAGATTAGGTATTTTATTATTAGCTGCTGCTCCTTCTTTAAGTTTTTTGTTTTTACTATTTTCAACTTTTGGAGGATTTATTAATAGAGAAGATAAATTTTTAAAAGATAAATATAGCTGGATATTAATTCTAAGTTCATTTTTAATGATCTTTAACTGTTTTTTAATAACAACAGATTTAATCATAATACCAGAATCAGAAAAATCACTTATCTGGTTAGGACTACTAAATTGGATTCCTCTATTTTGGTGTTTCTGGGGTTTTCAAAATTATCTAAATACGAAAGAAGAAAGATTGGTCGCT
Source organism: uncultured Prochlorococcus sp. (assembly GCA_902600475.1). Lineage (GTDB taxonomy): Bacteria > Cyanobacteriota > Cyanobacteriia > PCC-6307 > Cyanobiaceae > Prochlorococcus_A. The sequence goes on from CACKJM010000017.1 coordinate 12,171, forward strand.
TCAAAATTACTTGTTATTGGATCAATACCAGTTTTAATAAGTGGTTTTTGTCAAAAGTTCCTTGGACTATATGGGCCTTACAGATTTTTTAACAACTTAATAATTTGGTATCAACGCCCTTTAGGAGCTGATGGAGGAGTTTCTGGACTATTCAATAATCAAAATTATGCTGGTGCTTGGTTATGTATTATATTCCCGCTTTGTCTGGGATTTTTATTTAAAAATCATAAGAAAATTTTTCAGAAATATATTAATTTCTTTGTTGTATCCTCATTTGTAACAATGATAATTTTAACAACATCTAGGTCAGCAATATTAGCGATGTTAATTACTTACTTTAATTTGGAAAAATTTACCAAAAATAAAGTTCTGGCAATTTTTATCTCTATACTTACAATAATTCTTTTAGTTAAGATTTTACTTCTGATTAATATTGATATTCAAAAATACATAACAGAGTATCTACCAACTGGAATTTTAAATAAAATAAATTACTTTAAATTGTCAAATTTAGATACTTTACCAAGATTTGAAATTTGGAGTAAATCAATATCATTCATAAATCAAAATCTATTTTTTGGATATGGTGCTGGATCATTTCCAAATGTATATAGTTTGTTTGATGGAAATTTTGAAGGAATTCAACATACACATAATATTTTCTTAGAGCTAGCATTCAATCATGGATTATTAGTTTCTCTTTTAATTTTATTTACAATGGTTAGTATTTTAGTTACTGCATCAAAAAAATATTTTTTTAATAAAAATCAGGATTTATCTTTAATTGATAAAGCATGGATAATATCTTTTGTTAATTTTTTAATAATTCATATGTTTGATATTACATATTTTGATGGAAGAATTAGTATTTTATCTTGGACCCTATTAGCTGGCATAAGAAAAATGAATAAAAAATATATCTAAAATATAAAATAGAATTTCCAACCTTTATAAATTTTCACCAAAAACACTCCTAAATAAAATTCTTTAATAGTATCGAAAATACTTATTGTAAAGCTTTTAAACAGGCTAAATTGTTCTTCCGGAAGAAGTCTTGGATTAAAGATACCAATCCTCAATTGAGAAAGTCCCTTAATATCATTAGTTACCAAATAAATATTAAGTTTCTTTTTGTTTTATAAGTTCTTTTTAAATGCCCTGAAATGTTCAAAGGCCAACTATACTCATTTCTCATTTAATAAAAAGCTTAGTTATTTAATAGAATTTTTTTTATTTTTCCAAATGGAGAAATCTCCATTATTTAGAAAATTTTTTCAAAAATTTCATCCCAATACTCACATCTCATATATCTAAAACATATCAACTTAAACTTTTTCAGATTTTTATCTATTATTTATTGAAGTAATAAATGATAGCTATATTTAGAGTAAATTAATAAAACTATAATTCATCATAAATTGATAATGTTTGCGAATTAATTATTTCAGATGAGAATTCTGATTTTGCAATTCTTAAACTCTCTTTTCCCATTCTAAGTCTCAACTCCTTATCTTCAATCAATTTTTGGATTGCCAAAGATAATTTTTTAGATTCTTTAATAGGAACCAAATATCCATTTACTCCGTCTAATACCACTTCTCTACATCCTACTGTATTAGTAGTAACCAAAGGCAATCCAATAGCAGCACCTTCTAAAAGAGACTTTGGAAGACCTTCTCTATAAGAGGGTAAGCACAAGATATCAGTCTCCAATAATATCTTATTAACATCATTTACCCATCCTAACCATTCTATAATTTTCTTATCATTCCATTCTTCTAATGTAGATTTTTTGAGAGAAGTTGGATTTTTCTTATCAATATCCCCTATAAGTAAAAATCTACCCTTTATGTTTTTATAATGTAAGATTTTTGCAGCTTCTACAAATTCATATATGCCTTTATCTTTTAACATTCTAGCTACTAATGTTATGGTCGGAATTTTATTTTCCTTCTTTTTTTTAATTAATTGATTATCAATCTCTACTCCAGCACCTCTAATTAAAATTGAATCATTAATATTTACTATTTTTGCGTTAATAAAAAAATTCATATCATCTGAATTTTCAAAAATAACTCTATTTCTTTTATTCCTACCATGATGTTTATTCATAGTAAATTTAAATAAAACAAGTAAGATATTTTTTAGAAATTTAGCTTTAATACTTGATGAAGTGAATACAAACCCCATTCCAATGGGGGCATTAATTACCGACTTAATTTTTAATAATTTTGCAATAATTGATCCATAAATAATTGGTTTAGGTCCTACATTATGTACTATATCTGGCTTTAATTTATTAAAAATGTATAAATATTTTAATAGCAAATAAAACTCATATATAGGATTAATTCCTCTTCTATCTAAAGGTACGGGAAAAAATTTAATACCATTTTCTTCTATATATTTTCTACTATATTCTTCATTACAAGAAATATAAACATCATATCCGGCTTTTTTTGCTTCAAGAGCTCTGCCTAGAAAATGAGAAACAAAAAACCAATCTTCTGTTAAATTTATGATAATCTTTTTTTTAATCATCTTCAATTTCGCAATATTTAAGTATTAAAAAACTAAATTAATTTTTTTAAAAAAAATTTAATTTTCCTAAAAAAAAGGAAAGTCCTTAACATTAAAAATTCTGGCAAATAATTTAACATTAAATACCATATAAAAACAAGAATTAATGGGTAATTACTTTCTTCAATTCTCCATTTATAAAAAACATTGACTATATTTTTAAATTTATAAAAATTTTTATTTTTAAATTTTATATATTTCCATATTTTTATATGATTCCGAATTGATTTTGATATTAACATCCCTGAATCAGAAACATTATAATGAAAAAGAGGTTTAGATATGCTTTTACCAAAAACATTTCTAGAGGCAAGTCTGATATTTAGCTCCCAATCCTCATATCCTAGATTCATGTTTTCATCGTAAAATCCATGTTCTATAAATACTTTTCTTGGGATAAAAATACTATATGGTATTTGATTTATAAACATTTGTTCGAATAAATTAAAAATTTTTTTTCTCCTACCTTTTGATTTGCCCTCTAAAAAACAATCCATAAAAACATATGAACATTTTCTCTCATTCTGAATATTGAAAAATAATTCTTCAAGAGCATTTTCTTCAATCCAATCATCTGAATCTAAAAAGAATAAATAGTCTCCACTTGAAAAGTTTACCCCTTTATTTCTTGCTGCTGATAATCCCTTATTTTTTTGATTAATTAATTTAACTAAACTATCATTTTTAAAACTATTTAGAATTTTTAAGGTTTCTATATCATTTGAGCCATCATTAACTAAAATTATCTCCTTTTTATCCCAAGATTGATTCTTTACAGAATTTATAGTTCTTTTTATAGTTTTGCCGCTATTAAAACAAGGAATAATAACAGAAATCAATTTATACTTTTCAGAAATCATATTCGCACTTTGTCCAAATCTCTCCCCAATCAGTTATGGTTTCTTTAATGACTAAATTTGCTTCCCCAAGCTCTTTTTCTAATTCTTCTAATGTATGTTCAATTTTATGATCATTGTCAGAAAAATAATATATTCCTAATTTCTTTCTGAAGGCAACTTGCCAATCTCTCTTGAAATATGGAACTCTAACCAAAAAAGTTTTTGCCCCACTTAACCTCTGAACATTTTTTAAAAATAATACTCTATCTTCAATATGCTCTAATACATTTGAAAGAATAACTACATCAGAAACTATTTCAGAGTAATCATAAATATTACCATTAATGAAATTCATATTTTTTAAATTACTCACTATCTGTTTTTGTTTTGCAAATTCAATATTTTTTTTATTTTTATCTATTCCAATTATGAAGCTTTTTGAAAGTTTTTTTGCAATACTTATGGCCACAGATCCATTCCCACAACCTACATCAAGTACAGTATCTCCATCAATAATCCTATCAATAAAAAATTGATGATAATTAGTTAATTGATGTTTTGGATGAATTCCATCGCCATGTTTCACTGCTCTTTCATTAATAATCCAATCTAGTTTATCTTTTATTAAAAATAAGTTTTTAATTGAAATTAATGGGTTATTTTGTCTTGACTCTAAAATAAAAAAACTTGTAAATATATATCTTCTTAATTTAGTTGGTATTAATAACCAAATATAAGAAAAAAGCTTTGCAAAGCCTAATATAAAATTTCTCTTCATTTTCAATTTCTATTTGCAAATTTCCATGAGCTTTCACACATTTGCTTGAGATCATATTTTGACTTCCATTTAAGCATAACATTAGCTTTTTTAGGATTTGCATAACAAACAGCACAATCTCCTTGCCTTCGGTTTGATATTTTTATTGATACATTCAATCCTGATACATTTTCAAAAGCTTTTTTCAATTCCAAAACACTTACACCTTTACCAGTTCCAATATTGAAGAAACTTATTCCATTTCTTTTATCAATAAAATCTAATGCTTTAAAATGTGCTTCTGCTAAATCCATAATATGAATATAGTCTCTTATTCCAGTACCATCTGGAGTTGGATAATCATTTCCAAAAACGTTTAAATAATCTTTTATCCCTTTTACAACTTTTATGATTTCAGGCATTAAATTGGCACTTTTACCTGATAATGGATCGTCTCCAATTAATCCAGATTTATGAGCTCCAATTGGATTAAAATATCTTAAACAAACTACCGACCAATTTTTTTCAGCTTCATATATATCTTTGAGAATACTTTCGATGATTATTTTTGTTTGTGCATATGGATTTAATGGTTTTAATGAATGATTTTCATCAATTGGACAAAAATCAGGTTCTCCATATACTGCTGCAGAACTACTAAAAAGAAACTTTTTAACACCTGTCAATTTCATAGCTCTTAATAAACTTATAGTTCCATTGACATTAACTTCGTAATATTCGAATGGATTCATTAATGATTCTGAAACTGATTTAAGGGCTGCAAAATGTATTACAGATGTAACTTTATTTTCATTAATTATATTTATTAAACTTTGTGTATCTCTAATGTCACATTCATAATAACAAACTTTATTTTTGGTAATTTTCCTTATCTTATCTACAATATCTCTTTTACAATTACTAAAATTATCTACAATTACATATTTATGATTCTTTTCTGAAAGAATAGTTGCAGTATGAGATCCGATATATCCAAAACCTCCAGAAATTAGGATGCAAGACATTTAAAAAAACACTCTAATTAAAAATATATATCTATAAAATTTATATGACATTTTTAAAATTTTATCTTTTGAGAACTTTTTTTAATATTTTCATTAAAAATCCAATCTACTATTTCTTTTGGTGGAGTGTATCCAGTTACTAATTTTCTAAGAATTGAAATAATATTCTTTACATCATTTTTATAAATAAATCTTTCTAAAGAATCAATCTCTTTAGTTAATTGATCCCAAGGTAAAAAGTTATCTTGCGCCTTATAAATTTTTGGATGCTTTGTAGGCAGAGAATTATCTTCTATAAGCAGTTCCTCAAATAATTTCTCACCAGGTCTTAATCCAGTTATCAATATTTCAATATCTCCTTTTGGATTATTTTTATTCTTCAATTGTAATCCAGAAAAATTAATCATTTTTCTAGCAAGATCATAAATTTTTACAGGATCACCCATATCTAACAAAAAAACATCCCCACCTTCTGACATGGCTCCTGCCTGAATAACTAACTCGGCAGCCTCTTCAATAGTCATAAAATACCTGCTCATATCAGGGTGAGTAAGAGTTATAGGACTTCTTTCTTTAATTTGCTTCCTAAATTTAGGAATAACTGATCCAGAAGAATCTAAAACATTACCAAATCTAACCATGGAAAATTTTGTAAATTTCTCCTCCTGATTTGCAAATAAAGCTTGTAGACACAATTCGCCTAATCTTTTTGATGCGCCCATTATATTTGTAGGCCGAACAGCTTTATCGGTTGATATAAAAACAAAATTTTCTACCTCAGTTTTTAAAGCAGCTTTTGCAATTGTTAAAGTACCGAATACATTATTCTTTAAACCCTCAGCCAAATTGTATTCAACAATAGGCACATGTTTATATGCCGCTGCATGATAAACAGTATTAGGCCTCCATGTTTTAAAAATTGAATTTATATTTTTCTTATCTTGAATAGAACATAGAAGGGGAATTATTTTGATAACTTCTTGCCTATTTAAAGAATTTAATTCACTTAAAATTTTATATAAAGAAAATTCGTTTGAATCTAACAATAATAAGGTTTTCGGCTTAATTTTCAAAATCTCTCTACATAATTGCCCACCTATTGAACCCCCTGCTCCGGTAACTAATACAATTTGCTTTCTTATATTTTTTTTTAAAAGCAGTTTATCCGGATCTACTTTTTCCCTTCCCAGTAATTCATCAATTTCTAGTTCAATTAAATTAGTCGATGAGATATCCCCTTTTGCTATTTCAATTAAATTAGGGAGGGTTCTAACAATGAGATTAAACTTACTTACTTTTTTAATAATTTTTATTCTTTGTCCAGAATTCATTCTTGGCAAAGCTAAAAATAGATATGAAATATTTTTACTTTTAGTAAGATACTCTAATGCTTCTGGAGAGTAAATCTGCTTACCCGCTAAAACTCTTCCCTGCTTATCTTTATCATCATCTAAAAAGCAAGATACTACAAATTCATTATTATTCTCTAAAGCCAGGATAAGTTCTCTCCCTGCATTGCCAGCTCCGTATATTGCAGCTTTTGGTAGATTAGATTTTTTAATTCGAATCATATACATATTCCCGATCCAATATCTTATTAATGCTCTAGATCCTCCTACCGTAAAAAATAATAATAATGGTTGAATTATTCCTATTGTTCTTGGCACGTCTCTAAAACTTATTAAGGTGATAAAAGTCGAGAATAAAAAACCATAAATAATAATTGACTTAGAAACAGTAAGCATTGCAGGCCAACCCGAATACCTAAAAATAGTTCTATAGAGACCACTAAAATAAAAAACTGGTATTGCAAAGACAATAGATAATATTGAAGGAAATATAATAGCTTTTTCCGAGAAATTAAATTGCCCATATCTTAAATAGAATGCTAGCCAGACAGTTATAGTGCATAAAAAAGTATCTACAGCTAATGAAATTATCAACTTAATATCTTTAGGTAAATCTAATAAAAATAATCTAAGTTTATTAATTTTTTTGTTCATAATAATAAATATTTATAAGATTATGTTTTAAGGAGAAAAATCATAATTTCAAATCTCTTTTTCTAATTAACTTAGCAGGTATACCACCTACAACAGTATAAGAATCAATATCACTTGTAACTACAGCACCAGCAGCTACTATTGCACCTTTACCAATCTTGCAGTTTGGTAATATTACAGCATTTGAACCAATCCAAACATCATCATTAACAATGATTTCTCCATCTATCATTCCTTGTTCAATTATTGGTAATTTAATTGTCTCAAAAGAATGATTGCTTGATCTTAAAACAACATTTGGGCCTATCAATACATTATTTCCAATTAAAATTTTACCTTTACCTCTTGCATTAATCATCACATTAGAGTTGAAACTAACATTAGAGCCTATGGAAATCAAACTAGATTCAGAAGCATAAATTTTGCAATCCAAACCAAAGTAAGATTTTGAACCTACAGATATATTTCTAGGGAATTCAAATTTTAAGCCTGGTTCAAATCTATTTCCCCCAGAATATTTTTTTAATCTTATTCTGTAATAATTACCTCTAATAAAATAACCTATTCTGCCCGGAATATTTCTTATAAAAAATTCAAGCCAAACTTTTAATTCTCTCAAAATAGGGAAAAATATTTTCATTAAAAGGTCAAAATATTTTGAAATTTTTTTAAAAATTTTTTTATACTTAAAAAATAAAAAATAAAGTTTAAAAACACAAAAACAGGAGATCTCAATGTATTCCTATTTGAGACTATATTATTTTTATTTTTTAACAAGCTCTTAAAAAGGTCAATATAAGATCTAACCATTTTTGAAGATTTATTAGGGTATTTTTTAATCTTAAGTTTTAAGTAACTATATTGATCGATCATTTCTTCTAATGCTTTTACAAAATTATTATCATCAAAAGAGGTGCCAAATTCTCGGCAATATTCTGGGAGTGCCCCACTATTTTTATAAATTATAGGTAATCCACAAAGTATTCCCTCTATGTGATGCATGCCCGCAGGTTCATTTCTTGAAGCTGTTACATACACATGATGTCTTGAAAGTTCTTTTGACAAAGCCTGACCATTTTTGGGTAAAACATGTTTTGCATTTTTAAAATTAAAATTCTCAGGAATATTACCAATATAGGTAAATTCTATTTTTTCACTCCATTTTTTTGTTGAAAGCATATCATCGATTATTTGATAAATATCAAATCCTTTCATTATGTTTCCACTCCAATGATGAGTTACAAGACGTAATTTTTCTTCTTTATTCCACTCAAGATTTTGATAATCATTAAATATTAAATCATCCCCACCATTAAGAATTACAGATGATGAATTAGATTTATTATAAATATCTAAAGACTTCAACCAAGAAGAAATAAAAACAGTATGGTCGGCAAAATAATTCGCTATTCTCAACAAAAAGTTCATATGTTTTGTATTTTTTCTTTCATCACATTCATTAATTCTGTGAACAACAATTGCATTTTTATTAACAAATAATAGGTAGTTGAAAATATCAAAAGAACCAAAATTTATTTCTTGATTATATGACCTTGGATCGATAAGTAAAATAATATCAATATCCTTCTGCTTAAGATCGTAAACAATTTCATAACCTTCATAATTTGCAGCTTTTTCTAATGTTTTAACAAATTGATTACCTCCTCCCCATGAGCCCTTACGGGGTTTATAGTTAATAGAAATTTTCAATTTACTTTACCAAATAAATAATTTTTAAGATGATTAACCATATTTATTACATTAAAATTTGAAATAATTAAACTTCTACCGCCAATTTCTAAAGATTTTCTTAAATTGACATCACTTACCAAGCTTTTTACTGAGTTTTTTAAATCTAATTCGTTACCTGATCTAATAAAAAAAATATTTTCTTTATGCTTCATTAATTTTTCGTCCCATATACCCTTTATTTTAGTAATAACAACAGCTTTTGAACAACTCATAGCTTGTAGACAAGTACTTTGTCCTGAAGGCTGAAATGTTTCTTTTAAAGGAATAATTATAAATTCAGAATTACCATATAAATCTCTCATTTCTAAATCATTTAAAGTTTCAGAATGCCAGTTACCTTTAATTACTTCAATATTTTTCCTTAAAGTATTTATTGGTAATGAAGAAACAATTTTTAAATTTGGGAAACCTTCTTCCCAAGAATTTACTAGTAATTCCCAATCCCTTGCTAAATCATTCCCAACAGCAAGTACGTAAGATTCACCTTTTTTTTCACCCTTTGTGGGTAACCAGAAATGTTCATCAACTCCAAAAGGTAAATATTCAACGTTTGAATTTAAGAGAAAGGATTTTAAAAATTTATATTCTGATTTTGAAAGTGTTAATAATTCAATTTTTCTAAAAATATACTGAAAAAAATAGAATTTCAAAAAATTTGGTTTTTTCTTAAATAGCCCCATGTATATAAATATTATTCTGGATTTAACTAGTCCAAGAGCCTTTAAAAAAGATAAAGTGACCCCTATACTGTTTGTCGTACAAATAACTATATTTGCCTTATTGATTTTTTTATAAGTTTTATTTAATAAAAATTCTAAAATCATCTTTATAGGCAAATTAAAAAATAATTTTGAATTAAAATTTAATATTTTTATGATGAATTTGTTTTTAATTTGAAAAAAAAGATCTATTTCTTCCAAAATATTTACTTTATAACCCCCTTTTTTTAGCTCTTCATAACCATAAAAAAATTCGGAAGGAAATATTTTGTTATCCTGCAATCTTTCTTTTCTTCCTCTTTTGTATAAATATAAAATTGATATGTTTTTATTCTTTTTCAAATTCATAACCTTTAATATATTTTATAATATCTAATATTTTTAAATATTTTAATCTTTAGATTTACTTTTTAAAAAACAAATTAGTGTATTTATAATTTTCTTTTATTTTGTGAATAGACAATTTTCCGTCCTTAATTTCATATGGCTTATAAGAATAATTATTCATTAAAAATTCAATAAGTTTTCTACTTGAGATAACACCATTTATTCCAAGATCCCCAAGTTCTATACAGAGCAGAGGCTTAATTTTAGAAAGTATATAATCCATACCCTTTAAGACTTGATATTCGGCGCTTTCAGCATCAATTTTTATAAGTCTCGGCTTAATATTATTCTCTCTTACATAATCATCTAGTTTCAATGCCTTTACTTTTATCTGCTCTTTAGGGTGCGTTGAATAGTATTTTTTATCTCTTGATTCATTTATAGAATTAAAAGCTGAAGAAGCAAGGCCATAATCATTAAATTGTATTTCTGTATCTAAATTCCAAATAGCATTGTTATTAATAAAA
>CACKJM010000018.1 GCA_902600475.1 uncultured Prochlorococcus sp.
GAATAATATTAAACCTATTGATATAGTAATTGGAGCATCTAGATATAAACTTTTTAAAAATCGTTTAATTACACAAAAATACAATAACTCAATTTATAAAAAAATTAATAACGAATTAACGGAGTTTATAAGATTATGTCCTTGGGAATCAGAAGCACTTTTTAATTTAGTAAAATTTGCAAAACTAGGTTGTGTTGAAATTGGAAGATTTAATGGAGGTTCCGCATTTCTTTTCTGTTTATCAAATCCAAAATTAAAACTCTATTCAATTGATATAGCTCCTCAAAACGATAGTAAGTTAAATTCACTTTTTAAAAAATACAATTGCGGTCAAAATGTAGAACTTATAATTGATGATGCAAATAACTACGTAAAAACTTTTAGAAAAAAGAATTATAAATTTGATTTTTTATTTATAGATGGTGATCATAGTTTTGAAGGCTGTTTAAATGATATTAAAAACTGGTATCCTCTTTTAGAGCCAGGCGGTTTGATTGTTTTTCATGATACTTCTCCCGATACAGGACCCACAGGAGGAGTTTTAGAAGCAATTTTAGAATATTCTAAACAAGAAACCATTAATTTTATAGTTCCACCTAGTTTAACTAAAAGCACATGGGAAAATCCCTATGGTTCTTTATGTATTGGAGTTAAACCAAAATCTTTTAAAGAAAAAGGTATTTAATTTACTATTAATGAATTTCGTGTTTAATTTTTAATTGCTTGAATAATTTTTTTCTAATTCTGACCCTTATGATCAAAAAAAAAATTACTGGATTTATACCTAAAAAAACTAAGCAAGGATTAATAAACTTAAATATAAGATTATCGGCATTCTTGATTCTTAATTCCAGAATCTTTAGAGATATTTTTATTAGAAGGACTATTAGTAAATTTCAACCTAATAAAAAATGCTTAGTAAACGTCGGTAACCCTTTTTGGACAATAGGTTCTTTCTGGGATAGCGATGGAAGGTTCGAATGGTTAGAGAGTATTTGCAAGAAAAAAAATGTAAATATAATTCATTTACCAAGAGACTTGTATAGAAATGTTTTCACACATTTGTTTTATTTTCAAGGTTATCAAGCCAATGCTGATAAAGGAGAAATACCTCTACATGTTTTTTATGAAAAAAAGTTTATTAGGCAGAGAGCTAAATATTTTTTTTACTGTAATGAGGTAGCAAAATCAATAGCTAAGCAATACAAAGTTGATATTTTTCTGATTTTCAAATTAAATGATGATTGGATCATTGATATTTTAAGAGCGATAAGAAGCTCTAAATTTCCTGTTGTAGTTCATGATCGTGAACATGGAATTACACCTAAAAGAATGAAAATTTATCCGCCATTTGTAAGAGATGTTTCTAATGACTTGAAAGTAGATAAAATATGTACTTCAAATAAAACTCATTATGATTTTTTTTTGAAATGTGGATTTGATAGAGATAATTTAGCTCTGACTGGGAAACCAGATTCTGATGCATGGTTTGTTGATAATAAGGTTACTAAGAAAGCAGTAAATCATAAATTTAATAATCAAGTGCCTCTGATAACCTTTTTTTCCTTTGGCAAATTTAATTATCTCAATTTTTTTTATAAGGGTGAAAAAAGAAATTGGTTAAATTTGGCAGAGGACTATCATAATGTTTTAATTGAAGTTCTTAGTAAATTAAATGGTAGAGTTCAAATCGCATATAAATTGGGTGGCAAATCGATTAGAGATTATTATCCTGGATTTGACAGATTTTTTCAGAAAGTTATTGATCTTAATTATCAAGATTCAATTATATTTTTAGATGGTACTACTCCTACAATTGATTTGTTAAAAGTTTCAGATTGTATATTGGGATTTCATACCTTAGGAATTATAGAAGGGATGTTTACCGATAAACCAATTTGTTATGGAGCTTGGGGAGATTTATTTGATGACATAAAAGACACATTAATCCCTTTTCATAAAATGAAAGGTATTGATGTTTGCGATAATCCTGACAATCTTAGAGATTGTTTAATTAAGAATCTTTTAACTACTGCAAAAGTTCCCTATCAGCGGGAAGAAAGAGATAAAAATATTGAAGAATTTCTTTTTAAAGCGGACGGGCACAGCTCTGAAAGATTATTCAATGAAATAAATAAAGTTTATAGAAATTTTTACAAAAATAAATAAAAAAGAATTGATAAAAAAAGTATTTATAATTAAAAATATTCTTTTTCCGATTTTAAAATTTTTGAGTTGACTTTTGGTATATATTTTAAACAAGAAATTATTTAAATTTAATGGACTTCTGAATTAATTGATAAACAAGATTTAGGCCAAAATTGTGATGTAATAACCCATCTAAAAATATTTGATTTCATTGGAGGATAACCATGATAATTCCCAATATCATTTGTCATGTCATAAATTAAACATGAGTTTTTGAGTTGTCTACTTTCGTGGATAAGCCCTTCTGGCCATGCAGAAACTATGTCCTTATTTTTAGATAAACAAAGACCTCCATTCTTTGAACCGTTTATACCATTTATATGCCATACGATATTAATAGCTTTATTTTTTAGTTCTTTTATTTTCCCTGCTCCATCCATATGAAAGTCAAGTTTACCTCCAGACTTAGAAACTCTAGAGCTAATATAATAACAGCATACTTCTTCATTTATTTGCATTAGTTTTCTAACTCTTTCACAAAATTTTTGACTTCTTAAATAGCTATAAAAGTTACTTAACCCAGCAAATGAATTTAAGTATTTCAGGTTGACATTTATTTGTTCTTGACTCATAAAAGAGCCCCATTTAAATCCTACATCTTGAATCTTTGTATCAGTTGGATAAGGGTTAAAAAAAATAGTATTTGGCCATGATTTGATAAGCTCTCTATAAAATGAATATTCAATTGGATCCTCTAAATAAGCCCATCTATTCTTTAAAAAAATTTCTGAAGCTTTATCAAAGTTTTTATTTATTAATGTTTCTTTTATATTTTTATTGAAACCAGAGTCTAAGAAAGACTTATCTAAAAAATTCAATTTATTTAATAGACCTAACGCGAAATTACGAGTTTTTGATTTAACTTTTAATCTAAGATTTAATTTTTTTGTAGAGATTGTTTTTTTCATATTAATCTTGATATTGAATTTTATAATTTAAAATAATTTAAATTTGGTTCGAAGCTTTTTTTCTATTTTTTTTATTTTGAATTATTTTTAAAAAATTAATCTCATTATTTATAAAAATTATCATATAGTTCTTTCTTTTGTTTGAGTGAAATCTTTATCTATTAATACAAAATTTTTAACAACTGGGGGGGTTAAATTTCCACTAATTTAAGATGGATTTCAAAAAATATTTTGAATTAATTTATATACTTTAATGAAGTTAATATGGCGAATACCTTATTTAAACAACTTTGTTAATTAATTAATTAGACATTAACGAATCAACTCATTTGCCTTGATTTTCTCTTAAAGTCATCAATTGAGCATTCTAAACCTGATTTTAAGTCGGTTTTGGGTAGCCAGCCAAGACTTCTTAATTTACTTGAATCCAATAACTTTCTAGGAGTTCCATCGGGTTTTGTATTGTCCCACATTATATCCCCTTCATAGGATATTAAATTTGCAATTAATAATGCTAATTCTTTTATCGTGATCTCTTCTCCACTTCCAACATTTAACCAGAATAATTTTTCTTTTGATAAATTTAATAACGATTCTTTTTTCTCAATATTCCAATTCTCTAGAAGGAATACACAAGCATCTGCTAAGTCATCAACATATAAAAATTCCCTTAATGGATTCCCTGTGCCCCAGCAGGTAACTTTTTTAAGTTTTAGATTTTTTGCAGTCTGGAATTTATTTATTAACGCAGGTATAACATGACTTGTTAAAGGATCATAATTATCACCTGTTCCATATAAATTACATGGCATTAATGAAAGAGCATTTATTCCATATTGATAATAGAGGGCTTCACATAATTTGATTCCTGAGATTTTTGCAAGAGCATACCATTGATTTGTTGGCTCTAAATAACTCTCTAATAAATATTCTTCTTTTATTGGTTGTTTTGATAATTTAGGATATATGCAACTACTACCAAGAAAAAGTATTTTTTTTACTTCGAAAAGTCGAGAAACTTCAATAATGTTGGTCTCAATTTTGAGATTCTCATAAATGAAATCATAAGGTTTTGAAGAGTTAGCAAGTATACCGCCAACTTTTGCAGCGGCAATAATTACGATATTAGGCTTATTTAATTCGAACCAACTTTTGACCTCCTCAAAATTTAATAAGTCTAATTCTTTACGAGAAGGATTGAAGATTTCCCCGCCATTTTTTGACTGGCCATAACCTTCCTTAATTAATTTTCTATATATAGAGCTGCCAACCATACCTGTTCCACCGGCTATAAATATTTTGTCACTTTGATTCATAATTAACTAAGAATTTTCTTTTCTTCTGAGACCATTTCTGATACGAGTTGTTCAAGTGTAATTTTGGGTTTCCATCCAAGTTTTTTTTCTGCTTTTGTTGCATCTCCTAATAACTCCTCAACTTCTGTGGGGCGATAATATCTCTCGTCAATCCTTATTACAACTTCTTTATTATCAAATCGCCTTCCTATTTCGTTTAAACCTTCATTTTCCCAAATAATTCCTGAAGAACCAGTTCCTGCGTTCCAACCGAGAGCATTAGCCGTTAATTCACAAAATCTTCGTACAGTCTCCATACGTCCAGTAGCGATAACAAAATCTTCAGGATCATCAATTTGCAACATCATCCATTGCATCTCAACATAATCTTTAGCATGACCCCAATCTCTTTTAGAATCAATATTGCCTAAATAAATGCACTTTTCTAACCCCTTATCAATTCTTGTTAATCCTCTAGTGATTTTTCTAGTAACAAAAGTTTCGCCTCTTCTTGGACTTTCATGATTAAAAAGAATTCCATTGCAAGCAAATATACCGTAAGCTTCTCTGTAATTAATAGCAATCCAATATGAATATAATTTTGCAACAGCATAAGGGCTTCTAGGATAGAAGGGAGTTTTCTCTGTTTGAGGCGATTCTTGAATTAATCCATACAATTCGCTTGTACTCGCTTGATAAAATTTGGTATATTTTTCTAATCCTAAAATCCTTATTGCTTCCAAGATTCTTAATGTACCTAAGGCATCACTATTAGCAGTATATTCTGGGGTTTCAAAACTTACAGCAACGTGACTTTGAGCACCTAAATTATATATTTCATTAGGCCGTACTTGTTGGATAATCCTAATTAAATTTGTACTATCTGTGAGGTCTCCATAATGAAGAATAAATTTTGAGTTTTCTATATGAGGATCCTTATAGATATGATCAATTCTTGAAGTGTTGAAACTACTTGAACGTCTTTTGATCCCGTGTACCTCATAGCCTTTCTGTAAAAGAAATTCAGCTAGATAGCTACCATCTTGTCCTGTAACACCAGTAATTAAAGCTTTTTTCATTGTTGTTTATTAATTACATTTTTTAATTTCTAATTTGTACATCTTATTATAGGATTTGTACAAAAAGTCACTTATTCAAAGTAACTTTAATTTAAGGAAGTTTAAATATAGTTAATTCTTTAATTATTGATGGATTTACTCAGTTGAGGAATCCTAAAGACTATTTTCGTGAATTACTTTTCTATATATTCAACTTTCATGGCGGTACCTTTTTTTATTTCACGATTAGATAACTTACCAATTACAGAGTCGATTAATTTTGGATGCATACCAAAGCCAGGCCTGATAGATCGGATATTATTATTCGTCAATATTTCACCTTTTTTGATATCTTCTACAGCATATAGTGATCGTCTAAATTTTAAATTTTGTTTTTCACTTGGCTTAATTTCAAAGTTAATTTCTCCGATAGCATCCCAAGCTAATTTGGAATTTTCAACTAATTTTTTTAGTTCTTGAGGTTCTAGAGAAAAATCAGAATCAGGACCTTTGTCTTTCCTGTCCAATATAAAGTGTTTTTCAATAATTGATGCACCAAGACTTACAGCTGCAACTGGAACTACTGTTCCTAATGTATGGTCAGACAATCCTATTGGTACTTTGAACATATTTTTAAGTTCGCTAATAGTAGATAAATTTGTTTCTTTAATAGGCGTTGGATATCCTGACACACAATGCAAAAGAGCTATTTGACTAGCACCTGCATTTTGAGCTGTTTGTACTGCATCATGAATTTCTTTTTTATTAGCCATACCAGTTGATAGAATCATTGGCTTTTTTTTACTTGCTACATATTCGACTAAAGGCAAGTCAAGTAATTCAAAAGAGGCAATTTTATAAGCTGGTACATTTAAGTCCTCTAAGAAATCTACAGCAGTATGATCAAAAGGGCTTGAAAAAATATGTAATCCTAAAGTATTAGCTTTTTTAAAAAGTTCTTCATGCCATTCCCAAGGAGTATGTGCTTCATCATAAAGATCATAGAGATATTTCCCATCCCAAAGTCCACCCTTTATCTTAAAATCTTCACTCTTGTGATTAAGGGTGATAGTTTCTGCTGTATAAGTTTGTATCTTTACTGCGTCAACTCGGGCCTCATGAGCTTTCTCAATTAGCTCCAGAGCTTTTTTAATATCGCCATTATGATTCCCTGAAATCTCAGCAATAATGTAAGGAGGATTGCCAGATCCTATTTCTCTGTTTTTTATGAATATATTTTTCATAAGTTTGTATTTTTTAGATACATTTTAGAAGTTGAACCTTTGAATCCTGCAGAGGAAAATGCTTTGTAAGATTTTTCATTGTCTGGTAAAATTTCCGCTTTTATTTTTTTTATATTTGGATAGTTTAAAAATAACCACATTGAAGATTTTTTTATTAGCCCAAAACTTTTTGGACTTTTAGGTACTTTGTAAATTGAAATCAAAGCTTCATTGTCTTCAATTTCAAATCTTATAACGCCAATTGGGTTATTAAGAAATTCAGCAATTAGAAATAAAACATTATTATCTAATAACTTTTTCCTAAGCCATTTTAAATGACTTTCAAAATTAAAAATTTCTTTTTCATTAGAAATTGACCTTATAGTTAAAGAGTTTCTCCATTTAAAAAGATCTTCAGCATCTTCTAAGGTTGCAAATCTAAAAACAAATTTTGTTGGGTATATATTTTCATATATTCTTTGTATTCCATAACCATCAACTATTCCTAGTGAATTTTTGGATAATTTTTTATAATAAGTTTTATTATCAATAATCATTTTTAACCAGTACTCTAATTTTTTTATATCAGGTTTAAGGTTTTTTGGTTCGCCTGCAATAATATCATTTTTAATTAAATCAGTAAGATTTTCAACTTGATTTTTTGCTACAGCAAATGCAATAGTTGGTATTCCAAAATAAGCTCTTTCCCAACACATTGTTCCTCCAGCTCCAATCGCTAAATCTGCTTTGGAGAGTATCTCAGGCAGATCCTTATTATTTATATGAAAAAAACAATTTCGAATTTTCTTGCTTTCTTTTTCTATAGCAGCCCAATTTTTGTTACCCATGGTAGTAAAAATATTTACAGAGCTAAATTTGTAATCAATTTTTCTTAAAGCTTTTAAAGTTACGAGTGTATGATTACTTGGATCTGTTGCTCCAAAACAAATAAATAAATTTTTTATCTGATTAAATGACTTATTTGCTAACTTAAATTTTAAAAATTCTTCTTTTAAAATCGCATATTTAGGTGATAATAACTTGATAGTCTTTTTACTAACTAATTTTTTATATCTTGCCTCCATATTCACATAAAAGTTTTGATCAATCAAAATATCACAATCGTGTTTTCTGTTTGCAAGATCATCAATAACAATAATTTTATCTGCAAATTTGCGCATTTTTTTTTCCCACTTATAGTCAAGAGAGTAGTGATCAACTACTAATGAAGTAAATTTTTTGTAGTTGCTAATAATATATTCAGTCTCTTTGAGTTCATCTTCCAAATCTAAAATCTCCTTATTGATAGTAAGTAGTTTAAATTTCTCAGATTCAATCCAAAAATTTAGATTCCCATCAAGATTTTTGCATAGGAAGTAAACCTTATGATCTCTTTTGGCAAAATACTTTGCTAGTTCAATACATCTCGATAAATGTCCTCCTCCTAAATAAGATGAGCTATCGACTCTAAATAAAACTGAATCCAAAATAAATATTTGCTTGAAAAGGTTTCATTAGAATTATTTTGTAATTATTTCATTTTCCTCAGTTGAGGGAAGTCCGTTAAATTTTTTTGGATCAAGGCCGAATTCTTTCTCTACCCTTACTCTATCATTGAAGTGAGGTGTAGATACTTCTAAAAGCTCTACATCAGTTAAAGCTGTCTCCTGATGGATAGAACCATTAGGGAAATGTAACCAAGAACCCTCTTTGAGTTCTTTCTTTATCAATTCTCCATCTCCATTTTCATATGTAACTAACAATTCTCCTGAAATTATGTATGAAGCTTCATCTTTTTTTCTGTGATACTGAAGACCCCCAGAAAATCCCTTTTTAATTTTTAATTTTTTCATAGTGAATTTACCTTCAGAAAGTACTAGTAATATTTCTTCTCCCCAGTCTCTTTCTCCAACTGATGAGGCTTTTGGGAATTGCGCAGTTGGTCTTTTTTCTGTCACTTATAAACAATATTAGATATCTTTAAATTATATTCTACATTTAAAAAATAAATCCTTTTAAGAATCTATTAAATTAATAATATTTTCACAAATTTTGAAATCAATTTCATTATCAATATCAATTGCTCTTTCTTGAGGAATTATGTGGAATTTCACAAAGTCTCCGGTTAGTGAATTTGTTTGGATAATTGTTGAAGTCTTACAAGCAATTATATTGCTTCTGAAGTATGCCTTCTGATAATTTTGCCTTGCAATTGGGGTCACTTCTCTTCCTGAAGAGGAATAATAAGTTACTAATTTTTTGTTTCTATTTTCATCTTGAATTATCTTGAGTGCTTTTTGGGGATGTTGTCTTCCCTCTGAGATTACTACAGCTGAATCAGCATCATCATCACTTAATAAAATTTTTATCACATTATCTATATCTTCTGTAGTTTGAAATGGAATGGTTGACATCATTCTTACTACAATATCAGGCTTATAATTTTCTTTATCATCTAGGTATTTAAGCATATGTTTTACAAATTCAATTTCGGGTGAATTATCTTGTGCAAGATGATCAGGTCTCAAGCATGGTATCTCAGCCCCAAAGGACTTTCCTATATCTGCATATTCTGAAGAGTCAGTTGATAGAACAATTTTATTTATATATTTTGACTTTTTAGCTTTTTCAATAATCAATCCCATTAGAGGTTTACCATTGAATAATCTTATATTTTTATTTGGTACTCCTTTAGAACCTGATCTAGCTCCTATAATTCCTAGGATATTATTTTTTTTTTTATTTTCCATTATTTATTTGTTACTAAAACATTTAAATAAGAATAACAAATGCTCATCATAGGTAGATAAAGGTTGTAAGAATTTCCTTTACGTAGAGTTTCCCCTAAAATAAATTCCATTTCCGACTTTTTATTTGATTCAATATCTTTTTGCATAGAAGTCCTAAGATCTTCAGGCAAAGAATTAATTGTTTTCTCTATTTGCGCTTCATCAAAAATTTTATTTTCTTTTGAGGCAATTTGACATAATTCATGGATTAAATTTTTCATTATGCTCTTAAATGGTTCATTGGTTCTTGCAAATCCAATATTTGATTTGGAAATAGTTGTAATAGTTGATATCGTACAAAGTCTTATAAGTTTTCTCCAAATCAATAAATTTTGATCCTCAATTATTTCACAGTTGATATTTGCTATATTTACCAAATTTTTGATTATTTGAGTATGTTTTTGAAGAGATTCATTATTATAAGAAATCTCTACAAGTGGTTTGTGTTTCGATTTATGAATAATCTCATTTTTCGAGTTAGTAAATACTTCTACGTGACCAATAGATCCAATAATATAATTTTGTTTAAAATATTTTTTTATTATTTTGTCGTGTCCAATGCCGTTCAGAAGAGAAATAGCTATTGTCTCGTTATCATATAAAAACTTGTAATCTTTTAAAGCACTTTCTAACATAAAACCTTTAACAGTGATAAATAAATAATCCAAAGATACATTTTTATTAAAGTTTGATATGGGAAAGAATCTTTTTTCCCCATAAAAATTACTTCTAAGAAAGATACCATTGTCTTTTATAAATTTATTTGACTTTTTTGAACCTAAGCAGAAAATATTATTATCTGCATTTGCCAGCCTTGATGCCATTAATCCGCCTATAGCACCAATACCTAATATTCCAATATTCATTCTTATTCCCAAGGATATTTCTTTAATGCATTTTCATTTAAATCGCATCCCCAACCTGGTTTTTTATTAAATATGAATGAACCATTTTCAATTTTTGGAATATCAGAAAATATCTCATCTTTCCAGGGAACGTCATCTACATCAATCTCTCCAATTTTAAAATTATTAACTAATGAACAAAAATGCATACTGATATAAGTTGATAAATGTCCATTGAAATTATGACAGCTAACATTAATTTCATTAATGTTGGCAAGCTCTGCTATTTTTAAAGACTCACTAAACCCATTCCAGATAACATCTATCGAACAAAAATCAATACTATTATTATCAAAGAATGGCTTAAATTGTCTCACTCCATATAAATTTTCGCAGGATGTTATTGGTATATTTATTTTATTTCTAATATAAGACAATGAAGAAACGTTGAAAGAATCTATCTCAACCCAAGAAAGATCATATTCCTCTAATATTTTACACACCCTAATATAACCATCAGTTTTAAAATTAAAGTTAAGATCAAGGGCAATTTCATAGTTTTCCCCTAAATTTTTCCTTAAATTCGATATCCATAAAATAATGTCATTTTCAAGTAAATTATCAAGATTTAACTCAGGGAAGCCCTCACTTTTGGCAAAACCAGGCATATAGATATGCGGGTCTTCAGAAAGTCGTGCAATATTAGTTTTGATTGCCCTAAAGCCTGAATCTTTTATTTCTTGGGCAAATAATTCTAAATCATCAATTTTTGATATTCTTGGTTTAGAAACCATTTGATGGGCTCTAACTCTTGAGGTGCCGCAATGCGACCAATACAAATTAATATTATCTCTAGTTTTTCCTCCAAATAAATGGTTAACGGGACAATTCATTTCCTTTGCAAGAATATCCCATAACGCATTTTCTATCCCAGCGATTGCTTTATGAATAATTGAGCCTGGACTCTGCCTTGTTCTTGAATGAAGTAAAAATAGTATTTTATTAATTTCTCTTGGGTCTTTATCAATTAATAAGTCTGACAAATCATTTATAACTCCTTCTATCCCTTTTGGAGAACCGTGAGAATCTGTACATTCACTCCAACCTTCTATACCATCTGATGAAGATATTTTTATGAAAGTCCAAGGCCTCCAACCTCCATTTGCGTGAAATACCTCTATATTTTTGATTCGCATTTTCAAAAGAAAGCTAAGTCTGAATTACACATATCAATAATTTTAATTTTGTTTAATTGTTTTGTAATTATATAATAAATCACATATTTCCCTTACAGCTCCTTCACCTCCTTTGCTTTTCGTTTTATAAATCACATAACGGTCAATTTCATCAAAAGAATCAGCAACTGCTAATGGACAACCAACTATTTGAAATGCACAAATATCATTTATATCATTTCCTAAAAATAAACATTCTTTAGGAGATATATTTAGGGATTTACATAAGCTTTTAATCGCCTCTTGTTTATTTTCTACTCCTTGAATTACTGGTATTTTCAACTTTTTACATCTTACTTCTACTACAGGATTTGTCTCTGAAGAAACGACATAACTCCTTACTCCAATTTTTGCGATTCTTGAAATTCCGATTCCATCACTTCTGCAGCAAGTGACAGATTCAATGCCGTCCTGAGATACTAAAACCTTGTTATCAGTAAAAACACCATCAAAGTCAAATATCGCGAGCTTTATATTGGCTAATTTATCTTTTAAATTATTTTTGTTCACTCAACGTCATCCATTTTAATTGCATCGTTTTTTAAAATCGCTCTTTTAGATTTTTTACCTATAATTTCATGTGATTTTCTAACAGGAATGAAAGTAGAGTTAAATATTCTTCCTGATAGGTTTTCTAAAGTAAAGGTTTCTCCAATCTTAATATCCTTTGAAGCAGTTAAGGATTTTCCAAGTTTTTTAAATACTTCTTCATTACCTAGTTCATTTTGATCTTTTTGAGGCAGCATATTATTTACTCTTTTAATATCTCTTACAAATTTTCTAAAGCCTTCTGGCTCTAGTGCAAAACTATGGTCTGTTCCTTTCCATCCTCTATTTAGAGTCACGTGTTTTTCAAAAACTCTTGCTCCCATTAAATAGGCTACAGGTCCAGATAAAATTCCATTAAAATGATCTGAAGAACCAATGGTATATTCTGGAAATTCTCTAATTAAGGTTTTTATATTTTCAAGACCAAGCCTGTCGTATTGACAGGGGTATTCAGAGACGCAATGTAATATAGCAAGATTATTTATATTGCTATTAAGTATCTTTACACTTTCTCTGATTTCATTGATTTTCCCACCGCCAATACTCATTACTACTGGCTTTTTTAGTTCTTGAATTCTCTTTAGAAAGGGAAGGTTACCAAGATCAAAAGAAGCTATTTTAATCAAATCAACATCTAATTTCTTTAAAACATCAAGACTAGGTTCGTCAAAAGGCGTTGACATGAATTTTATGTCATATTTTTCACAATCAGCTTTGAGTATTTTGAGTGAATCAAGAGATAATTCTAATTTTTCTCTATGGGCTCCATATGTTTTTGCAAATGCATTCTCACTTGTATAGTTTGCCTCATATGCCTCTTTAGAAAATAAGTATTTGTTATTTCTAGTCTGAAACTTTATTGCATCTGCACCTACATATGAGAAAACTCTTATGTACTCCCTTGCTTTTTCTAAGTCACCTTGATGATTTTGACCAACTTCGGCAATTATAAATGGCTTAACTTTGTCGAACATTTTGATTTTTAGATAAATTTTATAAGTTTACCTTTTAAAAAAAAGATTTTTAATTAGTTTATTTTTAAAACAATCACATTTTGGTTTAATAAATTAAATATGTAAAGATTATTCTTAATTAAATTAAGGTTAAATGTCATTTGTACTTTTAGGCTAATTCTAATGTAATTTTTTTATCAAAATCAATTTTTGTTTGAGGTAAATGCGAAATAAAAAATATAATTTTTCCTTTATTTGAGAATTCTTTTATTGACTTAAGAATTAATTCTTGGTTGAGTTCATCAAGAGCACTTGTTGCCTCATCAAAAATCATAACATCACCATTTTTTAAAAAAGCTCTTGCAATTGCAATTCTTTGAATCTGGCCCCCAGACAAACTAAATCCTCTTTCACCTACCATTGTTTCATAGCCTTTAGGTAAACTACTAATGAACTTATGAATTGCAGCTTTTTCGCAAGCCTTAAACATATCTTCGTCACTAAGCTTTGAATTATATGTCTTTAGATTGTTTTTGATAGTATCGTTAAATAGGTAATTATCTTGACTTATATAACTAATTTTTTGAAGAAAACTTTTATTATTAATTCTTTCTATTGGTAACTCATTTATTAAAAATGTTCCATCTGATGGTTTGATCAAACCACATATTAGATTAATTAAAGTTGATTTTCCTGAACCAGATTCTCCATCAATAAAGCAAGATTCACCTTTTTCCATTTTTAAATTAAAATTTTCAAGGATGTATGGCTTATTCTTATAAGAAAAACGTATATTTTTCATTTCTAATGAATTAATATTTTTAATATTTGAAAAAAATTTTTCTTTTGATTTATCAAATATATTTTGTCTTTTTATTAATTTTAAAACAAGATCAAAAGAAGGCTTCATATTTTTTAAGTTAGTATAATTTCTCATTAGGTTGCCTACTGAATTGTTTAATCTTTGGCTGACTATAAGAAACATTGCAATAAGCGCTAAATTAGGTTGATTATCTTTGAAGGTTAATATTATTCCACTTATCAAAATTAAAACTACAGCTATAGATCCAAATAAAGATGGTGTTTCCGCCAAAATTGCGGCCCTCACACTTATGGATGATTGTCTTTTTGAACTTTTAATAATTTTTTTGTGCAATATTTTTTCTAGATTAAATATCTTAATTTGTAAAATTCCATTTATTGATTCTGTTAACATGCTAGTTATTTTTTGAGATAATAATAATTCTTCTTTCCCTAAAAATGTACTTATTCGCTTTAAGGGAAAACTTCCAATTAAAGCAATAAAAGAAAAAATAAAACAGATAATAAAAGTCAACTTCCAAGATGAAAAGAACAAAATTATTAACATTCCTAGAGAGATTATTAATTGGTTTATTGTGGCGATTAATGTCCGTATAAATTTTGACGCTTTGGTTGGTTGCAACATAAGGCTATCAATTAGTTTCCCTGCTTTCTGAGATCTAATTAAGGCAGTTTCTGAATTAAAATAATTGTCTAATATTTGGCTTCTCCATGTATCTCTAAGAAATCCACAAAATTTCCTTGAATAACCCACAGATATTAAATTAAGGAATTGTTTTGCAATAAAAGAAAAAAATATTATAAAAAGAGCAAAAATTCCAATTTCTCTAATATTAAAATTTGTTAGATACGGTTGTATTAAAGTTGGTAATTCCTCTCTATCAAAATTTGGACTTAATAAAGATAATGCTGTTGGTATTAATGCTAAACCAATACTTTCTGTAAATGCAGATAGAAAAAATAGTAAAAGTAATTTTATTACTTTTGATCGGTATGAACTTAATAAGAAAGTTATTGCTCTTATTGATGGATTATTGAAAATGATCATTTATAAATGGTTTGAAAACACTTATTAACTAATTTCAATATTCGAATATCGTATGATTCTGAGTGTTTTGAAACAAAATATTCGCAAGTTTTTTGAATATCATATTTAAAATTTGGATCTTTTGATTTTTCTATTAAAAGATGAATTTTTTTAATAAGTTCTTTTCTGTTTTTAGAAAGTATCACATTTCTATTCTCTTGAAAATCCCTAAAATGAGGCAAATTATGAACGGTTTGGAAATGTTTTGCTTCAATATCCTCTAATGGTAAAAAACACATTAATGGCTTTCCATGTATACCGGCTTCTATCAGTATTGTTGAAAGAGGTGAAATCACATAATCAACGTGACTTAGAACTACATGAGTATCTGAATAGTCTGGGAATGTTAAATGATAACCTTTTTCTTTTAAAGATTTTAAATAAGAAGCCATAGTATTTTCAATTCTGACATGCTTCCAATTATGTTCATATATTTTTTCTCCCGTATTACCCCCTCCACCCCATGGATGCGGTCTATAAATTACACTAATGTTCTTAAATTCACCTTTTTCAATAGACTTTTCAATTAGAAGTAGATGTTCAAATTCATTCGTTCCAAGACTTCCACCAGCATATAGAAGAATCTTTTTATCAAGATTAATATTATGAATCCTACAGAATTCTTTTCTACTGATTTTTGGATTAGTTTTATAAATTTCAAATTGAGCAGCACCAAACTTAAGAATTTTATGCTTTGGTATTTTTTGGTAAATGTTTGCATGATTAGCAGTTTGCTGACCCCAAGCAAGAAATAGATTTGGTATGCCAGAGGCAAATGGAGCTGTGCTTGGATTATCCCAAGAGTTCATTATGTAAATTAATGGGATCTTAAATCTTTTAGATTCAACAATAAGATCATTTATAAATAGACCATCTGGCAAGCCAGGATTAATAACAACATCATATTTCTTCTCTTTCAAAAGTTTCCTTAATGGTGAATCATTAATTCTTGCCAACAATTTTGTTAGTTGTCTATAAAAAAAGTAAATAAAAGGTAATCCTAAAAATGTATGTAAGATTTCTGCCTTCCAAGGAGTAACTAACCTCCATGTTCTTCTTAAATCAAGGCTCTCTTTATCAAACCTGGGACGCATAACCATTACTTGCGCAAGTCTAAGCCATAATTGTTTATTCTTTGTATCTACTTTAAGCCTTATCGTTTTTGATCCTTCTAAAAATTTTATATGATTCATAGTTATTCTTTTGTGACCTTCAGGCGGAAGAATAATATCTACATCATGATTATTTATTAGTAATCTAAATACTTTACTATGGATAAAATGTCTAATCATTATGTCATGGTCTATAAAAATACCTATTTTTAACTTATTCTTCATTTTCTAATCTTCTCAATACTTTTTTCGAATTTTTTTAAACTATGAAAATTGATTTTGTGGTAGATGCAGAAATTTTCACTATCACTTTTTATCCATTCATGAATCAATTCAATCTGTTGATTTATTGCCTCACTTTGATTGTTTAATAAATTTATTAAATTGCCAAAAAGATATTTTGGTTCTGAATGGTCTGCAATTAATCTTTGAATATTAATTTTTTCTTCTGCAGGAGCGATAGATAAGTAAGCAAAAGATCTTGCACTTTGGATATTTTTTCTATCTATTTTTAAATCTTTTTTTTCAATAGTTTCAAGTCTCTTAATATAAGCAGATCTATTTTTTACTGTTTCTACAAAAGGCCAGTCTTGATAATAATTTTGATCTGCTGATATGACAGGGATACCTTTTGCCCCCGCCTCAACTGCAACTGTGCCATGCACAGTTATGACTATATCTGATATATCTAAAATTGCCTCTACAGAATTTCCCTCATCTATGACATGGATATGATCAGGAGTTTTTTTTATTAAGTCTCTTAAGTAAAACCCCCCGTACCATGATTCCGTTGGATGCGGCTTGAAAATCCAAGTTACTGATTTATTCTTCTGAGCTAATTTAAAAGTTAAATTTATCCAATCTTTAAAATCAGTAAAATTTTTCATTCCCATTGCATGTGGAAAATCATACCAAGCATGGCAAAAAACAGTTACAATTTTCTTCTTTTGATTTATGCCATTTTTAGTTAATAATTTTTTTGAATCTTGTTTTTTTGAGTAAGCTTTTTGTTCATTTATGTCAGTATTTTTGCCTTGGCTTCTTAACTCTAAATAGCATTTACCTGCATTTGAAATTTTTTCTCGAGTAAATTTATTTAATAATTTAAATTCTTTATAAGAGATAGATTCCGCAGGACTTTTTAAATCTTCAAAGTTTCTAAATCTTCTTATTCTCATCATTTCATACATAGCATTGAGATAAAAACAATCTATACCAAGATGTAATCCTTGATAAATTGCCATTCCAAATTCATTTTTCCAGGGATGACTTAAAATTATTAAATCTATTTTGTTTTTTGTGAAAACTTTTTTATAAAAACGCTGTAACCGGAAAATATCTGATAAAGATTTCACCCATGTCTGAGAACTGAGTTTTGGTTGAGGGTTTTTTTCGTCTTTGAGGACAGTATCGTAAAAAATATGAGGAGGTAAATTACTAGGTAATTTTAAATTAAATATTTCATTATGATTTTTAATATTTTTGAGTAAGTTTTTCGCAGAATTTGAGTCATTACGATTGATTTGGGTATCCTCTATGTATATAAATTCTTTGACGCCCATTGCAATCAATGTCTTTTTAGAGCGGTCATTCTTATTTCTTAGTAGCCCAATAAAATTTATTTTTTTTTCTTTTGAAAGTGCCTTCAGAACTAAATTCAATCTCAAAAATTGGTTAGGATTATCCCAAAATCCTTCAATTAGAATATTTTTCCCTTCATTTTTCGAGCTTAATTTAGCTTTCGCTTCAATAGTTTTATCAAATAAGATCCATAATTTTTTTTTGTTCCAATTCTGATATGATCTTTTAAAGATTTTATTTAACTTAAGTGGAATAAGAGATAATTTAATTAAATTTCTTAATTTCATCTCAATTTTTATTCATAAAAAATTTACCCTTTAAATTAATTAACTTTAAATGCCTTTTTTACTTTGAATTAAAAGGGATGTTTTTACATATAATTGATCTACACATATCTTATCATTAAGGATAAACCTGTTAGTACAAATCATGTTGAAATATTGTAAAAAATGCGTAATGTCCAATAGTAAGCCTGATTTGGTTCTAGACGAAAATGGGATATGTAGTGCCTGCCTAAACTATGAAAAAAGAATTATTGTTAATTGGGAAGAAAGAAAGAGAGATTTAGAAAATATTCTTGAGAAATATAAAAAAAATAATAAAGGCTCTTGGGATTGTATTGTGCCCGTCAGTGGGGGGAAAGATAGTACCTATCAAGTTATCAAAATACTAGAATTAGGTCTTAATCCTTTATGTGTAACATCAACAACATGTGATGAATCAATTTTAGGAAGAAAAAATATTTTAAATTTGCGTAATCTTGGGGTCGATCATGTTCAGATGTCTCCAAATCCAATAATTAGGGCGAAACTAAATAGGATTGGCCTTACTCAGGTTGGTGATATTTCTTGGCCTGAACACGTGGGTATTTTTACAATTCCTGTAAGGGCAGCAGTCCAGTTCAAAGTTCCTTTAATAATTTGGGGCGAAAACTCTCAAAATGAATATGGAGGACCAGCTGCTGCTTCAACAAAGAATGTACTTAATAGAGAATGGCTTGAAGAATATGGCGGCTTGCTTGGATTAAGAGTTTCTGATTTAACTGAAATTGATGGAATTGAATCTAAACATTTAATAAATTATCGTTATCCAAGTGATGAAGAATTACAAGAAGTTGGAGTTACTGGACTGTTTCTGGGACATTATTTACCTTGGGACGGCCTTTCTAATGCGAAGATTGCCGAAGCAAATGGATTTTCAACCTTTGATAAAAATGTTGAAGGTTCTATGGTTAATTATGAAAATCTAGATAATTACCAAACTGGAATTCATGATTATTTTAAATTTTTAAAATTTGGATTTGGTAGAGTTACTGATCTTGCTTGTTTGTACATTCGAAGGGGGAGATTAAGTAGAGAAGATGGTTTGTCAGTGGTTAAAAAAGAGGATGGGAAGTTTCCATGGACATATTTAGGTAAAGAATTAGAAGAGATCATAAAACCAATGGATATGAGTATTAAGGAATTTATTAAAATATGCGATCGATTTACAAATAAGAAGTTATTTTTGAAGGATTCTTCAGGTAATCTTATAAAAGATGAGTCTGGGAACTTAACAAAAATTAACTATGATAATTTATGAATATTGGGATAATTAATTATGGTGTTGGTAATTTAGGTTCTGTTTATAGGGCTCTAAAAAATTTAGATGTTGAACCTATATTAATAACAAGTCCTGAAGATGTTGAAAATTGTGATTCTTTGATTCTGCCAGGGGTAGGAAACTTCAAAGAATGTAAAACTATTCTTGATAATAAAGGTTGGACTACCCAAATAAAGGAAGCAGCTCTTATTAAAAAAAAACCAATACTTGGGATATGTTTAGGGATGCAATTATTAGCAGATTATGGTTATGAGGGTGTTTTGGATAATAATTCCCCAACCCCTGGATTAGGATTGATATCAGGAGAGGTTGTACAAATGAAATCTTTTGGTTGTAAAGAGAGAGTGCCTCACATGGGATGGAATTCTATCAAAATTACTAGAAAATCAAATATCTTAGATGAAATTGTTGATGATACAGACTTTTACTTTGTTCACAGTTATTTTTTTTCTGTAAAAAATGAATCAAATATTCATGCCATTACTGATTATTCAATGATTTTCCCTGCAATAGTTGGTAAAGATAATATCTGGGGTACTCAATTTCATCCTGAAAAAAGTTCAAAAGCAGGGTTTAAAATTTTGAATAATTTTATCAAGCTTAGCAAATGTTAAAAGTACGTATAATTCCAACATTATTATTAAAAGGCTTTGGCCTCGTAAAAGGTAAGTCTTTTAATAGTTGGAGAAGAGTAGGCCCAGTCTTGCCTTCAATCAAAGTTTATAATCAAAGGGATGTAGATGAATTAGTAATATTAGATATTGAGGCTAGTTTAAATAATGAAGATATTGATTATGAGTCAATTGAAGATTTTATCCCAGATTGCTTTATTCCAATCACCATAGGAGGAGGAATAAAAAATATAGATCAAGTTCAAAAACTTTTACATGTTGGTGCAGATAAAATATCAATTAATACTTCAAGTTATGTTGAACCTAATTTGATTACCAAAATAGCTAATTTGCATGGTACTCAATCTATAGTCTCAAGCGTTGATGTTAGAAAGGTCGATCAAAATAAATGGATCTGTTTTAGTCATTCTGGAACAAAATCAACTTCAAGAGATGTAATTGAATGGGTGCGTGAATTAGAAGATAGGGGCGCTGGCGAAATTCTTCTTACATCAATAGATCTTGATGGGACAATGAAAGGTTATGATCTTAACCTAATAGAAAAGGTTGTTTCAAATGTTGAAATTCCAGTCATAGCATCTGGTGGAGCAGGCACTTATCAACATATGTTTGAAGCAATTAATCTAGGTGGAGCATCTGGTGTAGCCGCTGCAAGTATTTTTCACTTTACTGAGAAAACTCCGACAGAAGCTAAAAAGTTTTTATCAAAAAAAGGGATTTTTGTAAGATCTAATTATAAAAATACTTGAGTTATTTATTTTTTTTCAGAAGAAACCAAGTGATATCGTCTTGTGGGAAATTTGCATCTTTATGATATGCAAAACCATAATCACTTAATTCAATATTAGAAAAAGAGTCTAATATTTCTCCAGCAAAGTCTCTTTTATAAAGCTTTTCATCATTTCCTCGATATTTTATCATTACAGGATTAGGATTATAGTATTCGCAAACTAGTAAATATTTTGAGGTTGAATCTATAAGAGTTTGATAAATATTTTTTAAATAATCTTGATTCATATGAATTAATACTCCTTTAATTAGAACCAGATCCCATTTACGTATTGGCTTGAAATCTAATATTGATACATTGAAAATATTATCTTTAGGAAGAGTCTCAGATAGTAAAGAAACTGCTTTTTTATTTATTTCTACTGCATATTGGTTCATTTGGGGATACAAAAGCTTGAGGGCTTTTAAATTCATTCCAATATTCGCACCAAATTCTAAACATTCTGAGATTTCAGAGGTCGTTTTTAAAGCTTTTGAGAAGAAATTTAGATTTGATGCTAATAGTGCACTACTTTGATTCCTAGATATATATTTATCTCCAAATTCCCCAGCCCAAAAGTTTTCTTGTTCTGTCTTAAAATTTTCCAATTTCGCCTCTTTTATCTTGAATATTGTACATTAACTCTGCCATTATCCAATCATCTTCAGAATCTATATCTATTGCTCTCCATTTCGGAATAATTAATCCTTTTGCATTATTGTGTATACTTTTTGAATTTTTCCATAATTCTTTGTGACCCCAATAAAATTGCCCTGCATCAAAAAATCCCTTTTTTAAATCTTGGGTTCTCATTTTCTCATAGTCAGGAAATAATGAGAAAATCTCCCCATTTTGCTTAATCCCTAAAGATCTTTGAGGGTT
>CACKJM010000019.1 GCA_902600475.1 uncultured Prochlorococcus sp.
ATGCTACTCCTGAATGGAATCAATTAATGTCTAGGCTGGCAGAAACATCAAGATCTCACTATAGAAAATTAGTGCATGAAAATCCTGATTTGTTAAATTTTTTTCAGGAGGTAACTCCAATTGAAGAAATAAGTAAATTACAAATATCTAGTAGACCTGCGAGAAGAAAAAAAGGCGCAAAAGATTTGTCAAGTTTAAGAGCTATTCCATGGGTATTTGGTTGGACACAAAGTAGATTTCTATTACCTAGTTGGTTTGGAGTGGGTACTGCATTATCATCTGAATTAAATTCAGACCCTAAACAAATTGAATTATTAAGAGTTTTGCATCAAAGATGGCCATTTTTTAGGATGCTCATATCTAAGGTTGAAATGACGTTATCCAAAGTAGATTTGGAAGTTGCCAAATATTATGTTGACACTCTTGGCAGTAAAGAAAATAGAGATTCATTCGATGTTATTTTTGAAGTCATATCTAAAGAATATAATCTAACAAAATCTTTAATACTTGAAATTACTGGCAAAAATAAGCTCCTAGAATCAGATAGAGACTTAAAATCATCAGTAAATTTGAGAAATAAGACAATCATCCCACTAGGTTTTTTGCAGGTTTCACTTTTAAGAAGACTTAGAGACCAAACAAGACAACCTCCAATTAGCGAATTTTTTGAAAAAGATGAATCTAGGAGAGCTTATAGTAGAAGTGAACTGTTAAGAGGGGCACTCTTAACTATTAATGGGATAGCAGCTGGCATGAGAAATACAGGTTGATAATTGCAATATTTTTCTAAAAAAAAACTTATTCTTCCTGAAGGTTATTTTGTGAACTCTTCGAAGATCCCATTAGCAAAAGAAGTTAACAAACTTTTAGCAAATTGTGGTTGTGAGACATTTCCAATAAAACTACTGTCTGAAGCTATTCAGAAAAGCAATTTCTTCTTTACCATACAAAATCAATTAAAAAATAAAATATATGGCTTCGTAAGGGTTACATCAGATAAGGGTTTGAATGCTAACTTATGGAATTTAAGTGCAGTAAAAGGAAATAACCAGAAACTTTTTTATTCAATATTGCTACAAGTCACTCTTGAGAAAATAAATAGAGAAATGCCTGGATGTAGTATTTCTGTTCAAGCTCCAGTTTCTTCATTTCTTAGTTTAGAGGAAAGTGGATTTATATTAGATCCAAATGGCATAAGAGTAATGGGATATAAACTTTAAAATTATGTTACGGGCATGGAGGGATTCGAACCCCCGACTATCAGAACCGGAATCTGATGCTCTATCCAACTGAGCTACATGCCCTTTAATTTTCAATTTCTTTAAAGAAAATCTAAATACTTCAAATTTAGCTAGTTTAATTAATGAATGCACTAAAAAAATTTTTTTAAATAACTTAAAAATTAAAAATTTTCGGAACCATAAAAGTTTCGAAATTGATCTTAAAGAGCAAAGAGCTATAGTTCTTGGGAGTAATGGTACTGGTAAGTCCAATTTACTTGAATCGGTTGAATTTTTAAGTCAATTAAAATCTAATAGAGCATTAAGTGATAAAGACTTAATAGAAAATGATAGTGATATGGCTGTTGTTATGGGGCAAATAGATTTTAAAGATGATTTAAAGTTGAATTTATTTCGAAAAGGCCCTAAAAAAATTTATGTAAATGAATCAATCTTGAAAAAACATAGTGCAATAAAAAATTATATTCGAAGCGTATGTTTTTGTTCTAATGATATAGATATTGTTAGAAGTGAACCAAGTTATCGAAGAACATGGATTGATAAAGTTGTCGCTCAGCTGGAACCCGTATATTTAGACTTGATAAGTAGATTTAACAGGCTCTTAAAACAAAGAAGTTATTTTTGGCGTTCAGAAAGCTTTCCAAAGGATCAATCTCCAGATATTTTAGAAAGTTTTGATATCCAAATGTCAATAATAAGTACAAGAATTTTTAGACGTAGAAGAAGAGCTTTGTTAAAAATTAAACCATATGTCGAATATTGGCATAATCACTTGAGTAAATCTAAGGAGCAAATAGATATAAATTTCCTTTCAGGTATACAAAATATAAGCCCAGAGGAAGAAGAAGAAGAATTTCTACGTAAGAAAATATTAGAGCAACTATTAAATCAGCGATCAATGGAAGCATTGACTGGTAAATGTAGTTTTGGTCCTCATCGTGATGATATTGAGTTTCTAATTAATAATATTTCAGTTAGAAAATATGGTTCATCTGGACAGCAAAGAACTTTTATCTTGGCTTTAAAGATGGCCGAACTAGATTTATTAACTAAAACATTAAATGTTCCTCCAATACTTATATTGGATGATGTTTTGGCGGAACTAGATATAACTAGACAAAATTTGTTGCTAAATTCTGTAGGTAGAGATAGTCAATGTTTTATAAGCGCAACACATCTGGATAAATTTAATCAATCTTTTATAGGCTCTTCGCAAATGATTTATTTATAATTCTAAAAAAGATGATTCTTAGCTAATCTTATACTTATAGAAATTTTTTTAATGGAAGTACCTAAAAAAAATCAAATTTTGCATTCGTTTAGTAACGATAAAA
The DNA here is from genome assembly GCA_902600475.1 of uncultured Prochlorococcus sp. GTDB lineage: Bacteria > Cyanobacteriota > Cyanobacteriia > PCC-6307 > Cyanobiaceae > Prochlorococcus_A. The sequence goes on from CACKJM010000019.1 coordinate 2,576, forward strand.
AGTTAATTCATCAAAGTAAACACCTTTTGTTAGAACTTTATAGATGTGATTACGAAAAATTAAATGATGAATCCTTTTTGCGCTGTACCTTAAATAGGGCCTCAAAATTCGCAAATGCAACAGTCTTGAATTTAATAAGTAATAAGTTTGAACCTCAAGGTGTGACTGCAATCGCTTTACTCGCGGAATCCCATATATCAATACATACTTGGCCAGAATCGAATTATTCTGCAGTCGATATATTTACTTGTGGTCAAAATATGATGCCTGAACTCGCTTGTCAATATTTAATCGAAGCTTTGAAGGCTGAAGAACATTTTTTGCGTGTAATTGAGCGCAATCCTCCAGTAGAAGTTCCTAAGCAGACGAGAACTGTTGTTTAACTTGAAATTTTCATCTATTTAATTTTCCGCTTATTAGTCCTTCGAGATCTAAGCTTGTGCAATTAAATCCTAAATTAGAAAAATATTGAACTAATTCATGAAAATTAAATTTATTAAAAAAATGCTTTAATTCATCTTGGGGAATTTCTATTCTTGCTGTTGAGCCCTGGCATCTAACTCTGACATCAGATAAACCACCTTCTTTGAGATATTCTTCTGCTTTTTCAACCATTTTTAGCCTCTCACTAGTTATTTCATGACCATAAGGAAATCTTGATGACAGGCAAGGTTGAGCAGGTTTGTCCCACCAAGGAAAACCTAATGCTCTTGATATATCACGAATATCTTTTTTTGAAAATTCAAATTTTGCAAGGGGAGAAATAACCCCTGCTTTTTTTGCGGCCTCTATACCTGGCCTATAGTCTTTAAGATCATCAAGATTCACTCCATCTAAAACATTCTTGTAGTTCAGTTTTTTAGATAAGTAGGTTGTATGTTTATGAAGCTCTTTTTTGCACGCAAAGCATCTATCTTTAGGATTTTTACTGTAACTTGAATGATTTAATTCTGATGTTTTGATTTCTAAATGCTTGACTCCAATCCATTTTGCTTGACTTTTTGCTTCTTCACGCAGTGTATTTGCTAATGCAGGTGAAATTCCAGTAATTGCAACGGCTTTACTACCTAATTGCTCGAACGCTAATGATGCTACTAATGTACTGTCTACTCCTCCTGAATACGCAATACAAACGCTATCAAGATCCTTAATGAATCTTCTTATTGTATAAAGCTTTTCACTTTGTTCATCAGAGAGAATTTCTAGTTGATTGAACATGCAATTTACTTTAATATTCAGATTACCTATGAATAGGTTGAATTTATTATTAAATTTTTAATAATATTCTTAACTATATCTTAGATTAAATTTATTCACGTTATTCAATTGACGAATACAAGTAGAAATAGAGGAATTGGAATAGTCACAGCAAGTGACAGTCAAGAGAGGTCAAAAGGTCAATTGCATATTTATGATGGGGAAGGAAAGGGTAAAAGTCAGGCTGCTTTGGGTGTTGTGCTAAGGACAATAGGATTAGGGATATGCGAAAAAAGACAGTCAAGAGTTCTTCTTCTCAGATTTTTAAAAGGTCCTGAGAGGCAATATGATGAGGATTCGGCTATTGAGGCCTTGCAAAGAGGCTTCCCACACCTAATTGACCATGTAAGGACAGGAAGATCTGAATTCTTTACTGCTGATCAGGTTACAAAGTTTGATATTGGTGAGGCTAAGAGAGGTTGGAATATTGCTAAAGGAGCAATCGCTAGTTCACTTTATTCTGTAGTTGTACTAGATGAGTTGAATCCAGTTCTGGATTTAGGAATGCTTGATATCAAGGAAGTAGTTGATTCTCTTCAAAGTCGGCCCGATGGACTGGAAATAATTATTACAGGAAGGGCAGCCCCACCTTCTTTGGTGAGAATATCGCAACTACATTCAGAAATGAGACCGCGTTTAAAAGAAAATTTACCAAAAAGTTTAGGAGAAAGAAGATCTAATGGTGGAATTGAGATTTATACAGGTGAAGGAAAAGGTAAATCTACAAGTGCACTTGGCAAGGCTCTTCAGGCTATTGGTAAAGGAATATCTCAGGATAAAAGCCATAGAGTTTTAATATTGCAGTGGTTGAAAGGTGGTAATGGTTATACGGAAGATGCTGCCATAGAAGCATTAAGAGAAAGTTACCCGCATTTGGTGGATCATTTGCGTTCAGGTAGAGATGCGATCGTGTGGAGAGGTCAGCAACAACCAATTGATTATGTTGAGGCTGAAAGAGCATGGGAAATTGCGAAAGCTGCTATTTTGAGCGGTTTGTATAAAACAATAATTTTGGATGAATTGAACCCAACTGTTGATTTAGAGTTGCTACCAGTAGAATCAATTCATCAAACGCTCCTAAGAAAACCAGCAGAAACGGAAGTTGTTATTACCGGGAGATGTAAAAATGAACCAATATACTTTGAACTTGCCGATGTATACTCTGAAATGGTGTGTCATAAGCATTATGCGAATGTTGGAGTTGATTTGAAAAGAGGTGTAGATTACTAAATTTTCTTAAAAATATTAATTGCGCAATAATTTTTTGACCTTTTCAATGCCACCCTCAATAGATCTCGAATGGATTTTGAATTTAGACAAGATTTTTGAAGCTTTTTCAGAACGTTTACCCGATTTACATATGGTAAAAATCTCTTTAATTAAACTTTCTTTTTGAATAAATTCTAAGTCAGAATCTTGGTTGAAATGACTTAGAGGGATTGATATAGAACCCTCTATTGCAGAAGTAGAAAATTCTTCATATTCTCTAACATCAATTAAAAGAATTTTGCTTGGTTTCGCTTTGTACAAGCTATTAAAATCATTAGCATTTATTCTGTTGATTTCATTATCTTTGTCGGAACATTCATTTTCGCTATAAAAGTCTATAAACTGTGAAAGATTTTTTATTTGCCTATTTACCTGATCGCTTTTTAGATGTAGTTTCTTCATATTCATATTTAACAGATTAAAAATCAAAATTTTACCATCTAAAATTTCACCTTTTTTCAAAATAATTTTAATAATTTCATTAACTTGAAGAATTCCTATTAAGCCTGTTGAAACACCCACAACTCCAAAATCTGCACAACTTGGGATAGCATTTTTTGAAGGTGATTCTGGAAGTAAGTCTCTTAAATTCGGACTTTTTTTATGTAAATTAAACACACTCACTTGCCCTTCAAAGCCTTGTACACTTCCAAAGACAAGAGGTTTATTTAGTAGTAGGCATGCATCATTTATTAAATATCTAGTACCAAAGTTGTCTGAACAATCACAAATAATATCAAACTCTCGAATTATTTCTAAGGCATTATTAGGATTGATTCTCTCTGCAAATGTTAATAATTCAGTATTAGGATTAAATTTTTTTATTCTTTCCCTAGCGGAATCAATTTTAAGATTGCCGACAGTATTTGTTTCATGAATTATCTGTCTTTGTAAATTAGACTTCTCAACTTGATCATTATCTACTATTCCAATTTCCCCAATTCCTGCCGCCGCCATATAAAGCAAAACAGAAGAACCAAGCCCACCTGCTCCAACACATAGGACAGAGCTGTTTTTTAGTCTTATTTGGCCCTCATAACCAATTTCTTGAAGGCTTAAATGTTTTTGATATCTTTCTTTTTCATCTGCATTTAAAAAATTAAATTTGATATCTTTGGACATGTTATTTATCTAATTTACAAAATAAACTATGAAAATATAATAATTAAAAAAAAAATTTTAGCCTTTAAAAATTTTCCTATAGCTAGTAATTATTAATTTTTTTGTTAGAACTAGATGATAATGTGAAGTTTTTATAAAGCAATTTTAAGTTTAAATATCTGCAAAAACTCTATTTACCAACACATCTGAAAAAATACAAAATGTTTCGGTTCGGAATTTTGCACAACAAAAAGGTAGTCAACCGGCAATTTTTCCGATACTGTCTGGTTCATATATTAAGTTTACTGAATTCATGAGTGATAACTCTCCAGAGTCAAATCAAAACTCCGGCTCCGATACAAGCTCAGAAACCAAAGGCTTTTCAGAGAAGTACTCTGACGTTATGGGTAAAGTCAACGAAACCCTTGGTAATGTTGATTGGACTCAAATGGGTAAGTATGGCAAAGCGGCAGGCATAATTGCTGTTGTCGTAATAGCTCAGATCATAATTAAAGTTGTCATTGACACGATTAACTTTTTCCCAATTCTTCCAGGTTTACTAGAACTATTGGGTGTAATTGTTGTAGGTCAATGGAGCTGGCAGAATCTTCGTACCAGTGAAAATCGTGAAGCTGTTTTAGATAAGGTACAAAATCTTAAAAAAACATATTTAGGTTAGTCGAATATTACATTTTTAGTATTGCTTTTAAGTAATCTTGTACTTGATTAAAGTATCCTCCTCCATAAATATTGGCGTGATTTAATACATGGTAAAAATTATAAATAATAATTCTATTTTCAAATCCCTTTTTTAGGGGAAAGATTTTATGATACTCATCATAAAATTCTTTCTCAAAACCCCCAAATAGTTTTGTCATAGCAATATCCACTTCATTATCTGCCCACCAAGATGCTGGGTCAAATAAAACCCCTTTCCCACTTTTATCTACTCCTATATTCCCTGACCACAAATCACCATGTACAAGAGTATTTGTTGGTTCATGATTTAGTAATTCTAATGTAATTTTTTCTTTAACTTTATTGATGGTTTCTTTGTCTATAAAATTTGATTTCAGAATTGATAATTGAGGTGTTATTCGTAAGTTTAAAAAACAATCTATCCAATTATTTTCCCAGCCTTTCTTTTGATCTGATAATCCTATAAAACCCTCAACAGGAAACCCAAAAATTTTTGGATTAGATTCATTTGAATTTAAGTGCATTTCTCCCAAGCCTTTCCCAAGATTTTTTTGGTCAAATTTTTGCATATCTATCCACTCTATTAAAAGAATTTCTATATTTTTAGAATTTTTAAATGCAATAACTTCAGGAATAATTAAATGATTTTGATTAATATGCTTCCTCAAATTTTGAAGACAATATTTTTCAAACTCAAGAAATTTTTTATTTCTATCGTTTCTTTTAAGAAATAATTTTTTGTTTGCAAATTCTACTTTCCATGCGCTGTGAATATCACCCCCATGTACTTGTTCAATACTTTTTGGATAGGTTTCACCTAATTCTTTACAAATTTCGTTAATTTCAATAGGGGATAATTTTTGCATTTTAATGAGACAGTCTGAAGTTATTGTTGTAGGAGCCGGTGTAGCAGGACTAACTTCTGCAGCGATTTTATCAAAACAAGGCTTATCAGTGACTTTAATCGAATCTCATACTCAAGCCGGGGGATGTGCAGGTACTTTTAAAAGAAAGAATTATATTTTTGATGTTGGTGCAACTCAGGTTGCTGGTTTAGAGAATGGAGGAATACATTCTAGAATTTTTGATTTTTTAGATATTCCATCACCAGAAGCCACAATTTTAGACCCTGCTTGCATTGTTGATTTAAATGATGGCGGTAATCCTATACCTATTTGGTATGAAAAAAGTAAATGGATTGCTGAACGAGAAATGCAGTTTCCTGGGAGTCAAAGGTTTTGGAAACTTTGTACCCTCATACATGAAAGTAATTGGATATTTGCTAATAATAATCCTGTTTTACCAATAAGTAATTTTTGGGATTTTTCTCAACTTCTTAAAGCACTAGTACCTTCAAACCTCGTCACTGGTATCTTACTTAAATCTACTATTTTTGATTTATTGCGGATATGTGGATTATCTAAAAATGATCGCTTGATTAAATTCTTAAATCTTCAACTAAAACTTTATTCTCAAGAGGACGTTTATAATACTGCAGCATTATATGGATCTACTGTTCTTCAGATGTGTCAACAGCCACATGGTCTGTGGCATCTTAAAAAATCTATGCAGTCTTTAAGTGAATCATTAGAAAGTTCATTGATTAAAACTGGTGTAAATTTAATTTTTGGACAAGAAGTTAATTCTATGAATTTTGACGAGGTAAATATGTGTTGGCAAGTATCTGCTAATTCGAAAAACAAATCATTTATTTACCAAGCAAAAGATGTGATTTATACCGCGCCTCCACAATCTTTGCTCAAGCATTTAAAAGATCCTTTAGAAAGAAAAAAAAATTATAAAAATCGACTTAATAATTTGCCTGATCCAAGTGGAGCTGTAGTTTTTTATTCAGCCTTAAGAAAGGAACATATTAAAAAAACATTCTCAAATCATTACCAATTTGTTTCGAAAGAATTTTGTTCGTTATTTGTATCAATTAGTGATGATGGTGATGGAAGAGCGCCAAAAGGTGAGGTTACTTTAATTGCCAGTATCTTTACCAAAACTAAAGATTGGTTTGATCTAGATAAACAAACTTACTTAAAAAAGAAAAATGGTTTCATGAAAAAAATATCCCTTGAATTGGAAAGTCAATTTGATATTGATCCTGAAAAATGGCTACATAGGGAATTAGCAACTCCCTTGGGCTTTGAAAAATGGACAAAAAGACCTAATGGAATAGTAGGTGGGCTTGGTCAAAATCCAGATATTTTTGGTTTATTTGGATTATCAAGTAGGACACCTTTTGAAGGTTTATGGCTATGTGGAGATTCGATTTATCCAGGAGAGGGGACTGCAGGTGTCAGTCAGTCTGCATTAATGGTTGCAAGGCAAATTTTAGCTTCCAAAGGAATAGATAATTTTAGTTTGTAAAATTTTGTCTGATTTTTTTTGCTTCAGCAAGTTTGTTAGAAAGTAACTCCCAATTTTTTTCTTTAATAAGTGATTCCAGCATATTGAGCTTATTTTTAAAATTATTTATGGAATTTAAAACATTAACCTGATTATTAATAGCTAAATCTACACCTAGTTGTTCATTTCCACCGCCAACTCTTGAAGTGTCAGCAAATCCTGTAGCAGCCAATTTTTGCGTGAGATCTAATAAAGATTGATTTTTTTTTGTATGCGCAGTTTCAATTAGGGCAGAAGCTAAAAATATAGGCAAATGAGAAATAAGAGATACTGCTTCATCATGCTCTTTAGGCGAAGCTTGGCAAATTTCACAATCCATTGATTTTATGAGCTTGGAAATAGTTCTGACTGAATTTAAATCACTATTTTGTGTTGGGGTAATAACCCATTTTGCATTTTTAAAAAGACCTTCAAAACCTGAATCAACTCCTTTTTTTTCTGTTCCTGCCATTGGATGAGATCCAATAAATAGAGGATGTAAATTTTCCCATGTATTTACAATTGGTTCTTTTACAGAGCCTACATCAGTTAGTATTGTTTCTTGAGGTATTGATGCTACTAATTGTTCAGAAGGACTGATCAAATCTTTGATAGGCAATGCCAAAATTATCAGCTCACAATTTTTTAATAAGCTCAGATCACAGCTAACAAAATTTGCAAGTTTTTTATCCTTAGCTTTTTTTTCATTAAATTCATTATTTGCTATTCCATAAATTGTATGATTTAGACTTTGGAGTTTTAATCCTAAAGAACCGCCAATTAAACCTAATCCTACTATTCCAATTTTCATAGATTGATTAATTCAAGACCCTCCTATATTGATACCAATTTTTTGTATATTAGGTTCATAAATTTTGTATGTATTTGAAATTAAATTAATTATAAATGCTTGAAATTTTAAGTCATCAATATTTGAAAAATTTTTTGAGAGTTCAAAGTATTAGGTGGGAACACATATATTCTTTTGGGAGAATAATTTCCAAATGTATTGAAAATGATTCTACATATCTAATTAATTCAGAAATTTTCTCTAGCTATGATTGGTTACCTCCAATTTTGATTTCTTTATTTTTAAAGGAAGAGGATTCAACTTTTATTTTATCTAAAGAAAAAATTCAATTTATAAGCCAATTTCAGATTGATTCATTGAGAAATCTAGGTTTTAATTTTATTTTGAAAAATGATCAACTTATTTTTGCAAATCATCATATTCGTTTGATAACAATCCAAAATTTCCTTAATGATCCCAATTCTCGTAATCTTAGAAATCATCGAATAGTTTATTCTGGAATTGAGGATATAAAACAGGATTTAAATAATCATTTAAGAATTTCTTTGCTTAAAAAGGATTGGACAAAAAATTTCAAAGAATTTGAATTAATCAATCAAAAATTTATAAAAGTATATGATTCATTGAAGAAAAAGTTCTACATGAGAAAGGTCTTAGGAAATAGTTATATCAATTTAAATGAAAAAGAAATTAGTTTTTTTTCAAACTTTTTTCATGAAAATTCTTTTTTTTCTGATAAATTTTTAAGGGTTAACAAAGCATTATCTAAAGGATGGGCATGCTGGGTAACGTTAAACGATACAAATTTAGATTGGACTTTGTATTTGCAGCCAATAGATGAACTATCTCAAATTAAGGAATTTTTCTCAAAAAATAAATTTGTTTTTTTATCAGCATTGAGAAAAGATAATTTTTTCCAAAAGTACTTTAAAAAACACAGTATAGATATCGACTTGGTTATTAATTTTAAAAGTAATTTTGAGGAGAAAAAGATTTCATTATATATACCTTCTAAACAGCTGCTTCCTAATAATCCTCTTTTTACCAATTCAATCTTGGATAAATGCAAAAAATTAATACTTTTTAGAAAGGGTTTAACTTTAGTTTTGTCTGATGATATTGATTTAAAAACTAACATTGCTACAGAATTAGCTTCTAAGTACGGTAAGAGGGTATTGCTAGAGACAATTCCCTCTGGTAAAAATGAGATTCTTTGCTCTAGTTTTGACTGGTGGATTATGAATTCTTATTTAATTCAAATTCCAGAACAAATTATCATTCCTTTACTTCCTATTCCTAATATGTCAGAACCCATTAATGCAATTACAGTCTCCCATAAAAAGAAGCTTTCTCAAGATTGGTTTAGAGACTTTTTTCTTCCTCAAGCTAGAATTAAACTTGAAAGATCTATTTCTCCTTTAAGAAGAAATTCAGGTAAGTTAATAATCTTAGATGGAAGAGCAAATAAAAGAAACTGGGGAAGATTACTTTTGCAAAACATTCAACCCTCAAAAAAAATTAACTATGTGCTACCTTTTGATTAGGTTTTGATTTCGTAAATAACTAAAGAAATATGGGAGAAGCAAAAAGACGGAAAACACTTGGTTTACCTCCAAAAAAAAATAATACTAAAACTAAAATTGATGAGTCTCCAAGATTATTTGAATGGCTTCCCTTTACAATCAATCAAAGAGATAATCTAATTAAATTAAGTATTAAGGCCAGTTGGTTTGGAATCGGAGGGTTAGTTATCTTATGGTTTGTAGTGAGATTTATAGGCCCTGCTGCTGGGTGGTGGACTTTAGCTGATTCTTTATAAATCTAAGCTACTGTTTTTATATCATTAACAGCGATTGTATTAGCAGGATTGCTATTTAATGCTTTCATTGAATTAGAACTGACTTCAGTTCCTTCTGTTAATTTCGCTTTAACCATAGATTCTACTTTATTCCTGATTTCTAAGTTTTGATCAAGCCATATAATTGTATTATCTCTTCCTTGTCCAATATTTTCTCCTTCATAACTATACCAAGCACCTCTCCTTATTATGATATTAGTCTCTTCCGCTAAATCTAATAAACATCCTGTTGTACTAATACCTTTTCCGAAGAGAATATCAAACTCTGCAATTCTAAATGGTGGAGCAACTTTGTTTTTTGCTACTTTCACTTTTGCTCTTATGCCATATTCTTCAGTACCTCTTTTAAGAGTTTGAATTCTTCTGATATCCAGTCTCACTGAGGCATAAAATTTTAAAGCATTACCTCCTGTGGTTGTTTCTGGATTGCCGTATGTAACGCCAATTTTTAGGCGTAATTGATTCAGGAATATTACCGTACATCCAGATTTACCAATATTTCCTGTTATTTTCCTCATTGCTTGGCTCATTAGCCTTGCTTGGCTTCCAATTACGTGATCTCCCATCTCTCCTTCTATCTCAGCTCTTGGGGTTAGTGCTGCGACCGAGTCAACAACTACAAGATCTACTGCACTTGATCTTATGAGTTGGTCAACTATTTCCAGAGCCATTTCACCTGTATCTGGTTGTGAAACTAACAAATTTTCAACATCAACTCCTAAAGAGGCTGCATAAACTGGATCGAGTGCATGCTCAGCATCTACAAATGCTGCTACTCCTCCATTCTTTTGGACTTCCGCAATCGCGTGCAGCGTTAAAGTAGTTTTTCCTGAACTTTCTGGTCCGTAAACTTCTACTACTCTTCCTTTTGGATAGCCTCCTCCTAATGCTAAATCTAAGGTGAGCGCGCCAGTAGATATTGTTTCTACTTTCATTCTTGAGGCGTCACCAAGTCTCATTATTGATCCTCGTCCAAAATTTCTTTCTATTTGACCTAAGACAAGACTTAATGCCTTGTCTTTTTCATTTGATTCAGTTTTTTTCTTTTCTTCAAGGCTCATTGTTTGATTTATCGATTAAAGTTCTTGTAATTATTCTAAGTTTGGAAATTTTTATTTAAACCAAACTTCATAAATACAAACTATAGTACATCTGTACTCTAACTGATTATCTTTAAATTGCAACTAATTTCTCAAGGTTATCTAATTTTAATAATTTGATTTCATTACTTAAAGTATATTTATCTGATCCTTTCAAATATCCCCAATCAGCTAGGAAGCAAGGAATGTGAGAAGTTTCTGAATTTTGTTTAATATCTATTAGAGTTTTTTTTCTGTCTTCTATAAAACCCAAAATTTCATAAGTTTGTGTAAGCTTCTCAGCTATTTTGACTTTTGTTCCAGATTCATAACCAAAAATAAATTCTGGAAAAATATTTAATTGTTTAAGAATTTTTTCTGCAAATGTTTTGCCTTTAGTTGTTATAACTCCAACTTTTATTCCTCTTTTCTTCAATTCTTTCATAAAATTAATAATTTCAAAAAAAGGATTATGTAAATTTACCCACGATTTAAAATCTTTATCAATTTGGTACTTGCGCGATTGATCTAACATTTTTTGTAAATCTTCGGCAATCCATGAATTTTCATTTAATATTCTCTGGCAATTTTGATGATAATTATTAATGAAATCATTTTTATAATCATTTTTTAATGGATTTTCTGTTTTTATAATTTCGTGAACAATTAGAATCATTTCCCAACCATATTTCACCCAAGGCCTAATTTCTTTAAAAGAATTTGGTACTCTTTTATAAAGTTTTTGATCAACAGAGATCCAGGGTGAATTTAAATATCTTTCACAGGCCAGCAATGAGCTATTCCAATATTCTTGCATTCCATCGACTATTACTCCATCGAAATCAAATAGAAATATTTTTTGAGAAGACACCTATTAAATATTAGAACTGGGCCGCTAGGATTCGAACCTAGGAATGTCGAGACCAAAACCCGATGCCTTACCACTTGGCGACGGCCCATTGATTTTTTATTTTAATACATGAAAAGATTTTTTTCTATCCAAAAAATACAAAGTTTTTATAAACATGGCGCTAGTTTTCAAAAATAAAAATATTATTTGAATGAGCTCGATTTCCATGGCTCTAAAAATTTCTTAGCTTTTTTGATCGCAAAAGCCATTCTTTCAGGATACTCATAGAGTTTTTTGTTATTTTTGTGAGCAAATTCAATAAGGGGCTGCATGATTTTTCTTGCAGCACTTCCAAATGCTATGCCGTCTGGGAGATTGTTTGAATTCAAAAATTCATGAGTTTTTTCATTTGTTCCTCCTGCCAATTGAATTAATCCAGGTGGAAGATCTGAGCCGATTTTTTCAAACAACTTAACAGCATCTCTAGTTGTTGTAGGGGCAAGATCTCCAGACATTGGCCTTCCATCTAGCTGCCAAATAAGGGGAATATCAAGTTTTTTAAGAATTTCATATCTTTCCCAAAGAGCTTTCAAAAGATCTTCGGGCTTTTGTGATTTTTTGAAAGATTGATTCAATCCACAACTGACAGATATCTTGTCTAACTTAATTTCAGAACTATTAACGATATTGACAACTTTTGCAAAAGAATCTAGGCGATTGATTTCTGTATGAATTTCTACTGCATTAGGCTTTATTTTCTGAAGTATTGATCCTAAATCATCTTTTGACAAATTATATTCATATTCACTAATTAGATTTAGGGGACAGCTATTCAAACATCTTCCACATCCATAACATTTACTCTTTTTGATCCCAGAATTATCAATTGCAAAAGTGGGGCATACTTTTTCGCACGGTCTTGGACAATTAGGGGGACATTTTAATGGATCAAATTTTGCTTTACGAAAGTGGATATCATTTCCATCACTAATGCTTATCATTAATCCAGGGGAGTTTCTAAAAACTTTTTTTGCCCACTCGATTCCTTTTTTTGCTGCGTGGACTATAGATTCTTCTGCGGCAACATCTATGTAGTCGACACCAGCAGCAGTATAAATTGCACATAAATCTTCAATGCCAACAATATCTTCATTACTGGCACCACAAATTAATTTAATCCATTTATCTTTTTTATTCTTAGTTGTAATCAAACAATTTAACTTTCAAATTCATCTAAAATATAGTTACTTAATGGCTTCCATTCAAGTTTTCTTGAACCTCCCATTTCAACAACTATCGTAAGATTATTATCGTTAGTGCAAATCTCTACTAAGCTCTCTAATTCAGATTGAGTCAGTACTTGACCTTCTAATAACCAAAGTAATTTATTTTTATCATTTTCATTAAATAACTCAGAAGCTTGTGGGATAACTTGTTGAACTTCCCCGAGTGCTCCATTTCTTCCTACGCTTTGATGACCAAGGTGCGGTGGTCTAACTCCATGCAATTTGAGCAAAAAGACTTCCGGATCTCCAAGCCCTCTTGCTGAGGTTATAAAAGTTTTAAAGCCCTTGGCCCTCATTCTCCTCAAAAGACGAGTTTCATAACCACCTTCAAGAGGAGCAAAGATTGCAAGACATTTGTTAGTTTTTAAATCGTTATGAAACTTTTTTCCTGTGAGAAGTAATGGCATAAAAATTTCCTTTATTTCTATTTTATTTTATTTTATGGTACTTGATGATGTACAATTGTAACTCAGTGAATTTTTAAGCTCGCAAGCTAGCCGAGCCTCTGTAAAATTTCACATTTTTTAGCGTTTCGTTAAAAAACATAGGTGGGTTTATCCCAAGAGAAACTATCTAGATTTTCAGATAAGTCTCAACCTAATTTAATTGTTTTTTTATTAACTTCACCTTAATAACTGAAGGTTTTAGATAATTTAAAAATTATTACGAGCTAGCCTAATTTAGCCTTATGTCTATAGGAATTTTAGGAAAGAAATTGGGCATGTCCCAACTTTTCGACGATAAAGGTAATTCGGTGCCAGTTACTCTTATTGAGGCCGGACCTTGCCGTATCACTCAATTGAAAACAACCGCTTTGGATGGTTATACTGCCGTTCAAATAGGTTATGGCTTATCCAAAGATAAGCATATAAGTAAGCCTGAAAAGGGACATTTATTGAAATCAGGTGAAGAATTTTTAAAGCATTTGAAAGAATATAGGGTTGAAGAGACTTCATCTTATGAAATCGGAAATCAAATAACTGTAAAAAACTTTGAGGTTGGTCAAAAAGTTGATATCAGTGGCAAATCTATGGGTAGAGGTTTTGCTGGTTACCAGAAAAGACATGGTTTTAGCAGAGGTCCTATGAGTCATGGGTCAAAAAACCATAGAGCACCTGGATCTACAGGTGCAGGAACAACTCCAGGCAGAATATATCCTGGAAAAAGAATGGCAGGAAGATATGGAGGAAAACAGATTACTACTAAAGGTTTGTTAGTTCTAAAAATTGATGATCAGAAAAATTTGCTTGTAGTAAAGGGTTCTGTCCCAGGTAAGCCAGGCTCAATAATAAACATTAAGCCAAATAATGTTGTAGGCAAAAAAGGAGGTGAAAAATCATGACAACACTCGAAACTCTCAAGTGGGATGGTAAAAAATCCGGCAAAGTTTCTCTTGATTTAGCAGTTGCTAAAGAAACTTCTTCGGCAGACTTAATACATAGAGCAGTCCTTAGGCAGCTAGCAAATAAAAGACAGGGGACAGCATCAACTTTGACAAGGTCCGAAGTGCGTGGGGGCGGTAGAAAGCCATATAAACAGAAAGGTACAGGAAGAGCCCGTCAAGGATCAATAAGGACACCCTTAAGACCTGGTGGCGGAATTATTTTTGGACCGAAGCCACGTTCTTATAATCTTGATATGAATCGTAAGGAACGTAGATTAGCTCTTAGAACTGCACTTATGTCTAGAGTTTCTGATATGAAGGCCGTTGAAGATTTTGGATCTACTTTAAAGCAGCCTAAAACAAGTGATATAATCAATGGCCTTGCTCGATTAGGTATACAAAAAACTGAAAAAGTTTTGGTTATTCTTGATAGTCCGTCCGATGTTATAAAAAAATCTATTAATAATATTGAAAAAGTAAAATTAATTGCCGCCGATCAATTAAATGTATTTGATATTCTCAATGCTAATAAATTGGTCATAGGGCAATCAGCGATAGATAAAATTCAGGAGGTTTATGCATCATGAGTAAATTATTCGATTCTCGTTTAGCCGACGTAATAAGAAAGCCAGTTATTACTGAGAAAGCTACAAATGCGCTAGATCTTAACCAATATACTTTTGAAGTAGATCATAGAGCGGCAAAACCACAAATAAAAGCAGCTGTTGAAGCCTTATTCAGTGTTAAAGTCATAGGAGTTAACACTATGAACCCTCCTAGGAGAACAAGAAGAGTCGGGAAATTTTCCGGTAAACGTTCTCAGGTCAAGAAGGCAATTGTGCGTCTTGCTGAAGGAGAAAAAATCCAACTATTTCCAGAATCTTAGGGAGTTTTAATCATGGCAATCCGTAAATTTAAACCTTATACACCTGGTACTAGGCAGAGAGTAGTTACTGACTTTAGTGAAATAACAAGTGCAAAACCCGAAAGATCACTATTAGTTTCAAAACATAGAGTTAAAGGTAGGAATAATCGTGGAGTTATCACTTGTCGTCATCGTGGAGGTGGTCACAAAAGGCAATATAGATTAGTTGACTTTAGAAGAGATAAAAGAAACATCAACGCTAAAGTTGCAGCTATACACTACGATCCTCATAGAAACGCAAGGCTGGCACTTTTATTCTATGAAGATGGGGAAAAAAGATATATTATCGCTCCAGCAGGAGTAAAAGTCGGACAAATTGTTATATCTGGAGAAAGTGTTCCAATTGAAGATGGTAATGCAATGCCACTTTCTGTTATGCCATTAGGATCTAGTGTTCATTGTGTTGAGTTATATGCAGGTAGAGGTGCTCAGATGGTTAGATCCGCAGGAGCTAGTGCTCAAGTTATGGCAAAAGAGGGAGATTATGTTGCTTTAAAACTCCCATCTACCGAGGTAAGACTTGTAAGAAAAGAATGTTACGCAACTCTTGGTGAAGTTGGTAATTCTGAAATCAGAAACACTAGCTTAGGTAAAGCAGGAAGAAGAAGATGGCTTGGAAGAAGGCCTCAAGTAAGAGGAAGTGTAATGAACCCATGTGATCATCCACATGGAGGAGGAGAGGGAAAAGCACCAATTGGTAGAGCAGGACCAGTAACTCCATGGGGTAAACCAGCTCTTGGATTAAAGACACGTAAAAAGAACAAACCAAGTAATAAATTAGTTGTTCGAAGACGCCGTCGCGTTTCTAAGAGGAGTAGAGGAGGAAGAGACTCTTGATTACTTCATTTACTATTTCAATTTCTATTACATAATCATGGGACGTTCACTAAAAAAAGGACCTTTTATAGCAGATAGCCTGCTCAAGAAGGTAGAAAAACAAAATACTGATAATGACAAGTCTGTTATCAAAACTTGGTCGAGATCCTCTACGATTTTACCTTTAATGATTGGTCATACAATCGCCGTACATAATGGTAAGACTCACATTCCAGTATTTATTACTGAACAAATGATTGGTCATAAACTTGGTGAATTTGCTCCTACACGCACTTACCGAGGTCATATAAGAGATAAGAAAGGAGCAAAATCATGACAAAATCACCTGAAACAACAAAAACAGCAATTGCTCATGGGAATTACGTTCGCGGATCAGCCTCTAAAGTGAGAAGAGTTTTGGATCAGATAAGGGGTAGATCTTATAGAGATGCATTGATTATGTTGGAATTTATGCCTTACAGATCTACTGACCCCATCACTAAAGTTCTAAGATCTGCGGTTGCAAATGCAGAACATAATCTTGGAATGGATCCATCCACCTTAGTTATTTCCTCTGCATGGGCTAATAGTGGTCCAGTAATGAAAAGGTATAGGCCCAGAGCTCAAGGTCGAGCCTTTTCAATTAAAAAACAGACTTGCCACATCAGTATTTCTGTTGAATCTTCTCCTACTCAAACTAATGCGGAGGTACAAAACTAATGGGACATAAAATACATCCTTCTGGACTAAGATTAGGAATTACACAAGAGCATCGCTCTAAGTGGTTTGCTACTTCTAAAACATATCCAATTCTTCTCCAAGAAGATTTTAAAATTCGTACCTTCATACAAAAAAAATATGGAGCAGCAGGTATTAGCGATGTTTTAATAGCTAGAAAAGCTGACCAACTGGAACTTGAATTAAAAACAGCAAGACCGGGAGTTATAGTTGGAAGACAAGGAAGTGGGATTGAAGAATTAAGATCTGGCATTCAAAAAACTATAGGGGATAGAACAAGGCAGGTTAGAATAAACGTTGTAGAAGTTGAACGCGTAGATGCTGATGCTTTTTTACTAGCTGAATATATTGCGCAACAACTTGAAAAAAGAGTCGCCTTTAGAAGAACTATAAGGATGGCCTTACAAAGGGCTCAAAGGGCTGGAGTCTTAGGTCTTAAAATTCAAGTAGGGGGAAGGTTGAATGGTGCTGAAATAGCTAGAACTGAATGGACTAGAGAAGGTAGAGTTCCACTACATACATTGAGAGCTGAAATTGACTATGCAACACGTGAAGCTAATACAACTTACGGTGTTCTAGGCATTAAAGTTTGGGTTTTCAAAGGTGAAGTTCTCCCTAAAGAAGAACAAACTATTCCTGTGGGTGCAAGCCCTAAGAGGAAAGCTAGTAGAAGACCTCAGCAATTTGAGGATCGTTCAAATGAGAATTCATAGGAGGTATAAAAATGCTTAGTCCAAAACGTACTAAATTCCGTAAACAACATAGAGGCAGAATGAGGGGTGTAGCCTCTAAAGGTAATACTATTGCATTCGGTCAATTTGCTCTCCAAGCTCAAGACTGTGGCTGGGTAACTGCACGTCAGATTGAAGCAAGCAGAAGAGCCATGACCAGATATATCAAACGTGGTGGTCAAATCTGGATAAGAATATTTCCTGATAAACCCGTAACTATGAGACCTGCAGAAACCAGAATGGGTTCTGGAAAAGGTAATCCAGAGTTTTGGGTAGCAGTTGTAAAACCTGGAAGAATACTTTTTGAAATGGGCGGTGAGGATATCACTGAGGAAACAGCAAAGGAAGCTATGCGTCTGGCTCAATACAAACTTCCTGTAAAAACTAAATTCATCTCCATTGATAAAAATCTGGAAGATTCCTCCCAAGAAAATACAAAAAATAGTAAAAAATCTCAAGAGGAGGTTAAACAATGAAAAACTCAGAGTCACTTAAGGAATTTAAAAAATTAAATTCTGAACAAATTACTGAAAAGATTGACCAATTAAGAAAAGATCTTTTTGATTTGAGATTCAAGCAAGCTACAAGACAGCTCAATGAAACTCATAAATT
>CACKJM010000020.1 GCA_902600475.1 uncultured Prochlorococcus sp.
TTTTGCCAGGACTTGCTTTAGCCTTAGCGCTTGGAATTCATCCTTCAATTGGTGGGGTTATCAGTGGTCTTTTAGGTACTGTAATTGCGGAAAGTTTAACTAATAAAAAGAGTGAAAACTATGAAGCAATAATGAACACAATATTAGCCGGAATGCTTGGGTTTGGAGTCCTTATAATCCCTTTACTTGGAATAAGGATCGAATTGGAGGCAGTATTATTTGGCGATTTATTGACAGCAAATTTTGGAGATTTACTTAGAACAATAATTGCTTTTTTAGTATTTATACTTTTAATGACTTTTGGATATGAAAAGGTTGTTTATGTGGGAATGGATCCAGAAGGAGCATCCGCGAGTGGTATAAACGTTTCTTTATTAAATCTTGCCTTGAGTTTTACAACGGCATTAGTAATTGTTAGTTCAATGTCAGCAGTGGGAGTAATTCTTGTAATTGCTCTTCTTTCTACGCCAACTTTGTTAGGGCTAAATAAGGCTCATAGTTTAAGAATTGCAATGATGAGGTCTTCATTTTTTGGATTATGTATCTCACTTCTTGGATTTATTCTCTCTATAGTCTTTAATCTTTCGCCTGGACCTGCAATTAGCGTTATTTGTGTTGCGTCCCTTTTAATTCCTAAGCTTCGCAAATAATTAAATCTTAAATGTCCAATCAGAGTTTAATGCTTTAGCTTCTGGATTGTTTTTTAAAGCTACTTCCATAGCCTCTTTTTTATTATTAGCTATAACAACTTCATCAAATTCCTTTCCATTTTTTTTTAGACTTACTTTGAAACGCATGAAAATTTTTTAATTAATCAAAATTTAACTACTAAGAAACTAGATTTAAATACTTTTAAAAGATAATTGATGAAATAGAAACTTTAGTTATTTTGAAGTTTTTCTACTACAGATTCTTTCTCAATTTTAGCTACATCCTGTAATCCATTAGCATCAAACCAAGGAGCGTTTTCCCAATTAAATCCTTCCCCAAACGTATTATCAGGAGCAGCTACGTACCAGTGACATGATGAATCGGGAACATCTACAGCACATTTTGACCAGTCAGCTTCCCACTGTGGAACTTGTACCCACATCACAGATGCTAATAAAAAAGAAAAAATAAAATTCATAATTATCGGTTAGCAAAATTTTGAAAGATTTTTTTCACATTCTTTCTTTCTTTTCTTCAAGTAATTCTCAAGTATTTGATATTTATGTTTATTTTTGAATTGACTTAAATGAATATTATTCTGATTATGATCTGAAGTATTTTTGATTTTCATGACTCAAGCTGTCTATGTAGAACATATTTAAGACACTTTATAGATTTTTTGAAGTGAATTTATACTTAATTTTTGTCTTACTTTTGCGTGGGTAGGTATTTTTCGGGATTATTTTCAATATAAGTAAGCGAATATTTGACAACACCAACTATTACTGAAAAAAGAGCAATTGCCGAAAGAATAAAAATGATTTTTTTGTAAATACTTTTCATGAATTTTTTATGTTTATGATTATTTTTTTATCAACGGCCAATTTTTCTGAAAGATTTAAATAATTAGTAATTTATACTGTAGCCCTTTAAATTACCTACGGAGTAGATTAAATATATCAGAAACTCCTCACACACTTTTTTCTGATAACTTTAAAAGTACTCGACCGCAATGTTTGAGTACTTTTTTGTATTTTTTGCGATGTGACAGTTAAGATAGAGGTCCATTAGTCATTACATTTTAGAAATTTTGGTGGGATATTATAGATGTGTGTAGGAGGAATTGATTTAATTCAGTGGAAACAAGGAAACACTTTTTTTAAATCAATTTTAAAAAGATCTCTCTCCGAGAGATCTTTTTTTTTTGCATTATTAGAAATACATATTAAATTCTGAATATAAAAACATATATGCTTTCTTCCAAAATAATTAGGTTCTCATTACAAATTAGTAATTTAATTCGTTAGATTATTAATTGTTAAATTCTTCTGTTAATGCAAATACTTTTTTTAGCAATTTTAATTTGTTCAAGCTTTTTACTCCCTTCTTCTTCTTTTGCTTCACATATTGAACTAAAACCTTGTGTAGAAATTGCTCATTGTGTACGAGAAGAATGGAAGGTAAACAATATTGAGAAACCTTTTGAAGAGATTAAAACATTTATCGAAAACACTCCAAGAACTGAGATTGTAGAAATTGATGGCGATTATCTTCATGCTGAGGCAACCAGTAAATGGATGAAGTATGTAGACGACTTAGAAGTATCCTTTCTACCTGAATTAAACATCTTATCAATAAGATCAGAATCAAGAGTAGGAGAAAGTGATTTGGGAGTGAATCAAAAAAGAGTTGATTTATTAAAATCGAAAATGTTTTAAGATAAAAAGAAAAAAAAAATTTGTTTTTATTGTTTTTTGTATAACTTTTCCATTTTAAAAAAAAATTAGCAGATAAAAAAGTGATAATTGTCATCATGCCTTGATAATGGCAAATTTATTAGATTTTCTCTAAAAAGATGTTCATAAATTTTTTATATTTATTGTTATCTAGTTTTGTTTTTTTCTGGTTTTATATAAACATTAAAAAAAATGGACTTAAATGGATAATCAAAGGTCTTTTTCAAATTGGAATATTGGTATTATTCATAGGAGGGTTTTTTAAAATATTTTTCACCTTACCCCCTAATTTATTTATAAAAATATTTTTTCTTATTATTTACACATGGTGCACTGTTGGAATAAATGTGAATTTCATAATCCCTTTGATTAGTTTGATTGACCAAAAAATAGTGAAAAAATAAAACTAAAATATGCCTCAATTGTCTGTACAAAAAAAATCTATTTCCTTAATCTGCAATATTAAAATTTATGAGATTTATTTTTTTCCTTTTGAAAGTCTTTTTCTTGTATACCTAGTCTTTAATGCCAAGTCTGTAATTATGTATATTCCAAATAAAAGAATGACTATTCCAATAAAGTATTTCATTATTTTCATGTAATTACTATGTTTAAGATTTATTCATTATGCCAACTAATTTTAATATCTATTTCTTGAGATAAATTTCTTGTAACTGGACATTCTTTGGAAGCTTTTTTCAAAAAATCAATAGTTTCATTAGAAGTGCTCTTAGGTATAAAAATATCTATTATTAGTTTTTTTATCTTCCTCTCGCTATTTTGTGTCATTACTTTTTCAATATTTAAATATATAGCTTTCAAATCAAATCCTTTCGATTTAGCTTTGATTGCCATAATGGTTAGCAGGCAAGTACCTAGAGATGTTGCTAATAAATCAGTTGGGGAAAAACTTTCACCTTTACCGCAGTGATCTAAAGGTGCATCAGTTCTAATAAGACTTCCAGATTGTAGATGAATAGCCTCACAGTTTAAATTTCCTAAATAAGAACATTTAACTTTAGTCATTTTAAAGAATTAAATTAGTGAAATATTATTAATAAAAATTATGGAACATAACAAGATTATTGATGAAAAATTTTTTATTTGCATATTAGTGGAGTATTACGGAAATTCATCATTCAAGTTTTGAAATCAGTTTTTATATCCATATTCCTCTAAGCAATACTCAATTAATTCAATTGATTTATTAAGAGTTCTTTTGTTTTTATTTTCTAGATCGAAGCATTCATTTAAAACACGTATAGATTCATTTAAGAGTGATTCTTCTTTATTTTTTAAATCTTTAACTTGATTTATATAAATTAATTTTTTAATCCCAATAAGGGAAAATATGATCATTGATATTGTAAAAATTGCTATTTTGAATTTATTCATACAATTAATTATCAAAAATATTTTAATTTATTTAATATCTAAAAACTTTACATAGCTTATAGAACTAAGTAATTACATATGTAGCTGCTGTTAGTGCTATAGCAGTAATTGAAATGAAGATGAATGGAACAACCTTTAAAGGTATATATAGATTATTTTTAGACATAATTAGTACCTCTATTAAATTCTTACATTCTCGTTAAACTTTATAAGTCTTCAAATATACAAATTTATTTTCTTTGCAAAAATTTTATTCTTTTAAAAGATTAAAAATTTATATTCATTGAATTTTCATTAAATAAAGTATTTCTAAATCCTGTTTTGAGTCCGATATTTTTCTTTTTAGGAAGATTAATTCTTCTTGGCTCATTTTTGATTCTTTTATCATTAATTCTGCTTGTTCAATAGCATGCTCTATATTTCTAATTTTAATTTCTCTTATTGAGGGATCATCTTTACATGCTTTTTTAGTATTCGAATCTAACATATGTACTAAAAAGGATCACCTTAGATTTAATCTAAATTAAAACTTCACTATGCTACAACCGCAAATTTAATTAAAATAAATTATTATTTATGTAAGAACTTTAACCTTAGCTAACCCTCTCTTCAATTGATCGAGTGGGTTTTTTTTATGGTGTAATATACTCCTAGCATTTATAACTAATTTGGAAGATTCAAAACTTAATCCTGAGGAAAATAATTCAATCGAATCGTCCCCCAATTTGAATGAAGACAATAAAGATCTTAATGAGGGGATAAAAAAAGAAGAAAATGTTAAAGCATTTACAGAATTTCTAGAGAAAGCAAGTAGTCAAAATTCTTCAGAAGAAAAAGTAAATCTTGATTCTGAGCAACAAAAACCAAATATTGACAAATCACTTTTTAAAAGATTTCTTAATAGTGGATTTGATGGCATTTCAACTAATCCAAACTATAAAATGTTGGCATTATTAATAATTCTTTTAATTAATTTGTCTCTATTTTTTGTAATTGGCAATATGGGTAAAGCTTTTTTAAGAAATGCAGGAATTATGGGTTAGAAATTATTTATTTCTTTTTGGATAATCATCTTTACAATTTTGATTCTTCAAATCAAACTGTGATATTTTCTTGTCAAATTAATATTTAAAATAAAATTTGGATAATAAAGAGCCAGAAAATCCAGTCGTTTATCTTTCTAATTTAGTCAAGAAATTAGATGTAAAAAACAGAAATGGTTTAGTAGCCTTAGCAATAGTAAACCTTTTAGTAATTCTTTTATTTAAATTTTATTTGAAAGGATCTGGATTATTATCTTGAATTTGCCTGCTGGTAGTATTATTCAGTGTTTTAATTAATCATTAGAGATTGAATTTGAATTCAACAAGGAAATTGAAGGCCTTATATAAATAAAAATAGACCCATGCATATCCTGCATAATTCTCATTTCATCGTCTAAATATACAATTGAAACCTGGCAATTTGGCGATTCTTTATTCCAAGGTAACTTATTCCATACCTCTTTAACTGGATACCATCTATCCATAAGTAATTCACTAAATAATGGAATCTTATTAAGTCCATCAACTTTGGAAACTTTTGTCTTTTGTAAGTTCATATCAAGTAAATTATTTCTTAAAACTAAATCACTTGCTAGAGTTATTACTCTTCCACCAAAAGTAGGCAATAGTTTGAACCAACCTAAGATAGGAATAGTTGTAAGCCCAAATATTGTAGTGTCAAAAGTAGATATAAATTCTTTTTTTTCAAAATCAATCTTTTGAGCAATTCTCCCAATAGTTGATATGCCAAAGGATCCTACTTGCAATTGATGTAATTTAAAAAAAAGATTACTTTTAAATTCATCATTTAATGCCTTTTCAATAGCAAGGAAGAAAGGAGAACTTCGAAATAATTCAACATTAGAAAAAATCAATTCCCACTCTCCAGACAATAATTTTTCTGATATTTCAAAACTAAAGTCTTTAAGAGCTTCAATCAATTCATCCATTTCATTAGCTTTTTCCTCATACATAGGAGAAATTAATTTGTTTAATCTTTGCCCTCTATCTGTAACAGCAGCTATTTTATATATATTTGACTTTATCTCTCCAATTTTTTTCATAACTCCAATACAAGAAATACTAATTAATCTTAGGAATTTAATTTGATGTTGATGGCAATTTTAATAATGCTGGTAATAAAATCAATTAATATTCTCCCCACCTTTTACCAATATCAAAACCCCATTCAGTGGTTAATTTAATTACTTCATTATGATTCTTGCATTTTGAAAGGGATAACTTTTTACTAGGATTATTTTTTATTAGCTCAGCAATTTGATTAAGTTGCTCTATTTTTTTTAGAAAATTACTTAGATCCTTATCTGACATTTATCTAGGAAGTAAATTTTTGATCATAAGTAAATATGTAATAAAGAACCCAGGCAACACCAATAATAAGAATTGCAATCATTATATTTACTGACCAAACTACTTCCATCATGTAATTTTTTTATATATTTTTAATATATACAAAATTTAAATAAAATTAACCGTTAATAATTTAAATCTAGAACAATACACTACTACTACTAGGTATATAGAATAGTCATAAATAGTTTAAAAATTATGGGAGAAGCTAAGAGAAGGGAAGAGTTAGGCTTACCACCTAGAGAAAAGAAAAAGGAAAAACAAACATCGAAAAATCAACTAAACAAAATTTTAAATAAATATCCTTATTTACCTTTTATTTTAGGTTTTTCATTACTAGCAATATTAATTATCGATTTAGTTAATTACTACAAATAGATATTTAAAAGGGGATACTTTTAGCCGAAGAGAAGATTATCTTCGCAATTGCGAAATTATTTTTCCATAATAAAAATAAAACTCATGAAACCAATTAACACCTCATGCGCCTTAATTTTAGGGGTACTAACTTTATTTTCGATATCTAATGCAAATGCAGGTGGCTGCAGTTCTCATACTGAGAAGAAGGCAGAAATTGAATGCTTGTCTGATGATAAAAAATGTATAGAAGCGAAAGAAAAAGAATCACTATACAAAGTTGAGGCCTAAATGTTTGATAATCTTGGAACTGCTCTAGTACAGGCATTAGGCTTCTTTGCTATTTTTGGTTTTTTTGTATATCAAACTTTATTCGCAGATAGCAAACCCAAAAATACAAAATCAAATCCTAAAAAAACAAAGATTTCCGATAAAAAAGAATCAATTAAAAAAGAACCTAAAAAAGGCTTATTTAAGAGAAAATCTAAACCTGTTGAAGAGAATTTAATAGTCCAAAAAAAGGGATTATTTGGGAGAAAAAAAGAAGTTATTACAGAAGAGATTAAACCAAAGAAAAAAGGTTGGTTTAAATAGGTAAAGGTACTTAAACTCTTTTTTGATATCTTTTATACAAAAAATTTTTTTAGCAACTTTATAATTCATTGAAGATAACATTTAAAATGAACCATAGAGAAATCACAAAAAAATATAGCGAGTTACTTAACAAGGCTGAGTTTGCTACTGGCCGTAAGGAAGTTGTAGGTCTTTTAAAAAAAGCTGCCAAATTGAAATCTCAGTTTGAAATCAATCATTAGATCTTGAAATTAGTTTAATTCTAAATGTAAAAAATTTTTTTAAATAAGTTTTTACATGAGATAATCTGCATAGATTATTTTTCTTATGAATAAAAAAGGTTATACAACCGAAAGCGGTGGTAGACAAAATGGTTTTGCAATTGAACCAAAAATTAACCCCATATCAGAAGGCGAATCAAAGAAATCCATATTTTTATTTATTGGAATATTATTACCTTTTCTAATAGGAGGTTTTTATTATTTAAGGACTCTTAATATATTCTGATATTTTATAAGCCATTTTTAGCAATATATTCTTCTGAGCTAACTATATCTTGCATTAAGCTCTCTGATGATGGATTAAATCCATTTTGTTCTAAAAAAGATTTAACCTTTTCAAATTTTTGCTGAATTTTTTTTGTATATGGAGTTGTCATCAAATAATCATCTTTTTCTGTTGAATAGTTCATTTGATTAACGGATTACTTTTACAATTAAATTTTGCAAAATATGCTATTGCTAGTGAAGTTATAAATATTACATAAATAATTTAATAGTAATAAATACTTATAAGTTGTTTGTGTGAGGTCGATATTGGTTGATTTTTTTAAAGAGTACTTATAGTAACTAGTTCCATTAAATCTCTGGACTGCAGATATTTTTGAAATACTTCAGAATAAAATGCTTTTTTAGCCGCAAATTTTGATTCGAATTCAATTACTAATCCAAGCTGCCCTCCATCCCATTCATTTGAGGTTGATTCTTGTATTAAATCTCTTTTTACTATTACTCCTCCCACAGATTTAATCCAGGGCAATACTGTCCTTACATATTCCAGAAATAAATCAGCATTTGGAATTGAAATTTTCTTAAGCCAATAGCTCTTAGTCATCAAATCAACATATTCTGGGTAGAATATAGCATATGAAGGTAAGTATTTATCCTTAGCTATATACTCCAGCATTTATTAAATGGAAACCGAAAATGATTTATTAAATTTACTTCTTAAATCTCCAAATTCAGAGAGTATACGTAATATTGCCGAACAACTTGAAATTGATAATAATTTTTCCTTTAGCAAAGATAGAAATTATTTGCAGGGTGTTTGGGAGCTTAGGTGGAGTAATTCTAATAGTCCTTTTTTAAAATATTCTCCTTTTATTGATAACCTTCAAATTCTTGATCCCTTAAATTTAAATGGCCTTAATTTACTTAAACCTAGAGGAATAAAATCAATTATTGGTACTGGCATTTTAATAAGACTTAATTACATAAATGAAAAAAAAATTGGGGTCAAATTTACACATGCTGGTGTTATTGGTCCTAAATTTGGGAAAAAAAATATAAAGGCTATGAAAGAAATAAATAATGAACAATTAGGGTGGTTAGAGATGACTTATTTAAGCAATAAGCTTAGAATCTGTAGAGGTGATAAAGGAACTTTATTTGTTTTAAGAAAAATAAATTCGCCGACTTTATTCAAGAATTTCAAGGAATTTATTAAAATCTATTAAAAATAGAAATTAATTCTTTATCCAAATAGACTTTAATACGAAATAAATTGGTAAATATTTAAATAATTCTTTAGGTATTTCATAACTTAAGAATTTTAGTGCTTCTTCTAACCAGTAACCAATATCAAATCCTAAAAGAATTTTTTCTATTACAAACCAAAATTCTTTATCAAATATAATTCTGAAGTTTAAGTAAACATATTCCCAATGAAAGGTATTCCAATATTGGGTTAAGAATGAGGATAAAATAAGCCATAGTGATATAAATAGAAAACTTTTAAGAAATTTATGAAATTTTTTCATATACCAGCAACTGTCTTATTTAATTTCTAATATCCCTTATTATTATTTGGATCAAATTTTATTTCCATTAAATATATTCAAAAAGATATAAAAATTTTGAGAAAATAGTAAATTTTCATGGCATTAATAATCTATTCTTCTTTTTTTAGATCCTGTGCCTTTAGATTTTTATTCTTAAGAAAAAATCCTAAAAACAGAAAAGCGGAATATATCAGTAAACTTATGCCAAAAATTAAAACTATCTTTGAAATATCCATAAATGATTTTTTTATAAATTACAGCATTTTTTGCAAAGTTTTATCTATGGTAATGTTTTTTCATTTATCACGATAACGAGCTTCAATTATTAAGCTAATAATATTATTTAAATCTTATGGAAGTAGCTTTTGCCTGGAGCCTTTGTCTATCAGTTGGTGTTGTATTATTATCAATTATTCCATTAACTATAGGGAGAGTTAAAGCTGGATATTCTGTAGAAAATATGTCTGCTCCAAGGGCTTTATTCGATGAATTACCTTCTTTTGGAAAAAGAGCTGTTTGGTGTCATCAAAATTGTTGGGAAAGTATTTCCCTACATGCACCCGCATGTCTTCTTTGTTTGATTACTTTTACTGAATCTAATATTGCAATAATTGCAGCATTCATTCATCCTATTTTTCGTTTTTTATATATTGGTGCATATGTATTTAATATCCCCACAGCTAGAGGTTTAATGTGGGCCTCAGGAATTTTTACAACACTTTTGCTTTACAAAGAGGGCTTAACTAAATTGATATAAACTATTTAAACAATAAACTTTTCTAAATCTTTTAATTGATATTCATTGATTAGTTCCACTTGATTTGATTTTGCTAGTTTATGAGCAGATTTTGTAAAGCCTGATTTTGAGACTATTATTGCATGTGTACCTTTCCAAAATAATTTACCGGCTGAAATTTCCTGAACTGCTTTATTTCCAATAGCTTTTTCATGATCTTTGCATTGAATACATATTCTTAAATCATTTATTGAAGCAATTAAGTCAACCCCTTGATCTCCTGTATTAGGGGTTTCTTTCACTTCCCAGCCATTTTGTTTGAGAATTTCCATACAATGATTTTCAAATCTAATACCTTTTTTGTAGTTTTCCTTGTTTTTACTTGAGTAGTTTTTTTCTATTAGGTTTAAGCATGATTTCTCGATTTGACTTGCTATGAATACAAACCAATCTTCAGTCTCGAGCTTTCTAATAGATCCAATTATCTCATCATCAATAGTAGGATTTTCATTACAATACGATCTCCACTTTTCGAAAAATAATTCCATACTTCCAAATTTTTTTAAAATTACTTTTTCCCAGAAGTATGGTATACCCTCTTTAAATCGCTTAGATCCGTTAAATATATTTTTCTCAATGGCTTTTTCATCAAGAGGTGGATTGCCAATCCATTTTTTATAATCCTCGTTACCGTAAGCATCTATTTCCCTTAATCTGATCCTCTCTTCTAACAAATTGTATTTGTTTTCTTCTATTAAGTTATTAATTGTTTGAATAAAGAAATTGGAATTTAAAGCATTATTTAATTTTAACTTTTTCTTTTTAATTTGATAATCTCTTACAATTAAAAAAATGATAAAAATAATTAAAATAAAAAAAAATTTCATTAAAGATTTTATTTTCTATCTAAAAAGTTTTTGTTTTTCTAATAACAAAATTATTTTTTGTTATTAATGAAGATTCATTTACTTCAAACCCATTAATTGCTGATATTTCTCCTTTTATGCCTTCTAATGTTAATTGCTCGATAATGCCTTTTATTACTTCATCCTCTACCAATTTTCTATCAATTCTTTCAGGTGTAATATCTGTAAGCCATTTTGAGGTCTTTTTTTTTACAACCTCTGTAGGGTTAGTTATTTTTAAGTAGATAGCCATTTTTTAATTCATTCAGTTAAATTATAAGCATTAAATCTTCTTAACTTTTATTATTGTCATTACTTTCCCACTCAAGAAATTGAAAAACAAAAATTGCAAAGATAGAGAAAAATACTATAAACAACCCTAACCATCCTATAAATTTGTGCTCTGTAAAAAGATTTGTGAGCATTGATTTTTCTTGATATCTTGATTCCATTTCATATTGATAAGAATCAATAACTTGAAATATATTCATAATTAATAAATCGTTGAATTGGCGGATAATTTCAACCATTTAATTTACTAAAGGCTTCCGATAGGAAATCTGGTCTTTTCCTTATTATAGAAAAATTCAGTTTATTTATTAAGACTAAATTGACTTCAGCAATCGTTAAGATTTCATTTTTCTTGTTCTGAAATTTTGAAATTACACTAATCCTAGGACTTTTATCAATATTGAATTCGCTCTCGATTGTTATTTTTTCACCAAGAAATAAAGGAGATTTATATTTTATAGAAGTATTGATTAAAGGTAAATCTAAGCCATTTTTAGTTAGTTCGAAATAACTAATACCTACTTCTGAAAGTGCATTTATTCGGCTTTCTTCAAGCCAATTAAAATATTTACCGTGCCACATTACCCCTGCATGATCTGCATGTTGAGGTAAAACAATTTTTTCTATTTTCCATACTGGTTTTGAGTTCATCTTTTATTTAGAAAATTTTTATTCAATGAAAAAACTTATTTTGATATTGTAGATTAATTTTATTTATTAACATAAGAATCATTAAAACTATATTTATAAAGTTATGTTTAATCGTAAAAATAAAAGTAGAAAAATGAAGAAGATTTTTCAATGGGAAGAATATTTAAATTGGAAAAATATGTCAAAGGAACAGAAATTAAATTTCAAGAGGGCGTGCTTATTCCCCTTTCTCGTCTATATGGTTTATGTTTTTCTTAATCAGTACTCCTTGGCAATTCTTTTGTTACTAGGTCTTTATTTTTTAATTAGATTTAAAAATAGAAATAAGTTGGGAAGATGAGTATTTTTGATTTTGATATATATAGAATTGTTTTAAAAATATCTAGTTTTTCTAAATAACTCTATTGGCATATAACAATAGTATTAGATAAATTATTTTTTATGAAAAAAATTGTTTTGTTTTTATGTGTATTAGTTTTTTCAATATTTTCTAATACGAATAATTTATTAGCAAAAGAAATTGAAAATAACATTAAAGATAATATTTCTAATGAAATTGAAGAAATTAAGCCTGATAATAAAAAAACTAATATTTCTAATTCTTCGGTAGAAGATATATTTGGTGATGAACAAACTTTCCCATTCGTTGCAGGTTTAGGGAAAAATGCAGCCCATTGATTTTAAGGTTCTTGATAATATATAAAAGATTTTTTAATACTAATGAAAGGTCTTAGGGTCCTAGAACTTTCTGAAGCACTAACTGTTGATAGCGCTGATTTATTAGCTGTTTGTGCAATTTTAAAAGTAAAAGCCACATCTAGATTAAGCATGCTTTCATTTGAAGAATGTAAAAAGATAACCGATTACTATGAAAATAAAAATTAGAATATTTTTATAAATTATTTTATTCTTTAATTTCTTTAATCATTGATATTAAAGTTGAATGAATTTCTTCTTCAGATATTTCATTTTTAAAATTGATAATTGCTGATTGGCCATCGTAATTGATTTTTATATAACTATTATTAATTTCTTCCATATAGGCATTCTCAAATGTGGATATCTTCCCATAATGGGTAAGATATATATGCACTGAATCTAAGTGATCATTGTTCATGTGATCACAAACTCTTTTACTTGTTTCTTTACTAATAATTTTCATTTAAAAAGTAAATTTGTTTTAAGCTAATCTATTTTTTTCATCATTCAAAGTTTTAATCATTTTATTTATTAAATTTTTAACTTCATTTTTATCAACAGCTCTAACCAAGTTATTTCTCAAATTTGATGCTCCTTTAAAGTCTTTGCATGTCCATGAGATATGTTTCCTTGCAATTACCAATCCGTGATCTCCTCTTTCTTTTATTAATTCATCAAGATGCTCAATAATTAAATATAGTTTTTCTTCTGTGTTTGGTTCTTTAAAATTTTTATTTTCTCTAAGGGCATAATCTATTTCTCCTATTTTCCATGGGGATCCTAAAATTCCTCGTCCAATCATTACACCATCAGCATTTGTTTTTTTTAAACAATTAAGAGCGTCATCTGGATTTTTGATGTCTCCATTAGCAATTACTGGGATTTCCAACAACTTTTTAAGTCTACCAATCATTTCCCAATCTGACTTGCCTGAAAAACCCTGTTTTCTAGTTCTTCCATGAAGTGTGATCATTGTTGCTCCCGCATCTTGAAGTTTAAATAAGAAATCCTCTATATTTTCTTCTTTACTATCCCATCCGAGTCGTGTTTTTACTGTTACTGGAACCCTAACAGCTTTTACAACATTTTTGACTAATTCTATAGCAAGTTTTCGGTCTTTAATTAAAGCACTGCCTCCACCTTTCTTAGCAATTTTTTTTACTGGACATCCCATATTTATATCAATTAAGAAGGCTCCAGAGTCCTCAGCTTGTTTCGCAGCTTCAGAAACAGCATAGGGCCTATTATCAAATATTTGTACTCCAATTGGACCTTCTTCTAAATTTAGTTGATTAATTTTTTGTGTGCCATATCCTTTTTTAAGACTTGTGGCATTTATCATTTCTGTAAAAAGTAAAGAGTTTGGGGCCCATTTACGTACAAGTCGTCTAAAAATGTTATCTGTAACACCTGCTAATGGCGATAGCATGACCTTACTTGTAATTATCCTTTTAACTCCCCTTCCTTTTAGACTTATATTTGAAGACATATAATTTTAAATTTATTTAATCTTTCTTTATTATAAATTCAGATATGGAGCTGATTTTATGTTTTCTATTTATTTCTTAATTTATAATAAGTGCTTTTACTTAAATAGGCCTAATTGATTACTTTTTTTGCTAGTTTATGTTGAGTTGAAATTTAAAAAGGAAATTTTTTCTTGTTTATATTATTATCTATTTTTCTTCCAATAATTATTTTTATTGCACCAATAAATGTAAATGCTATTCAAGGTAATTTAGATTTATCAAGTGCTCAAACTTCAGTAGGCAAAAGATTTGCTAAAGTTTTTTGTGATGCTAAGAAGGAAGGTTTAGATTCTGATTTTGCTAGTGAATATGCTTTGAATAATACATATTTGAAATTTGTAGCATTTCCAGATGATGACGAATATTTGGCTGATTTATGGAATTTCACCCATAATAATATATTAGATAATTGTGGTGAATTTGTAGATATAAATGATCTAAAAGACCTAGAGATTTTTTTTAAAGAAGAAGGTTTAATTGCATCAAATCGAGAACTCTATTTACCAACTTTTGAGAATAATTAGATTAAATTTTTAGCATGTACTAAAATATAAATAGAATATGAAATCTTATGAAACTATTAGGTTTAAATTCACCTGAAATATTCATAATATTAGTAATTTTGCTTTCAATTATAGGTCCAAAAAGAATTGAAAAAGGTTTCTTATTATTCAAAAAACTATTAAAGTTCCTCTTAAGTAAAGATGAAGATCAAAGCTCAGCAAATTCAAAAGTAAAACCAGAGGAACCAGAAGAAAGTGAAGTTAAAGAAGAAACAATAGAGTCAGAGGTAAAATCAGAGGAACCAGAAGAAAGTGAAGTTAAAGAAGAAATAATAGAGCCAGAGGTAAAATCAATTAAACCTAAAAAAAGAACTGTTAAAGATGAAATAATAGACGTAGAAGTTGATTCTGATAATAAATAAGATTAAAGATAAATTAAATAAAACTAGACAAACTTAAAGCCTAAAAAAAGAAATTTTAAAATTATTTGCTTATTTTTTAATTAAATATAAAAAGTCTTTATTTTTAATAATTTAACTTGAATTATAAGAAGGTTGTTATGAATCTAAAGCTACTTCTATAGCTGCAATTAGGTTTTCGTCAAACGGTTTAACACCTGGCTTGAATCTTGCAATTACTTTACTATCTTTCCCTATCAGAAACTTCTCGAAGTTCCATTCAACATCTCCTTCGGGTTCAACTTTGTTAAGGGTAGTGTAAGGTTCTGTGGTATTGCCTTTGGCATGAACCTTTTCATAGATTTCAAACTTAACTCCATATTTTGTTGTGCAAAAATCTTTTATTTCTGAAAGAGAGTCGGGTTCTTGTTTCCCGAAATCATTACAAGGGAATGCAAGTATTCTTAGGCCTTTGCTTGAATATAAATCATGAAGCTTTTGAAGATCCTCATACTGAGCAGTATTTCCGCAATAACTAGCTACATTAACAACTAAAATTACTTCCCCTGAATAATCCCCTAGTTTTATGGATGATCCGTCTGCGGAAAGAACAGAAGTATTTTGTACGTCAACTTGCATGTCTAAAAAAAATCACCCTTTGAAGATAGCATTGTATAGACTTTATTGTGTTTAATTTATATGGTGGTTTTGGTTATTTCTTTTATAAATTTTAATTTTTCATTTATTTATCCCTCTATAATTAGTATTATTATTTAGTTTAAATTTGGACCCTTTAGACCCACTTACTGAAATTATTAATTCCGGTCAAGGTTTTTCACCTGTAATTGCTTTAGAAAGAATTATTTGGGCAATGATTGGAGTCTTTTTTTTAGGAGCAATTTCAAGATCAATAATTAATAGCATCCGGCGTCAAGATATGTTTCGTAGAAATTTTTTATTTAATTATTTTAAAGATAAAAAAATTTCAGATGATAGTTCTTCACAATCATCTGGTGATAACGAATAAGCCTTATATATGAAAAAATCAATTTTTTCTAACAAGAGAATTTTACTGCTTGGTAGTGGTGAGCTTGGAAAAGAATTAGTAATAGAATCCAAAAGATTAGGATTAGAAGTTATTGCAATTGATCGATATGAAAAAGCACCTGCGATGCAAGTTGCTGATTATTCAAGAGTAATTGATATGGGAGATAAAAATATTTTAAAAAATGTTATAAAAGAATTTAAGCCTGACTATGTTGTCCCAGAAATAGAGGCACTTTCAATTGAAGCCCTAAAAGAACTCGAGGATGAAGGATTCAAAATTGTTCCCAATGCCAGAACTGTAGAAATAACAATGAATAGAGATAAAATTAGAGACTTAGCTTCTAGAGATTTAAAAATTAAAACTGCAAAGTTTGATTATATTTTTGAATTTGATGATTTAGAAAAAAAAGCAGATGAAATTGGATTCCCACTTTTACTTAAGCCTTTAATGAGCTCTTCAGGAAAAGGGCAGAGTTTGGTTGAGACAAAAAATGATTTACAAAATGCTTGGGAACAGGCACAAGCAAATTCAAGAGGAAAGGTTAAAGGTGTAATCATTGAAGAATTTATTAATTTTGATTTTGAGTTTACTCTTCTAACAGTAAGAAAAGAAAATGGCGAAAATATTTTTTGTTTACCAATTGGGCATCTTCAATTTAATGGAGACTATCAATCTAGTTGGCAACCATTAGAGATCAAGGAGTCCTTAATTATTGAAGCTAAGAGGATGACAAGTGCTATATTAAATAACCTTAATGGAGCTGGATTATACGGAGTAGAGTTTTTTATAAAGGGAAGTGAGGTTATATTTTCAGAATTATCTCCAAGACCACACGACACCGGTATGGTTACATTAGTTAGTCAAAATATTAATGAATTTGAATTACATTTAAGGGCTTTTTTAAATTTACCAATACCGCATATAGATCTAATAGAACCCTCTGCAACCAGAGTTATACTTTCTAACCAAGAGTATCTAAATCCTATTTATGAGGGTCTTAATGAAGCATTAGAATTCGAAAAGACTAAAGTGCTCATATTTGGCAAACCAGTTTCCAGAAAAGGCAGAAGAATGGGTGTCGTTCTCTCATCGAATTCTGACATTAATTTGGCTAGAAAAAATGCAGATGAAGCTGCTCGTAAAATAAAAATCAGTAATATATAAATATTAAATAAAAATAACGAAAAAAATACTTATTTCCTTTGTTTTTGTTCTACGTCTCTCTGGGTATTATTTGAGTATGATCTTTATTTCACAATGATAGAAAATTATAAAGGTTGGGATATAACTTTAAATTGGGATAATAAAGATTATCTCGAAAGGGATACTATTAAAAGTAATTTTTTTAATCAAAAGGAAAAATGGATTGGTGTTCACTTAAATGGTGAAAAAATCTATGGTTCTTCTCTAAAAGAAATTAGGCATATTATTGATTATCCTAGTTTGCATGCAAAGTAAGTAAGTTAAAAGATTTTTAATTATCCTGATTATTTTCATTATCTTTAATTAGTTCATTAGCAAGTTTTCTTAAATCTCCCTTAATCGACACCCATGTAAAGGCAATTATAAAAATTGAAGCAGATATTGCAACAGTGATTTTTTCGACAGGGGACATTCCAAGTGCAATAGCAAACATTTCAAACAAAATACTAATTTTTTATTATATTAAATTTTTTTAAATAGTTAGAAACAATTTTTTTTTTGCAATGATATTTAATTAATCAAAATATAATAAATAAAATTTAAATTACTTATTTTATTTATTGTTTCTGATTTCAATTTTATTCAGTAAGATTAAATTATGGAAAAGAAAAAGTGCCCTCAATGTAAAAATTTAATTTTAAAAACTTCTCCAACATGTTTATACTGCGGTAGACCTAATAAATTTATAACTAAGGAATACGTAAATAAAAAGTGG
>CACKJM010000021.1 GCA_902600475.1 uncultured Prochlorococcus sp.
ATTCAACTTCTCCCAAAAACTCAAATCAAGCCCAAGAAACAGGGCATATCAAATATTCTTATAAAGAAAGTTTTAAAAGAGAAAATAAATCTATTTTGGATGATTCGGAATTTATTGAAAATTACAATAACGCCCTTAAATCACCACAATCAAGAAGATTGTATAAAGATACAGAGAATGAAATTCATTTGGACTCAATTGAGGCCCAGAATATTTTACCTCTAGATAAAATTTCTATTTAAAATTTTATTAAAAACTACTTTTAAAGATTTTTTAAATATATCTTAAATCCGACCCTCTTTTTTTAATGTTAGCTTACTCCTACGTTCATCCAATTTATTTGGACGCATGATAAGAGAATAGGGAACGGGATTCTCATTAACTGCATAAGATCATGAATGAGCTCTCTCAAATAAGAGAAAAAATTACAAGAGCCAAGAGGCTTTATGAAGCCCAAATCTTGGCCACTAAAAATGGAGAAGTTACTCCATATAGAAGATCAGTCTTTGAAGAAAGAATTAGGGAAGCACAAAAAGAAATGAGATCGCAAGACACCAAAAAATAAATTCTTTTGTAAAAATCTATTTTGTATCAGCTACATTCTTGAAGAAATCAC
Organism: uncultured Prochlorococcus sp.; assembly: GCA_902600475.1. Classification (GTDB taxonomy): domain Bacteria; phylum Cyanobacteriota; class Cyanobacteriia; order PCC-6307; family Cyanobiaceae; genus Prochlorococcus_A. The sequence goes on from CACKJM010000021.1 coordinate 617, forward strand.
AGTAAGCCATTAATTCTGATTCGGTTTCAATTTTTAGATTTAAATCATTAATTGCTTTCTTGGTATCAATTCTGTAGCCATACCAATCTAGACAAACTTCTCTCTGCCTTTGGGTTTCAGAAACCTTTTGAGTACCTATTTTGTTTGAGTTACTAGTACAACTCGCAAGGAAAATAGTCGAGAGAGCTAGTAGTGGGAATAGTAGTCTTTTCATTTGTTAATCACAACAACTTTCCGTTGTTGCTGAAGAAGTCCAAGATGATTCTTCCATTGTTGAAAGGTCAACTCTATGCGTTGCCATCCAGTCACCATTAGCTTCTACAAACTTTTGAACATTACCTTCTGGAGCTTGATGAATAACAATAACTTTTTGAGGATCTTCCTTACTTACTCCTCTAAAAAGTGGCTTAATATCAAATTCTGAATGCCTTTTATCTGCTTCTGCACTATCAAATATTGCGGCCCATTCATCGAAAGTGCTTTCAATTTTAAAAGTAAAAACAGATGTTATAGAACAAGACATAAAAAAATATTATTTGTAGCCATAAAATAAGTCTGTTTAATTAAGGTTTGGTTAATTATCTTTAAACGGAATTAAAATACCTTTTTTTTCAAATTTGAGCCAACCTTTTTTTTTCTAGTATTTTTAAATTTCTAGTTACGGTTACTCTTGTTGAAGAAATTGAATTACCGATAATTTTATGGGTTAAATTAAATTCTTTTAAATTTAGATAAATATGTTTATCTTTTTTTAAGCCAATTATTGAGGATAAGTATAAAAGAAATTCTTTTAGTTTTTCTTCTGATTTTTTTATATTACTTATTAATAAAAGTTTTTCCAATTGATCAATTCTTTTTAGACTTTTTGCTAATAAGTCTGTAGATGAAAAAAATAGCCCTCTTTTAATTGTTTTAATTTCGCAATTTGTCAACGCAATTAATTTAATATTTTCGTAGTTACATAATTCTAAATTTATTACAACATTTTCATTTATTATCCCAACAATATTTTTCTTATTCTTGATTTTTGATTCCATTATTAATATTCCTGATTTGACTTCTAGAATTGTATTTTCTTTAAATTCTATATTTTGCTTTTCAGGAATTATCATATTTATTTCTTAAAATGCTCTCACCCTAAATTTATAAAGTTAAAAATAAATTAAAAATTATTTAATTGCCTAATAAATCTGATTAAAAATTGACTAACTCAAAATAAAAAAATTAATCAGAATTTAAACTCTTTTTGGGAAAAAGTTAATCTCTTCAGAGCAAATTAAACATGGAGAATAAATTCAACACTAATGAGAAATTTTTTAAAGATAGTCTTAGGGCTATCAATAATCAGTGCAAGTATTTCAAGTTGTGGAAATAAATCAAATAATTTAATTGGAGATTTAGATTTATCTGATTGCAATCCAAATAATACTGTTGACAGCAAATATTGTGATCGAGATGGGGATTTTCTGGCAGATCTACCCCTTTCCGAAGATGAATGGATAGATCCTGAAACCATTGTGTTCTCATATACACCTGTTGAAGATCCCTCCGTTTATGCAAAAGTTTGGGAAGATTTTGTAATGCATATGTCTAAGGTGACTGGTAAAAAAGTCACTTTCTTACCAGTTCAATCTTATGCTGCACAAGTTGAAGCGATGAGATCTGGTCGTCTCCACGTAGCAGGGATTAATACCGGTAGTAATACTGTGGCAGCAGCATGTGCAGGAGCAGTTCCTTTTGGAATGATGGCTAAAAAAGATTTGTCTTACGGTTATGAAATGGAAATTATCGTACCTTCTGATAGCCCAATTAATTCTCCTGCAGATTTAAAAGGTAAAAAAGTTACATTTACATCTAAGACATCTAATTCAGGATTTAAAGCACCATCGGCAATTCTTAAAGGAGAATTTGGTCTTGAGGCAAATAAAGATTTCACACCAGTCTTCTCTGGCAAACATCAAAATTCAATAATGGGTGTTGCAAACAAAGATTATGAAGTAGCACCAATTGCTAACTCAGTTCTTACAAGAATGGATGCAAGAGGTGTTGTTGATTCTTCTAAAATAAGAACTATTTATAAATCCCAAACCTTCCCAACGACAGGTTATGCTCATGCTCATAATCTACATCCAGCTGTAGTTGCAAAAGTAAAGCAAGCTTTTTACACCTATAACTGGGATAATTCAACATTAGATAAAGAATTTAAAAAGGCTGATAGATTCATTTCAATAAGTCACAAGCACGATTGGGATGTTATTAGAAAAATAGATAAGGCTAATGGTGTTGTTTATGATTGCAAATAAAAATTTTTAATCATAAATAAAATCAGACTTAATGCTTAAAACAATAAACCTCAAAAAGGTTTATCCAAATGGTGAAGAGGCGCTTAAAGGAATAAACCTAGAAATTCCTAATGGGCAAGTAGTTGCTCTTATCGGTCCTTCAGGTGCTGGTAAAAGTACTTTTATTAGAACAATAAATAGATTAGTTGAGCCCACTTCAGGGAAAGTTTATTTCGCTAATGGAAAAAATGACATTACTTCTTTAAATAAATCTAAATTAAGAAAAATAAGAAGACAAATTGGAATGATTTTCCAGGAATTTGCTTTGGTAGAAAGATTAAGTGTAATGGAAAATGTCCTTTCCGGTAGATTAGGTTACGTAGGATTTTGGAATAGTTTTTTCAGGAAATTTCCTCAAAAAGATATTGAAGAAGCATTCCGTCTGCTTCAAAGAATTGGACTAGAGCATATGCTTGATAAAAGAGCCGATGAATTGTCAGGAGGGCAGAGGCAAAGAGTAGGAATTGCTAGAGCTTTGATACAAAATCCAATGTTACTTTTAGTAGATGAACCTACAGCTAGTTTAGATCCCAAAAATTCCAGGCAAATTATGCGATTAATATGCGAGTTATGTAAGGAAAGAAATCTTGCTGCGATTATAAATATTCATGATGTTTTTCTTGCTCAGAATTTTGCAGAAAGAATAATAGGTTTAAAAGCTGGAGAAATTGTTTACGATGGCAAGCCAAGTGGCTTATCAGAGACAATACTTACAAAAATATATGGAGAAGAAGACTGGTCTAAAACCGTAGCAAATTAGGAATATATTAAATGAATGATAAGAAAGTAATTTGGAAAAGAAAACCGTTAATAAAAAATAGGTTATTAAGAATTGGATTAATTTTGCTAATTAGTACTTACTTATTATCTGTTTTCCTAACTACCGAAATTGATTGGCAAAGAATTCTTGAAGGGATCCCAAGGGGTAAAAATTTTATATTTGCTTTTTTCCCTCCAGATTTTATAACTAGATCTGATGAGATTTTGGCAGGTATTTTTGAAAGTCTATGGATGACTATTGTTGCAACTATTGTGGGTATACTTATTTCTATACCTGTATCCTTAGGGGCGGCTAAAAACATAGCTCCTAAATTTGTTTATTTCTTATCAAGAGGAGTTATCACATTGTCGAGGAGTTTTCAGGAGGTTATCTTAGCAATATTTTTTGTTAAGTTAATGGGTTTTGGACCTTTTGCTGGGATGGTAACTCTGAGTTTATCGACAATAGGGTTTTTCGCTAAATTATTATCTGAAGATATTGAAGACATAAATAAATCCCAAGCTGAAGCAATCAAATCTACTGGCAGCAGTTGGTTTCAATGGGTTAATTATGGTGTCCAGCCTCAAGTTATGCCAAGATTTATTGGATTATCTTTATACAGATTTGATATTAATTTTAGAGAGTCAGCGGTAATTGGAATTGTTGGGGGAGGAGGTATTGGTTCTACCTTAAATACAGCTTTTGATAGATATGAATTTGAGACTGCAGCGGCTGTTCTTATCGTAATTATTTCTATCGTGATGATTGTTGAATATACATCTAGTCATCTCAGAAAATTAATAAAGTAATGCCAATAATAAAACAAAAGGATTACAAAACCTGGAAAAAATTTGATCGAAAAAGAGATTTACAAAACTGGCTTTGTTGGTTCTTAGGTACTTTAATTTTTAGCTTTTGTTTCGGTCTGATTAGTAGTAAAACAATCTGGTTTTATGTTTTTGATTCACATAATGAGGCTTTAGATCTTTTAGGTAGGATGTTTCCTCCAGAAACTAATTATTTCTTCACTTTAATAAAACCTATTTGGGACACTTTAAATATCGCGACTATTGGTACAACGATTGGAACTTTAATTGCAATACCATTAGCTTTTTTATCCGCAAACAATACTACCCCAAGTAAAAAGTTTTTAAGACCTTTAGCCTTATTTTGCATAGTTTCAAGCAGATCAATTAATTCAGTAATCTGGGCATTACTTCTGGTTGCAGTTGTCGGTCCGGGAGTCTTGGCTGGCATAATTGCTATCGGATTAAGATCGATTGGATTTTGTGGAAAATTACTTTATGAAGCTATAGAGGAAATTGATGAAAACCAAATTGAAGCTATTGAGGCAACAGGGGCAAATAAAGCACAAATTATGACCTTTGGCATAGTGCCTCAAATTCTCCCAGCATTTACGAGTATTTCTATTTATAGGTGGGATATAAATATTAGAGAAGCAACTGTTGTTGGCTTAGTTGGAGCAGGAGGTATAGGGATAGAATTAGATGCTCAAATAGGAGACTTAGCTTGGGCTAAGGTATCAGTTATTTTATTAGCAATAGTAGTAGCGGTTGTTTTTAGTGAATGGATTACAGCAAAAATAAGGAGATGTATTATATAGAATAGACTCGATACTATTTTGTTTAATGGAGCTAAATACTTTCTTACTTATCTTATTAGTCATAGCAAATTTTACAAATTTATATCTGACTCATTTCAAAAAAAAAAAAAAAATAGTTTTTACAATTTAAATCAACCTTTATTTCGCTTAACCTTTTATTAATTTAAAGTTAAAAAAAAGATAATCAAATCAGTATTAAATAGGTTTAATTGATTAAATCTTAGTGAATAATAAGCTCTCCTTAAAAAATATTAATGTCAAATATGGAGAGAGCCTAGCTTTAAAATCCATAAACTTAGATATTTATAAAGGTGAATTTGTAGTCCTTCTTGGGTCTTCTGGGGCAGGTAAATCAACTTTGCTAAGAACAATCAATCAATTGAATCCATTAACTTCAGGAGAGTTAGATTTTTTTGATTTAGGAAAAATAAGAAATAAAAAAGATCTTCAGAATTTAAGAAAAAAAACTGGGATGATATTTCAACAACATCAGTTGATTGAGAGAAATACTGTTTTCCAAAATGTTTTAACTGGTCGACTTGGATTTCATTCACTATTTAGAAGCATTTTACCTCTTCCAAAATTTGATCAAGAACTTGCTCTCGATTGCATAGATAGAGTTAGCCTCTTAGACAAAGCGCTTGTAAAAGTAAAAGAATTAAGCGGAGGACAACAACAAAGAGTAGGAATTGCTAGAGCTTTAGCTCAAAATCCTTCGTTGATTTTGGCAGATGAACCAATAGCTAGTCTTGACCCAAAAACTTCCCATCAAGTTTTATCGATGCTTAAAGATATTTGTAAGAAAGATAATATATCCGCATTAACTAGTCTTCACCAAGTTGATTTTGCTAAAGAATATGGAGATAGAATTATTGGCTTAAGTCATGGAAAAATAGTTTTTAATGGTAAATCAGATCAACTTTCAGACGAGATTTTAAAAAATATTTATTCATCTTCACCAATAACAGAAGAAGCAAATTTTACCTCAAATGAAGTGGTAATGGTTTAAAACCACTTCATTAAAAAAACTTAAACAAAAAAATGAAACTTAAATCTCTTTTAAGCGTTTTTACTATTTCTCTTGTAGCGCTTACTTCGGCATGCTCTACGAAAAATGCTGGACCAAGTGCTGATCCTGATAAGTTAATTGTTGCATTAATTCCTGATGAAAATGCTGCAACCGTTATCCAAGATAATCAAGGTCTAAAAGATTACTTAACTGAAGCCTTTGATAAGGAAATAGAGTTAGTTGTTACTACTGATTATTCTTCAATGATTGAAGCAGCTAGAAACGATAGGTTGGATTTAGCTTACTTTGGACCTTTATCTTATGTTTTAGCTAAAGCAGTAAGTGATATTGAACCTTTTGCAGCAAGGATTAAAGGAGGAACTAAGACTTATAATTCCTGCATAATTGGAAACACTAAAAAAGGTGTTACTAGTTTTGATGATATCAAAGGTACTACTTTTGCTCTAGGAGATCCAGCTTCAACCTCTAGTAGATTATTCCCTGAGTTAACTCTTGCTGAAAATGGACTTACTAAAGGCAAGGATTTTCAAGGAGTTTTTCTAGGATCACATGATTCTGTTGCCTTAGCAGTTCAAAATGGAAATGCTCAAGCAGGAGGAATGGCATGTCCGATTCTTAAATCCCTAAAGAAGAAAGGAGTTATTGACCCTTCTAAAGTAACAACTATTGCTCAATCTTCTCCTATTCCTCAATATCCATGGACAATGCGTTCAACTTTATCTCCTGAATTAAAAGAAAAAATAAGAGTTACTTTCTTAGATCTAGATAGTGACAAAGTCCTGAAACCTTTTAACGCTGATGGTTTCGCATCTATAACTGATAGTGATTATGACGGTATTAGAAAAGCAGGCAAACTTCTAGGTCTTGATCTTTCTAAGTTTGTTAAGTAAAAAATCACTTTAAAAATACAAATAAAGAAATTATTAAATGGATAAATTCAAAAGAATTTTAGAGGTCGAAAGGAGGACTTGGAAAAAACAATTTTTCAGGGTTCTCATAATTTTGATATTTGTATTTTCTTCTTTAGCAGTTGTAGGTCTTTTCGATTTTGAAAGGATAAGTACAGGTATTCCGGCAGTTTTAAAATTACTGCCGGAAATGTTTCCTCCTGATTTCTCAAGAGCTGGAACTTGGTTTAAACCTTTAATAGACTCTTTGGCAATGAGTATCGCAGGAACTTCGATTTCTGTTTTTTTATCTTTACTTCTATGTTTTTTTGCTGCAAGAAATACAACTATAAATCCAATTTTTTACAACTTAGCAACACTAATTTTAAACGTCACAAGAGCTGTTCCTGAATTAATTTTAGGTATTATTCTAGTTGCAATGATTGGCTTTGGTGCTCTACCGGGGACATTGGCATTAGGTCTTCATTCTGTTGGAATGTTAGGTAAATTTTATGCTGAAGCTATTGAGCTTTGTGACAAGGAACCTATAGAAGCAGCTAGAGCTTCTGGCGCAAGTGATCTACAAGTTATTGTGCATAGCATTCTTCCTCAAGTTTTTCCTGCTATGGCTGATGTTACTTTTTATAGATGGGAATACAACTTTAGAGCTTCAATGGTTGTGGGCGCTGTAGGGGCTGGTGGTATAGGTTTAGAGATCATAAGTGCTTTGAGGATAATGGATTATGCTCAAGTATCAGCTTTATTAATAGTAGTTTTAGTCGTAGTAACTGTATTAGATAGCATGAGTAACTATCTCAGGAAATCAGTATCTGAATAATTCTCATTAAATGAAGAAGGTTGTTATTTCCAATAAAGTTCATACTGAAGTTATTGAGTTATTAGAAAAAAATTTTGAAGTAATTAGTAACCAAAATGATAAACCTCTAACTTATGAAAAATTAAAGTTCTTATGTAAAGATGCACATGGTGTGATGGTATTCATGCCAGATAGAATTGATAAAAACTTTTTAGATAATTCAAAAAATTTAGAGATCATCTCTGGAGCACTAAGAGGATTTGACAATATTGATTTGGAAGAGTGCATAAAAAGAAATATTAAATTTACAATGATCCCAGATTTACTTGCTTCGCCAACAGCAGAGTTAACGGTGGGACTTCTTATTGGTTTATCAAGAAATCTACTAATAGGTGATGAATATGTTAGATCTGAAAAGTTTAAAGGTTGGGAACCAAAATTCTTCTCAAATGGGATTGAAGGGAAAAATGTTTGTCTTCTGGGTATGGGTAAATTAGGGGTTGAAGTAGCTAGGAAGATTAAAGGTTTTAATGTAAAACTTTTTTATCATGATTTACAAAAATTAGATTCAATAGATGAAAAACAACTAAACACTAAATATCTGGAATTAAATGATCTTTTTGAGAAGGCTGATTATTTGGTTATTCTTTTACCTTTGAAAAACGATACTTACCATTTTATTAACTTTGAAAATATTTTAAAAATAAAAAAAAATTGTTTAATTATTAATACTTCAAGAGGTTCTGTAGTAGATGAGAGTGCAATTGCACAAGCAATTAATTCTGGGCACATAGGAGGATATGCTTCAGATGTCTTTGAATTTGAAGATTTATCGATAAAAGATCGACCAAAAAAAATTAATCAGGAATTATTAAATTTAAAAGATAAGACTTTTTTTACTCCTCATCTTGGCTCGGCAGTTGATGAAGTTAGACTTTTTATTGAATTAGAAGCTGCTCAAAATATTATCAACTTTTTATATCATTAATAGTTTTATACATTTTTATATAAGAGATATTTTCTTTTTTGAAATAATCACCTTCAGATAAAAAACCGAATTTTTCATAAAACATTTGGGCTTTTTTTCTAGAAAATAAATAAATATAATTTATGTTTTTTAATTCTAAGAAAGAAATTGAATGACAAATTAATTTAGACCCAAATCCTTTTTTTTGATAAGCAGGTTTTGTGGCCATTTTTCTAATTCTTGCTTTATTTTCTCTCATGAAAAGTGAAATTATTGATATTAATTCCTCTTGTTTATATAAACCAAAATGTGTCCCATTTTTATCATCTTCAAGAATACAAAATTCTCTTTTTTTATCTGGCCAAATAGCTTCATGCCTTATATCAATAGTTTGATTAGAATATATTTTTCTAATTGAAATTGGCATTCTTAATTATCTTTTCATCTTAAATTTATCTTAATCATAAATGTTTAATATCTTGTTAAGACTTGTATTGAGGTGGAATCAGTTTTGAACAATATAAAATTAAAATTCGATAATGACGGATTTATAGTTAATGAGAACCTAATAAATCAAAGTGATTTAGAGGCAATTGAAAAATGGATTAGTGAACTTAACGACTCTAAAGAGGTTAACCATCATTATGAAAAAACAGTTAATGGTAAAGTGCTTTCAAGAACAGAAAACTTTGTAAGCTCGCATACATCTTTTAGGGAATTTCTTTTAAGTTCATCAATAAAAGATTATTTAACTATGCTATTTGATGATGAACCAATATTATTCAAGGAAAAAATAAATTATAAATACCCAGGGGGAGCTGGATATGCACCTCATCAAGATGCTCCTGCTTATCCTTTTGGGAAAAAACACATAACAATGCTATTAGCTATAGATGACTCTGATATAAATAATGGATGTTTGGAATTTGCAAGAGGTAGAAATAATGAGGGCATAATAAATATTGATGAAAAGGGGTGTATAGATTCACTAACCGCAGAAAAATTTGTTTGGGAGAAGATACCTCTTAAAAAAGGAGGCGCAGTATTTTTTGATTCTTTTGTTCCTCACAGAAGTTCAACAAATAAATCTAGTCGTCCAAGAAGAGCGCTCTATGTTACTTATAATGCTAAAACTGAAGGCGATTTAAGAAAAGATTATTATGACTTTAAAAAGAACTCTCTTAAAGATGGATATGTAAGTTTAATAGGTCACTTTGAAGGAGAAGCAATTAAATGAAATACAAAACTATTAAAAACTTCAAAAACAAATTACAAAATTCTGATAACAATGAATTTGTAGATTTATTATTTGACTTTATTAAGGAGGAAGGAAAAACTAATTATGATGAATCAGTCACTCAATTACAACATAGTCTCCAAACAGCTTCACTCGCTCGCACTGAAGATGGCAGAAGGCATATAGTAATTGCTTCTTTGTTACACGATATAGGTCATCTTCTAATCGATGAAAATGACTCAAAAAATGATTTCTTAAAAAAAGATCTTAACCATGAAAATATTGCTTCAAATTTTTTAAAAGATTTTTTCTCTGAAGAAATTACAGAAAGTATTCGCTTACACGTTGTAGCAAAAAGATATTTATGCTCAATCGATAATTCTTATTATGAAAGTTTATCTAAAGCATCTAAAAATAGTTTTAAGGTACAAGGTGGTGCTTTAAATAAAGAAGAGATTAATGAACTAGAAAATAATAAATACTTCAAAGATGCAGTTCGATTAAGAAAATGGGATGATAGAGGAAAGGTTTCTCTAAAAGAAGTTGAAGAATTAGATACTTATAAAGAAATGATTGTTGCCGAAAGATTAGCTATCTATTAAAAATATATTCATAGCTTATATTTATAGATTCTTTAAGAGAATTGCTTATGAATGATGATTCAATTTTTTCTTTTATAAAGTTCTTTATTTTTAATTTCTTAATAAGTGGAAGGCATATTTTACAATGCAAGGTTGAAATTTTATTATTTTGAACATCACTTTTAGAGATAATGTCAACATAAAAACTTTTTGATTCAATATTATTCTTTTCTAGAATTATTCCAAGAGTTGTTGAAATACAAGAAGCTAAAGATGCAGACAATAGATTTGAGGGTTTAGTCTGTTCGCAAGAATCATGTAAATTTCTATTCGAATTTGTTTTTATTTTTAATTGATTTTCGAAGATAATTTCACTCTGAAATTCACCTACATATTTCGCCTTAATTGACATATAAAAATAGCTATTATTAAGAGCTTATTATGGGTAAATTAAGTTAAGATTAAGGCCAAAAAATTTTGCTAAATTTAATAATTGATTAAAAAATTTTAAATGCAATTTTCTGATAGATATCTAAGTATTTGGGTTTTCTTAGCAATGTGTATTGGATCTTTATCCGGTTATTTATTTCCTAATTTATCTCAAATTATAGGCGGATTAGAACTCTCAAGAATAAATCTTCCAATAGCAATTCTCATCTGGGGAATGATTTTCCCAATGATGTTATCAATAGATTTCAAGTCAATAATAAATTTGAAATATAAGATTAAAGGATTTTCTATTGTCCTTTTTATTAATTGGTTAATAAAACCAGTTTCAATGGCAATCATTGCAGCCTCTTTTTTATATTTTTTATATGGTAATTTTATAAATCCTGTACTTGCTAAAGAATATGTTTCTGGAATGATTCTATTAGGAATAGCACCATGTACAGCAATGGTTTTTGTCTGGAGTAATCTTGCTAAAGGCGATCCTTTATTTACTTTAATACAAGTAGCTATTAATGATCTAATATTAATTTTAGCCTTTCCATTTTTGTCAAAAATTCTTTTAGGATTTAACAGTATAGATATCCCTTTAGATACTGTTTTCGGTTCTGTAATAATCTTTATTTTGGTACCACTTTTTCTAGCAATATTTTTAAAAAATAAAATCAATAGCGAAAAAAGAATAAAAAGTATTTTGAATAAAAGTAAAAGTTATTCGTTATTTTTTTTAATTCTTACTGTCTTTTTATTATTCTTTGTTCAATCAAAATCTACATTACAAAATCCTATTCATATAATCTTAATTTCAATTCCATTAATAATACAGACTCTTTTTATTTTTTATTTAACTGCTTTTTCAATGAAGTTTTTTAGGCAAAAGTATTCTATTTCCTGTCCAGGCTCGATGATAGCCGCTTCAAACTTTTTTGAACTTGCAGTAGCTGTATCGATAACTCTTTTTGGTATTAATTCAGGAGCTGCTTTGGCTACCATAGTTGGGGTACTAGTAGAAGTTCCTTTGATGCTTTATTTAGTAAATATTTCTAAGTCTTCCAAAATATTATTTATAAAGTAATATTTTCTTCTTCAAGTTTTTTCTTTAGTTCTAGTGGCATATAAGTAATATCTTTTTTAACTGCATCTGTCGCATCTTTATACTTTTCAGGATTAGATAAAAGCGTTTTTATCATTTTTATTTAATTTCCCCCCACTAATTAATTCATAAGCTTTGACTAAATCAACGCTTCTTTCATTCATTAAATCTGATAGTTCAACAACAAGATTTGTAATTTCATTATTGTTTTCAGCATGCCAATCTAAGTCAGTTAAAACTGTTGTTCTTTGCCCTGTAGAAAATCTATAAACAACTTTTGTTTTTACTTTATTTTGTTTTTCTATACCTTGAACAGACCAGCCAAAGCCAAGTTTTGATTTGATTGATTTTCTTGAGATATCAACCCAAGTTAAAGTTTTCATTTCTGCAACAAATAAAATTCTTATAAGTGCATTTTAGGGTGCAGAATTGCTTAAACAAGCTTGGACAAGTACGTACAAAAGTTATGTTATTACTAAACGCCGTCTGAAAACTATTGGTATGACTAAAAAAATTAAGTGGAGCCTGCGGATTTGAACCGCAGACCCCCTGCATGCCATGCAGGGGGTCTACCAGCTGAGCTATGGCCCCAAATCGTTGTAATAGCATTCATATCAATTAATCCTAGCATTTTCAAATTAAACCTTGATGTACTTGAAAGTGCTTTATATTGGTTTAAATACTCAATTCTGCGCCAGAATGTGCGCCAGAGGAACTTAATCACAGTATGGCATCTACAGCTAAATGGGTAACAAATCTGCGCCAGAGTATAAAAAACACTTGTGGAACAGGTTGGTCAGTTAGAGGGAGGGAATCCAAAGGCAAATTACTAACCCAAGTAACTTTCCGATACCCAGATAATCAAGGTAGGACTGCTGAAAATGTGAACTTAGCTTGGAACGCTAAAAACACAACAATAATTATAACAGCGGTTGAAAGCCGCATCCACTAAGTGGAACTTTCTTCCATTTAAACCTGGTCTGGTGGGAGGTCATTGCATTGGTGTTGATCCTTATTATTTAACTTATAAGGCACAATTAGTGGGATATTTACCGGAAATGGTTCTCGCTGGAAGAAAGATTAATGACGGCATGCCTAAATGGTTAGTAGAGCAATTAATACTTGAAATGTGTCGTAAAGATATTCCTATTTAAGAAAGCTAATTTTTTAATCCTTGGATTTACTTTTAAAGAAAATTGTCCAGATATTAGGAATACTAAAGTTCTTGATATGCTGCATATTTTAAATTCTTATGAAATGGATGTTGATATTTTTGATCCATGGGTAGATCAGTATTTTGTTAAGGAAAAATATGGTATTGAAATTTCTGGGAAAGTAAACCTTGATAAGAAATACACAGTTGTTAGTTCAACTGTTGCATATAAACAGTTTCTTGAAATGAGATTGATCGATTGGAAAGCTTTAGTTAAAGAAAATGGAATATAATTTGATTTAAAGGGTTTAATTCCTAGAGAATTAAATCCCTTAAGAATATGATTAATTTTTTTAAATTAAATGCACAAGACTGCCTTAATATTTGGAATATCTGGACAAGATGGCGCTTATCTTGCACAACTTTTAATTAAAAAAGGATATACCGTACATGGCACTTCCAGAGACGCTGAAATAAACAATTTTTCATCCCTGATAGCTTTAGGTATAAAAGATGAAATATTTTTACATTCTGTTTCTTTAACAGATTTCAGGAGCACTCTCCAGATCATAGAGAAGGTTGCACCTCATGAAATTTATAATTTAGCGGGTCAAAGTTCAGTAGGATTATCTTTTGAACAACCAGTTGAAACTCTTGAAAGTATAGCTACTGCAACAATTAATATTCTTGAATCAATGAGATTTCTTGGAAATGATTTTCACTTTTATAATGCAAGTTCTTCTGAGTGCTTTGGGGATACTGGTAATTCACCTGCAAATGAAGATACCCCTTTCAATCCAAAAAGTCCTTATGGTGTAGCAAAAGCATCTGCATACTGGCAAGTCGCAAACTACAGGGAAAGTTATGGTCTATTCGCTTGCTCAGGAATTCTGTTTAATCACGAGTCATATTTAAGACCTCAAAGATTCGTTACTCAAAAGATTTGCAAGGCTGCTGCAAGTATTGCCTTAGGAAGTAATGAGCTTCTAAATTTAGGAGATACAACCATTAAGAGAGACTGGGGTTGGGCTCCAGAATTCGTACAGGCAATGTGGAAAATGCTTCAGCAAAAAGATCCAGAGGATTTTGTGATTTCAACTGGTATTTTATCTGGATTAGATGAATTCATTAATTGTGCTTTTTCAGCATTAGATTTAAATTGGAAAGAACATGTCATTTCTAATCCGAAATTTTTTAGACCTTCAGAGATAAAATCTGGATATGGATCTCCTAAAAAGGCTAATAATTTATTAGATTGGTATGCTAAAAAATCTATGCCAGAAGTGGCTAAGTTAATGGCCCTCAAACAATTTGAAGTGCTAAAAAAAGTAAGTAAATGAATAATCAACTCAGATCATTAAAAAATATGATTAAGAGTTTACCTTGGAAAATTCTTTCAAAATCAGGACTTTATAGTGGCGACAAAATACCTGTAAAATTCGTAATAGAAAAGGCAGATTGGGCTATAAAGTTAGTTGGGGAAAATGTTAAAAATGAAATTGATATTTTATCTCCTGGTTCAATAAACGTTACGACAGAACCTTATAAAATTGTAAAAAGTGTTGTCCATTTTGGATCACAGTATATGTGGCTAAATTGGGGTAAATATATGTCACAAGATAATCACTTTATAACGAGTTTTTTTCATGGAAAACCAGAAGATGGAGAGAAAGTTAAGATACATATAGATTCTTTTTTAAAAAGTGTAGATAAGTTGGATAAAGTTGTAACTGCCTCAAGTTTAGTTGAAGAAAGATTATCTAAATGGGGAGTTCCTTCAAATAAACTTTTCAAAATACCTCTTGGAGTAAATACTGATCTTTTTAAATTTCCTGTTGATGGTGCAAAAGAATCAATCAGAAAATCTTTGAATATTCCTGAGCATTCATTATTAATAGGTTCTTTTCAAAAAGATGGCTCTGGTTGGAAAGATGGTTTAGAGCCGAAAATTATAAAAGGTCCCGATTTGTTTGTATCAACTCTCAAAATATTAGCTTCTCAAGGTTACCCTGTATTCGCGTTGTTAACTGGACCTGCTAGAGGTTACGTTAAAAAAGAACTTTCAAAATATAATATCCCTTTTTTTCATACCTACCCAAAAAATCATGCTGATCTCATATCTCTTTATCATGCTTTGGATATTTATTTAATAACCTCAAGAGAGGAAGGCGGCCCACTTGGTTTATTGGAGAGTGTTGCTTGTGGAACTCCTGTTGCTTCAACCAATGTAGGTATGGCAAAAGATGTTATTGATAATAATGTTACAGGAGTTATTTCTGAAAAAATTGATGCGGAAAGTATTTCTCAGAAAGTGGAATATTTAATAAAAATGTCCTCTGAACAAAGAAAAGATCTCCAACATAAAGCTAGAAAAAATATTTCTAAATTTGATTGGAAAATAGTTGCAAAAGAACATTGGGAAAAGATATACAAGCCTTTATTAACTTGAAAAAACAATTCTTTAAAATCCAAGTTTTTAAATTTATTTATAGATTATTTTCTACTTATAAAGTTTTGATAATAATTATTACCAATTCTATTTTTAAAAAAGTAATCAGTTATGAGTTACCAAAGATATTTTATGCTGGGGGTAAGCGATTCAACTCCGCTTGACTCCTTGAAATTAAAAAAAATTATGAAAAAAAACATAGTTCATATTGGATTCCCTAGATCAGCCTCAACATTTATTCAAGATTCTTTTTTCCCAAAAGTAAAAAAAATGGATTATTTGGGAAAGCCGCATTCTAAAGAAATTCATTTGGCCATGAGAAATTTAAATTACCTTGACAACGAATCTTATTTAGAATCAAAAGCATCTGAAGTCTTAAAAAGTGCCGTTAAAGAAAAGCCAATAATAATTTCTAACGAAGGTATTTCACATGCCGAGTTAGGCACATCAATAACCCAAGACCCTTATGTGATAGCTAAAAGGCTAAGGGAAATATTTGGAGATGCAACCATAATAATTATCATAAGGGAACAATTAAATTGGTTTGAATCTTATTATTTGAGAAGAACAAAATCATATCTAATGGGTGGCTTGTTTCAATCTCCCAATGAGTTTTTTTTCAATCACTATCATTCCCCAGGTAATGGAGTCTTGGGAAGAATAGATTATTTAAAAATTTATAAATCTTTTAAAAAGGTATTCTCTGATGTAGAAATAATTCCCTATGAAGAACTAAAATTTGATCGAGAGCTTTTCATAGAGAAACTAATCAATATTGTTGGTGAGAAGATTTCGATTGATGACTTTAAGCCAATTAATGTTAAAACGACAAAATTAAGAATTTTATTTGGTTACATGCATAGATTTATAATTCCTGGAATAATGACTTTTCCTTTTAAATTTGCACCCAAAAAGATAAAGAAAAAATGGATAAATTTTCTAGAAAAAGGACCAAAAGCAAAAATAAATTTTTCTAATAAAATTAAAAATA
>CACKJM010000022.1 GCA_902600475.1 uncultured Prochlorococcus sp.
ATTTTTACTTATAAAAGAAAAAATTTTACCTCTAAGATAGTCAGGGGGTAGACAAACAGTATAAATACTTATATAGTTATTTCGAATTAGTAAGTTTATCTTTGAAAAACTATCCTTTTCTACCTTTCTTGATTTTTGCAGGGGCTCTAATAACAACTGCAACAATAGGATTGCCTGTATTTACTTCATAATTTAAAAGTATTTCTATTTCAGTAATCTTATGGTTTCAATAATAAATAAAGAATTAATTGGAAGTCCTCATAAAACCCTAATAAAGGGAAATTTATTTGACTTTATAAAAAAAAGAGAGAATATGAATCTGTGTGGGAGTAAAAAATCTGTATTAAAACCATTTTAAAAGTGGTTAATTTCTAATTTATTTATCATGGATAAAACTAAAGAACAGTTAGAAAAATTAAGAGAAGTAGCAGAAGCCTCTCTTACAAAAACGGATGAACTTCAGAAAGTTCTTGCTCAAATCGAAGCTTTAATGTCTAGAGAAGAATCACAGACATTATCAAAGAAGAAATAATTACTTAAAAAATAATTTTAGTTTTTGTACTTTTAATTACACCTCTACAATTCCATTGTAGTTATTAATTGGGTATGCAGAACCCGTTCCAAAGTTTTCTGTTAGGTCTCGAGGTCTTACCTTCTTTAAGTAAAAGACCTCTTTAATTTGCTTGTTTTTATTATATTTTTATAACCTGCTTATTTAATTGATTACTTTATAGATTTCTTTCAAGCAGACATTTACATCGAAAGATTCAGTATTTACAACCTCTAATCCTGTTTTTTCTGTAACTTCAACAGTGGCATTGCATTCGTCTTGTTTAAGAGCCATGTAACTTGGCTTTTTATTTTCTATATCTAATTCAACACTTGCTTCAGCTTCTTCCTTATATTGTTCCATTACTAATGTAAGTGCTTCTATTTCAACGGAAAAATTATCATTTGCTTTTGCCCCAAATGGGATGACAAGAAATGGAAATAAAATCAAGGCTATTAATTTTTTCATTTCTATAAAATGTGTTTATTTTTTTTATAACGTGGATTGTCTGCTAAAGAAAGGGGCATATGCGGTATAAATGTTTTATTATCTGTTTCTATTAAGAGAAATTGATTAATAGATAAAAAATAATAGATAAATAAAATAAACGAGACTTTTAAGTATAAATTGGTATATCTAAATGAAAAATTTAAGTCACTTCAATAGGAATTTCTTTAAGATTTTATTTCGATAATTTCTTCTTCAGAAACAATTGCCCATTTTTTAAATGACTTTTTGCAGGGATATCCTCCTGTTAAGTCTCCAAATGCAGGTAAAAATAAAGTATTTTTATTCTTATCCATTGCAAAGCACCTAAATGATAATTTATCTCCATTATTTCTTATATAGATTTTTGGATGATAATGTCCACAAATATTCAAGGTTTTATTGTTTTCTAAATTAACTGGTTCATGACTAAAAGTAATATTTTTAGTTTTTCTAATATCAAAAATTTTAATATTTTTAATATTGCAGCCTACATCGTGATTTCCCAGGACTAGTTCAACATTAGTTTTTATTAGTTCAGGAAGATCATCTACTTTTTTTTGAAGATTTTTATCTATTGAATATTTGCTGTGGAATAAATCTCCTAATATTATTAACTTTTCAGGACTATATTTTTTTACTATTTTTTTTATTCTTGCAAAATTGTTTTCATCTGAATTATTAGTAAGAGGTATACCATTTTGCTGAAAATACTCAGCCTTCCCAAGATGAATATCGCATATTAATAACTCTTTTGTTTCCGGTAGAAATAACGCTCTTGAAGGAAGCATCTCTAACAATGTATCTTCCCAACAAAATTTAAAAGAACTTTTTTTCATTTAATCACTATATTTTTTTATAAGTTTTTCTACTCTTTTTTCTATTGGCTCATTGCTTAAAGTATTTTTCAGTCTTTCAACTAGTAAAGGGAAAGCAAAAGGAGTTGGAGTTTTTATCTCGTTTAGTAGCATTTTTAAATTTTTTAATCTTTCTAATGATCTAGATATTCTTTTATTTTCTAATTGATATTCTTTAACTTCTTGATGCGATTGTTTTATCAAAAGATGGCCTTCTTCATATTTAGTAAAGACATCGTAGAAAAGACTGGAACTTATTTGAAGTTGTGAAGAAGTTTTTGTTTTGGTTGGATTATTTTGATTTACTAGTCCACTTATTTGGGCAATATTTTTAAATCTACGTTTTGTTAATTCTGAAAAATTAATTGCATTTTCTAGATCTTCTTCTAATTTTTTGTTATTCAAAAAGTAATCTGCTTCTTTTTTTATTATGGAAAAATCATAATCTTCTGCGGTAGTTAAGCTGAATCCAAAATCATTAGCAGTAATACTAAATGTAGATTGTTTTAATTTTGCCAATCTCAAAGCCCATAAAAATGCAATTCCTTCATTTACAAATTTGCCATCAAGTGTAAAAACAAAAAGATTTGATAAATCCTTGGTTTTATATATTTCTATAAGGAATTCATCTTTCTTTGGAATATTTGAAAGAACTTTTTGTTTGTTCAATATTGGGCGTAATGAATTGAGTTCAGGATTTAAGCAATCATCATTTTCTAGTTCGTTGCATATATCTATTTCTTTTCTCAAACTCTCACAAAGTAGATCAGAAATTGCCATTTGACCTCCAACCCATGCAGGAATTAGAGAACTTTTTTTTGTTGATTTTTTAACATATAAGATCATATCTCTTATCCTTACAAATTGAAGCATTCTGCCAGCAAAGTAAAATGTATCCCCGGGATTTAATTTTGAAGCAAAATTCTCCTCTAAATTACCTAAAGATTTACCTTTCAAATATTTGACATTCACGAATTTGTCACTTGTAATTGTCCCAATATTGAACTTATGCATTCTTATTAAAGATTTGTCTTTTACAAAATATTTAAAGTTTTCATTATTATTTTGTGATTCTTCTTTAACTATCTTTTTATATTTTGGATATGCTTTAAGACATTTTCCTCCATGTTCTAAAAAGTCAAGACACCAATTCCAATCTTGATCTTTTAAGTTTCTATAACTCCAGCAATTTTTAATTCTTTCTTTCTCAATTTTCGGATCAAAGCCATTTCCACATGCCAAACTTATTAGATGTTGTAGAAGCACATCATAAGATAATTCAGGAAGTCTGATTTCCTCAGATATACCACTTTTTATTATTCTTCTCATTGCACTAATCTCTAATAACTCTAAAGAATTAGTAGGCATAAAAATTAAATTTGATTTTCCTCCTGGTCTATGTGCACTTCTTCCCGCTCTTTGGATAAGTCTAGCTAAATTCTTTGCACTACCAATTTGAACTATTTGATCTACAGGTTGGAAGTCAACTCCCAAATCTAACGAGCTGGTGCAGACTACCCATTTTATTAATCCGTCTTTAACCCCTTCTTCAACTCTTTGTCTATCGTCTTTATCCAGTGAGCCGTGATGAAGTGCAATTTTGTTTTCCATCTCTGGGATAAAAAATTTAAGACATTGATACCATCTTTCAGATTGATTTCTCGTATTGGTGAATAATAAGGTGCTTTTATTTTTATCTAGGATTTTTAATAGTGAAGAATGACTTCTAATCCCAAGATGCCCACTCCATGGAAAGGTAGTTTCCTCCTCTGGTAAAACAGTTATAATTTTGATCTCTTTTTGAATATTTGTACTTATAATTTTGGGTTTAATAATGCTCATCCCAACTATTGCTCTTGCTGCTTCTTCAATATTTCCAATAGTTGCAGACATTGCCCAAATTTGTAAATTTTTTATATTACCTCTTAGCCAACTTAAAGATAACTCGCACTGGTTTCCTCTTTTGCTACCCATCAATTCATGCCATTCATCAATAATTATTGATGACAACTCCTTGAACAGATTATTAGATTCTTTATTAGAAAGTAAAAGAGATAAAGACTCTGGAGTGGTAATAAGAATATTAGGTGGTTTAGCTAGTTGCTTTTTCTTTTCATATGGAGTTGTATCCCCGTTCCTAATTTCAACAGTGATTTCTTTATTAAAATGCAAAGCTGCTAATTGTATGGAATTTTTTATATCTCTACTTAGTGCTTTTAAAGGGGTTATTAATAATATATTCACACTTTTATTATTTTTGGGATCTTCTATCTTTGATAGAGGTCCCATTAATGCAGCATAAGTTTTACCGCATCCAGTAGGAACTTGTATTATTCCACTCTCTCCATTTAAAAATGCTTCCCAAGATTCGATCTGATAGGGTAGTGGCTCCCATCCATTTGTGGAGAAAAACTGTTTAATTTTAGAAATTAAATTATTTTGCTTATTATTTTTCGTAATATTTTTCATGATATTTTTTTCATTAGTTCATAAGCATTCTCTAGGCTATCTGCATCATTAATTTTTTTATCTTTTCTCCATTTTGTAATTCTTGGAAATCGTACTGCTATACCTGACTTATGACGTTTAGAAATTTGTATTTTCTCAAAAGATATTTCGAATACCATTTCTGGTTTTAACGATCGAACAGGACCAAATTTTTCTATTGTATTTTTTCTTATCCATTTATCTAGCTCTTTAATCTCAATATTAGTTAAACCAGAATATGCACTTGCAAATTTAATTAATTCTTTGTCTTGCCATAATGCAAAACTGTAATCTGTATACAGACCAGCTCTTCTACCGCTACCGCCCTTTGCATAAATTAGAACAGCATCCAGTTGCATAGGATCAACTTTATATTTCCACCAAATACCTTTCTTTCTACCAGAGGAGTATGTAGAAGTCTTTTTCTTAATTATTAATCCTTCAGTATTATTTTCTCGAGATTTTTCTTTATAAGTTAAAGCATCAGGCCAATCTTTAGGAAAGATTAAATCACATATTTTGAAAATATCAGAGATATTATTCTCAGTTTTAATTTGCCATTTTGAAAAATATTTTTCTAACTCAATTCTTCTATTTTCTAATTTAATTTCTCTAATATCTCTCCCATTAATCTCTAAAAGATCATAAGCAATAAAAATAATTGGATATTTTATTTGGATTGCTCTAGTAGGAGACTTTCTATTTATCCTTTTTTGAAGTAAAGAAAAATCAAAGGCAATTTGTTCTTTAAAATTCCAAACTAATAATTCCCCATCAAGAACAAAATCATCTTTTATATGTGACATTTTCTCTACTAATTCTGGGAAAGATTCATTTACTAATTCTTGCCCTCTTGTCCATAAAGAAACATTGCCTGATCTTTTAATTAATTGCATCCTTATACCGTCGTATTTCCATTCAAATTGAAAATCATTTATTGAATTTTTGAAGATTTTATCTTCAATAGTATTTGCTAGAAGAAATGGAAATGGTTTGGAATTTAACTCTTGAAGATTGATATTCTTGTTAATTAAAAATTCATATGAATCAATTGAAGGTTTAAAATCACCCATCAACCTATGAGAAATAATCTCTTCCTCAATATTAATTAGTTTTGATATTGATTTTGTGATTAATCCGATAGAGACTCCTACTCTAAAAGTTCCTGTGAGAATTTTGTTGAAAATTAGATGGTTATCTTCAGGTAATGTTTCCCAAAGATTTTTAATTTCTAAATTTTTCTCCTCCTCATTAAGTTTTGATAATGCAGGTATTGTTTCGCTTAGTAATGCATTGAGACTTATATTTGATAATTTCTTTTTTCTAGAATTAGTTTTATTTTTAAGTAATAAGGTAATTACCTCAGCAGAATCACCAACTTTTAAATAACATGTATCAATTAACCATTGAGGATATTCATATATTTGAGAAAAAAGATTTTTTAAATATCTTCCACTAATAAATCTCTTATTATTTTTTCCAGTTAGTAAATATATTGCCCATGAATTATCTATTGGATCATTAGATAAAAAATAATTCTTTAAAACTTCAATTTTATTATTTGTACTATTAATTGAATCTAGATCGCCAAATAATTCTGAAAACTTTTTTAAGCTCATATTTATTTACCGAATAAAAGGACATTTATTGATTCCTTTTCAACTAAATATTTACTTAAGGCTTCACTATCTCCATGATGAAAAAATACATTTTTTGCTTCAGACTTTTTTACTACTTCCAGAATTCCATCCCAATCCGCATGATCAGAGATTGCGAATCCTTTATCATATCCTGATCTTTTTCTTAGAGCTCTTATTGACATCCATCCACTTGCGAAAGCTGTTTGAATGTTTTTGAAATTTTTTAAATAAGAACCCTTACTTAAAGATGGCGGTAATAATATTAGACTTCCTTTCAGTTCATCTATCTTTTTTTTATTTTCAATTTTTATAGTATCTTTAATATCAATTCCAAGTTTCCTATAACTATTGTTTATTTTGTGAATACTGCCATGGGAATAAATATTGCCTTGAAAATTTGTTTGACTAATTTCTTTTAATAATCTCTGAGCTTTTCCAAGTGAATAGCAGAAAAGTAAAGAAGTTTTTTCTGGTGAATTACTTATCCATTTTGAAATATCATTTGCTATTTTATTAGTATCATCCCACTTAAATATTGGCAAACCAAAAGTACATTCGCTTATTAAATAATCAGTTTTTACTATTTCATATCGTTTACAAGTCTGATCTTTTTGAAGCTTAAAGTCTCCTGTAATAAGCCATTTTTCTTCAGCAAAAATAAATTTTATTTGACTAGATCCAAGGATGTGACCTGAAGGATGAAAAGAAGTATTGATGCCATTTATCTTGAACTCTTCTCCATATTCAAAAGTCGTAATTTTGATATTATCTCCAACTCTTTCTTTAAGAAGTATCCCCGTCTCCTTGCTAGAAATGTATTCTTCACAGCCAAATGTAAAGTGATCAAAATGCGCATGGGTTATTAATGCTCTTTTTACTGGTTTACTTGGATCAATCCAAATGTCAGCGGGTTCACAATAAAGATTTCCATCTTTATATCTAATTAAATCTTCTTGTTTAGTTCTCAAAACTACATCTTATACAATGAAGTTAATTTAGCTAATTATGCCCAAGCTTGTTTTGATAAAGCTATGGCAGAAATTGCTAATAAAGCAATAACTACAAATTTATTGCTCCAATTAATCATGAATGAACTAATTCTTTTAGAAGGGAATTTATTAGATGTGGAAACATCTTTCTGATTTATTATTTGATGATTTTCATTATTTTCTAAAGAATTTAAATTTTTAATCTTATTTATTAATTTATATTCACAAGTTGAAAGTTGTTCTACTTGATTTAATAAATCAATGTCTTCTGTTCTTAATAAAGAATTTAATTCTTTAATTTGTATCTTGTTGTTTGCTAGAAATTCATTTACTATCTTATCTGTATCTAACCCGTTCTTTATTTTTAAAAGAACATCATCTCTATCCCATGATGCATCAAGGGAATTTAAAATTTGGTTTATGCTCATCTTAAGTATTTTTACTTATGATAAAGTATTATTTTTTTTTTCTGTGGCTTATTATTTTAAGAAATTAGGAAAAATAAGTTTTATTTAAGATTTGCGAATAAGTCTGTTTGCAAAATAGTTTATCTTTTCTTTTTCTACAATTTTTTTTGAAGTACTATTAGATTTAACTTTATTTAAATTAATTACTTCATCTGATACATTTTTACCCGTTTCAAAATAACTTTTAATTTTTTCTAATTCATGTTTATTTAATCTTTTTGTCGCCCCTTTTGCGTTGATTCCAAGTTTTTTGCAGGCTAATAATATTCTATTACTTTCGACATTGAGATCTTTGGCAATAGTGAAAATTGGAGTGTTGATAGACATTATTTTCTTTACTATGGAATTTATTATTAATAGTATATTTATAAATTAGAAATTAGATATATTTTAACTATTATTAATTTCAAATATTATTGTTTAATCAGGCCACTTCATCTTCGAAATTATTTAAATCATTAAACTTTTTTTGCATGGTTGGGTTATTTCTAGTTAGTTTCTTTACTGTTAAATCTTGAGATTTGCTGTCAGCAGATAAAAGATGTTTTTTTGAGAGAATTAAAGCCTCTTTAGTTTTTTTTAAATGGGTTATTGATTTATCAATTTCTGAAATTGCATCATTAAATCTATCTTGGGCCAGTGAAACATTTTTGCCAAAGGCATTTTTAAATTGCTCGAGAGTACTTTCAAAATTAGTTATATCGTAATTCTCGCGTTTCATTAAATCAATTTGTGCTTTGTATTTTAAGGTTTCCATAGATGCATTTCTTAGCAGAGAAATAATAGGCAAGAAAAATTGAGGTCTTATGACATACATCTTTGGAAATCTATGAGACACATCTACTATGCCTGAATTATATAGTTCACTATCTGGTTCTAACAGAGAAACGAGGACTGCGTACTCACAAGATTTTTGCCTTCTATCTTTATCTAATTCTTTTAAAAAATCTTCGTTTTTTCTTTTATTAGTTCCATTCAAACTTTCGTTCTTCATCTCAAACATTATAGATACGACTTCAGTTTTATTTTCATCAAATTCTCTAAATATATAGTCACCTTTACTTCCAGAAGAGGCATCATTATCCTTTTCAAAATATGAGTTTTTAAATGCAGAGGCACGATTCAGATTAAATTGAGTTTCACAATGGATTTCTAAGGTTTCCCCCACCATCTTTGTTGATAATCTAGATTTCATGTCTCTAAGCTCCTGAATAGTCAGGTCCCTTTCACTAATTTTGCTTTTAAACTTTTCTTCAATTAATTTTTCATTTATTGATTGTTCAAGTTTTATCTTTTCAATGGAATTTGTTAATGATAAGTTTTCTTTCTCTAAATTATTAACTGCATCATTAATTTTATTTTTTAAAGATAATTCTGAAATTAAAGACTGCCTTTTAATTTCATCCTTTAATTTGTTTAACTCATTGTTTAGAGAATTAATTTTATTTGTTGCTTGATTTCTTAAGTCATTTAGAGCATTTGTTTTCTTCTCTTCTGCAATATTTAATTTAGATGTAAGAGCTTGGATTTCATTTTCTTTAATTCGGCTTTGCTCTATTAACTCTATTTTCAACTCTCGCTTTAAAATTTCCAAAGCTTTCTTATTATCTTCCTCAGCTAAAAGAAGTCTTTCTTTTATTTGTTTATTAAATTCCTCATCTTTTATTTGAAGAAGTATTTCTTCAAAGCTGCTTGGATCAATTCGGAATGTTTTACCGCATGAGGGGCATTTAATATCTTTCATTTCTAATGAAACTAGAAAGGAGTTAATATTCTAATTTTGTAAAAGAATATTATTCATGACTAAGAATAAACAATTATTGAATGTTTTGCATTAAATAATCAGCAAATACTTAGTGGAAGTTATATTAATCCAGATTCTTTGAGGATATTAATTTTTTTTGCTAATTCAATATCTGCAGATGATATTGAGCGATCTGAAGTTTTGTTAGAAGAAACTGTATAACCACTATCGTCAACAAATTCATCTTCTGCATCTCTTAAATGAATATTCTTATTTTGTATGTCTTTTAAAGTATCGGATTTAAATAGACTTGATTTATTAACATTGCTAAATCCAAAATTTGCAATCCCTCTCGCATCCAATGCTTCCTCAACCAATATTCCAACAACTTTAGATCTACTTATAGATTCACTTTTGGATATTTCATCAATAATTTCTAGTACCCTTTTTCTAGGGAGATATCCTATTCTCTTTACTTTAGTATCCATTGGAAAATTTTATTATGTCATTATTGTAACACTTCTGTCAAATAGGATCATATTTTGGTTGCGTAGTAATAAGTGTAAATTTTAAGCTATGAAAGAAAGTATAATTTCAACTAGCCTTAATAGAAAGTAATTTCTTTATTAGTAATTAAGTTAGTTTTAGACTTTTCAAATATTTACGCTTTCAATTTAGGTTAAAATTTTAAGATCTTTTTAATTTACATTCTAAATCCAATGAAAGATAAAATTTACGACAATGCTGACAGCTTCGCAATGTCATTTGATGAGGAATGGAAAAAAATTGATTGTGATGATTTGCGATTAAAGATTGATAAAGTATTTGAACATTTATCTGAGCATCCTTTTTTAGTCTCAAATCCTGAAAATGCAAGAAAAATGGCTGAATTTAGGATTTTTTCATTAAGGAAATTTCAGTAGTTTTTAAAAATTAATCCCTATACTCAAAATTTACATGTTTGATGAATTAAAAAATCCTTTGCTGTATAAAAATATTGTTATGCCAATTATTGGGCCTATTCCGAATATAAAAAGTACTAGTTTTGCAGAATTTTTAGTTTGACCTATTTCTTGATTATTTTTAATTGAATTCTTCTTAATTGAATTCTTCTTAATTTTTTTTGATTGTTTGTTTTTCATGAAAGACATACTACTACATTTAGACTTGAAAAAGCTTTTAATGAATAATCAAATCTCTTGTATTTTTTTTTATTTAATCATTTTTATCGAGGGTTTATAAAAACACGATATTGTATAATACTTTTTAATAAGAAGTAGATATGAGTGCAACTAAGCGAGAGGAAGTTAGTTCTCACCTAAGATACATAAGGTTAGAACTTAGAGAGATGCATCAAATGCTTATCAAAGATGATTTGTTACCTGACTTAAATGAAGCAAAGGAAGTTCATGCTCAACTTGATGCTTTATTAGATTTATTATCAGATAAGGGATTAAAAAAGATAAGAAGCCAATATGGAAATTTTAAATAAATAGAATTACTATAAATAATTTGTTGCAGATTCTATTTCTTTACGATTATCGTGCATTTTTTCTAATTTGTTGTAAATTTCTTTGATTTGGATTTGTAATAAATCAGTTGAATTTATATTGCTTAAAGCATCCATCGCAGATAATAGACTCTCCTTGGCTTCAATTAAATGTCTGCATTCTTTACTCCCAGCTTCGTATGACATAGTTTTATAAAAATTAAATTATCACAAATATATAAAAAAATGTTCCGTATTGCTTGATACTCTTATCAAATCAAAGCTTATTATTGTTATTTTTAATACAAAGTGAGTAAATACTTTTATTAAGATAAGAATAAAAATGGAAGGAGATTTCAAAGACTACGAATTATGTATAAACGTAGCTTTAGAAAATGCAAAAAAAAGAATTAATTTATTAGATAGTACTGATAGAGAATGTGTTTTAGAAGAATATAAGGAATGGATCAATGATGGTTTAAGTAAGCAAACAATTTTACTACTTAGAGAAGATCCAATAATCTAAAAAGATCTATAAGTCTTTTTTTTTAATTTTTTTCATTCGAGGTAATCTTATATAAAAAATAAAGGCTTAGTATGAATGTAATTATTAGAATAATGGTCAAAGAAGAAAGACTATACACAATCAAAACTGTAAATTTGTTTTATGTTATCATTCCCTACGTATTTATCTTTCGATTCATTTCCCATTTATGAGTGAAAAAATAAATTTTCTTAAATTTTCTTTTTCTAAATAGATTTCTTTGGTCTTATTGTTCTTTAATTTCTTAAAAATTAAATCCAATAAATACTCTGATTTTTGGTTCATAAGTAAAAGCTATTTTTCTAACAAATAAGTTTTCTCCTCTCCAATCTTATCTGGCTTTGTTAATTTACATCCTTTATCTTTTTCCATATCACAATCTTTTGTGGCAGGAAAAGATTTCCATGTGCAAATTTTTTCTTGAGAATCTTCTTTTAATATTATCCAACCATCATCTAAGTATTCTGCAATTCCATCCTCTCCGCATGAAAACTTTATTTCTATTTTCTCTTTTTCTGAATTTTTATTCTTATTAATATCCCCTTCAGAGTTAATTATGGGATTTTCACTGTTATTGGATATTTTACATGAAGTTAAGAAAACTAAAACTAAAAATGTTTTTGTAAATTGTTTTATTCTTTTCATTTGTTTATCTTTTGATAATTAAAATTTTATAAATTATAGTTTATTTTGATTCTATTAATTCGAGTAGTTGATCCATTTTACTCATCAATGTTTTTACTTCATCTGGCTGAGGTAATACTAATTCTTCTGTAACTGCTAAATGCATTTGCTTTAAATTTTGTCTAAGATCTTTTAAATGCATCTTTACATTTTCTTTCTTTTGTTTTATATCAGTCATAGGATTAAAATCTCAATTCAATTAAACTTGAATAAATCATTATAATATTGTGTAGGTTATTATTAGGAAATAATTAAAAAAATTTTTAATCTTCAATTTCGTAAATTTCTTCGCCACCATAACAAAAATTAGTTGATAACATTCTCAATTCTCTATTATTAAGTCCTATTATATTTTTATTTTTTATGATGTAATTTTTGGCAATTACTTCACAATCTAATTTATTTTTTGCATGTTTAATAACTGGATAAAAATATGCCAATGAAGCAATTGCAAGCAAAAATAATATTATTGACTTTTTTTCATTTTTAATTAATTCTTTAGCATTTTTTTTGGCTTTTAATATTTTTATTAGTAAAGGTTCTGGTAATCCAATCTGCACGAAAAACAATTCTACCCACCATGGAAGATCTTTATTTTTCTTTTTTTTTGAGTTTTCGGAAGTATTCATTGTCTTAGCTTCATAATTTTGTTTTCTGATGTCTTTGGGATTACTTTTTCCTTGTTTATCCATATCATCAAATATCTTGTTGAAATATAATAGGTTTATTTTGATTTGGAAACTATATTTTATTTTATAAGTTTTAATTTAATTTATCTATGAATTTGAGTATTGTAAATTTGTATTTAAAAAAATTTATAGATGGCAAAAAAAAGAAGGAAGTTAAATAAAGATTTCGAGAAGAAAATATATTCATCAAAAAAAAATGTTGAACTAGTTTTAGCGAAAATCTATGATATCGATGATGAAGATATACAAAAAGAATATATGAGTGCGTTCAATGAAGTTGTCTACTTATATGATGCTCTGAAAGAAGCTTATGACGAACAGGGATATAATGAGGATTCAGAAGAACTTTTGAAAAATTATAAAAATTCTTTTAATGTTTTTGAATCAGAATTTGAAATTTAAAATATAGTTATCTCTTGTAGGGCATTACTGGTATTTCAATTAATTTACCATTATTTAGATCTAATCTTTTCTTCCGTAAATTTTTTATACAAGTTAATTCTCTTTTTTCATTTTTACATAATCTTTTTATTTGGTAATCAGTTAACGAGAATGATTTATCTCCAGATATGACTAAAAAGAATAAAAATAAACATAAATTTAATGCTAATTTCATTGATTTTCTGGTTAGTCTAGATAACTTTAAACAAATAAATTAATTAGCATTATAAATGTCTATAATTTTTTTTAATTCTTCTTTACTTAAATCTGTTGAAATAAAAACTTCTTGAGCTGTTTTCCCCTTTCTTGCAATAGCTTTATATCCGTTAATAGTTTTAACTGATAACCTTATCGTCAATTTTGATGATCTTCCTCTTGCTTTTGATATTACGGCAGGGGTTATTGTCTTTATGTTGATGTCAAGAGCTAATTTTCTCAATATAGGGATTAAGCCTTCTATGTTTGTACTATGATTTAATACTAACCTGCCCAATTTTTTATTTGCATTCTATATTATAAATTTGTGTTTCTGAGAGTTTAATTTTAGCTAAAAATGATTAAAAATATTTAAAATTCTGTTATATTTTGTCTATATGCTTTTAAATAGATGATCTTTCAACTTGGATGGGCTGCATTAGCTGCAATCTTTACTTTTTCAATCGCTATGGTTGTTTGGGGTAGAAATGGTGATGGCTCAATTGACATATGATTTCACTTTTCAACTATGAATCTTTTTTAAGTCAATTTCTAATATATACATCTTTCACTTTGCTTATTTTTATAACATTTGCTGTAATTTATATCTCTTATATTTCTTGGAAAGATAAAAGAAGGTTGAAGAAATAGTTCTTATTTTTTATTGTCTTTTTTCTTATCCTTTACTCTTAGTTCGTCAATTAATTCTTTTGCTTGTTTCATTTTGGAGATACTACTTTTATAAATTCCAATATCTTTTTCTGCTTTATTAGTAGATAGGTTTAAACTTTCAAAAATTTTTATAATTTCATTATTAATTTCAGTTTCATTTTCCCCTTTAAAATCTGGGGATTCTGATATTAGTATATACATTCCTAAGATCAATATCCTTGAGGGGTAAAGTTTAGTATGGGTTTTTTCTTTTAATAAATTTAATATATCCTTTGATGATTTATCTTTAAATTCTAATTGAGATTTTCGCGATATTTCTTTAATTTCTTTAGCTTCAAAATTTGTAGAACTACATAAGGATTCAAAAAGAAGATCTAAATGTTTATCAGGCTCGTATCCCTTCATTAATTCTTTGAATGTTTCGGTGAGACCAATACAAAAGAGATAATCTTGTGTGAATTCATTCTGATGATTTAAAAGATTTAGTTCGACAAGCATCTCATCTACTATTCTTTTGTATAAACCTGGAATAACGTAAGGAAATTCTTCATGGAATAACTTCTTGCTATCTGAAACAGTCAATTTTTCTTTCAATTTTTTATATGTAAACCTTAATAAGGTTAGCGTATGTTGACTCAATATCGTTAGTATCTAATAAACAGATAAATATTATTATGATCCCTTTGGTTTTAGAAGAATCTGGCGGTAGTGAAAGAGTCTTTGATATTTATTCGAGACTATTACGAGAGAGAATAATCTTTTTGGGAGAACAAGTTACTAGCGAAACAGCTAATAGAATTGTCGCTCAATTACTTTTCCTTGAAGCAGAAGACCCAGATAAAGATATTTATATGTATATCAATTCACCAGGAGGATCTGTATACGATGGTTTAGGTATATTTGATACAATGCAACATGTTAAGCCTGATATACACACAGTTTGTGTGGGTTTGGCCGCTAGTATGGGCGCATTTTTGTTAGCTGCAGGCACTAAAGGTAAAAGAAGTAGCCTTAGACATTCAAGAATAATGATTCATCAACCACTTGGGGGAGCTAGAGGCCAAGCAAGTGACATAAGAATTCAAGCAGATGAAATTTTGTTTTTAAAAGAACGCCTTAATACCGAATTGTCAGAAAGAACTGGTAAGGATTATGAAACAGTTAAAGAAGATACTGATAGAGATTTTTACATGTCTCCAAAAGAGGCAGTTGAGTATGGATTAATTGACCTAGTTTTAGATAAGAAGCCTGTTAGAGTTTAATTTAGTAGTTGTGGTGTTCTATCTTTTTCAGGGATATTTGTGAATTGAGAAAGAATGCTCAGAAATTCATCACCATCTAATGTTTCTTTTTCTATTAATAAATCGACAATTTTATCCATAGCCTCCCTATTCTTGCTGACTATAGAGTATGTTTCTTCATAACATTCTTTTACCATTACTCTTACACTTTCATCAATTTGTTTGGAAATAGAATCTGAAACTTCACTTCTAGTCATCAAATCTCTACCTACGAAGACTTCTTGATTTCCACTTTCTAATGCTATAGGTCCTAAATTGCTCATACCGAATCTAGTTACCATTTGGCGTGCCATAGAAGCAACTTGTTGGAAATCTCCACCGGCTC
>CACKJM010000023.1 GCA_902600475.1 uncultured Prochlorococcus sp.
AACCATCAAGACCTAATCCTGAAATCGTAAAAGGCTCATTTTTTTTTATTTCTGGGATATTTACACCTAACTTTCTTAGACAATCAGCAGTTGAAAGTGGATCTTCGGAATGTAAGAACCCCTCAATACTCGTTTCACCCTTAGCAATACTTCCTATTATTAAAGCTCTATGAGAAATAGATTTATCTCCAGGTACTTTTACTTTTCCTTTTAAATTAACTCCACCTTTTATTGTGCGGATATTATTCATTTTCAAATTAATTACTTGATAAAATTTCTGTAAAAACAAATTAGTTTTATATTATCAATAAGTTTGTTTTTTAAAAAAAAATAATCAAATTAAGTAACTGTTTTCTATAATAAATTCAGAAAAAGGATTTGATTATTAATCTTACTTATTATCACGTTGCAAAGGATGTTCCTGTAAGTAGTCTTGACATAGCAGTGGTCATTGATGTTTTAAGAGCTACAACCACAATTTCCTGGGCTTTAAAAAATGGAGCTGATTCAATACAAGTTTTTGCAGATTTAGATTTATTAAAACAATCTGCAATTAATTGGCAAGCTGAAAAAAGACTGATGCTTGGAGAGAGAGGCGGAAAGAAGATTGAGGGCTTTGATCTGGGAAATTCTCCTTTATCAGTTACAAAAAAAGTTGTTAATGGTAAAAGACTATTTATGAGTACGACTAATGGGACTAAATCATTGCACAAAGTTCAAAATGCTAAGCATTTATTTGCTATGGGTCTACCAAACAGGAAAGCAGTTGCCGAAAAAATCATTTCATTAAAAAGCGAAAATGTTTTAATACTTGGTAGTGGTTGGGAAGATTCTTATTCACTTGAGGATTCTTTGGCTGCTGGTGCTTTGGCTTCATATCTAAAACAGAATAGTGATTTCGAAATTAATATTATGAATGACGAATTACAATCTGCTTTGGCACTTTGGGATTTCTGGAAAAATGATATTTTGAAATGTTTAAAAACAGCAACCCATGGCAAAAGATTGACAAGTCTTGGAGATTATGAGGATGATTTTAAATGTTGCTCTGAACTTGATTGCTTAAATATTGTTCCAGCTCAAGTTGAAAGAGGTGTGATTCGTGCCTCATGATTTACGAATTGTTTCATTAGGAGTAAAGTCTTGACTGATTTTTTGGTAGCTGCATTGCAAATTACGAGTACTTCAAATGTTGAAGAAAATTTTATTCAAGCAGAAGAACAGATTGAATTAGCTGCTAGAAGAGGTGCTGAGTTAATAGGATTGCCTGAGAATTTTGCTTTTTTAGGTGGAGATGATGAAAAACTTAGATTGGCTTCTGAATTGTCAGAGAAGTGTACAAATTTTTTAAAAACTATGTCACAAAGATATCAAGTATTTCTTTTGGGAGGAGGGTATCCTGTCCCTGCTGGTGATGATAGTCATACTTTTAATAGGTCAGCCTTATTTGGGAAAGATGGACAGATTTTGGCAAAATACGACAAGATTCATTTGTTTGATGTTGATTTGCCAGATGGAAATCTATACAAGGAATCATCCACTATTTTATCTGGAGCAGAGTATCCACCTGTTGTAGATGTCCCAGGTTTATGCAAAATAGGATTATCGATTTGTTACGACGTTAGATTTCCTGAACTCTATAGATATTTGTCTTCCAATGGTGCTGAGCTAATTATGATTCCCGCAGCTTTTACAGCATTCACTGGAAAAGATCATTGGCAAATCCTATTACAAGCAAGAGCAATTGAGAATACAGCATATGTAGTCGCTCCAGCTCAAACTGGTATTCATTATGGAAGAAGGCAAAGCCATGGCCATGCAATGGTAATTGACCCTTGGGGTACAGTTTTATCTGATGCTGGAAAAACTCAGGGAGCTGCAATAGCTCCTGCTGATAAAGAAAGAGTGAAGAAAATTAGGGAGCAGATGCCAAGCCTTAAACATAGAAAAAACAAATTGTTTTCAAACTAATGATAAAGTTTTTAGATAATAAACTTTTTCGTTATTTATCCGTTTTTTTATTTTTAAATTCTTCAATCCTTCCAGTTAAATCTTCAAGTGCTCTTGCGGCATGGGCTATAAAAACTAATGGGGTTTTAGAGTTAAGAACTAAATCAAATACAAATTTAAAAGCATACTTTCAAAAGGCTAACCAAATATCGGGAGATAGATTCTGGGTAGATTTTCCAGGAGAATTAAAAAATCCCAGAACAATAAAAGGTAATGGCCCAATAAAAGAAATTAGATTAGGTAAACCAGATAAGGGTAAAACAAGACTAGTAATTGAATTTAAGGAAGAGACTTATTTGAAACCTTTGACTTGGCAAATGGTTGGCTTAGATCGAAATAGATGGAGAATTAAACTATTTAACTCAAAATATTCATTTAAAAAGATTGGTGAAGGATTAGTTGAAAAGAAAAGAGGAAATATCAAAGTAAATAAAAATGTAATTCATAAGAAGAAAAACAATTATGGTTACTTTAAACTACCAGAGGTAAAACGAAACAAGTTTGAGGTTGTAATCGATCCAGGGCATGGAGGACCTGATCCAGGGGCGATAGGTATAGGCGGTATTAGAGAAACAGATGTTGTCCTAGAGGTTTCAAAAGTAGTTAAAAATTTACTTTCTGAAAAAGGTGTCAAAGTAAGATTGACTAGAACAAATGAAGTTGATTTGGATTTGCCTCCAAGAGTTTCCATTGCTAATAATACGGATGCAGATATTTTTGTAAGTATTCATGCAAATGCCTCAAGAGGTAAAAGAAGAGACATAAATGGATTGGAAACCTTTTATTACAGAGGGTGGAGAGGAAGATTACTCGCGAAAAATATTCAAAAACAAATTTTAAGAGTTTCCCCTGGGAGTCCTGATAGAGGAGTTAAACAAGGTCGATTTTATGTGATTAAAAATACTAGGATGCCTGCAGTCCTTGTAGAAATTGGATTTTTAACGGGAAGATTAGATGCAAGAAGATTAGAAAAAATAACCCATCGAAAAAGATTAGCCTATGCAATTGCAAAAGGTATCCTCGAATATCTAGATAAAAAAGGGTGAAACTTAAAATAGGTATATTTGATAGCGGAATAGGTGGTTTTACTATCCTTAATTCTTTACTAAAAACTCGTAAAGATGTAGAAGTTTTTTATTTGGCGGATACAAAAAGAATACCTTTTGGGAACAAAAAATCTAAAGAGATAAGATTAATTGCAAAGGAGATCTGTACTTTTTTTGTTGATAAGAATTTGGATGCACTTTTAGTTGCTTGTAATACTACAAATGCTTGTGCGCTCGATATTCTAGAAGATTATCTAAAGGTCCCTTGTTTTGACCTTATAAACTCGGTATCGGAAATAGTTGATAAACAAATAATTGGTGTCCTAGCGACACAAACAACTGTTCGATCATCGTATTACAAAAAGGCTATAAATGCTAAAAAAGAGAATACGATAATATTTCAGCAAGAATGTCCAAAATTTGTATCAGAAATTGAAAAAGAAAAATTAAATCTTGATAAGTTAAATAGTCTTGCAGACTTATACTTAAGACCATTAATAAACAAAAATATTGAAGAACTAATACTTGGATGTAGTCACTATCCCTTAATTTATGACTTTTTAAGAAAAAATTTAGATTCAAATATAAAAATTATTGATCCATCGGTAGCATTAATAAAAAAATTTAATGAATCTTTTGAAATTCCAGAAACTGACCGCTATGAGAGTATTTCTTTCGAAAATGTAAAATTTTTTGTTACTTCAGAAAGAGATGAGTTTTCCAATAAAGTAAAATTTTGGCTTGGAATTAATAAAGAAATTAGGTTGGTTAACCTCCGAAGTAATGTTTGATTCCTTAAGATATATAAGAGGCCAATCATGAATACAGTAACAGAGCTACTACAACCAGTTGAAAATGATCTTGATGATCTCATTTTAGAACTGAAAAGTCTAATAGGAGCTGGTCATCCAATTCTTCAAGCCGCAGCAGAACACCTTTTTAGTGCTGGGGGGAAAAGGTTGAGACCTGGGATTGTTTTATTGATTTCAAAAGCCATATCTCCTGAATTTTGCTTGACAACCAAACATAAAAGACTTGCTGAAATAACTGAAATGATTCATACAGCCTCATTAGTCCATGATGATGTTGTTGATGAGGCGTCTACAAGAAGAGGAGTTGAAACAGTTCATAGTAGATTTAATACCAGAGTAGCTGTTTTGGCGGGAGACTTTTTATTCGCTCAAGCAAGTTGGCACCTAGCAAATCTTGATAATGTATATGTAGTTAAATTACTTAGTAGAGTAATAATGGATCTAGCAGAGGGTGAAATTAAACAAAATTTAAATAGATTTGATTCAGCTCAATCTTTTTCCAAATACATCAATAAAAGTTATTGTAAAACTGCATCACTAATAGCCAATAGTTGCAAAGCAGCTGGAGTTTTGAGTGGGACTAATGACGAAAACTTAACCTCGTTATACGATTTTGGCAAAAATATTGGTTTAGCCTTCCAAGTTGTAGATGACATTCTTGACTTTACTGGAAATGATAAACAACTTGGAAAACCTGCTGTAAGTGATCTTGCTAGTGGTTATCTTACCGCCCCAGTTTTATATGCCTTAGAAGAAAATAAACACTTGTCAGTTCTTATAAACAGAGAACTTGCTGAAAAAGATGATTTAGATGATGCACTTAATATCATCATGAATTCTAAAGCTATTGAAAGTTCAAGGAAACTAGCTGAGGATTTTGCAATGCTTTCTAAAGAAGCTATAGTCTGGCTTCCTGATTCAGAATATAAAAGAGCTTTAATGGCTCTTCCAGAATTTGTCCTAAGCCGTATTTTTTAGATCTACTAGTAATAAATCTTTGAGCTAAATTAATATTAAAATTTTTGAAAACCCTAATTTTTTCGACTAAATTTATTAAGCATAGATTTATTTAATGTCATTAGATAAAAAAAATTCAATCAATAACATACTTGAAGAAAAGAGAATTTTCCCTCCATCAAAAAAATTTGCAGAAAACTCAAATATTAGTTCTCAAGAAGAATTACAAAGTCTAAAAAAACAAGCATCAGATAATCCTATTCAATTTTGGGAATCTTTTGCAAAATCTGAATTAGATTGGTTTGAGCCATTTCAAACTGTATTAGATAACGAAAATGCGCCCTTTTTCGAATGGTTTAAAGAAGGGAAACTCAATATTACATATAACTGCTTAGATAGACACATCAAGAGAGGGCTTGGAGGAAAGACTGCACTTATATGGGAAGGCGAACCAGGAGATATCAAAAAATATACTTACGAAGAACTTCTAAAAGAGGTGTGTAGGGCATCTAATGCATTAAAAGCAATTGGTGTAAAAAAAGGCGATTTGGTATGTATTTATATGCCGATGATTCCAGAAGCGATGTTTGCGATGTTAGCTTGTGCAAGAATTGGCGCACCTCATTCAGTTGTCTTTGGAGGATTTTCTTCAGAAGCTTTAAAAGATAGGTTAATTGATGGAAACGCCAGATTTATTGTTACTGCTGATGGTGGCTTTAGAAAAGATAAGGTAATTGAACTTAAGAAAGCAGTTGATGCGGCCATTGAAAGTGGGGCATATAAAGTTGTTGAAAAAGTAGTTGTTGTTCAACGAACCAAAAAAAATATTTCGATGGTTGATGATAGAGATTTATGGTGGCATGAATTACTAAAAGATCAAAAAGATCAGTGTGAACCAGAAGTCATGAATAGCGAGGATAGACTTTTTATTCTCTATACTTCAGGCTCTACTGGAAAGCCCAAAGGTGTAGTGCACACAACAGGTGGTTACAATCTTTGGTCCCATTTAACATTTAAATGGATTTTTGATTTGAAAGATGACGACATTTACTGGTGTACTGCTGATGTTGGTTGGATTACAGGACATAGTTATATAGTTTATGGGCCATTATCTAATGGTGCTACAACCTTGATGTATGAGGGAGTGCCAAGACCCTCAAATTTAGGAGCTTTTTGGGAAATTGTTCAAAAATATAAGGTTTCTATTTTTTATACTGCACCAACTGCAATAAGAGCATTTATGAAGTCTGGACGTGAAATCCCTGATAAATATAATCTTGATAGTCTTAGACTCTTGGGCACAGTAGGAGAACCAATTAATCCTGAAGCATGGATGTGGTACAAAGATGTTATTGGTAAAAATAAATGTCCTATTGTTGATACTTGGTGGCAAACTGAGACTGGTGGTGTGATGATAAGTCCCTTGCCTGGAGTCGTTGCTACAAAGCCAGGTTCAGCTACTTTCCCTCTACCAGGAATCGAAGTTGAAATTGTCGATAAAAATGGAGATAAGGTTAAAGAGAATGAGGGTGGCTATTTAATTATTAAGAAACCGTGGCCAGGAATGATGAGAACAATTCACGGAAATTCAGAGAGATATTTGGAGAGTTATTGGGAATATATTTCCTTTAAAGGAGAAAAAAATGTGTATTTTGCTGGAGATGGAGCACGTATTGATGAAGATGGATATATTTGGATAATGGGAAGAGTTGATGATGTCATAAGTGTTTCAGGACATCGGTTAGGAACAATGGAAATAGAATCTGCTTTGGTAAGTCATAAATCAGTTGCAGAGTCTGCAGTCGTAGGCAAAAAAGATGATTTAAAAGGTGAAGTTATAGTCGCTTTTGTATCTCTCGAGAAAGACGTGAAAGGTTCTTCAGAATTAGTAGATAATCTAAAGAAACATGTTGTTAATGAAATTGGAATTATCGCAAAACCTGAAAAAATTATAATTTCTGACTCTCTTCCTAAAACACGTAGTGGAAAAATTATGAGGAGAATTTTGAGATCTTTGGCTGCTGGAGAGAAAATTAGTGGGGATATAAGCACTCTTGAAGATAGTTCTGTTTTGGAAAAATTGAAAGAATTATCCTAATTAAGATTCATCAATTAAATTAGAAATTTTTTTTATAGTATTTCTTTTGAATTCATCATCGGCCCAGTCTCCCAAAAAATTTTCTCTTAGTCCTGCGCTTGCAATTATGGTATGTGTACCTTTTAGCATTATCCCCTTAGAATTATCTTCTTTTCTTGCTTTAAGACAAGAAAATAATTTATCTGTTTGATCTAATTCGTCTGAGTTGAATTTTATTAGGAAGTTATTTTTTTGATTATATGTTTTTTCAATTAATCGCAAAGTTCTTTCAGGGCTTGGGCTGAATTCACTGTTGAATTCTAATTTTCGAGAAATTTGTTTCAATAATGGAATAGATTTATTAGCACTGAAGTTATTAAAACTTATTGATATGAATTTTTCGCAATTTCTTCCACCATCAGGAGAAATTAGATGAAGTTTGCAGCCTAGGCTATGACCAATTCTTATCGAAGGAATTGATGTTCCTATTCTCTTTGATAAAGATATTCGACAATTTTTGAAATCCCTCCAAGCTTTAATAGCAAGTTGTTGGTGATCAAATTGTGGAGTGTATTTATATGCATGTACTGCATAGTTTTTATTAATTAAACTCTCTATGAATCTCTTATAAGTTAAATCTGGTTTAGAAGCCAGATAACTTCCACCAATAAATTCTACAATTTTTTTAGGATTTGAAGGCCAATAACAAAAATTATTAAATTGATATTTTGTAAAAGTCATCTTTCATAAACTAAAAATGTTTCAAAAATTATTCTCTTATCATGTTTCTTAATTTATATTAATTTAAAAGAAATTTTTATTAAATGCGTCAAGATAAATAAAAGTGTTTTCAGCTAATTGGAACTATCTAACAAAAAAGAATTAAATCAATTGGATATTCTTCAGGATCAAGTTATCAGTTATCCCTCTGAAGATAGTGTTGCTAATCAGAATAAAAAAATTGAAAAAATTTTAATTCTTGATACTGAAACAACAGGTTTAGATGAAAATAAAGATGAAGTGATAGAGATAGGTTGTATTTTGTTTGATGTATCTTTTAAATGTGTACTTTCACAGGTCTCATTTTTATTCCCAGTTAGTAATAATCAAGCAGAATATGTTAACGGCATATCTGCAGAAGTAACTAATATCTCTCAACCATGGGAAGATGGATTGAATTTCTTTCTAAAACTTGTTGATGCTTCAGATTTCATCGTTGCTCATAATGTGGAGTTTGATAAGAAATGGTTTGGGAAAGGAAGATTGCCTAAGCTTAATAAAAAATGGATATGTAGTTTAGAGGATATTAATTGGTCTTTTCAAAAATCACTAAAAACAAGACCTTCAGTAACTGATCTAGCCTTATCTTTTTCTATACCAGTTTGGAATTTACATAGAGCTTTATCTGATTGTTTTTATATATCTGAGGTCTTCAAAAAATGCGACAACTTAGAGGAACTTTTACTTAAAGCTACTGAACCAAGGTTTTTATACAAGGCTTTGGTTAGTTATGAAGATAGGTCTTTAGCTAAAAATGCTGGGTTCAGATGGAATAGTCCTGTGCAAGGGGCTTGGTCAAGAAAATTAACTACTGATGAGGCAAAAAATCTTGATTTTAGAGTTGAGATTTTGAATTAATATTTATTTAATTTTTGACTAAGAAAATATTTAGTGCATCTTACAAGGCATCCATTGATTACCCATTTTATGTGCTCCAATACATCCGTATTTTGAAGCAGCCTTTTCAGCCTCTTGTTTAGTGTTAAATAAATCTGACATCATATTTTCCTTATTTGAATTTGAAATTTGTTTGGAATGATTATGATGATTTTTATGAGAATTAGGTGAATACTCCCATATCCCCATAGTAGTAACACCGGCAGAGATAATTCCCATCCCGACTACTGATAAATTGACTATTCCCATTGCGACTGCACCAAAAGAAAATACACCCATTGGGACTATCCCTATACTTATTACTCCCATTGGCACTATTCCTATTGAAACTATACCAAGAGGTGCTATTCCAAAAGCAATTTTTTTTGGTTTTGTACCGCAATGTTGATTCTCTTTACTTTTATTAATTCCCAATAGTTTTTCTAAATGTTAAATTAAAATTGTCTCACAAAATAACCAATCAAAGATTAATTTCTAGATGAATTAAAAATTTTGAATTATTTTTTAGAACTTTGAATAACTTAAAAAACCTAAGAGGAACAGCAGACCTATTTCCTGATCAATTAATAAAGTGGCAAAACGTTGAAAAAATTTTATTAGAACAGCTTTCTAGAGCATCCATCAAAGAAATAAGAACACCAATACTGGAAATGACCGATTTATTTATAAGAGGAATTGGTGAAGGAACAGATGTTGTCAGTAAGGAAATGTATACATTTCTTGATAGGGGGGGGAGATCTTGCACTCTAAGACCTGAAGGAACAGCCTCAGTCGCACGAGCGTTAATACAAAATGGAATATCGTCTAATCCTCTTCAAAAACTTTGGTACATGGGTCCTATGTTTCGATACGAAAGACCTCAAGCAGGCAGGCAAAGACAGTTTCATCAATTAGGTGTTGAGTTTATAGGACATGATTCAGTTAGAAGTGATGTTGAAATTATTGCTTTAGCTTGGGATATCTTAGGTAAATTAGGAATAAAAGAACTCAATCTTGAAATAAATACGTTAGGTGATAATAATGACAGATCAAATTTTCAAAAATCTTTTTTAAGTTGGTTGGAAACAAATAAAGATTCTTTAGATTTAGATTCTCAGAATAGAATTTCTAAAAACCCTTTGAGGATTTTGGACTCAAAGAATATTCAAACTAAAAAAGTTCTTGAAAATGCACCAAGATTATTTAATTTTTTATCTGAAAAAAGTCATAACAGATATTTAGACTTAAAAAGACAATTAGAGGTTTTAAAAATACCTTATGTAGAAAATTTTAATCTTGTAAGAGGTTTAGATTACTACACTCATACAGCTTTTGAAATTACTAGTGGGGCTCTTGGCTCCCAAGCTACAGTTTGCGGAGGAGGGAGATACGACGATTTAATAAAACAAATGGGAGGGCCAAACACTCCTGCAATTGGTTTCGCTATTGGTTTAGAAAGATTAATTTTACTAGCAGGGAAAGAGCTTGAAATACCAAGAAATACTGATATCTATATCATTAATCAAGGCTTAGTTGCTGAATCATTAGCAATGGATTTATCTAGAAAATTAAGAAATTACGAT
Organism: uncultured Prochlorococcus sp.; assembly: GCA_902600475.1. Lineage (GTDB taxonomy): Bacteria > Cyanobacteriota > Cyanobacteriia > PCC-6307 > Cyanobiaceae > Prochlorococcus_A. Next base: position 10,142 of record CACKJM010000023.1, read on the forward strand.
TTGTTGGTTGAGTTAGATTTAAGCGGAGCCTCATTCTCTAAGCAATTTAAAAAGGCAAATAAACTTAAATCTAAAAGTATTATTGTTATTGGTGATGATGAGGCAGTTAATGGGGAATTTATTATAAGGCTCTTTGATCAATCAGGTAATGGGAATAAAGAGGAGGTTATATCTTTTGAGAATGATATTAAATTAGAAAATTGGATTAACAATAACTTACTTGTAAAGTGATGTTCTTGAAGATAGTGATAATTTTTCTATTTTTATTTATTTTTTTCAATTTAAGGAATTTTCTTAAATTAAATAGAAAACAAAAAGTTTTTAATTCTAAAAAAATAACAACTTTTAATAAAAAGAATCTTAATAATTGGATGAATTTAACTAAAAAAGAAAGATATAACTTAACAAAACAAGATTCTCTTAACTACATGGATAAAAGAAAACTTTTATTAGACGAAATTAGAAATGAATATAAGAAAATATCTAGAAAAAATTCTGAGGGGAACATTAAGAAAAAATAATTATGGAAAATTACTGGACTTCTAAGAAAACCATAAAAGGATTAAGACATTTTGTTTTAGTAAATGAGACTAAAGAAAGAGGAAATATTAGTTTTTTAATGGTTTCTGTCCTTGATTCTGAAATTAACTTAAAAACTACTTATGAAGAATTAATAAATAGTGGAAATTGGCACAAGGGTTGGATCAATCTTTCAAAGCATCAATCGATTACAGAAGAATACGTTAACTATAAATCCATCAATAAAGGAAACGGTATCGATCAGATATTCATTAATGAAGATTCTTTATTTAATATTTCTTAATTTGATATAAATCTTTCAAATCTCTTTTCTCTGTAAATACAAGGTTTTTTGGGACTTAATAATTATTTAAAAGTTTTACCCCTTTCAAAAAAATAAAAATAACGTTATCAAGGATTAATAATGTTTACTTAATTCAATGTTAGGGGATATGTGGAGCTCATCTGAGTTGACCGCGGAAAAACTTGGAATAACTGAAATTAAACTTTCTTTTTTACGTGAAAATGGAATACTCAAGCCTGGGATTCATTGGAAAAGCTCTCCACTCGGTCAGAAAAAACCTTGGAAACCCAATGCGCTATACAATATAAAAATGTGCAGAGAAATAATTAATGAATATTATTCTGAAGAAAACTATAATATTGCAGCCTAAAAAATGATATTAACCTGATTAATTTGGGAAAATATATAAAATATTTACTCGATTAGATTCTCATCCTTACACTCAATAAGAGTGTTTTGCAAAGTTGGATATAAGTTAATCATGTTTATATATTGTTTCGATTTTCTGTAAGATTTTGCAGCCTTTTTGTAATGAACTTCAGATTTCATTTCTAGTGAAAATTTTCTAGAAGACTCTTGAGAAGTAGTCATAATATTAAATGTCTTATCTCATATTTAATAATTGTTTGAAAATGAGGCAATAACCACCACGGTGTAATGAAACAAAACATCGTTTAATGTCAGCAAAATGAAATTTATTTAACTTATTTGTATGTAAAAATACTGGTTTATTTGATAGAAGTTATATCTCAAGGAATAATTTTTCTTCATTAAATCTACCTTTTTTGCTATTGCATTGCCTTATTAAAATTTCTTGTTTAGTAATAGTTAGGATTACTAACCTTTACAATTTTGTTATGAATTCAACTGTTTGGTGAAATATAAAGTATTCTCAAAACGTTTAAGCTAATCAATTCCTAAATGCAAACCTATGGAAATCCAGATACTACCTATGGATGGTGGGCTGGTAATTCAGGTGTAGCAAATCGCTCAGGAAAATTCATTGCTGCTCATGTAGCTCATGCAGGATTAATTGTTTTCTGGGCGGGTGCATTCACCCTTTTTGAACTTTCACGATTTGACCCCAGCGTCCCTATGGGTCATCAACCTTTAATCGTTCTACCTCATTTAGCAACTCTTGGAATAGGGTTTGATGCTAATGGCGTTGCGATGGGAGATACTAAACCTGTTCTAGCGATAGCAATAGTTCACTTAGTCTCTTCTATGGTTTTAGCAGCAGGCGGACTTTTACACTCTTTACTTCTTCCTGGAAACCTAGAAGATTCTGATGTAGCAAGAGCTAGAAAATTCAATATTGAATGGGATAATCCAGACAAATTGACATTTATTCTTGGACACCATCTAATTATTCTTGGTTTTGCAGTTATCGCTTTTGTGGAATGGGCAAGGGTTCATGGAATTTATGATCCAGCTATTGGTTCTGTAAGACAGGTTGAGTATGAATTAAATTTGGCCAAAATTTGGAATCACCAAACAGACTTTTTGACTATTGATAGTCTTGAAGAAGTAATGGGAGGTCATGCTTTTCTTGCTTTCGTTGAGATCACTGGTGGTGCTTGGCATATTGCTACTAAGCAAGTTGGTGAATATACCAAATTCAAAGGTAAAGGACTTCTATCTGCAGAAGCTGTTCTTTCATGGTCTCTAGCTGGAATAGGCTGGATGGCTATTATTGCAGCCTTCTGGAGTGCAGCTAACACAACAGTTTATCCAACTGAATTCTTTGGTGAACCACTTGAATTGAAGTTTAGTATTTCTCCTTATTGGGTGGATACTGTTGATCTTCCTGATGGTGAGTATACTTCAAGGGCATGGTTAGCTAATGTTCATTACTATTTTGGATTCTTCTTCATTCAAGGCCATCTATGGCACGCTTTAAGAGCACTAGGCTTTGATTTCAAGAGAGTTACAAATGCTATCAGTAATATTGATAGTGCAACAGTTACTCTTAAAGATTAATTTTCAAATTCTATTACAAATATCAAAAGGCTCCTCTTACCGGAGCCTTTTTTATTTGAAAAATTTTATTTAATAATTTAGATTTAGAATTATATGTTAGTGAAATCATTGAATATTTTTTCGATACAGAATAAAGATATTTTTTCAAATTCTCTATTGATAAGTTTTTTAGGGTTATTAATTATATTTTTTTTGTTGATTTTTGGGAGAAAATTAAAACTAGCTGTTCAACTCGAGAGATTTGGATTGCCGATAGCAGTTATATCAGGAATTTTAGGTATATCTATAGGCCCATTTGGAGCGATACACTTTTTGCCAAAAGAAACAATCAATGTATGGAGTAATTTTCCTACTCCTCTTTTATCATTAGTCTTCGCAACTTTAATGATGGGGAGACCTATTCCTAATATAAATGGTTTAGTTAAACCAATTTTTAATCAATTTCTATTAGCTCTTTCATTAGGCTTCGGACAATTTTTTGTCGGTGGACTAGTTGTTAAATATTTTCTCCCTGCATCTATGGATGCAAATCCTCTTATGGGATGTTTAATAGAGGTAGGTTTTGAGGGTGGTCATGGAGCTGCATCAATAATCGGTGAAAGTTTTAATAAACTAGGTTTCCCAAATGGTTTAGATCTTGGTTTAGCAATGGCAACAATGGGTCTTTTATCCTCTTCAATATTGGGTAGCATATTTATTTTTCTTGGTAGAACCTTAGGTCTTTCAGATACTCAGGAAATTCTTGAACAGAAAGGTATTCTAAATGGAAAAAATAAGATAGGAATTTTTGCAGATTTAAGAATTTTAATAATAAATCTAGGATTCTCAGGTTTGGCCATTTCTTTTGGTGTTTTGCTACTTAAATTTTTAAGGTATATTTCAAGTTCTTTTGGTGATTTTTCGAGGGAAATTATTTTTTCACTACCAGTGTTCCCTTTTATCCTTATAGGTTCTCTCCTTATTAGATATATTTTAGAGAAAACCAGAAAAACAGAATTTATTTCAAATATTCTGCAAAGGGAGATTGGTATTTTATCAACAGACTTATTGATTTTTACAGCTATGGCTAGTTTAGATATTGCGGTTGTTTTTGATAATTGGATACTTATTTTAGTGTTTACTATTTTCGGTTTATTTTGGAATTTAATCTGCATTGCTTATTTTGCATACTTTATTTTTGATGATTATTGGTTTGAAAAAAGTTTGATAGAGTTTGGAAATTCTACAGGCGTAGTAGCTTCTGGCTTACTTCTTTTAAGGCTTGCGGATCCTAAAAATATTTCTAAGACATTACCAATTTTTACCTCAAAACAGCTATTCGCTCAGTTAATTCTTTCTGGGGGACTATTCACAGTTCTTGCACCATTAATGATTTCAAAAATCGGACTTGATTATTGGACGGAAATTTGTGCCCTAATTACTTTCGCAATTCTTTTTATAGCATTGATTTTTAATAAAGTAGAAATGAAAAAGTTTCAATAATAACCCTAGAATGGTTTTAAGTTTAACTTTATTTTAATGTCATTTACTCCATACGATATTCCACCTCAAGAAAATAAAGGG
>CACKJM010000024.1 GCA_902600475.1 uncultured Prochlorococcus sp.
TGAGTCATTCTTTGTAGTGCTATTTCATGATCAACTCTATTTCTACTTCCCATGGCATCTGATATGAGAATAACTTCAAATCCTTTTTGTAAACAATCTAAGACTGTTTGTTGAATACAAATATGTGTTTCGATCCCACAAACTATCAAATTAGTAATTTTCTTATTTTTAAGTTCTTTTGAAAATTCTTCTAATTTAGCTAGGCTGAATTCCATTTTTTCAAATTTTCTAAATCCTGCTATGGGTGATAACTCAGGTATCGTTACCCCCAATTTGAGTGGGCTCTGTTCAGATATAAATATGTTTTCTTCTAAAATTTGGTAAGCTTTTATTAGCTTTTTGATGTTTTTGATTATTGAATCCTTATTAAAAATTGGTCTTATTATTTTTTCCTGAATATCAATAATTAGAAAGGCGTTTACTTTCGATGATAATTTATCAGAAGAGATCTCTTGATCATTCATCATTTACATATAGAGATACCTTTAACATAATATTTTGAAGAACTTTAGTAAATATTCTAAATCAAAAAGTTGTTTTACTCTCATCTAGAGTTATTATTGAGAATAGCCATAGGTTGATTTTGTCATTATCCTCGCAATACAATGTCATTACATCTCCTCTTGGGGATGGTTTACATAAAGATGGGAAGAGGTTAACTCCTCAGAGGCTAAAGGTTCTTAATTTATTCGAAAATATTGGCTCTGGAAAGCATCTTAGTGCTGAAGAGGTTCATGAAAAGTTAGTTAAAAAAAGCTCCAAAGTTTCACTAGCGACAATTTATAGAACTTTAAGACTTTTAGTACAAATGGGTTTGCTTCATGAATTAGAACTCAGTGAGGGTGGACACAGATACGAATTACTTAGTAACGACACACCCGACCATCATCATTTGATTTGTATTAGGTGTGGAAGAACAGAAGAATTCGAAAATGACGAAGTTTTAGAGGCAGGAAAGGTTGCAGCAAAAGTTAATGGTTTTAAACTAATTGAATCCTCTTTAAATGTAAGAGCTATTTGTCCTAATTGCATTTAGCAGATTTAACTTAAAGTCCCTCCACAACTTGACCCTGCACCTGCAGTGCAAGCAAAACAATGATCTTTTACAGCTACCCCGTAGTCAAAAGTAAAAGATTCATCCAATAAATCAAAAAGTGTCTTTGGTCCTTTATTCTTTCGGAAATTTATCTGTTGGTTAAAGTCACAATCATAAATTTCTCCTAGCCAATTTACGCTAATTGTCTTTTTACACATAAGATTTTCTAAATTTTTTTCATTAAAATTTTCTTTTAGTAATTTGTAATAAGTATTTAGTCTCCCCTCTCTTCTAAGAGATTCTTCATATCTATTTATTGGCATATTAGTTATAGTGTATAAATTATTAAAAAAGATATTGTATTTTTCGAATAGTATTTTTTTATAATCCTTCTCCAATATTTCCTGAGAAGGAGGAAGAATTGGGCTTACAGGATTGTAAACAAGGTTTAACTGTAATCCATTTTCTATCTTTCCATAGCCTAAATCATTAAGAATTTTTATTGCATTAATACTTTTCTCAAAAACACCAAAACCTCTTTGAAAATCAACATTATTTTTTTCATAACAAGGTAGCGAAGCAGTAACTATCACTTTGTTCTTTGCAAGAAATTGAGGAAGATCTTCATAACCTTCTTCAAAGAAAATTGTCAAATTGCACCTATCAATAATATCAACTTGTTTTGTGCTCAAATTGGTTATTAGGTTTTTAAATTCTGGGTGAAGTTCTGGCGCACCGCCTGTAATATCTAAAGTCTTGATTTTGTATTTTTCAATTATCTTTGGAATAAGAGATATCATTTTATTGGACATCTTTTCAGTCCTTAGGGGACTTGAATTGACATGACAATGCTTACAAGCCTGATTGCATTTATAACCTATGTTAATTTGCAATGTTTCTATAGGTTCTTTGTATATTGAGGGGAATTTTTCTTTCATGAATCTATTATTTATAAATTGTCATTCGAAAATTAAAAAGTCAACTATTTTTTTTAAAGTTTGATCTCTTACTAGCAAGTTCAATAAACCAACTTATGTATTCTTTGGGACCATTTTTAAAAACTATGTCAAACTTTAAGTTGTCATAAACATCACTGATCCCTATCAAACCAGTTTTTTTTGTAGAGGGTCTTTCAACTTCGCCAGAACTACTATCTACAAAAATTATTTTATTCTTAATTCCAAATTCATTACCTAATATTTGTATTAATTCTAGAAATGACCTGTCACTTCCTCCTCTTAAATAACTTTTTTCATCATTATTTTTTTTTGATGTGACTGTGTCACCAACTCCTACAAGCAAAGGCATATCTTCTTTTTGAATATTTCTTTTGCATAAATCAATTTTTTCCGTAACTGAATTTGGAGAGTTTCTAAAACTAAAATTTCTTCCAAAAGGAGCTTTACCAGTTTTATACGCAATAAATTTATTTAAAAGAAATAAAACTCCAGAATCTTTAACTGCTCCTTTAATAAGTAATTGTATGTCTGTTGATCCGATATCATCTTGAGAAGAAAGTTTAATTATTTCTCTACCATTCTTATTACCTAAATTTGGTGAAATATGAAGAAAAAATGAGTTTTTGAGGCCTTCGGATTCAGCTTTTAAGATGATTTCATTCATCATTTTTTCAAAGCTAATTTGAATAAGCTTTCTTTTTTCAGAGTCTTTATGAACTAAATCAAATAGACTATTAAAATTAATCGTTGGCGAGAAGCGTGTTTCACATATTGATTTCACTGCGTGATAATTGATATCTTCTTGGCTAAGTTCGGGAAAAATATTCTTAACTATAAAATTAAATTTTGGTCTTATTAAACTAGGTACTTTAGATAAAAATCTTAGTTCTTTTTCTGAAACTCCTTCAAAACTTATTTCACCATCATTGTCTTGATACTCTACTCCACAGGCAGCTAAACCTCTTAAATAGAGTTCTTGTTTTTTAGGTTCAGTTGTGCTCCCTAAACTCCTCTCTATTATTCTGTTAACCCCTCTTTTACCTTCATGTTCCCCACAAGTTAATACAAAGAATTCATCGGCAAATTCTTTTACTGCATAGATATATTTTGATTCTAATTTTCTATTCATTGGATCTTTAACTAAAGGGATACAAACTCCATCGATGTCTTGAATAAATAAGATATTTTTAGAAGAAATTAATTGTTTTTGTACCTTTGAATTACTTGCCATATATTCCATATTTAAAATTATTTCTCTTTTATATTAATTTCTATATTAATAAAAATTATAAAGTAAAAAATTCAATATTTATAATAAATAATTTGCTATGGTCAAAAATTGCTTTAATGTAGGAAAATGTTGCTATTGGTAAGAAATTAAAAAAAATTATAAAGAATTTCCAAAATGAAGAATAATTTCATAGAAAACATAAATGATGAAAAATATTTTTGTTCATTGATTGAAGATATAGAGAAGATCAAAGTTGGATTCTACAGTGTCGGTTTATATCCTGCATCATTAGCATACAATTGTGCGATGCATGGAAAATCAAATAATATTCTCTTAGCACCTAGGGAAGATAGAGACTTGTTAGGTGCTTTCTCAAAAGATGTTCTTTCTGAGATGGATAATGAGATTATTGAAAAGATTAAGAGAATGGGACATTATTCTTTAGAGGGAAAAAGAAAGTCTTTTGATCTAAAAGATCTTCTCTTGAAATGTGAGATAGTTATTCTTGCTTCAAACAGTAATCACATACAAGATGATGTTAAACATGCGTTAGAGCTCAGAAAAACTTTAAAAAGAGAAAATGTGGTTCTAGGTTGTCTTGTTGGCTCCTTTTGCATTGATTATAAAAATAAAAAACCTTTTATTCTCTGTAATAAATATCCAAATTTAGCTTTTTTTACAGGATTTCATCGTCATGGAGCTTTACGAAATCCTAATGATAGCTTTACTGCAAATTTCTGTCATCCTGATGCCCTAACTGCTTTAATAGGGGCACGCATTTTAAATGAATTGTCGCCGAAAATTCAAGTTTCTCCTGGAGTTCATAATATTGAATGTCAATATATAAAATCAATAAAAAATATCTCATCTATATTCGCAGGTTTTGTAAATAATTTTCATTCCGATAAACCAGGAATGCTACCTACCATTAATACGATTTTGTTAACTCAATGTTTAGATCAGGCCGCATCAGTATCATTACAAGTTAGAAAAGAAAATAAATTAGAGAATAAATATCTTTCATTAAAAGAACTTGGTTATGGTGAAGAAATCATTAGTGCAAAGGAAATAATTAATGATAAATTTTGCGAAAAAGGAGATTATACTTTTTCTCAATTAAATGCTGTTAAGGCTGATGTCTTAGGGAGTATGACTCTGCCAACTGAAGGAAAACCAACAAGGAATTTTCAGGCAGGACAAGTTTTATCAGATATGATTTTGCAACTCAACAGATGTCCAAAAGATGTATCAGAGTTCGTAAATTGGTGTGACAAATACTCTCTCAGGCAAGGAGGTTTAGAAGGTCTAAAATCTTTAAAATTTTGGCCAGATATTTATAAAAAATTCAAAATCAAAAAAAATAATTGTTCGATGATAAATCTGATTTATTTATGCTTTAATGCAAATTCAGAAGAAAAAAAAGAAATTTATAAGGTTTTAATTAGTTCACAAGAAATCACTAATTTTTGCCAAGAATCTGTGAAATCTGAATCATCTTTAGAACTAAATGAAAAATTAAAAGGAGATTATCTTTTTAATGATGTTGAAAACCTTTACAAGAAATTGTTTATTGACAAAGAGAGAAACGATCTTAAAAAAAATGTATATAGTAATCAAATTTCAAAAAAAAATTCAAGTTATATCAATGTTTTGAAAATTATTAATAATTATTTTAATAATTGATAATTTGTTTAATTTAATAAAAAGCTAAGTTGTTCATTTATTTACTAATCCTGATTACGGGGTTAGAATTATTATGGTTTTAAAAGGTTTTTTTTGAAAAAGGAATTATCACATCGTTCTCATGAACTGAAAGCTCTTGGTTGGAATCAAGAAGATTTAACAAGATACGAAGATTTATGGGACTACAGTCAAAGATGGGGATTAATAAATTTAGAAAGAGAAGACAGACAGTTTTTGAAAAAAGCAGAAAAGTTACTCCCAAAGATTCAAAATAAAAAAATATCCATTAAAAAAACTATTGAAGAAAAATCATATTATTTGTGGTTAAATTTTTACCTAGATGAAATTAATGCTTTTAATAATTCTAATCTCCCAAAAAATAAACATGGTGTTTGGACACTCTTAATTGAAGAGGAAATAAAACTTCTTAAGGAATTACAACCAGTTATGGGGCTTCCAGATACTTTAAAAGCCAAAAATCTATTCGAAAATAGAAAACAGCTAATAAATAAAGCTTTTAGCGAATTTGACGCTAAAAACAACGATAAGGTTTTAAACTTTGATGAGTGTTTAAACAACTCTGATAAAGATGTTGGCAAGAATTGGAAATCAATTACTGAGAAGGATCCTGAGTCTAATAAAACTTTTCCAATAATTGATTCTGCAAATATTGAGAAACTCAGATCTGTGATAAAAAAGGATCTGAGTTTATATATGAAAGATAATTACCCCTCATTAAAAAAGGATTTATAAATATTTATCTTTTTTTTGTTTTTTTTTTGGACTTTTTTAAGTTAAATAGATAATAGGATTATTTAAAAATTTTGAGCAACCAAAAGTTCGAGACCCTTCAGTTACATGCAGGACAAGTGCCTGATCCAACTACAAATTCTAGAGCAGTACCAATTTATCAAACTAGTTCCTATGTCTTTGATAATGCTGAGCATGGAGCAAATCTTTTTGGATTAAAAGAATTTGGGAATATTTATACTCGACTTATGAACCCCACCACAGATGTCTTCGAAAAAAGGATGGCAGCTTTGGAGGGAGGTATGGCAGCACTCGCAACATCCTCAGGTCAAGCTGCTCAATTTTTGGCAATCGTGAACTGCATGACAGCAGGGGATAATTTTGTCTCTACATCTTTTTTATATGGTGGGACCTACAATCAATTTAAAGTACAATTCCCAAGATTAGGCATAGAAGTTAAATTTGCAGATGGGGATAGTATCGATAGTTTTAGAAATAAAATTGATGATAAAACCAAAGCAATATATGTCGAATCAATGGGAAATCCTCGCTTCAATATTCCAGATTTTGAGGGACTATCTGCTTTGGCGAAGGAAAATGGAATTCCTTTAATAGTGGATAATACCCTTGGTGCTGGTGGTGCTTTAATAAGACCAATTGATTTTGGAGCAGATGTTGTTGTGGAAAGTGCTACAAAATGGATAGGTGGACATGGAACAAGTATAGGAGGGGTTATTGTTGATGCCGGAACATTTGATTGGGGGAATGGCAAATTCCCGCTAATGAGTGAGCCAAGCGCTGCTTATCATGGACTTGTTCATTGGGATGCTTTTGGTTTCGGAAGCGATATCTGCAAATCTTTGGGAGTACCTGATAATAGAAATATAGCTTTTGCGTTGAGAGCAAGACTTGAATGTCTGAGAGACTGGGGGTCAGCTCAAAGTCCTTTTAATTCGTTCTTGTTATTGCAGGGTTTGGAAACTCTAAGTTTGAGAATAGAAAGACAAACTTCTAATGCTCTTGAATTAGCAAAATGGTTGGATTCTAATTCTAATGTAAGTAGTGTTAATTACCCTGGCTTAGAATCTGATCCATATTACTTAAGTGCCAAAAAATATACTACTGGAAGGGGAATGGGTTGCATGCTTATGTTCTCTCTTAATGGAGGTTATGAAAATGCAGTAAAATTTATTGATTCCTTAAAGTTAGCGAGCCACCTTGCTAACGTGGGTGATTCAAAAACATTAGTAATACATCCGGCTTCAACAACTCATCAGCAATTATCTGAAGAAGAACAATTATCTGCAGGTGTTACTCCCACGATGGTAAGAGTTTCTGTAGGAATTGAGCATATTGATGATATAAAAGCAGATTTCGAACAAGCACTCTCACAAATCACATAGGAAAGGAGATTTATTGGCTTTAATAATTCCTAGTAACTATCACAAGATTAGTGATGTTGAGAAAAATCATATATCTTGGATCGAACCAGAATTGGCAAAAAGACAGGATATACGTCCTCTTAGGATTGGTATTTTAAATATCATGCCTCTTGGCAAGCAGTATGAATTTAATTTACTACATCCACTTGGTTTGTCTCCTCTTCAAATAGAGCCAGTTTGGATAAAGCTTGAAACTCACTCTTATAAAACATGGGATCTTAATCATCTAAATAATCTATACATAACTTGGGAAGAAGCAAATAATCCAGAACCGTTAGATGGAATTATTATCACTGGAGCGCCTATTGAGCATCTAGCCTTTGAGGAGGTTAAGTATTGGGATGAATTTGTGAAAATCGTAAATGAAGCAAGAAATTCTTGTGCGAGTACTCTTGGATTATGTTGGGCGGGCTTTGCTCTGGCTTATTTAGCAGGGGTTGATAAGCAAGTTTTTGATAGGAAATTATTTGGAGTCTTCCCTTTAAAAAGTCTTGTCCCTGGACACCCTTTGATGGGTACACAAGATGATGAATTTATATGTCCTCAAAGTAGATTTGCGGGATTACCAGATTTGGAAATGGAGAAGGCCCAAAAAGAAGGGAAATTGAATTTGTTGGCTTATGGAGAAAACGTCGGATATACAATATTTGAATCTAATGATCAAAAACAACTTATGCATTTAGGTCATCCTGAATATACGGTCCATAGAATTATTAGTGAAATTGAAAGAGACAAAGAAAAGGGAGATGTTCCTCCTCCAAAAAATTTTGATCTAAATAGTTCAAAAACCGCTTGGAGATCTCATAGGAATTTGCTTTTTCAGCAATGGCTTTGGTTTTGTTATCAACAAGTTAGTCTTAATTAACTTTTTTAATGAGCGCTTTCAATACCACCAAGTCTTTCAAATAAGTTAAGACTTTCTTTATTTAATCCTACAATTTCAACTTTAGAACCACCATTCTGGAATTTTCTAATAATTTGTTCAAGAGCTACAACGCCACTTTGATCCCAAATATGAGCTAAAGACATATCAATTACAATATTTTCTGGATGTTCATGAATATCAAATCCTTGTAAAAAATAAATTTTGCTTACAAAAAATAATTGTCCTTTTACTTTGTAGGTAGTTAAATTATTTTCTTTTGCTCTTGAGACAGTTATAACTTTTGCAACTTTTCTGCTGAAAAGAATTGCAGCTAATGCAACTCCTGCAATAACTCCAAGTGCAAGATTATGAGGTTTTGTAAGCATAGTAACTGCAAAAGTCATAAGCATGACTGCAGTATCGCTTTTAGGTATCTTTCTAATATTTTTTAATCCATTTATATCTGCTGTACTTATTGCGATTGTTATCATGATTGCTACTAAAGCAGCCATTGGTATTGCTCCAATCCATGACTTCAAGAGGATAATCATAATTAGTAAAGATATACCTGAGGAGAGGGTTGATAATCTAGATTTGCCACCATTTTCAGTATTCATAACAGATTGCCCAACTAAGGCACATCCTGCCATTCCACCAAATAAGGATGCCACAATATTCGCGATTCCCTGTCCTCTTGCTTCTTTATTTTTATTAGAACTTGTATCAGTTACATCGTCTAAAATGTCTTGAGTTAAAAAGGTTTCCATTAAACCTACTAGAGATATTGCAAGTGAAGTCGGTAAAATTATCCCTAATGTTTCAAGACTAAAAGGTACTTTCCCATTTTCTATTGATCCAAAAGGGAGAGAAATACTTGGTAATCCATCAGGTAATTTACCCAAATCGCTAACTGTTGGGACATCTAGATTAAAGAATATGCTTATAAGAGTAATTACTACAATTGCGATAAGTTGAGATGGGACTACTTTTGTGATTTTTGGAAGCCCATAGATAATTACTAATCCTAGGATTACAAGAATCCAAACTACTGGAATCTGAGAGTTAATTGGATATTGACTGATAGTTTGTTCAACTAATCCTTTTGATTCTTTAATACCTATTCCTAACTGAGGTAGTTGTGCTTGAAATATTAAAAGTGCCAATGCATTTACAAATCCACTTAATACTCCTGTTGGAACGAATCGCATTTGGTAGGCAAGTCTTAAATATCCCCAAAGAATTTGGAATATTCCAGTTAATATTCCAGCTGCAATAAGATATGGGACTCCTAATCCAGGAGCTTGTGATTCTCCATAAGCAACAAGTCCAGTCATTAAAAGAGCTGTTGAACCTGTGGCTGAAGTGATCATCCCACTTCTTCCTCCAACAATCGCAATTGTTATAGATAAGCAAAATGCACCAAAAAGTCCAACTTTAGGATCTACACCAGCTATGCCTGAAAAAGCAATTGCTTCTGGGATCATTGCAAAGGCAACAACTAAGCCAGAGAGAATATTTGACTTTGGATCATCTAACCAATTTTTAGATAAATATCTTGAGAAATTTGACATTTTAAGTTTCTTTATAATTAAGAAGTTACCTCATAGAGGAGGCAAAATTCCTTGTGGGTCAAAAATATTCTTTAAAGTTTTTAATTCGTTCATTCTATTTCCAAAGGCTAATGTAATTTCTTCTTCATGAGAATTCAAATGATTATGCAATTGGGCTAAGTGAATATTTGGATAAAACCTTTTTAGCTTGCTCCATGATTTATAAATCCATTCCAGAGCGACTTCTTTTTCTTGAAGATCATTTTTTTTCCATGATGCATATATCCATGGTTTCCAAGTACTTTTTCTATGAACAAAAAAGCTTGCTCCATGATTTAACTTTTTAGTTTTGCCACCTAATTGTTGAGAAGCAATATAACAGGAATTATTAGGTTTATTATCCATTATTTCACCCAAACATTTTATAAAAATTGGGATATCATTTTTTAAATCTTCTCCAAGAAGACTAATCACCTCAGAATGGTTATTTGCATTCAGCTCATATAAATTTAATTCCTTTGGAAAAAAATTAATTTTGTTAAAGTTTTCATAAAATTGTTTTTCTAGAGCAGGAAATTTGTCTAAAAGCATTAAGTTTTGTTCTGTTCTTTTATCCTCTAAATTATTGAGTTCAGCAAAAATATATATATAAATTTTTTGGGCATAAATCCATTGAAGACTAATATTTTCTGGAAATTCCTCTGATAGTTTTATTATTTCTGAAAGTTCATTTAGATTTACAAATCCTTCAATAACTTTTATTGGATTAGATTGGATAGTCTTAAGTTCTATTTCGGTAATAATTGAAAAGAAGGGTGCTGCGCCTTTAATTGCTTCCCAAATCAATTGTTCTTCTGGATTTATTTGATTTTTTTTTAAGGAGATAAATGTGCCATTTCCCAAGAAACCTTTTATTGATTCAATATTATCAATGGCTAATCCGTAGGCTCTACTGAGCGGGCTTACTCCACCAGTGAGTATATAGCCTGCTCCAGGAAGTTTAGAAAGTCCGATTGGAAAACTTCGATTATGTTTTTGTAAATGATTTACTAGATCCCCCATTATTACTCCACCTCCAATTGTTACTAAATTGGTTTTCTTATCTAGGTGAATTTTGCTGTAATTTTTTCTTAGATCAAGAGTTGTAAAACCATTTTTTGCACAACTAGAGGTTGTACCTCCACTACAGATGCAAAGGTGCTCGAATTCTTCATTAGAATAGTTATCAGCATGAAATAAGGACTCATCAACTTCATAAATTAATTTCTTTAATTTTGCATCTTTTGAGTTGATATTTGGAACTTTAAGCAAACTATTATTTTTCACTACATAATATTGTTCTTTACTATTATGGTATAAGTAATAACTTGATTTTGGATAATTTAGATTCGAAGTTAAATAATCAAGTCGCGATACTTATCTGTGGACATGGTAGTAGAAATAAACTAGCCATTACTGAATTTCAAGAATTAACTAAGTTTATCCAAAAAAGATATCCAAATTTTTTGGTTGAATATGGTTTCTTGGAATTCGCTAAACCCTCACTAGTTGATGCTTTAGACAAATTAAGAGATCTTTCTATAAAAAAAGTAATTGCAATACCCGCAATGCTTTTCGCTGCTGGCCATGTGAAAAATGATATACCTAGCTTGCTTATGAATTATTCAAGTAAAACAGGTATTGAAATAATTTATGGAAGAGAATTAGGTATTAATAATTTAATGATTAGTGCAGCTTGTGAAAGAGTTAAAGATGTATTCAAACAAAATAATACTCTCAAACCTGAAGAATCATTATTAGTTGTTGTTGGTAGAGGTTCTTCTGACCCAGATGCGAATTCCAATGTTTCAAAAATTACGAGAATGATCGTAGAAGGTATTGGTTTAGGGTGGGGGGAAACAGTTTTTTCTGGAGTAACTTTCCCTCTAGTTGAACCTGGCTTGAAAAATGTTGTGAGACTTGGTTATAAAAATATAATTATTTTTCCTTATTTCCTTTTCTCAGGTGTTCTTGTCACAAGAATAAAAAGGCAAAGTGATTTAGTTGCCATTAATAATCCAAATATTTCATTTATACATGCAAAATATCTTTCCTCACAGTCTTATGTGGTCGACACTTTTGTAGAAAGGATTGAAGAGATTCTTAATGACGAAGGTAATAATTTTATGAATTGCTCAACTTGTAAATATAGATCAAATTTATTTGGCTTTGAAAAAGAAGTTGGAATGGTACAAGAAAGTCATCATGACCATGTAGAGGGCTTGGGTATCAGTTGTGATTTATGTGATCCTGAATGTAATGGTGCTTGTGAAATACAAAATCAAATCCCAACTCATAACCATGAAAAATCAAACTCAGGAGGAAGAGATAACTTAGAACATGAACATGTAGAGGCTCATCAACATGAAGATAATCACCATCACCATCATCATAATATTTATCCAAACTCAAAACACCCTTTAGGACCTGTCACGCTTCGCTTGCCTAATAAAGACTAAATCTTAAGAAAATCCGTTGAAATTAATGAATCATCCGTCTCTTTCTCGACTTAGTCTTAATAGACTCAGTATATATAAGTATTCTTAATATAAAATCTTGAAAGTATTTTGAGCTAGATTTTCCACAATTTAAAGGTTGTTTTCCACGTCCAAATCCACATTGGATTAGAACTGCCAGTATTTTTCAAAAAAAACAGGACTTCAACATTATTATTGACTTTTCTTAAAGATCTATTCAATTTCCTTATTTGAAAAGGCAGTTTTTTGAAAACACACTTATAACATGAGTCTCATTTGATAATTTGAAAAGTTTTACAGCAGATATTGTTTGATTTTTTTAGAAAAAAATATCATTATGTTTATGTTGGAAATTATAGAATTATGGATCAAATCAGCCAATCAAATTTAACTGATAAGAAACTTGTCGAGTGCTCTTCAAATAAAGTCTCTTTAGAAACAGAGCTTTCAGAAACTCTTTATAACACTATGAAAGATTTCGTATTAAGTAACCCAACTTGGGATCAATATAAGCTTATAAATTCAGCATTAGCTACTTTTCTTGTTCAAAACGGATGTACAGATAATTCCGTCTCAGAAATTTATTTAAATCAATTATTTACACCTTCTAAGTCTTTTTAATATTTAAACAGGCTCTTCTACTCAAAGCCATCATCGTGAGTGTGGGGCTTTGCCAAGATGATGTCGGCCAGCATGCTCCATCTAGTACAAGTACATTCTTGCATCTCCATAATCTATTAAATTTATCAACTACGCTATTTTCTTCATTAATTCCCATTGGTGCGCCCCCTACTTCATGAATGTAATATCCAGGAGGAGGAGGACTATCTGAAAATGCGATCAATTTTTTTGTAAAAAAACTCCCTACTGGGATATTCATTAGTTCATTAATATCTTTTATTTCTCCATTTGCAGCTGTGATTGATTTTCGTATTGTATTTTCCATATGTTTAGCCATGTTTAACTCATTTTCGCTCCATTCGAATTCAATGTAAGGAATTGGGATACCCCATTCATCTGTTTTTCTTGAGAGAGAAACTGAGTTTTTTTCTCTAGGAAGGACTTCGCCATGGGCGATAAGAAAGCCAATGGATTTGTTTATGTCTTTTTGCAAAAATTTAGGTATCCCTAATCGATCAATTGCCCCCCAGATCCCATAACCTCTATGGAAATTTAGTTCGTCAATTTTTGGCAAATTTGAACCGAATGGAATAAAGAAGCTGCCTGCTCCTGAAAGATCGGGAGAATTATCTAATGTTTTTCCTGCGTTATTTGTTTTTGGGACTGAAAAAAATCTACAGATAGATATATGGTCCATAAGATATTTACCTAATTTCCCAGAATTATCTTTAAAACCTGAGGAATTTGATTTATATTCTGAGTTCAGTAGTATTCTGAGTGTTGAAATTGTTGATGCGCAAAGAAGAATTAAATCACAATTCAATACTTCTTTGTGTCCATTTTCTAAGTTTACAATCGTTAGTTTTGATGCAAGCTCTGTGATCTTGTTAATCTCAAAAGATTCCACTAGATGATTTGAAATTATTTGAACATTCCCAGTATCAAAGGCTTTTTTAAAAGTACTTCCTATACTAGAGGATCTCGGCCAATTTTTATCTTTTACTGATGAATTTCGGTCAAATCCCCTTGATTGCATAAATGGATAGTTTAATTTTGATTTAACTTTGCTGCCAAAAATATTTTCGTTTTCTGTAAGAGGTATTTCACCACTATATTTACCGTTTGGAACTTCTTTAATGTCATCTTTTCGTCCATATATGCCACACAAATTTTCAATGAAATCATAGTGAGGGGATAGTTCATCGTATGAAATAGGCCAGTTTGGTCCGAATCCGTCTTTTTTAGCCGGTTGAAAATCTTCTGAGGAAAGTCTTAATGTTATGCCTCCCCACGTTAATGATCTCCCACCAAATTGTTTGCCTTGGGTCCAAAGAAATGGCTTTTTTGGGGGAAAGTCATAAGGATGCTTCAATTCATTTGAATATAAGTCAGGATTATTTTTCCAATAACCAGGATGTTGGCATTGATTTGTATGTTTTTTTGTTAAAACTCCTGATAATCTTTTTAATGTA
>CACKJM010000025.1 GCA_902600475.1 uncultured Prochlorococcus sp.
CTGCTAGAGAAATTAATATTCATAAACCTTGGTTATTACAGCAAATAAAGCTAGTTGATCCAAAATTTATATTACTTACTGGTTCAACTGCTATGAGAGCTATTTTAGATGTTAAAGATCCTATAAGTAATTTAAGAGGTCAATGGATGAAAAAAGATGGGAGAGAAATTATGGTAATTTTTCATCCATCTTATTTGTTGAGATTTCCTTCAAAAGAAAGCAATAAACCTTTTCATCTAACTTTGAAAGACCTAGAGAATGTAAGTGGTAAACTATATGCCGTATAATTTAGTGAAATCCTTTTTGAATATTAAGAATTTTAATGTCATTAACTCAATCAAAAGAGGTTAATAGTCTCTCCAAAAGATATTCAACTCATATTGAGAGAAGGATAACTAGAACAGTAATGGTGGGTGATGTAGCTATTGGAAGTGATTATCCAGTAAGAGTTCAATCGATGATAAATGAAGATACGATGGATGTCGAAAATGCTTACTTAGCTATCAAAAGACTTCATGATGTGGGTTGTGAAATAGTAAGGTTAACTGTCCCTTCCTTAGCACATGCCAAAGCGGTAGGAGATATAAAGGCAAAATTACTAGAAAATAATATCAATACCCCCTTGGTGGCTGATGTTCACCATAATGGTATGAAAATTGCAATGGAAGTTGCAAAACATGTTGATAAAGTAAGAATTAATCCTGGATTGTTTGTTTTTGAAAAATCAGACCCTACAAGAACTGAATATACAGATGAGGAATTTGAAACTATTAAGCAAACAATACTTAAAAGATTTACCCCTTTAGTTGAAGTTTTAAAGGCTGAAAACAAAGCTCTAAGGATTGGAGTTAATCATGGGTCTCTATCTGAGAGGATGCTTTTTACTTATGGAGATACTCCATTAGGAATGACAGAATCTGCGATGGAGTTCGTCAAAATTTGTGATGAGCTTGATTTTCATAACATAATTATTTCTATGAAAGCTTCTAGGGCTCCGGTCATGATGGCAGCTTACAGAATGATTGCAGATAGGCTTGACTCAGAAGGATATAACTATCCGTTACATTTAGGAGTGACCGAAGCTGGTGATGGTGATTATGGAAGGATTAAAAGTACTGCTGGAATTGGAACGCTTTTAGCAGAGGGATTAGGAGATACCATCAGGGTTTCCTTAACAGAAGCTCCAGAAAAGGAAATACCAGTGTGCTATTCAATTTTGCAATCTTTAGGATTAAGAAAAACAATGGTTGAATACATCAGTTGCCCTAGTTGTGGTAGAACACTTTTCAATTTAGAAGAAGTTGTAGATAAAGTTAGGAACGCCACCTCACATTTAACAGGTCTAGATATAGCAATAATGGGATGTATTGTTAATGGGCCAGGAGAAATGGCAGATGCTGATTATGGTTATGTTGGGAAAGGTAAAGGAACTATTGCCTTATATAGAAGGAAAGAAGAGATAAAAAGAGTACCTGAAGATGAGGGGGTTAATGCTTTAATCCAACTTATTAAAGATGATGGGAAGTGGATTGATCCATAAGGATTTGTCAAATTTTTGAATTATAAATAAATTCTTTTTATAATAAAAAATATCAAATTATTTGAAGATAAGAAAATTGCTTAAAAAAAAATATATATTTCTGTTTGCGACATCCTTTTCTGGACTATTTTTAAATAATTTTGCAGAGGCAACAGTTTTAAATAATAGTTATAAAGAAGTAATTGATCATGTTTGGCAAATTGTATATAGAGATTTTCTTGATTCAAGCGGCAAATTTCAAAAGTCCAATTGGATTAATCTAAGAAAAGAAGTTTTATCAAAAACATATTCAGATAGTAATGAAGCATATGATGCGATTAGAGATATGCTTTCTAACTTAGATGATTCTTATACAAGATTTTTAGAACCTAAGGAATTTAATCAGATGAGAATCGATACCTCTGGTGAATTAACTGGAGTTGGTATCCAAATAGTTAAAGATAAAGAATCTGATGATTTAATAATTATTTCTCCCATAGAGGGCACCCCTGCATTTGATGCTGGAATTAAAGCTAGAGATAAAATATTATCCATAGATGATATTTCTACTGAAGGTATGAATATTGAGCAGGCCGTAAAATTAATAAGAGGAAAAAGAGGTACTAAAGTAAAGCTTGAAATTCTTAGAGGTTCTAAATCCTTTTTTAAGATTTTATCAAGAGAAAAAATTGAAATAAAATCTGTATCAAGTAAAGTCAATCAAACCAAAAACGGCTTATCAATTGGCTATGTAAGAATTAAACAATTTAATGCAAATGCATCAAAAGAGACTAGAGATGCTATTAAGGATTTAGAAACAAAAAAAGTCGCAGGATATGTTCTTGACTTGAGAAGTAATCCTGGAGGTTTATTAGAATCAAGCATTGATATCTCAAGGCACTTCATTAACAAAGGGGTAATAGTAAGTACTGTAAGTAAAGATGGTTTAAAAGAAATAAAGAAAGGAAACGGTCAAGCTCTAACAAAAAAGCCCTTAGTTGTATTAGTTAATGAGGGTTCTGCAAGTGCTAGTGAAATAGTCTCTGGTGCAATAAAGGATAACAAAAGAGGAAAATTAGTTGGGAAGAAAACGTTTGGTAAAGGTTTAGTTCAATCTATGAGAACATTAGTTGATGGTTCAGGTCTAACTGTTACAGTCGCTAAGTATTTAACTCCGAACGGCACTGATATAAACAAATCTGGAATTATTCCAGACATAGAAGTAAAAATGAATATAAACCCTATACTTCCAAGAGAGATAGGAACTAGAAGAGATAAACAATATAGAGCTGGTGAAAAAGAGCTAATAAATATAATTAATAGAAAGAATCAAATAAGCGAATTTAAGCCCGACACTACAAACCTTAATGCATTCCTAAAAATTAATAAGGAAGATAAAGTATTTTCATTAAATTAATTACTCATATCAAGCATTCTCTTTATTGGCACATAGGCTCTCCTTATTATTTCTGGGTCTAGTTCGATAGACGGGGAATTGTTTCTCAAACAATCTAGAATTTTTTCTAAAGTATTTAATTTCATATATGGACACTCGTTACATTTACAACCTTCTACATCTGGGACTTCAATAAAAATTTTGTTAGGTTCTTTTTTTTTCATTTGATGAATTATTCCAGGTTCAGTAAGTACCATGTAAGTTTTAGATGGATCTTTACTTACGAAATCAAGCAGCTTACTTGTTGATCCAATAAAGTCTGAGAGAATTAGTAAATTTTGACTACATTCAGGATGAGCAATGACTTTTGATCCTGGATTTTGATATTTTAATTTTAGAAGTGCTTCTTCACTAAACGATTCATGAACAATGCAGCTGCCAGGCCATAACTTAAGATCTCTTCCTGAATTTTTCTGTACCCATCTCCCAAGGTTCTGATCTGGTGCAAATATTATCTTTTTTTCTTCAGGTATCTTTTTAATTAATGAGACTGCATTACTACTTGTACATATCAGATCACTTTGAGCTTTTACTTCTGCAGTACAATTTATGTAACTTACGACATAGTGATCTGGATTTTCTTCCCTGAACTTTTGAAATTTATCTGAGGGACAATCGTCTGCTAATGAGCATCCTGCGTCAATATCTGGTAATAGGACTGTTTTATTAGGGCTAAGTATTTTTGCAGTTTCGGCCATAAAGTGCACACCGCAAAAAATTATTATATCTGCGTCATTATTTGCAGCTTTCCTAGATAGATCTAATGAATCGCCTATAAAATCTGCAATTTCCTGAATCTCTGGAGCTTGATAATAGTGCGCAAGAATAATAGCATTAGCTTTTTCGCAACGCTCCTTTATTTCAGAAATCAAATCCTCTTCATTTTGAACTGATTTCTGTTTTGCAGTAGAAGTTATACTGGTCAGGATTTAGAATATCTCTAAATAGATTATATGCCTTTAAACAGAAAAAATTCTGACAAATTTAAAAATTGCTATTGTTGGTGACTGTCATGGTCAATGGTCTGAATCAGACTTGAAGGTTTTATCGATTATCAAACCAAATATTGTTTTATTTGTTGGTGATATTTCTGATGGAAGTGTCAAAATAATTAAAAAAATCAATGAGATCAAAATTCCTACTTTTGTGATTTTAGGAAATCATGATAGAGGGAAAGATTCTACTGGCGAAACTCTCTCAAAGCAGATACGTGTTCTAGGTGAAAAATATTGTGCATGGGATTTGAAAATTTTTAATAATCAAATAAATTTATTGTCTGCAAGACCATGTAGTTCTGGCGGAGGCTATTATCTTTCAAAAGAAGTTATAGGTGTTTATGGACCTATCACCGAACAAGATTCAATAAATAAAATTATCGAATGTTCGGAAAAGACTGTTGAAGATATACCTTTAATAATTATGTCTCATGCTGGCCCTTCGGGTTTAGGTTCAGAACCTAAAAGCATTTGTGGGAAAGACTGGAAATCACCCTCTTTGGATTGGGGAGATAGAGATTTGTCTGTTGCTATATCTCAAATACAAAAGAGAAGAAAAGTTGATCTTGTAATTTTTGGTCATATGCACAATCGGCTTAAAAGAAATCTTGGTTTAAGAGAGATGTTTAAAATTGATAGCAAAGGGACAATTTATTTCAATACTGCTGTAGTGCCAAGATATAAAACTGATGAAAATGGGAAATTACTAATTAACTTTTCATGGATTGAGTTTGAAAAAGCGGGATTAAGTCATGTTTCTCATCGATGGTATTCAGAGTCTGGTGAAATTTGTGAAGAAAATAAATTTTTTTAGGATTTGATATTTTTATATTTTAAGTATTTTTGGGCTTTTCATATCTTGAAAATAATGTTTGAGACAAGATATAACCCGCAATTCCTGCGGCTGTAAAAGCTAAACCATTTTTAAATAAAGGTAATAAATCATTTGTTCTGGATATTATCGGTGCCAAACCAAAAATTCCAAATAACATTCCCCATAAGGGGGAAAGAAGAGCTAAAAATCCAATTGATATGACTTGACCTTCTTTTCTTGGAGCAGATGCAAAACCTGCCACTAAACCTCCAAGAATAGATGTACATAAAGTCCAAATATATTGCTCTTTGGGTAGGCCAGGGACAACTTGGCATCCTCCTCTTTCGAGGCAAATCTTTACTGAATCAATTGCATCTAATACGGCACCATCCTCACCATGATCTTTAACATAGTATTGGTTGCCAAATCTTGTTTGAAGTTCAACCCAAAATAACCTTGGCATAAAATTAAAATAAGCCTCTCCGACGTTAAAGTTCAGCAAATTTCCCCCTCTAGGATCCGCAACTATCAACAAACTTGTCTCATCTAAATCCCAATAGTCCTTTATTGCGCTACCAGGTGAACTCTCAAACTGAGATAAATATTTAATTTTCCACCCACTTTCAATTTCTAGATTGTTGAGCTTTTCCTCTAAAGATTTTTTCTGATTGGGGCTTAATGTTTTAGCTAAATCAATTACTGGTGTTTTTTCTTCAGGCAAGAGATTTGGATTGTTTATAGCGAAAACGGGTTTATGTGAAATTAAAACTAATATAGATAGAAATATTCCTAAAAAATAGTTAATCTTTGAAGGCATAAATAAGTTTTGTCTCTTTATATTTTCGCCGATGAATAGCTTACCCGCGAATAATCCAGATTGGTTAGTAAAAAAAATAATAAAAATGGGTGGCACTATAAGTTTTTATGACTTTATGAATTTTGCATTAAATGATCCTATTAATGGTTATTACGGAAGCGGCAAAGCTGAGTTAGGCGTTCGAGGAGATTTTGTCACATCACCCTCTTTATCTGGTGATTTTGCTTATTTGACTGGTAAACAAATAGAAGATTGGTTGATTCAGTTCAAAAATAGTTTTTTATCTAATCAGAAATTAGCAGTAACTGAATTTGGAGCTGGAGATGGAAGCTTTATGAGTGGATTAATTAAATATTTTTTAGAAAACAGCAAGAATTTTTTAGAAGGAGTTTCTTTTGTAATTATTGAACCTAATAAAGGGTAGAAAAACAAAAAAATAAATTGGAAGAATTTTTGAACATAGGTATTGATATTTTATGGAAAGATTTGGATGAAGTAGAGGAAAATAATATAAATGGAATAGTTCTAGCAAATGAGGTTTTGGATGCTTTGCCAGTTGAGAGAATAACCTTTTCAAAAGGAAAATTACTTCGACAAGCAGTTTCTATAGACAAAAAATCACATAAATTATATTTTGATGAAATGCAAATTACAAGTGAATTGAGAAAAAGTATTGAACTTGCTAAAAGTGAGTTGGGAATCATTATTCCGCCTGAAGATGCTCATGAAGGATGGACGACAGAATGGCATGTAGATAACTCAAAATGGTTAGAAGCTATTTATGGGAAAATCAATAATGGTATTTTATTGATAATTGATTACGCTAAAGAAGCCAAAAAATACTACACCTCTAAGAATTCTGATGGGACGATAGTTTCTTATGAAAATCAAAAAATGACGAACAATGTCCTAGATTCTCCTGGGAATTGCGATTTAACATCTCATGTGTGCATAGAAACTTTAATTAATGATGCTGAGACTCTTGGATTTGATACTGTTGGAATAACTAAACAAGGAGAGGCTTTGTTGGCACTTGGATTGGCAGAGAGACTTTATGGGATTCAGAAAGAAATTAAAGAGGATTTATCAAATGCCCTTCTAAGAAGAGAAGCATTACTTAGACTCGTTGATCCTGTTTGTTTAGGTGATTTTAAGTGGTTTGTTTTTAAAAAGTTTAATGAGAAGAAAATGAATATAAATTCAACCTGTTTGCGTTAAGAAAAAAACTTTAAAAATAATGAATCTTCTACGTCATCATATATATCAACAGCACCAATTTCTTTCGGTAATATAAATCTCATTTTGCCATCACGAACTTTTTTATCGCCCATAAGTATTGTTAGAACGTCTTCTTTATTTATTTTAGGTATCTCGGTAGGAAGATCATAATTCTTCAAAAGATTCTTCTGTCTCTCTAATTCTTCTTTAGACCATAACCCTTTCTCAATTGCTATTTTCCCCGCAATATTCATACCAATTGATATTGCCTCACCATGAAGAAATTCGCCGTATCCACATAAATTTTCAATAACGTGACCAAAAGAATGACCATAATTCAATATTGCTCTAACACCATTTTCATGTTCATCTTGAGAAACAATATGAGACTTTGTTTTAATTGAACTATTAATTATTTTAATTAGATATTCATTTTTGAGATTTATAAGTTCATTTTTGTTTTTTTCAATTTCTAAGTATTCGAAAAGTTCTTTATCTCTTATTACTCCGTATTTTATTACTTCGGCCATCCCTGCACTAAATTCTCTTTTGGGCAAACTTTTTAAAGTTTCTGGATCAATAAAAACTGCTTTAGGTTGATTGAAAGCCCCAATTAAATTCTTACCTCTTGGATGATTTACTCCAGTTTTTCCTCCCACAGATGAATCAACCATTGATAATAATGTTGTGGGAATCTGAATATATTCGATACCTCTCAGCCAAGTCGCAGCTGCAAAACCGCTTATGTCTCCAACAATTCCTCCTCCAAGGGCAATAATTATAGAATTTCTATCTAAGCCAAATTCAAATGCAGCATCATATATTTCACTTAAGGTTTTTAAGTTTTTATATGATTCTCCAGCTTTGATGAGGAACATTTTGGCCTGAAATTTATTATCTTTTAAATTATTTAAGAATTTTTCTCCATACAAATTTGAAATTTCTTTATTTGAAATAACAAGTATTTTTCTATTCTTTGTTATTCCAACTTTTGAAAGTTCTTCGCTGATATTATTCAGTATCCCTGCTTCTAGAGTTACTTCGTATGACTTATCACCTAATGGGACTAATATTTTTCTCTTATTCACAATTGATTACCTAGTTAAAATTTATAAATATTTGGTATTAAATAATTTATATATTAGCAAAATCTAAGCTCTAGATCCTTAAAAATTCAGTTGTTAAGAATTAGAAATGGTAATAAAATCATGCTATGAGTTTTAAAAAAAATATAAACGATATTAAGAAAAATTATTCCTTAGGAATAATTGGAGGTGGTCAACTGGCTTTGATGTTAACCGAGGCAGCAAAAAAAAGAGATTTAGAGGTATGTGTGCAAACAAAATCTTGCGATGATCCTGCTGGTTTAAAAGCAGATCATGTCATAGAAGCTGATCCTTTAAAGATAAGAGGTAATAAATCATTAATTAATGAGTGTGAAAAAATAATTTTTGAAAATGAATGGATAAAAATTGATAAATTAAATTTAATTGACAATAACGATATTTTTGTTCCAAGCCTTAATGCAATTAAGCCATTAGTAGATAGGTTTTCTCAAAAAAAATTAATAGACAGAATGAATATTCCCTGCCCAAAATGGTTAAGTATTGAAGATTTTAAAAATCTCTCGGATGAGGAAATCAATAATTGGACTTTTCCTTTGATGGCAAAATCAAATAAAGGTGGATATGACGGCAAAGGGAACAGAAAAATAAAGACAAAAGAAGACTTAGATTCTTTTTTGACAGAAAATAA
This sequence comes from uncultured Prochlorococcus sp., assembly GCA_902600475.1. Taxonomy (GTDB): domain Bacteria; phylum Cyanobacteriota; class Cyanobacteriia; order PCC-6307; family Cyanobiaceae; genus Prochlorococcus_A. The sequence continues at coordinate 8,575 of CACKJM010000025.1, forward strand.
CTCTAATGAATGGTTAATAGAAGAATGGATAGAGTATGAAAAAGAACTAGCTCTTGTTGGTTCAAGAGATAGGACCGGTAAGATAAGATTCTTTCCAATAGTTGAGACGTTTCAATCAAACCATGTTTGTGATTGGGTGCTTGCACCTGGAACAAATGAATATGATTTGAACTTATTTGCAATAAATATTTTCTCTTCAATAGTCAATGAACTTAATTACGTTGGAGTTTTAGCTATTGAATTCTTCTATGGAGATAATGGTCTTTTAATTAATGAAATAGCTCCAAGAACACATAACTCAGCTCATTTTTCTATTGAAGCTTGCACTTCAAGTCAGTTTGATCAATATGTTTGCATTTCTTCTGGGATAATTCCACCTGAAATAAAAATGAACTGTGAAGGTGCAATTATGATAAATCTACTTGGATTAAAAAAGAATTTCCCAATCTCAATGGAAACCAGAATTAAAATGTTATCTGAAATTGAGGGTTCTAATATTCATTGTTATGGCAAATCTCGCGAAATTCTGGGAAGAAAAATGGCTCACATCACATTTTTATTAAATGGTAAAACGCATGCAGAAAGATATGATGAAGCTCAAGTTTTATTAACTATGGTAAGAGACATTTGGCCATCTCCAAATGCATAAAAAAATAAGTTAGAGTTAGATTACTGGATCTTTGGTTAAGTTCTTCTTTATGTGCTCTGATCTGACTCTCTTTCGACATGAGGAGACTGTCGTGATGCGGTAGTAAACCGATCTTGTAATCGGAAACGAAAGCCCACTTTGAATCCTCTTCTGGCATTTCCAGGTCGATGCAGCAGAGAACTGACGGGGATCCGGTATTACCTATCAAACTGCCTGTTATGACAGGCTTTTGATGGGTATTTTATTTTTTTGGAATAACTGATCTGTTTTTATTCTCTAGCAGTGTAAATAATTTATTTGCCAAAATACTTGACGATCCATCTCTAATGTATCTATATTAGTAGTACACATGTATTACTAAGTAATGACTTTAGGAGGAGCTAATGTTTGGACTAATTTTTCTTACGGTTATCGTAATGAGTCCCCAAGTGGTTGGTTGCTTAGCCCAGACCGCAGCCGATTAATTTTATTTATAAGGAATAAAAAATCTCCAAGAAATAGTATGAGAATTTTTGCTCATACATATTATGCAAATCATCTTGGTGAGCCAATGGCAATTAAATCATCCACTCAAATGTATTTGGATAATGCCTGGGATAAATGGCATGACCTTCAATTAGAGGGTTGGACTTTTGAAGAACTTGAATTACCTGAATCTGTATGACTAACTTAAATCCAATCAAAAAGAAATTATCAAAAGTAGATAGAAAGATATCTATGCAAGACCCATCAAAATTATTAGCAGAATTTTTTAATGGTGTTGTCATTGAGCTTGATGAAGAATATAAATATGACTCATAAAGAATTGATAGATCAAGTTTCCGCAAATTTATTTAAACAAAGTGGAAAGTTAGAAAGCAGAAGATCTTGGTTGGCAATGAGAAATTATCTGGAACAATTAGATATCGAACAACTTAAATCTATGCTTAAGGATCACGGATGATTTAAAAATTTTATTTAGTTTTTATTTTTTTCTTAACCCTTAGAAAACCGTAAGTTACAAAGCCAACCAAAAACATATCCAAGTAAATATGCCAAGTAGGAAAAATCTGGTGTATTAATTCCATTAACGTTTTATTGCCACTTGCCAATAAGGATAATCTAAATTTGATTTTTCTCTAATCAATTGTAATTTTCTAGAATTTATTTTTACTACTATTCCATCCGTTGGATATTTACTAAAAAGCTTCCCTTCTAGCCAAAGCTTTCTAAATACTTCAACTTGGCTCGTAAAGTTGCATGAAATATCCTGAGGGATCGTGAAGCCAAGCTTTGAAAGACTCTTTTTGGACTCATATTGGTTAAGTGTTGAATTAAGTATTTGAAATGCGCAGAAGCTAAGACTTTCAGAAAATCCTTCTTTAGCTCTTAGGTATCCGGAAGCGATTCTCTGGGAGATATTTGGACCTTGGTTAGGTGCATATAATTCACCTCTAACTTGAAGGACTCCTCGTAAAGGGAGATTATTGGGAATGTCTTGGACTTTAATAAGTTTACTAGTAACGTCTGCCCCTTTTCTTGAAATTGCTTTCTCCAAGGTTCCATCCCTATATTGCAAAGCAATAGCACAACCATCAATTTTTGGTTCAATTAATAATCTGGTATCTACTAATAATCCTTTCAAAAATTCATCTATTGAATTCTTTTCTAATGAAGGTAAAACTAATTTATTTTTCTTTTTAAAGTAATCACAGTTAGGGTTTGTTCTTAATAAATTTTTTTCAAGTTGGTCGAACTGCTTATCAGAGATTAAAGCATTACCATTTCTATAATTATCGTCATACCATTCAATTCGTTCTTCTAAATAAGTCTTCATTTAATACGATGGCTTAAGTTTTTGGTAAGGTATCCAACTTGGTTTATTTATAATCCATTTTTCTCTATCTTCATATTTAACAGTCCATAAAAGAAATGAAGAAATTTCTTTTAGAGTTATGCCAACCAAATATCTTGTTTTTGGACTTATTGATATAAATCCAAATAATAATATTAATAAAATAAGTTTAAACATACCTTTAATCATTTAAAAACTCAGCGAATTTTTGCGATCTTTTTATTTAATGCAATTCTTATAACCTTCAATCTTTGCTAGTTCATCAATATTCAAACCTGTTTCTTCTAGTAAAGTTTTTCCTATATCGTCCTTATTAAATTTAGTTAAAGCTCCTTCAGTAGAGTACATAATACATTGGTTTTTATATTTTGCTTCTTTGACAACAGGAGATAAATAAAAACCAAACAAGATGATAAAAGCCCCATAGGTTACAACTTTTCTATGGTTTTTCCACCATTCATAAAATTTATTGGACACGAAAAATAAATGACTATTTTCTATTTTAAATGATTGTCAACAAGTTACTTTAGAAATCTAAGGATTGGTTAATTTATTGTTTTTTTCATTAATAGATTTAATCCAAGAATAATATCTTGATTTTCTAATCCTTTGCTCTTTCGAGACTAATCTATCCGCAGATTCTAGGGGTGATTCTCCTTTCTTAACTTTTGTTGTAATAGAAATACCAAAACCTTTTGCTTCAATTTTTGCAATGCCACCCTCTAAAAAAAATAAAAAAGACCAACCTTTGTTCCATCCTAAATAGAAGGGATTACGATACATTGCATTCTTTTGGAGATACTCTTTAAATGATATTTTCCTTTTCAAGGAGTTACTTGTATTCACTATTACCAAATAAGAAGTTTACGGCTTATTATTTCTTAAAAGTCATTTTAGTATTTAAAAAATTATTTGGAGGGATACTTGACGTCTGCGAGTAGTACATTTATATTTGTAGTACACATGTATTATCTTCATGACTTCAGGAGTCGCTAATGTTCGGACTTATTTTTATCGTGGCAGCCTTATTGACCCCCCAACTGGCTGGTTGTTTAACAAAAAAAGTGGTTTATTAATTTTTTTTGAGAGTTATAAGAAATCTGCATCTAATAACTTAAAAGTATATACTCATCTTTTCTATGCAAATGAATTAGGTGAACCAGCCCAAATTAAAAATTCAAGACTTCATTCTATTCAGTGTGCTTTTGAAACATGGAATGAATTAATTTCAGGAGGTTGGCAAATTGTTACTAATAAATTCCAGTAATCATGATCAAGTTAAATCCGTCAAAATGGGAATATCTAAAAGAATCTACCCTAAAACGAAAACGAACAAAGATTTGTATTACTTGCAATCACTTTCGCTACAGCACTACAGAAACTTTTGCTACTATCTTGATCTGTCCAAAATACGAAAAACGTATACCACAGGGTGATCATTTGCTTAAAGGCTGTGAGTATTGGCAAAAAAATAGAACGATATTTTCTACTGAAGCATCTTAATTATTCTCTAAATAACCTTCTCTAGGTAGAGATATTTAATTATGTAAACAAAGCATTATTTTATACAACTTAAAAAATTCTTCTTAAGTAATTTTGAAGCATGATTCAATTTTACTTTTCCATATTTTTACTAGTTGTGCTTACATTTTTTGCACTTTTATTAGATGCACCAGAATTGGCATCTTTAATTCAAACATTCTAAAAAATAATAAATCAGCATTTTTACTGATTTACTTTCTTAATAAGTAAGGCGTAGGTTTAACTAGTTGAATAGGAGGGATCTAATGATTGACAGTCCACCAGAGAAGTCTAATAATAAAATTTAAATCTAGATAAAACTAATGCTAAATCTGGAATGAATCTTCTAATTGAGATTCATTCCTTTTTAATTTCTTTCTAAAAAAATGTAAATAATAAATATTAAATTTAAAAAGTAAAAAATCTGTTCATATTCAAATGATTTGAGGCCTAAGTCTCTTCTTAGATAGTGGCTAACTTTACCTGAATCCAAAACCAGTTTTTTGTTCTTCTTTTTCTTCCCATTCATTAATAATAAGTATTAGTAAACTTTTAAGTTCCGAATTCGAAGCATCAGTATCTTTTTGAAGATTTATACAAATGTTTTTTATTTCCTCAAAAGCATTATCAATTAATATTGTTTTTTGATCTGGATTAGCCATAGAATTTTAAAATGCTCCATTACAGTTGAACCCACTGCAGTTAATAACTCTGAAAATATTCATTACAAAGTTATGGAATCTTTCATCATAAAAAAATGCCCAGGTTGTAAATATAGCAAAGCCAGAGACAACATAAGCAGCATATTGAAGCCAATGTATTCCATACCTGTCCAATCCATTTTTATCAAAATCAGAATTACTCAATTGCTTTTTTACTTATAATAAAAATTTTTTTT
>CACKJM010000026.1 GCA_902600475.1 uncultured Prochlorococcus sp.
TAAAGACCATCCAACGAATGAAGAAATAAATATCGTAACGATTAACGGCAAAATAGCTTGTTGAGTATTAACAAGATTAAACCATTCCCTCCAACTACTAAAAAATCTTTCTCTTTGAAATTTCCTTTTTTCATTTTCTAATAATCTCGCTTTTTTGGCGAAAGATTTTGTTACCCACTTTTCGAAAGGAATCTTTTTTATAACCGCCATTTTTCTCTCTATTTCTAATAATTGACCAGAACTAAGATCAGGATGAAATGTACTTATTAAGTCAAGAGTTTTTAAAAACATCTCAACAGTTGAATCTTTTATGAGCTTTTGCTCATTACTTAAATCAGCCCAATCTATTTCAGGATAAAAACGATTCCTGTTAGGTGCAATTTGATCCTCTGACATTTGACCAGGTTCTCTAAGCCATCTATTAGTATTTTCGTCAAATCTCCGCCAATATAAAAAGGGGTTAATAAAAATTGTTTTACCGTATACTTTGACTACATCTTGTTGAAGATGATTGGTTATCTTTCTTTCAGAATTTTTAGATTTTATCAAAAGCCTAAATTAATAATCTAATTAAAGATTATCTTTTATTCACTATTTTTCCAGAAATATAAAAAAATTATCCTATGAATATTAAGTTATTGATAAATGCCAACGTTTCTTCAAATAATTACAGTATTCACAATTTAATGAAGGTTTAGGGAAATTATCCGAACGTAATAACTTTACTGTGTCAATTATCTTTTTTTCTACCCATAATGTAGAACAATTTAATTTAATAAGATGTACATCAAAATTTAATTGATTATTAAAAAACTCTTCATTTTTTTTTCCATTAAAATACAAAAGATAAGCCTCTTCAGCTACTGCAAAGCCGTTTTTTTGGAATAACCACTGATACATTTCCAATTGCCTCTTATAAGCTTTTGCATATTCGTATTTATTAAAAGTTTCAGACCAATCAAAATTATTTCTAGATGTTGCTTTTACATCAACTATGATAAGATCACCATTTTTTTTCTGCCAAACATCATCTACAGCTCCACCAAAATTATAATTATGTTCAATTGACTTATATCTTATCCCTTTAAAATTACTTCTCCAACATTCTAAATCTCTGTGTTTGAAAGGAACGGCATCAATGCCATGTTCAATAAATAAAGGATGTGGCTCTTGAATTTTTCTATAATAATCAAATTCATTTTTACATAAATTATCTACTGCTATATTCAAAGTAAATGGTAATGATGGGGGTTTTATTTTATATTTTTTATCAAGTACGCAACATCTTGGACAACTAAGATATTTCTCAACAGTAGAACGACTTAATTCAATAATCTTACTCATTAGGTTTTAAATCTCATTTAAAAATTTGTTAATTTATTTCAACCCAATATAACCTACTAATTTTTACCATTCAAAGTGATTTGATTAGTATCAAAAATTTAATTGCTCAAATCCGCACTATAAGAAAGTAGACTTTCGCGACTCACCTTTGATAGACGAAATCAAAAGATTATATAAACAGATCATAACTATCAAACAAAGAAAAATTCGTCTGAAATATCAAATTAAAATATATTTGTTAATTTGAGAATTCTGCAATTTTTCTTCCTCAAAAAGTAATCAAGGTTTGTCCTTTGCATGAAATTTTATAATAATATTAAAAAAATGATTAAATATTATTTATCAAAATGAAAGGTTTTGGAGATCAATACAAATCTAAGAAGAAAAAAAATAAAAAAAATATAGTTTTTCAAGAACGTATAATTAATCAAGCAATTAATTTTCACTTAAAAGGCGATATAAAAGAGGCAAAAAAATATTATCAACATTTAATAAATCAAGGATGTATTAATTACCGAGTTTTTTCTAATTATGGAATCTTGCTAAGAGATCAAGGGAAATTAAGAGATGCTGAAACTTCAACTCGTAAAGCAATTGAACTTAATCCTGATTTCGCTGATTCTCATTCGAATCTTGGACTTATATTTAGAGATCAAGGGAAATTAAGAGATGCTGAAACTTCAACTCGTAAAGCAATTGAACTTAATCCTAAATTTGCGCAAGCACATTACAATCTAGGAGGCATATTAAAAAGTCTTGGCAACCTGAAAGACGCAGAAATTTCATACCGCAAAGCAATTGAACTTAATCCTAATTTCGCAAATGCATATTCCAATCTTGGAAACATATTAAAAGATTTGGGCAACCTGAAAGACGCAGAAATTTCATACCGCAAAGCAATTGAACTTAATCCTAAATTTGCACAGGCACATTACAACCTAGGGGGCATATTAAAAGATCTTGGTCACCTGAAAGACGCAGAAATTTCATACCGCAAAGCAATTAAACTTAATCCTGATTTCGCAAATGCATATTCCAATCTTGGAAACATATTAAAAGATTTGGGTAACCTGAAAGATGCAGAAATTACATACCGCAAAGCAATTGAACTTAATCCTAATTTGGCAGAGACGTATTCAAATCTGGGTAATATTTTTAGAAATATTGGGAAATTAGAAGATGCAGAATTATCATACCGTAAAGCAATTGAACTTAATTCTGATTTAGCAAATTCATATTTCAATCTATTCCACCACTATGAACAAATAAATAATTTAGAGAGATTAAATGAATCATTAGACGAATTTCAAAAAATAGATAGTATCAAAAATGAACAAAGCCTCTTTCGAGCCAGACTAAGTTTTCGAAACAAAAAATATCAAATTGCTAAAGAATTAATTGATAATATTTCTCCTGAATGGATAGAAAAAAGTAACAACAGTATTAGAACAAAATTTTGGAATTTTAAAGCATACATAGAGGATAAGATGGGAAATTATGATCTTGCTTACTATTGTTTTGAAAACAGTCAAAAAGACCAATCATATGAAAATCTCAATAAAAATTCATACTTAGAATATATAAATTCTTATAAAGAAAATATCATAAATAAAAAAACAAATTTTCATAAATGCAATGATGAAATTAAAGATTCTAATATTGCTTTCCTGATAGGATTTCCTAGATCTGGAACTACTCTATTGGACACTATCCTTAGAAGCCATAAAGATATCGAAGTCATAGAAGAAAAACCTCTTATTTCTACTATTGAAAAGTTGGTTAAAGAAAAATTCAATGTAAAACTTGGTAATCTTTTCGATATTTCTGAAGATAATAAAATCACATTAAAATTAAAATACTTTGAATTACTAGAGAAATATCAAACTAAAAATGCAAACTTATTTATAGATAAATTACCATTAAATACTGTTTGTCTTCCACTTATTAATCTTATTTTCCCTAAGGCAAAAATAATTTTTGCACATAGACATCCTTATGACACTGTTCTTTCTTGCTTCCAACAAACTTTCAAACCAAATTTAGCAATGGCAAACCTAGTAAGTCTTCAATCAGCATCAATTATGTATGATCAGGTTATGGATGCTTGGGATTTATATAAGAAAAATCTTGCTCTTGATTTCATTACATCCAAATATGAGGATCTTATTGAGGAATTTGATTCTCATACCTTAAAAATATTAGAGTTTTTAGAAATTGAATGGGATGAAAATGTAAAAAAATACAGGAAAACAGCAATAGAAAGGGGCAAAATCAATACGCCCTCATCTTCTCAAGTAATTCAACCTTTATATACATCATCCATAAAAAAATGGAAAAACTATGAGAAATACTTTGATGATTGTCACCAATATTTAGATAAATGGCTTTCATATTTTCATTATTAATTTGGTCTCAATAAAAATTAATTTTCTTTCTCAACACCCCACATTATTTAAGCACTTTAATATCCAAACTAATTAAAAACCTGCATAAAACAGGTCAATATTTTATCGCACAAAAGCACATGTATAACTTAAATATTGTTTTATAGTACCTCACGTAAAACCTTTTTTTTAATCAATAACTAGGTTTTTAAGCCTCTTTTTCATTCCCACTCAAAAAAACCACCTTATTTGTACCCGTGAAATCCATTGGTATCATTGAGTTTATTAATACAAAATTTTTGGGTAAAACCCACGTAAATCCAAAAAGTTCCATTATTGATGAAATAAGGTAATTATCCGTCACTCCCACTCAATAGTTCCTGGAGGTTTACTTGTTATATCATAAACAACTCTATTAACTGAATCCACCTCGTTGACTATTCTATTAGAAATTCTTTCTAAAATCTGAAAAGGAATTTTTGACCAATCGGCTGTCATACCATCTTCACTAGATACACAACGTAAAACTATTGGCCATGAATAAGTTCTTTTATCACCCATAACTCCTACAGTTTTTACAGGTAACAATACTGCAAAAGCTTGCCAAATATCATCGTAAAGTCCTGATTTTTTAATTTCGTCTCTGACTATCCAGTCTGCATCTCTTAAACAATCAAGTTTTTCATTATTAACCTCTCCCAATATTCTTATAGCTAATCCTGGCCCTGGGAATGGATGCCTTTTTATAATTTCATCTGGCAAACCTAAAGCAGTCCCAACTTTTCGAACTTCATCCTTAAAAAGTTTTCTTAATGGCTCAACTAATTTAAATTGTAAATCTTTTGGCAATCCGCCCACGTTATGATGACTCTTTATTTTTACCGCTATTCTTTCACCTGTCTTAGGATCAATATTTGTACCAGCACTTTCAATAACATCAGGATAAAGAGTACCTTGGGCTAAATACTGAAAAGGACCCAATCTATTGCTTTCTTCTTCAAATACTCTAATAAATTCTTCACCAATAATTTTCCTTTTTTGTTCTGGATCAGTAATTCCTTTTAACTTGGCAATAAACCTTTCCCTTGCATTAATATATTCCACTTTAATATGAAATTTCTTATCAAAAAAATTCATTAAAAATTCTGGTTCACCTTTTCTCATGAAACCTTGGTCTATAAACATGCATGTAAGCTGATTTCCAATTGCTTTGGTTAGAAGAAAAGCAAGAGTTGAAGAATCAACTCCTCCTGACAAGGCAAGCAAAACTTTTTTATTACCAACTTGCTCTCTTATCCTGGGAATAGTTTCATCTATATAGGTTTCGGTTGTCCAATCAGCCGCGCAACAAGAAATTTTATAAACAAAATTTTTAATTATCGTCATCCCGAACTCTGAATGAATAACTTCAGGATGAAATTGTACGCCAAATAATTTCTTTAAATCATTTGAAATTGCAGCATGGAGTGTGTTCTCTGTATGAGCAATTTTATTAAATCCATTAGGCAAACGATTAATTGAATCACCATGACTCATCCACATTATAGATTTATCTTCTACATCAAAAAGGAGATCAGATTCTTGATCTATAGTAATTGGTGCTCTACCATATTCAGCTTTTTTGGTTGCTGAAATAACTGATCCTCCAAGTTCTTTGACCATTAATTGCATGCCATAGCATATGCCAAGAATAGGAATTCCTAAATTAAAAATTTTTTCATCACATTTAGGAGCATTTTGATCATATACAGAATTTGGTCCTCCACTCAAAATGATCCCTTTAGGATTAATATCATAAATATCCTCAATTGAAATACAATTACTTACTACGAGTGAAAAAACATTGGTTTCCCTAATTCTTCTTGCAATCAATTCAGAATATTGAGATCCGAAATCTAAAATTATTATTGAGGGATCTCGTTCTTTTTTTAAAGATGTTTGACTCATGTATAAAAGTTAGCTCAATTTATTTACAAAAGCATAATGAATCACAAATTATCTCATCGAAAACAAGAAATATACTTATTCCCTTGAATTCCTGCCCACCTTATTTTCCTTCTTCTATCAAAAATGATTGATGCGATTTCCATATCAGTTTTTATATATCTATTTACATAAGCAAAAGAACGCTTTTCAATCGTATTTGATAAATTATTGAATAATTTCTCAACTAAAGATTTATTAAACCTCTCAAGAAGTAATAATGCATCCTCAAGATTGTTTGACTTAGATAACTTAACTATTATTTCAGGTGGAACCTTTTCTTGAACAGCTATATAAACAAGAATCTCAATTCTTGCATCAGCTAAATGATTATGTGTATGAAAAATACCACCTGCTAATTTAATTAATTTTCCATGATAACCAAAAAGAATTACAGTTTTAACTTTTTTTATTGCAGCATCAACTAATAATGGTCCTATCCAATTTCCAATTTTGATAATTGGCAAATTAACATTAGATGTTTTTGCCAAATTTAAACCATTTTCACCAATTACAAAAACAACTTTCCCTTTAAAGTCATTTTGAATTAACTTTGTTAGCTTATTTTTTGCCTCTTCTAATTGATCTGGTGAAGCACTCGAATAAGTCTCAGCAGAAGTACCAATAATAGATAATCCTTCAACGATACCAAATGACTTATTACTAGTTCTTTCAGCTAAAAACTTCCCATTTGGGAAAATAATTTCTAATCTCAAATTAAATCCCTCAGGAATACTATCTATTAAATTTTCATATAAAACTTCTTTTGCAAAATCAGAAATACATATCTCTGATGTATCCGCTTTTATTCCTACACCATATCCTGCAATAATATTTATTGGAATTTTTTGAACAGGATCATTAAATGAAATTTTTTCTAAGGAGGCTATTGTCCATATTTCTAAGTTTTGTGTAATGTCAAGATCCAAGCCAGACTTTGCGAAGGAAATTCCTAATGCATGGGAATGATCTTTAAGTAAACCAACAGAATGAATCTCAATTTTTATTTCTTTCTTTTCATTAGGAATTTTTATGAGTTCATAATTCTCAAATGGTAACCCTACTAGTTTTTTTAATGCTGACCTAGCAGCTCCAGCAACCCATAAAGGTAGAGAAAATCCTTTTTTCAAATCAAGTAATTGAAAAATACATAATGAGAACTAATCTAAGAATGACCTATTTAACAAAAAGTGGCCATACAACAAAAATTATCATTGATGATTCCTGGACCTACACCAGTTCCAGAAAAAGTTTTACAAGCATTAAGTAAGCATCCAATAGGCCATCGCAGTAAAGAATTCCAAGATCTAGTAGAAAGTACTACTAAAAATTTGCAGTGGCTTCATCAAACTCAAAATGATGTTCTAACAATTACTGGTAGTGGTACTGCAGCAATGGAGGCTGGAATAATCAATACCTTAAGTAAAGGAGATAAAGTAATTTGTGGAGAAAATGGAAAATTTGGCGAAAGATGGGTAAAAGTTGCTAAAGAATTTGGTTTGGAAGTAATAAAAATTGATTCAAAATGGGGTAATCCACTGAATCCAGAAGAATTCAAAAAGGTATTAGAAGAAGATAAACAAAAAGAAATAAAAGCAGTTATTTTGACTCATTCTGAAACCTCAACAGGTGTAATTAATGATCTTGAAACTATAAGTTCATATATTCGGGAACATAAGACAGCATTATCTATTGTTGACTGTGTAACAAGTATTGGGGCTTGCAATGTACCAGTAGACCATTGGGAATTAGATATCGTTGCTTCAGGATCACAAAAAGGATACATGATACCGCCAGGCCTCAGTTTTATATCTATGAGTCAAAAAGCATGGGAAGCTGCAGAAAAATCTAATTTACCTAAATTTTATCTAAATTTAAAATCCTATAGAAAAAGTCTCTTAAGTAACAGTAATCCATATACTCCAGCAGTTAATTTGGTTTTTGCTTTAGATGAAGCTTTAAAAATGATGCGTGAGGAAGGATTAGAAAACATTTTTCTCAGGCATAATAGACATAAATTAGCTATTAGCAATTCGATAAAAGCCTTAAACTTAGAATTATTTGCTGATGAAAATTATTTAAGTCCTTCGATTACTGCAATAAAAACTGGCGAAATAGACGCCGAAGAGTTTAGAAAAACAATAAAAAACAAATTTGATATTCTACTTGCTGGTGGTCAAGATCATTTGAAAGGGAAAATATTCAGAGTCGGTCACCTAGGTTACATAAACGATAGAGACATAATTACAGTTATTTCTGCAATTAGTAAAACACTTTTTAATCAAAATAAAATTACTGCACAACAAGTTGGTGAAGCATTAGTAGTTGCATCAAAATATCTTGAGAAAAATTAAACTAAGTCCCGGGCTCTTCAACATTTCCGCCTAACTCAATAATCTTTTTTCTTAGGATTATTGATTTTTTTTCATCTCCTTTAGTTTGAGCTATTGCTAGAGCAAACTCCAACTTTTCAAGCTGGTGGCCACCTTCAAAAAAAGATAATTTTTTCTTTATGCGACTTCTATTAGATTTGAATGAAACTTGTGAAGACATAAATATTCATGCTTTAAATAATATTATGCCAATAAAAGGGGACATTACGAGAGAAAAACAAAATATAATTTGTTTATAAACCCAAGCAAAAAAAAAATTTTTCTAATATTATGTCCAAACACTTTTAAAATTTATGCCAAACATAAACCTAATTTATTATCTATTTGCAGGTGGGATTTTTGGAGCTTTAGCCCTAAAAACAGGTATACCTGCGGCGCCTCTTGCAGGAGCTTTAATAGGGGCAAGCATACTTAGCATCAGCGGGAAAGTTGACGTAGCAGAATGGCCAATTGGTACAAGAACAATACTAGAAATTGGGATTGGAACAGTTATTGGTACATCTTTAACCAAAGACTCATTAGTTGATCTTCAAAGCTTATGGAGGCCTGCCATTTTAATAACTTTTACGTTAGTTATTACAGGATTAGTAATTGGATTATGGACAAGTAGATTACTCAATCTAGATGTAATAACAACAATTCTTGGTGCTGCTCCAGGAGGCATCAGCGGAATGAGTCTTGTAGGCTCTGAATATGGAGTAGGAGCTGCAGTCGCAACTCTCCATGCAGTCAGGTTGATTACTGTGCTTCTAATTCTTCCTTTAGTTGTGAAATTTTTGAATTTATTTGGAATAATAAAATCTTAAATTCCTATAGACATATTTCCAATAAAAGATATTTTTAAAAGGAAGACAAAAATTAAATGCAAGGATTTAAAAAAAAATCAATTTTTTTAACCCTAGGAATAATATGTCCATTAACACTTCAAATTTCCAAAGTAAACGCAGGCTCATTTGGGGCAGAAATTTTCTGTACTATGAGAGATGGAGGGAATGATCATGAAAGTAGTTGGGAGGCAGCATATACATATATAAAAAAACAAAAAGGAGGGTTTTTCAAAGTCTCGCCTAAACAAGCAGCAGCACAAATTACTGAATCAGTAATTAGAGATAGAGAAAACTTCAGCTATTGTGTTGAATACCTAGATAATCTTCATCCAAATAGAAAACTAATAAGAGATTTAAAAAAAGAAGAAGAAAAAAGGGAACAAGAGTCTAAAGATAGAGAAAACAAAAGAAAAAGATTAGAAAAAGAATTAGAAGAAGCTAATGAAGAGTTTCCTGAAGAAACTCTTGAGAGATATAGTTACTAATAGATTTTCCCAAAAAAGATAATATTTTTAACGAAAAATTCAATAAATTTTATTTTGTATCTGTTAACACTAAATTAAATTTTAACGGGCAAATTTAAGATAAAAAATAAAAATAAATATTGACTTTTTACGTAATCAAGCCATTATTTATTTAATTAAATAGTCTGAATGCATATTAACGATGCGGTGTTTTTAGAGGATTTATGTCCCAAGTTCAGATTTAGACAATGGCGAAAATCAATTCATAGGTTTACTGGGAAAAGTTGTATATATTGTGGAAAACCATCTGAGTCTATAGACCATGTATTACCACGAAGCCAGGGTGGCTTGAGTACAACAGAAAACTGCGTGCCAGCATGTCTTTCTTGTAATGGAGATAAATCAGATGAAAATGCTTTGTATTGGTACAGAAAACAAAAATTTTATGATCCTAGAAGAGCAATGGCTATTAGAGCTTGGTTAGAAGGTGATTTAAGATTAGCAATAAGATTATTACAATGGGCTAATCCAAAATTTAAAATTAATAAGAAAAATTGCGAGATAAATGAATCGAAATATAAAGCTGCTTAACTACCAAACATTGCACATTCTTCTAGAGTTGTAAGTCTCACATATATTTTCAAAATTTCTTGGAGATTCAGGGAATATTAAAATTGCAGACAACGAAATGAGAATCACTAATAACCTTTGGTAGAATTTAAAGCTAATGTAACCTATTTCTTTTTCTTTCAGACAAACATAAATTTTGCTACTACAAAAAGTTTTTGATTTCAAATTAGGTTTAACAGCTGTCTTCATCATTAATTAATACATATGTACTACTATAATGCCTTATGAACAATATCGCAAGTTCACTCAGCAAAAAAAATAAATTTTTAATCTTAGGATGCGGCTACAGCGGTAATTTCTTTGCAAAAACCCTAAGAAGATTGGGTTTTACCGTTTTAACTAGTTCAAGATCTATAAATCAAGATCCTGATAGCTTTGTTTTTAACAGTGAGGCAAACATAATGCCTAAAAAAGAAATTTTTGATGGCGTAACTCATATTCTTAGCTGCATACCTCCGGACAAAAATGGTAATGATCCAGTATTGAAAAGTCTTAAAACTAAACTAAAAACTTTATCACTTGAATGGATTGGATATTTATCTACCACAGGCGTATATGGCAATACTCAAGGTGATTGGGTTTCTGAGATAGACCCTCCTAATCCTTTTCAAAAAAGAAGTCAGAAAAGATTAAATTGCGAAAAAGAATGGATTGAATCAGGTTTACCGGTACAAATTTTTAGGTTACCAGGTATTTATGGACCTGGAAGATCAACTTTTGAAGCAATCAAAAATAACAAAATTCGCGTAATTTTAAAAAAAGATCAGGTATTTTCCAGGATTCATGTCGCTGATATTGCAAATGCAATTATTTATCTATTGCAAAATAAAGATACTTTAAGGTTTTATCAAATCATCAATATTGGCGACGATGAACCCTGTTCTCAAATAGAAGTAATTCAATATTGTTATGATTTACTTGGAGTTAAAATGCCAGAGCCAATTTTTTTTGAGGATGCAAAAAACGATTTATCGCCTATTGCTAAATCTTTTTGGATGGAAAATAGAAGAGTTTCTAATAAATTGTTATGCAAAACACTCGGATATAAACTAATTTATAAAAACTACAAATTAGGACTAAAAAATTGTTTTTTGAATGTTTAAAAGTAATGATCCTGAAACCTTCCTATGAACTTTAAGTGTGAAAATAATAAATTTAAAGTTGTATTAAGTATTGGAGATGAGTCTGGTATAGGACCTGAAATAATTTTAAAAGCACTATTTTCTAAGCAACTACCAGATAATATTGACTACATATTAGTTGGTTCCAATAAAAATTTACAAAATACATATAAACATCTTAGATCTCTAGGATTAAAAAATATCGCCAATCCAAATAATTTACAAATTCATGATCTCGAAATTTCTTCATCTGATAAACCTTCTAAATCAAGTTATGGAAATTCAAGTTTCAAATACCTAATCAAAGCAATTGAAATTGTAAAACAATATCCTAATTCAGCACTTGTAACTGGCCCTATTTGCAAGAAATCATGGTCATTAGCAGGTCATCATTTCTCTGGACAGACCGAAGTATTAGCAAAATCATGTGGAGTAAAAAATGTTGGAATGTTATTTACTGCTAAGTCACCAATTACAGGTTGGAGATTTAATACTTTACTCGCTACAACTCATGTAGCTCTTTGCGAGGTACCTAAACTACTAACAATAGAATTAATCCACTCGAAATTAGATCTTTTAAAAAAGTTTTGTAGTGCTTATATCGAGAATCCTACTTTAAAAGTTGCAGGATTAAATCCTCATGCTGGCGAAGAAGGCCTTTTAGGTAATGAAGAAAAAAATTGGCTGAATGATGCATTAATTTCTTGGAATGAGAAAAATAAAGATATTAAATTATTAGGGCCTTTATCTCCTGATAGTTGTTGGAATTCTTCTGCAAAAGCCTGGAGAAACAAAGATACTGAAAAACATGATGGAATTCTTGCTATGTATCATGATCAAGGTTTAATACCAATGAAAGTTATCGCCCTTAATTACTCAGTTAATACCACACTAGGCTTACCTTTTATAAGAACATCTCCAGATCATGGAACAGGATTTGATATTGCAGGCAAAGGAGTAGCTCAATCTCAAAGCATGATTGAGGCAATAAAAACTGCTGTTGAGTTTACTAAAAATTCAAGACTGCTTAACACGCATTAAAACTTGACCAAATTCAACCGGGGTTCCATTTTCAACGAGAATCTCTACTATTTCAGCATTAAATTCAGATTCAATTTCATTCATCAATTTCATCGCTTCTAAAATACAGATAGTTTGGCCAACTTTAACAATATTTCCTACTTCGACGAAAGGATCCTCACCAGGCGCTGCAGCCCTATAAAAGGTGCCAACCATAGGAGAAGTAATTTCAGTAAGGTCTGAGCGTCCAGGAGGGGCAACTTGAGAAGTTTCTGGCACATTTGAGATTGAAACATTTTCATTTATGGATGTTTGGTTTGGAATTATTTGCTTGTCAAATGAGTTATTAGGAACAGAATTATTAGAAACCAAATTGTTAGATGATTTATTCTGATCAAACAAGTTCCGCTTTATTTCAAGTTTAAAATC
>CACKJM010000027.1 GCA_902600475.1 uncultured Prochlorococcus sp.
AAGTTTAAAAGTTTGGGTAAAGTTTGGGTAAAAAATCACAAATCCTTGAGATCCACTCTGAAATCAGACTGGCTCACTTTTCATTAGCCAGTAATTTACTTCAGTCATATCAGTTAGTTATAAGAAAGTTACAATGTGTGAACGGTGTGTGAACAGAGTCGGTATTGAGTCTTCTCTGCAAGTGTTCAAATAATTGATTATTTAATCTAATTTACCGTATAAAAACATAGAAACAGATCGCTTGATTCAGATTTTTTTAGCCCTAAATAAATAAAGAAAAAAAATAGGGGACTTGAATAGTCCCCGTTGATTTAAATTAAATCAAAAATTATCGACTCAAAGTTAAAGATTATCCTTCTGCAGGAATTAGAATTGGGACATCTTTTGCTCCAATTGCTGCGAACCAAACTATTGCATTATCAGTTTTTGCATTACCCATTGTATGTTTTGGTGTCTTTGGACCAACTATAAAAGTATCCCCTGCTGTATAGGTAAGATCTTCCATACCTTGTCTTTTAACAACAATCGTACCTTGCTCAACATTGCCTAATAATGGAATTGGATGAGAATGGAGCGGGACTATCCCTCCCTCAGCTAATTCGACTCTTTGTAATCTTATTTCTGCTTTTCCTTTTGGATATTTAAGAGCATCACCATCCATAGTTTCAGAACTTGCAAAGACTTCTTGTACATCTACAGGAGATTCTGCAGCTATAGAAATACTTGGGTTGATGAGCATCAAAGCAAAAGCTATTGCTATGAATAAATTCTTAATCATGAATTTAAATTCCTAGAAAATTATTTAGGCTTATAATATTTATTTTTAAAATATTTGTCAGTACCAAATTTAACTTTTTAAGGCTTTTCTTGATGGGATTTTAATCAATAAAAAGTGTGGACGAGGTGTGGACGGTGTGTGAACAGAGTGAGTATTGAGTCCTTTCTGCAAGCGTTCAAATCATCGATTTATTTAATCTAATTTACCGTATAAAAACATAGAAACAGATCGCTGGATACAGATCTTTTTTTCTTTATCTTTTAGAGCTAAATAAAATCCTTGTTATAGCTTGATTCTCGACCTTGCTGTTCACACAGAATTGATTATCTGTTCACATAGAGGTTAAAAATTAAAACTATTACTAGGTTTTGTGCTCTCTCATAAGAACTATGTACTACAAGCAATATAAAAATTTGAAGTCATTCGCTCTTTAAGAGGATAGCTCTTGCCCTATTCCATCTCCGCTCGAAAGACTCTTCTCTACTTGATTCTTCTATCTGATTGTAATACTCATCTACACCGTTGTAGTACACGTCTAGAACGTACTTTACAAAGGGTTCAAGGGCTTTCCTGCTCTTAGATTTAACGAGCTTTGTAAACGCTTCTATCGATCCCTCAAGCCCGTTTCTTTCGAGGTTCTGTACTCACATTGAACCCTGATGATGGTAGAGAAGAACCTTCACTACTTCGTCATAGGAAAGCCAAGGGTGAGCTTCTTTTATTTGTTGTGTTCTGTCCATATTTTTAAGTGTTAATTGATTAATTATTTATGAGTAGTTTTCGAGGGGTGGTATGGGGGCAATCGTGTATTCCTACATGTAAATAAGACACTCACAAATTTTCCCCAAAAGTTTAGAGCTATTCTATTTTTCCTTATGTTCCCTAATAATTACTATCACTTTTACCACCACGTCTTAATTACTTAATTACACTATTAACACCATTAACACTATTAACACTATTAATACTATTAATACTATTTAACTTGTTACTGGAGGTGCTTGATGAATATCCATTAAGTGGATATTAATAAAGGGGATTTTATGTATTTGTTGTCTTCCTCTCCCCCTCCCCCTTATAGGGTGCCATCGTTCCTCCTCTAAAGGGGACTATCGCTTTTAAACCCAGTAATAGTATTACTTTTAAGTCTAGTTAAAGAGTTAGTGGTAGTACTTAGAAGTGATATCTCTAAGGGATATCCAGCTAAGCTTGTTGTGTTAAATAAGATTTGTTGTGTTCCCCTAATAGGATGAACTCGATTCTTTCCACCTAATAGCTGGTGGTCGTTATTTATTGAATAATTGACAGTCGATCTAAAATAAGGGGCAATTAGCTCCTTTTTTTTTTTAATATGTTTACATAATTTCCTTAAGTTTATGCGTTCACTTTTATTATTGCCTTTGCTTTTAGGTTTTTCATTTCCAGCGAATGCAAAGTCAGAGACTTACTATATTGATGTTTCAGCAGAAAGTATAGAAAACTATATTCTTAGTGGTAAAGATAAAAATGGATCTGTAAGTGGGAATGATCCTACAGTTACTGTTAATAAAGGAGATACTATTGTTTTTAATGTTGATGCGTTTAGTCATCCGTTTTATATAAAGACTGAATTTTCCCGTGGAGGCGGTGATCAAGTAACGACAGGAACATTATCAGGTAACTCTGGAACTCAAGATGGAAAACTATCATGGAACACAACGGGTGTATCAGCTGGGAAATACTATTATGTTTGTTCTCCTCATGCACCTTTTGGGATGGGAGGCTCAATTATTGTTAAATAAATGAAACGCTTACTACTCCCATTACTAGCTGCCCTCGCTTTACCAACTGCTGTTAATGCTGAAATATCTGATGAATTACATAAAAAATGTTTAGAAGCACGAGATTATGCAGGATGTGTGAAAACTAATAAAAAACTATCTCATAAAAAAGATAAGGAAATATCAGGGATTGGAATAAGGCTTTTTCTCAATAGTGACACTGCTGAATTAACTATTCAATCTGTAATAAATGATTCACCTGCTGCTTCAGCTGACATTAAACCAAATGATGTAATTATAAAAATAGATGGCAAATCAACTAAAGGAATGGGTATAAATGAAGCTGTTTCTCTCATAAAAGGACCAAAAGATAAGCCAATTAAATTAGTTTTATCAAGAATTAATGAGGCAGGTAAAAAGGAAAAAATAAATGTTCGATTAGTAAGAGGTACTTTTAAAGTCTCAACAAAAGACTATTTATATGAAGGTGATTTAAGGAGGCAATTAGAGTTTTTCTTTCCAGAAAATATAAAACAGATTTTTCCAGAAAATGATTCCTCGTCAAAGCTCAAAAAAGGAACTTCAATTTAAATTTCTGAATGAAACGCATACTCCTAGTTGAGCTTTTATTAGTTTTAATTACCATAATTTATGTTTCTCTAAACCCAATTTCAAGAATTTATATTGCTGATTATTTAGAAAAGATATCCTTATTTTTATTTAAAACAGTAAGTGAAGAAGATTTAAATAAGTTTTATGAGAAAAGAGATAAGTATGAATTACTTGAGAAATTAGGAGGAACTGCTTATTGATCGACTGTCAATCAAGTTATTTTTACTTGTGATGAGTGTGTTTCTTAGGTATAAGTGGTTTAAGGACTTGTCCTTTTCGTAAGGACTTGAGCCTAGCGGTTTCAAGGTTAACCCCGCACTCCTACACACGAGTACAAAAACCTTTTTAATTAATGCAGATTACTTCCAAGACACTTAGCTTGCTACTTAATGTAGTTTTTGTGCTTTGTGTCTTTGTCATTTGAAGACTATTCATCAAAAGAGATTAATAGTTTCAGGGTTTACTTACTTCGAACCGAACTCAGTATCGGTAAGTTTTTTAGTCTGTAAAAGTTTGAGTAAAGTTTGAGTAAAAAATTACGATTCCCTGAGATCCCAGTAATAGCTAGACGCGCTCACTTTTCATTAGCCAGTAGTTAGGTTCAGTCATATCAGTTAGTTATAAGAAATTTACAATGTGTGAATGGTGTGTGAACAGAGTCGGTTTTGGACTTTTTCTGCAAGCGTTCAAATCATCTATTATTTAATCAAAAAACCATTTTTTAAAAGTTTTTTATAAAGGTATTGAATTTTTATAAATTATTAGTGCAGGCACTGATTAAAATCATTATCATGAATTTTATTAATTTAATTCTTTCATCAATAAATTCCAACCAATTGATGATGCATCCTTATTGAAGGATTCTCTTTCCTCGCACATAAAACCATGATCAGCTCCTTTAACTTCGACATAAATAAATCTCTCTTCTAAAGGATCTAGTTTTTTAAATCTTTTTTTAATTTTTAATCTATCTTGTAAGGGAATTAAATCATCTGAAGAACCGCATATGAAGTTTAATTTGCCGGAAACTTTTTCCAGTAAATCTATAGGTGCAAAATTAGTATCCTTTCTTGGTGCAGTTACCCCTGCCCCATAAAAACAAAATGTACTATCTATTCCTTTTAACGAAGAAGCTATAACTGCTGCATGACCCCCAAAACAAAATCCAACAATTGAGATTTTCTTTTCTGGATATTTTTCTTTAACCCAAGTTAGTGCTGCAGAAATATCTTTAATAATATTTTTTGAAGTGGTTAAATTTTTATGATGCCTGCCTAATTTCAAGTCTTCTTCGCTGTATGCTAAATCTAATTTTGGAGCTGTTCTACCGTAAAGGGGTAAGGCTAATACAGATACATTTTGTTTGGCTAATTTTTCAGAAAAACTCCTTATCCAGTGATTTATCCCAAACACCTCTGGTAAAACTATGGATATATATTCACACTCACTACCTGAATCTACCCACCAAGATCTAAGAGGTAAATCATCACTATAAACATTTGTCCATTGACCTTTCATTTGTGATTACATAAAAAGTTTTTGCCAGAAAAAAGGGTTAGCTTTCCTATTAGTTTAGATCGATTGTAATTGTAAATTTTCCTTATTCAATTTTATAAATTAAATCTTAAATTATCTAGAGAAACTTATATGGAACTCGTTTTTATATAAGTTATATAAATCAAATTAAGTAGTCTTTTTTACCAATTGAATATACCTGTTGTTAAATAAATATATTTGTACTTGAAAAGCTCCTAAAAAATACTTTTTCTTGAAATAAAGATTGACAAGACATTCATAAAAAAAACTTTTATAAAACATTAACTTCTTTTATGAATATGTTTCTAACCAACAAGACTCGTTTAAAAATTAAGGATATTGTAAAGAGGATTTCATTAGATGAACCTGTCGCATTGGAAGAAAGAATTTATGTAGAAAAGTTTGCAAAACATAATTCCACTATATGGACATGGCTTAAGAAAGCTAATAGCTTAAGGAGATATGGCAAGCAAAAATCAGATGGAATAAATGGACTTATCCAGAATCTTAGCCTTGATGGTTTAGAAACTGAAAATCATTTCGATCCCAAAAATGATGATCTTGCTGATTGGTTTAGTGGATCTCCTGATTGGGTTAGAAGAAGCTAGTTACCACTTTTTTACAATGAAATCAAATTAATAATGAAAAAAGGGAACGTCTTCAACTTGTCTTGGAGCATAATCACAAATACCGAATTGCATACATTCCATTTGAGCATCAGTTAGTTTCCTTTTAATGGAAAATATATTAAACAAATTACTGAATATATTTTGAATTTTTTTTATTTGGATTTACGCAAGTCATAATTAACTTACTTTTTTAGGAGTTATTTAATATAGACCATATACAATAATCAAGAGTTGTAATATCTAAAATATAAATCATAAATTAATCGTTTTTTAAATATTTCACTATATTCATAATCAGTATTTTTGCTCTAGGAAATTTCAATCATCACCCTTAAGTTAGACACACTGATTGAGGTATGACTTCATGAGTACGTTCAAAACGAAATACTTTAAAAATACAAAAAAGATAAACAACACTCTTTGGTTGGATAAATTAATTAATCAACTTGAAAAAAAATCAAAGGGAGTTTAAACATGAATACATTTAGAAATAAACAATTCAAAAATGAATTAGATCCCAAGTATGCCTTTTATGATTGTCTTCGTAGTTGCGAACTTGAGAGTAATTATAAAAAGTCTTTGGAAGAATGCGTTGAAAATTGTGAGCTTAGTCCAGCACCAGAGAATCTCGATGGCTAAAAATAGGAATTTAAACTCTATTCAATACCTATTTTGACGTTGTAGGGTTTTTATATAAATTTAAGGAGGGTAATCTTATGACCAACCTCGCAATTGAGCTACTTCTTTTAATTGTAGTTTCAGCTAATTTTGGAGCGATCCTTACAGCTAAAATTTATTCACAATCAGTAAAAGAAATTCAACTTAAGAGATTATTTTGTAGTGAATCTATAAGTAACCCATATTGTGTTTTTTGATAAATTAATTCCAAACTAGTAACTCTCAAACTAGAGTTCTAATATTAAAAGTTAAGGTTCACAAAAATTAAAAATATGGTGTGTATGGTACTTCTGTTTTTAATGAATCTCCGTAGTAACTTTCAGCTGACTTTACTAAGATCCAATAAATGAAATTTAGAAATGATTTTTCCATAGGAACATTTATAGTCTTCTCTAATTCAAATCAGAATCTCAAATAAAAACATCGTAAAAAATACTTAACTGAAGAGATTTAGATTTTCTTAGTTAATTTGTGTTGGTTAGGTTTGTATGAAATACTACTAAAGATTGTCTTATCAATCGATTTGGTAATATTGCTTCTTGATTCCTGAAATTCCGAAGGTATATTAAATAAACTATAAACGCAAGAAATTTATGAGTACTCAAAAAAGTCAAAGCCATAAAAGACAAGAACAAAATAATACAGAATGGTTAGATAAATTAATTAATAAGATTGAAAGCATGAAAAACAAAATATCAAATACTTATTAATCATTCTTCTCCATTTTTATTAAGTCAGCTTGTAGTTTTCTAGGCTGGCTTTTTTGATGATTTGATAATTTTCCATGCTTCTGATGCAGTGTCTGCATATTGGATAAGATTTAAGTGTTCATCTTTAATTAATCCAAGATCAGCTAGACAATCGAAGTTAATTATCTTATTCCAATACTCTCTACCAAAAAGTATTATTGGGATTTTAGTTTTCATGCCTGTTTGACAAAGTGTCAATAGTTCAAATAATTCATCTAGTGTTCCAAAACCTCCAGGAAAAAATACAGCAGCTACTGATCTCATTACAAAATGGATCTTTCTTAATGCAAAATAATTAAATTTAAAGCAAAGACCTGGAGTAATAAAAGCATTTGGGATTTGTTCATTAGGGAGACTGATATTTAACCCTATAGATTTACAATTTGCTTCATATGCCCCTCTATTAGCAGCTTCCATAATTCCTGGCCCCCCACCTGTCACAATTACATGAGAATTACAGTTGATATTTTGATTACTAATTGAGGCAAGTTTTGAAAACTCTCTTGCAGATTGATAGTAATGACTCATTAGTAGCAAATTTTCTAATATCTTTAAATTTCTTTTAAGAAGTATTGATTTAGGATTTTTTTCAATTAACTTTTCTATATTTTCAATTCTTTTTTTTGTATTTGATTCTTCCGTAATGCTTGCGCCTCCAAAAATAATTATGGTTGAAATAATTTTATTTTCTTCAAGGATTAGATCTGGTTTAGTAATTTCAAGAAGCATTCTGACTCCACGCATTTCATTTCGGCTTAGTAAACCAATATCTTCGTGAGCTAATTTATAAGTATCAGAATTAATAATTAAATTCAGATTCTTGAAATTATTAATTTCAGGCGAAATATGTTTTTTCGTTTTTTTCATTTCATGCAAGAGTTTTAATTTTTCTTTCTAGAGGATTAAAACGGACTCTTTTGATTTTGTTATTTTCGTAAATCCAATAAACAGGGGAACTTTTTCTTGCCTTAATTAAATTAATTTTGTCTAATTTTTGAGGAATGAATTCTTTAGCGGGATCAAATAATTTATCTCTTTTGGGTTGGTTTAACACAATACTACCTTCTTTCCCTGAGATTGATCTGTGATAAGTTCCTATAGGAATTTCTAATGCTCCCATAGATCTATTTAAATAAATCACATGATGAGGTTCATCCCAAGAAGGATTGATCAAAACAAATGTCCTTTCTCCGGTGATAACTAAATTATGGTCAATTTGATGATTGTGAACATAATATTGCTCATCTTTTAAATCATCTGGCGGAGATATAGCTTCTCTAGAATGGATCACAACATCAGAACCATTAGAGTTTCCAATGCTTGCATCGAAGAATGTTACTTTTGGAGTTTCTCTAAAAACATTTATTGGGAAGAATCTTAATTCCATAGTGCTAACTCCTTTTTAGAAAATTTATAAATACTAATAAAAATTTTATTTTCTTTTGAAAAACAGCTATTTTATTATTTTTAATTGCAACAAACCAGGCAATCTTCTTGATTTGGATAATCTATACATTCTTTATTCAAAGTTTCTTTTAAGAAATCTACTTTATTAACATAATCAAGATCTTTTAATTCTTTGTCTGGAACTGTGAATTGCGTTTGTAGTTTCATTTTCTTTTCTCCAAATTAATACTGTTTTTTAAATCCATTCCAAGTTTGAGAAAACCTTAATCCAAGATAGGAAATTAAAATTGTCCAAAATAAAATTTCTATAACTAAATTAGTCATTTGCTTGGCCTCCTTTCTATCTGATTATTCTTTAGTACGGGTATTAAGTAAAAATCAAGCGTAAGAATACCTAAAAGTTAAAGTTTCAATCACAAAAAATCTTGCAATGGTTGTTACTAGGATGTTCTGCACATTCATTATTCCAATAAGCTTCAATTTTTTTTAGCTTATTATCAAATGAAAGATTTTTTTTATCCAAATTAATTTCTTGGATAGTAAATGTGTCATTTAGTGCCATAAGACTTACCCCTTGACTACAACTATGTTCTAATTCATTTGATTGGTAAATTTCAAGTTTTATGTGTGCGGTAAGAGGAACAAAATTGTACGGATTAAGGATCAAAAAAAAGTCTCAAATTATAAATGATTACAAGGAAAATATCTTCAAAAAATTTATTCTAACTTTAAAAAAATTTGTATAAATTTTGCTTAGAGATTATATTCTCTTAATACTTTCTCAGGCCTGCCATTATCTATCATTCATCTAATCTATCTGCATATCTCTTAAAATCTCAGCTATCTTCTGAGTAAGAATTTCTTTTTGATATCTCTCCATAAATCAAAAAATTTATCTAAGAAATCTTTCATTGAAGAGGACATAAAAATTAGCGTTTCATTTTAAAAGTAAAGTATGCAAACCCACCTAGCAATAAAAGACTCACAACCCCATAAGTAATCGCTATGCCATACATGTAAGTCATTTATTTATAAAGACATAAGCAGAATATAAATAAACTAAAAAAACTCCAATAGCTATTGAACTTCCATAAATAAGAAAGTCCCAAAATCTATATAGTTTAGGTTTTTTAAATTCTTTTTCTTCTTCTTTAGTAATCATTTATTTTCTTTTTCTGTTCTGGCAGCATTACCTTTTGCTCTTAATACCAAAGTTATCGTAAGGGCAGCGCTTAATATCACAGCATCAATTAATAGGTGCGGGGAAATATTCATCAGCTTAAAAGAGAAATAAGAAGAGTCATTATCTTTTCATAAATAAATCTATTAATCATTAAAAAAGAGTGGTTTATCCCTCTAAGTTTAGATCGACTGTCAATCAAAGGCTATTTTAGTTTTTTTGCTTCTCTCAAAATACAGTATTTTATTTAGCCAGAGCAAGAGAAGGCACCTGCAAGAATATTTTTAAAAATTGGTGCTTGACCCAAGGCATATAAAAAGAAAGTTGATGATGCGATAGTAATAGCTATTTTAGAAGCCTTGTTAACTTTCAAATTTGAGACTTTTGCAAATGCAGAGTTCATTTATTCATTAATTTATTGATTTTATAATAGCTGCAAAAATTTAACATTCAGCATCAATATTTACCAAAGAATAATTTTATTGCTCCTTTTTCTCAGCTTTCATTTTTATTAGCTCAAATTATTTTTTAGAAGCTATTCTGATTTTGTATGCTGGACATCTTGTCTTCCACATTTATTAATCGAACTTGCTACTCCTTCTAAATTTTGGGTACAAATATTGAC
>CACKJM010000028.1 GCA_902600475.1 uncultured Prochlorococcus sp.
TGAAACATATCCTTTTGTTATAAATTTTTGAAATATCGGGAAAAGGAATCTAAATAACCAAGGTGTATCTCTAAAAAGTTTTGTATCAGCAACACATCCCGGATATAGAGAATTTACAATAATCTTCTTTGCAGGATATCTTTTTGATAACTCCTGAACGGTAACCATATTGCAAAGTTTACTATCCTTATAAGCCTTACCAGGTTTAAATTTCTTTCCATTTGCCATACTTATCGGAGATAAAAAACCTTTTTTAAATCCAGATAAATCTCCCAGATCAGCTGGGGCAGGAATTGGAATCCTTCCTCCTAGTTCTGAATAATTAGCCGTAACAGTCCCTAATACTGTAATTCTTGGCTTGAATACAGTTGATTTTCCATTTAAAACAATTTCTCTTTCAGAAGATAAAATATTTTCTATAAGAAGGTTTATCATAAGAAAATGGCCAAAATGATTCACTGCCATAGAGTTTTCAAACCCTTGAGGGGATCTTTCAGGTCTCTTTAGTCTAGGTTTATAAACTGCTGCATTACAAATAAGAGAATTTATTGGCTTTTTAAATCTTTCTAATATTTCATCGCAACCCTTTCTCACATCATCCAAGTTAGAAAGATCTATTTCTATAAAGTGAACATTTTTCACTTCCTCTTTTGTCAAAAATTCCTCAGCTATTTTTATAGCTCTTTTATTTGATCGATTAACAGCTATAACCTCCCATCCAAATCTTAATAGAGGTTTTAGAGTATTTAATCCAACGCCTGAAGTTGTTCCTGTTATGAGGACCAAACCCTTAATGTTCTTACTCACTAGCAAAAAAGTTAATAGAAAAAAGAAAATTAGAATGATTAAAGATCATCCTTATCAACGCCATATTACTCTGATAATGTCCCTAGAAATTATTTGATCCTGATCCTTCATAAATCTTTGCTGACCTTCAGAAGAGAATAATTCATCAAACTTATTTGTTAAGACATTAAATCTATATTTTTCGTATGAAAATGAGTCTTCAATTTCTCTTAATCTTGTCAACCTTACTTTGGAGCTATAGCCAAGTTTAATCAGGCTTATTATTGCTAAAAGGGAAAAGCTAATTTTTATAATTAAAAAAATTAATGATACAAAATTATCCTGTTTCTTTTGTCTTTTTATAAATAAAGACCCTAAATATTTTTTGTAAAAAATACTATTTTTATGAAAAGATTTTGACAAATTTAGTACTTGATATTTTTACTGAATAAATCAATTCAGTCTTACTATATTATTACCTTATAAATTTTTAATTTTCTAATAGACTTTAGTTTCTACCTAAACTAATTCCTAGTCTTAGTGCTAAAACTCCTGCATGCATAACAACTATGAGGCTTAATGCAATAAGATTTATTGTTTGAGTTGGCTCCATGATAAAAAAATTATTTTCTTTATTCTCCACCGAAAAGAGGAGATTTGAAACACTATTACAAAATGATGTTACGTAATTAACAAATTGAAAGAAAAATTTTATTGAAAATTATCATAAATAAACCTACAAAGTTAATTTTGGGAATAGAAAATCAGGCCTTAATTTTTTCGACAAATAATTTACCAGGATTTGATCAAATGGCTTTAGATTTAAATTCTTTAGATCAGACAATTTCGAATCCTGAAATAATTCTCACATTGAGGTTCTATTATTGGTCTGGGGATTGGCTTTCAATTGGCTATCACCAAAAGTCAATTCCTCCTCATTGGGAAAAACTTATGCTTAACAAGGAAATTAACATTGTAAGACGTCCCTCTGGTGGGGGAGCTGTTTTGCATTCAGGGGGCATAACATATGCATTAACATTTAAAAAAAATTACTATAAAATCCTTAGTTATGAAATGGTAAATAATTGGTTAATAGAGGGTTTTAGAGAATTAGGGCTAAACTTACAATATGGTAATTTACAAAAATCACCTATTACATCTAATTGTTTTGGAACTTCATTGATTTCTGATTTAGTTGATCAGGATGGTTTTAAGAGAATCGGAAGTGCGCAATATCGTAAAAAAGGTGCTTTCCTCCAGCATGGCGAAATTCAAACAAATCCTTCAAAAAATTTATGGTTCAAATTATTTAGAGTAGAAGCTCCGCCAAAAATAAATCTTAACCTCACTAATGATGAAATAGTTCAACATTTAAGAAATTCATTTCTAAAGAATAAATCAAATATAAAGTTTAAAAATATTTCCATAGATAATAAAAATATTAAACAATTTTCATAACCCGGATTTTTAAAGATCCCCTTTCTGCTTCATGGAATTAATTATTCTCGGCAATTCAATTCCTAAGGGATAATGATTTTTAAAGTTCAATTTGTTAAAAATATCTGAAGGCAAATTAAAACCTAATTTATTCAATACAAAGTTTCCAATTTTTGACCTATCAATTATCCCCAAAGGGATATCTGCAGCATTGAGAACCAATAAAAAACCTTCATTAGTTTCTTCAATTTTTTCTATGGTTCTCCATAATTTATCGTTATAAGATACACTTTCAAAAATATCGATTGGTTTCATAAAATCTCCAACAAAGTTCCGTTCCCATTTTTTTAAGGAAACAGTTTTTAAAATATTCTCATCAACAAAACCGGTCCATCTACCATTATTCGTAACAAAAAAATATTTATCCGATGCATCTTTATTATTTTTTATTAATTTATTAAATTCTGAGAAATTTGAATCGTATTCAATTTTCCTCAAAGGCTTTAGTTTAATCTCAGAAACTTTACTAAATTTTAATATGTTTTCAATTTTAAAAAATTGACTTTCAGATTTTGAAGAATTAACTCCAAACAAGCCCAAAAAAGAAAGAATAAAACCAAAGTAAAAGTTAAATCTAAATAAACAAATTATCCCAAAAAATAAAACAAAAAAAGATAATAATAAATTTACTTTATTGAGGAAATTTCTTCCTTTATTTTTACTCCCTGAGAAATGCCAAATAATACTTTTCAATAAATCCCCCCCATCTAAAGAACCAATTGGAATCAAATTTAAGAAGCCTAAGAATAAATTAAATATACCTACTCTTGAAATTACATTAACTGCTATTTGTTCTTGAGATGCACTGTTAGTACTTATTAAAAGTAGGATAGATGCTGTAGCAAAACATAAAATAGGCCTAACGATTGCAATTTTTATATTACCTAATGCAGTTTGACAATACTTATCTATTTGTAAAATTGCTCCTAAAAAATAAAAAGTAATTTTTTTTATTTTTACACCCTGATTAAGTGAAACAAAAGTATGAACAACCTCATGAAAAATAATTGAAGATAATAAGAAAAAAGAAGTTAAAAACCCTATAATCCAAGCTTCTTTATTATTGAAGATATCTCCAGAAGATAAATTAACCTGATTACTTATACTCCATGAGAATAAAAAGAGAATAACAAACCAATAGGGATGAACTTTAAAGGGAATTCCCCATATTTTAAAAATTTGCCAACTTCTCAAAAATAATCTCCGCTATATTTAGCAATAATATTAATCTTACATGCAGGATAATGATATGCCCAAGACTAATCCTTTAGTTAAAATTTGTGGAATAACTTCTGAAGAACAAGCTCTTCAAGTCGCTAAATTAGGAGCGAATGCTATTGGCATTATTTCGGTTGAAGAGTCTCCAAGGTATGTATCAGCTGAAATTAAGAAAAAAATATTTAAAACCCTAGAAAATTTTTATCCAAAAATCGAGAGGGTATCAGTTGTACAAAATTGTCCAATAGACTTAATTATTAAAAATTTTTTAGGAAACCCCACTGAAACTATCATTCAATTACATGGAGATGAAGATATTGATTATTGCAAAACAATAAGGGGAAAAATTCCCAATATTGGCCTATGGAAAGCTTTCCGAATAAAAACAGAAAAGGACATAGATAAAATAAAACCTTTTGAGGATTTTGTAGATGCGATACTACTTGATTCTTGGAATAAAGAAACTTATGGAGGTTCAGGGAAAAAAATAAATTCTATACATCTCAAGAATCTACAATTTAGCAAACCATGGTGGTTAGCAGGTGGAATATCAATTGAATGGATTGATGAAATCCTTACTGATTTCAAACCAGATGGATTAGATATTTCAAGTAGTATTGAAATATCTCCAGGTTTAAAAGATATTAAAAAAACAGAGAATCTTTTTAATTTTTTGAAAAGAAATTAGTAATTATTAGTAACGGACTGTTGTTTTACAAGCTCAAAAAATTCTTGTTTTAAACTTAAATCGTGTCTAAAATCACCTCTCACGACAGAATTAATCATACTTGTATTTGGTTCTTTAACTCCCCTCCACTTCATACAATAATGTTGTGCCTTTACAATAATGCCTAAACCTTTGGGTTCGCAAAGTTTTTCAATTTCATCTGCAAGAATCATTACAGCTTCTTCCTGAATATGAGGTCTTGAAAAAACCCAATCAGCAACTCTCGCAAATTTTGAAAGCCCTATGACTTTATTTCCAGGTTTAATACCTATCCAACACTCTCCAAGAATTGGAACTAAGTGATGAGAACATGCAGATCTGACAGAAATTGGGCCAACTGTATAAATTTCATCAAGATTCTTGTCATTAGGGAAACTTGTGACTTTAGGTTGTTCATGATATCTGCCTTTAAAAACTTCATTTAAATACATTTTTGAAACTCTTTCAGCAGTTTCTTGAGTATTATGATCATTTTCAATATCTATTACGAGGGACTTTAGTAAGTCTTTAACCCTTGAGGCTACTTCTTTCTCTAAAATTTCTAATTCACCAGGATTTATAAAATCAGAAATATTATCATTGGCACTAAATCTTGTCCCAGAATTCTTAATTCTGTCTCTTATAATTTCAGAAATTAGTTTATTAGTAATCTGGTCGTCAAAGTTTCTAATATTATCGTTGGGTAATGTAGAGGTCATAAAATTTTAAACAGAAAATTGTATGCAACTTAATTTACTGTATCTTCCAAAAGCTTAATTGCTTATATACTATATCACATTCTCTTGTTCAATCGGGTGCAAATACCACTAAAAAAAATCACTGTTTTAAGATTAATCAGATAAACAGAATGTTTAAAAGGCTCCACCAGAAGGCATCAAAATCAAGTCTTCGATCAATTGTGATTCAGGTTTTTGAGCCATGTAGAGAATCGTTTCAGATACCTCTTTTGAGGAGAGCATAGAAGTTCTATCAAAATCAGAATTAATTGATTCGGAGTCCCAAAGAGGAGTATTTACTGAACCCAGAGTTATTGTACACGCTCTTATTGAATTAGATCTCTCCTCCTCCCTCAAGCATTTAGTAAACATAGCTAGTGCAGATTTAGAAACACAATAAGCTCCCCATTGGGGGAATGCATTATAAGAAGCATGACTACTAACATTAATAACTAAACCACCATTTTTTCTCATTTGAGGAATTATTGAACTACAAATTTGAAAAACACTTGTGAGGTTTATTTGAATAGTTTGTTCCCATTGACCTAATTCCATTTCAGCTAAAGGGCCATTAAATGCGCAACCTGCATTATTTATCAATACTGAAGGGCACCCATACTTCTCAATTGCCTCTTTAACACAATGCTCTATTTCTAAAGGATTAGATAAATTACATTCTACTAGGTTGATTTTTGATTTAGTGGTCAACAGTTCGCTCTTTAGTTTCTCCATTAAATCCATATTCCTGGAGAGTAAAATTAAATCCCAGCCAGCATTGGCAAAAGTAATTGCGGTAGATCTACCAATACCTTTCGTAGCACCTGTTATAAAAGCTAGTTTCAAGTTATTCAGTTTTTTGGGGGATTTCACTATAAATTTCTTCAATATTATTTGCTTCGATAAATTTACCTAAAACCCTAAATTTTTTGTATCTTTCCTCAATTAATTCGTCTTCAGGCTTTTGAAGTAAAGCTTTAAGGTGTTTCTCAATAGCCTCTTTTAATGTGTTACCAGCATCTAAAGGAGCCCAATTATTCCCACCAGAAGGTTCAGGTAATACCTCATCTATTATACCTAATTTAAGTAAATCTTTACCTGTGATTTTAAGTGCTGATGCAGCTTCTGGTGCCTTCGCAGCATCTCTCCACAAAATTGATGCACATGCTTCCGGACTAGCAACTGTGTAAACACTGTGTTCAAACATTAGTAATCTATCAGCAACACCTATTCCTAGTGCCCCTCCAGAACCTCCTTCTCCAATGACAGTAGCCACAATTGGAACTTTCAATCCAAACATCTCTCGAAGGTTTCTTGCAATCGCTTCACCTTGACCTTGTTCTTCAGCTTTTAAACCAGCATAGGCTCCAGGAGTATCGATAAATGTAAGAATTGGCAAAGAAAATCTATTTGCATGCTGCATTAATCTAAGAGCTTTTCTGTAACCTCCTGGTTTTGCCATCCCAAAATTTCTTACTACATTTTCTTTTGTGTCCCTTCCTTTCTGATGCCCTAACATCAACACTGGCCTATTATTTATCGAACCTATCCCCCCAATTAGTGCCATATCATCGCCACCATTTCTGTCTCCATGTAATTCGATCCAGTCATCACAAAACATTTGAACAAAATCCAAAGTACTAGGTCTTTGAGGATGTCTAGCTACCTGAATCTTTTGAGCAGGGGTGAGAGATTTAAATATTTCTTCTCTTCTCCTAGCAGCTAAGGTTTCAAGCTGTAGAAGCTGTTGACTAACATCTACTTCTGAATCTCGAGCTAATTCTTTAATTTGCTCTATCTGCTTCTCAAGTTCAACAAGAGGCTTTTCAAATTCAAGGAGGTAACGTTTAGCCATAATTTAAACAGTTAATACTTTAGGCTGCTTATCAAGTCCAATCGCAGAAAAACCATGCTTTAAAGATGCTGCTCCAATAAACTCCATCTTTTCAAGGGAAATGTTATTTCTTCCCCAACTAAAGTTTGTATGACATTTTTCAAATTCTAAAATCATAGCTTCTGCAAAGCAAGCAAACATCTCTCGCTGAGGGTTTTGCATTTCCGCAAGTTCCATCATATTCCAACCAATATCATTAAAAAACTCTACTATACCTCCTTTTAAAACATGAATATTTTTACCCTGAAATTTCTCATCAAGATTTTTAGGGTATCCGCCATCAATCATTAAACATGGTTTTTTTAAGTTATCTGTATCAATTTCAATAGTTTTAGGCATACTTGCAACCCATACAACAATATCCGCCTGAGGCAATGCCTCATTTAAGCTTGTAACGGTGCCACCATCTAATTCTTTTTGTAACAGCGCTAGTGGTTCTTGTTGTCTTGCTACCATAAGAAGTTCTGAAATCCCAGTTTTATTGATAAGCCATCTACAAACAGCACTACCAATATCACCAGTAGCACCAATTACAGCAACAGTTGCTTTTTTAAGGTCTATCCCAATGCGAGGCGCATTTATTTCTAGTTGCTTACAAATAACCCAGGCGGTATGTGTATTGCCAGTAGTAAACCTTTCCCACTCTAGTGAAGTATTTCTAATTTGTTTATGCTGTAAAAGATTAAAATTCTCAAAAATAATAGAAGTAAATCCTCCTAAAGCGGTAATGTTAATCCCTCTTTTCTGAGCTAGTTCCATAGCATTTAGTACTTTTCTTCTAGCCGTTTTAAACCTAGAAAGCATTTCAGGAACAAAGCACGAATCTATATAAGAACCTTCAATAGATATTCCAGTAGCACTCTTAACTTCTACATTTTCAACAAGCTGAGGAGGAGCAGTACACCAAACATCCAAGTCGCCATCAGCAATATGATCAAAGCCTAGCATCGAAGCTTTTCTTTTTGCATCTTCAAAACTGGTTGAGTGACCTATTAACCCAAACATTTAAAATTTATAAATGGTTTCTATACGATGTTATGAACAATAGCACAGAGGTAACTACTTAAATAGGATTGATTAATTATTAAAATTCTTAATTAATTAGAAATGTAATTAGACGATAGCTGCCATAGCCATTCTTGCAATTTCTCTATTATCTAAACCTATTTCCATCAATGTATCTTGATAAGCAATCATAAATTCTTCCATTAATTCTTCTCTGTCCATAGCTAAAACTGATGCGTCATCTGCTACTTCGTCTAACATCTTTTTAATTAACGGAAGATTAACCTTATTAGCTTCCATTAATTCCTCTTTACAAGTAGATAGATTCTCTTTAAGCCACTCTTGACCATAATTTAAATGGAGATATTCATCTTTAACCACTCCCTCTGTTATTTTTTTTGCAAAAGGATCTGCAACTCTTATGTAGACGTTATAAGCAGAAATTGCAAATGCTTCAATTAAGATAGCTTGTATTAAAAGACATGTTGTTAAATTTCCTTTTTCAAGAGCAACTTGAAAATTACCATGTAATTTAGAAAAGAATTTTTTAGCAAATTCCATATCAGCAACTACACCTAAATTCCTACCACATGCAGTAAAACCTTTTTTATGCTTCATTTCCATTCTCGCCAATTTAGTTAGCTCCTCTAACTCATTTGGAATTAAAGTTGCTATCGAAATGTAATTATCATGAGCCTCTTGCTCTCCCTCTATAACAATTGCATTTATTCTGCTGTAAGCATCCTTATAAGAATCTGTAGTGAAGTCGGGCAAATCTAAAGAAATCGAATTAGTCGATTCTTCAATAGTTTTTTTATTTGATTCTAGAGTTTGCATGTCAGTAATCTTTAGCTCATTATGCATGAATATTACACGATTATAGAGAGTTTATTTAAATATCATGAAAATAGTTTCAATTGTTAAGTCACATTTTTAACT
>CACKJM010000029.1 GCA_902600475.1 uncultured Prochlorococcus sp.
GGGTATAGATATAAACCTTATTAAAAGCGCTTTTTTAGCATTCTCACTAATTGGATTTTTAATAATTCTGATAAATATATTCCCAATATTTAAAAACAAGCTTCCAAATTACACTTTGCAGCTGGCAGGCTTAATAGGTAATACATCATTTCTTGGAATACCAATTGCAATTGCTCTTCTACCTTCCAAAACTATTAACTTCACTATAGGATTTGACTTAGGTACAACACTATTCGCTTGGATATTTGGACCTTTTTTTCTTCAAGAAAATTCCAAAAATAAGAAAATCCCAACCATCGAAGGATTATTAAACGCATTGATAAATAGTCCTGCATCAAGAGGCATAATTGGAGTACTCTTAGCATATCTTTTCAATATAAATGAGATATTAGGCAATTACCTTTGGATACCTGCAAGAATAGTTATCGCATTTGCAATAATAATTGTCGGGACAAAACTCGGGATAATAACAAATCAAAAGGGTAAAATTTTTGATCTAAATGAAGAAATTAAATTCTCAATTTTTTTAAAATTATTTATTCTCCCTTTTATTGTTTTTTTACTAAGCAAATTATTAAATTTTGACTTCTATCAATCATCAGCAGTAATACTTCAGGCAGGAACCCCAACCGCGATATCTACAATTTTAATGGCGGAGGCTTACGACCAGAGACAAAAAATTGCATCAAAAATTCTTTTTACTTCAACCTTAATTTCAATACTTACAATTCCTTTTTTAAAAATCCTAATGAATGTATTAGGAAAAAATGCATGATTTTTGAATATTGTAAAGATAATGTCCTGATAACTACATAATGTCTTAAGATTTAGGTTATGAAGTCAGCGAACCCTGAAAATGAATACATTCCTCTAGATCTCAGGATTTCTGTAAGGAGGGATACCCTGAGGCTAATCTCAGAGATGGCTCAAGATATGGGAATAAGCATTAATGAAGTTTTTAGTTTTTTAGCCGAAGATTCTGTTATTGATCTCGAATTACTTGAAGATTTAAATGAAATTGAAATCCCCAGTCAGTGCAGCCTTGATGATCTTAAAAACGCTCTTCTTAAAAAAAGACTTTGCTAGAATTTTTCGACTTTTCTATTTTTCCAGTCAGATTTATAACCACTATTCACTAAAAGTTCAGAATACTTACTTAAATCACTTTTCTGAATTCGCCATAAATTATAAATCCCATATTTGCCCAATTTTTGATGATTAATACTTGACCAGTGCTGTTCGCGCGAAGAGTATTGATCTATCACAACCAATAATGATTTGTATTCATAATCAGGTTGATCCTCATAATTTTTTCTCCTATCAGTATTTAACCTTTCTGAGAGATTAATTAACCCTTCTTTAGTATTTGGTTCGTAAAAAACTATTTGTCTCGAATAATAATGTAACGACGGTTTTCTTATCCCGATCATTGCTAAAGACTCTTTTCCTTCACGAATATCTGATATTAATTTTGAGATATTCCTTAAAGGTAATTGCCTAGAGGTATCAGCTAATTTTCTTATTGGCGACATCAAAAAGGATTGTCCAATTAAAAGGAAAATTTGAAGATAAAGAAATATATTTTTGAATTTGAAAGAAAATAAAACTATTGCAAGCAGTGAAAATAATGAGAATAATAATTTAGCTTTAAAAATGATCCCAGAGCTTATTAGTTCAGATGCCAGATTAGGCATTTCAGGATCATTTATTGTACTTAGCCAAATATTTGAGTAGAAGAATGCTACTGAGAGACCAAACAAAATTAAGATATTAAAAATCCATAAATAACTTCTATTCGAATTTTTTAAGTTTGCAAAGCTATTACTAATTAATATTGCCGTTGCAGGAATTGCTGGCAACCAATAGCTTGGAAGTTTCGTTGCAGAAATGCTAAAAAAGATTAAAACTGATGTTAACCAACATAGAGAATATATATAAAGAGTTTCAGTGACATTGCAACTTTCTTTTGAACTTTTCAAGAAATCCTTAAAAGCTCTAAATATACCGTCATACAAAAAAGGAGTGAAAGGTAATGAAGCCAATATCATTATGTAAAGAAAAAACCAGAAGGGTTCTGCATGATTATTGACAACTGATGTATATCTTTGGAAATTATGATAATTAAAAAAGTTGTCCCAAAAAGGCTTACCCTCTTTTATGAG
Organism: uncultured Prochlorococcus sp.; assembly: GCA_902600475.1. Lineage (GTDB taxonomy): Bacteria > Cyanobacteriota > Cyanobacteriia > PCC-6307 > Cyanobiaceae > Prochlorococcus_A. The sequence goes on from CACKJM010000029.1 coordinate 2,163, forward strand.
TTCTAAAAAATACCATGGAACACTTATTAGGATTGTTATAAAAAAACCTTTCTTGGGGTTTATCTTTTTAAGCAAACTTTTCCAATCCTTCTGAATAAATAAAAAAGATGTAACAGTCAATGTTGCTAAAACGAAAGCAACAGGTCCTTTAGTTAAAATTGCAAGTCCTAAAAAAAACCATGCTGAGATGCATTGATCATTATTATCACTTGCCATTCTTCTCCAAAACAAAAGCAGGCTAATCCCTAAAGTTCCTGTTAATAGAGCATCACTGACAGCTGTTCTACTCCAAATAATTATCAATGGAGACAGAGCAAAGCCTAATGATGCAACTATTGGAGTAAGGAATTGTCTATCACCTTTCTGTGGCCAACAAAACAAGGTATCTCCAATCATCAGCATTAAAAATAATGACCCCAAAGCTGAAGGGAGTCTTGCTGAAAGTGTCCCCAGACTATCCCAAATCTCGTTTTTCGGTAATGAGTAAAAAAAACCCATTAGCCAATATGTTAGTGGCGGCTTGTCAAAACGAAACATTCCATTAACTTTTGGAGTTAACCAATCGCCAGATTCACTCATTGCCCTTGCAGCAGCAGCAAATAAAGGAGGAGTTTCATCAACTAGTCCTGTAGTTCCTAAACCTAAAATAAAAATAATAATTCCAGAGACTAAAACTATCGATAAGGTTATAAGCCTTTTTTTTGAGTCTAGAAGAATCATTTAATATTATTTATGTTACTTATATTCACTGATTACCTTATTAAGCCATTTCACAACCTTGTTAGCAAATATATCTGTAGAAGCATTATTTTCTACCCATTCTCTACAATTTTTACGCTTTATCTTTTCGATAATTTTTACATAGGAAAGGAGATCTTTTTTATCGTCAGGATCAGCAAGATAACCTGTTTGCCCATGCTGAATAATTTCATTTGGTCCGCCCCTTTTATAAGCAATGACTGGAACCCCACAAGCTAAAGCTTCAACAATCACGTTCCCATATGCCTCATTCCATTTTGGAGTATTTAGCAACACCCTACATTTACCAAGTTCTTTTTGTAAGTCATCAGTTGCTAAAAAACCCATCCAATCTATAGTCCCTTTTGGGAATGATTTTTCTACCTTTGAGGCATAGATTTCATCTTCAATGAATCCCCAAACTCTTAGTTTCTCACCAAGTTTATTTGCTACATAAGCTGCGTCCTCTAACCCTTTTTCCGGTGCCACCCTTCCAACCCAGCCCAAGGGTCCATTCATTGAGTCTTGAAAAATATAATTATTTAATTTAAAACCATTCCCAATAATTATTGGTTCTTTAATAAATGGATAATCATTAGCTTGTGTTTTTGAATGAAAAGCAAAATTGTTTGGATGTCTAGAATATACCTTTGAAATTAGATTACTTATTACTAAACTTTCAGAACCCATACTAATAATATGAGCAATCGGTATCTCTAAATTTAGAGTCATCCAGATAGGTAACCAATCATAAGACATATTCAACAATACATCTGCTTGATTGGCGATATCTAATCCCTTTTCAACCATTCCTGCAAGAAGTGAATTGTCTGGGATAATTACAGGAGAATTGTAATTTTGATGCTGCCAACTAATTTGATCTTCCCCTTCTGCAAAATGTAATTTTGCTTTTTCATTACCTTTATGTAATTTAGAATTTCTTGGAGCTATTACCTCTACAGAGTGTCCTAAAGAAAGCAAACCTGAAACTAAAGAATTCAAAGTTAACTCAACTCCTCCACCTTTGCCGCTACCCAGAAAACCTATTGGGGTACTAATCAAAACTATTCGCATTATTTAACTTTTTTAAACCAAGAAATTAATTAAATAGTAGTGTCAGTTAGTTTATTTTCCCATAAAGACCTTCTCTGACTAACCAAAAATACCGATATAAGAACAAAAACTACTCCTACCCATTGAATAATATTAAGTCTTTCATCTAACCAAACACCGCCACTAAGAAGAGCAAATACAGGAGTTAAAAATGCAAGAGTACTAAATCCAGTTATTTCCTTATTATTAGCAAAGTAAAAAAACAATCCATAAGCTATTGCTCCTCCAAATATACTTGCAAATGACATGAGAGTCCAATCAAAAAATGACCAATCTGGGATTATTTGAACATTTGATTTTAAGCAATGCTTAATAATCAAAGGTAAACTCCCAAAAACCATGTGCCACCCTGTAACTGCAACTGGATCACTTTTTGTGCATGTGAATCTAATTAATATTGTTCCTATTGCCATAGCTAAAGAAGCAGCTAGCATCCAAAGTTCTCCAAAGTTAAAAGCCACATTACTAATAGCCTTATCGGACATTAACCACCAATTTGCTAGAAATTCTTGAGGAACACCCAAGAATACAATTCCTCCCAAGCCAAAAAGTAACCCTAACCACCCTATTGGATTAATTAAATTTCCAAAAATTGCTCTTGCTAAAATAGCCACCAAAAGAGGTTGAGAATCAATCAATACAGAGCCAAGACCTGCTCCAGTTTTTTCAATCCCATAAGTTAAAAACAATTGAAAGAAAGTGGCATCTACAATTGTAAAAACAAAAAACCATTTCAAATCACACTTATAAATTTTCAAATCTCTTTTAAAGAAATATGTTGTAATTAGAACAAGAATTCCTGCAGGAAATAACCTTAAAGAAGCAACAAACTCTGGCCCAGCACTAGATACTAAGGGGGTCATAGCCGCCATCGAAGTACCCCATAGTGCAAAAGGGAGTATCATTAAAAACCAATTTAGGATTGAATTCATTAGGTCTGCTGATAATCTTTTTAAAGTAGTTTTATGTATTTACCTTAAAAGAATGATTTGGCCTTTTAGACGAAAGTCAAAAAAAAGAATGGCTCGTATTGTAATTGATGAGCCTATCACAAGTTCAACAAGAGTTTCTGTCCTTAAAGCTCTTAAACAAATTGAGGATAGAGAATTTCCTGCTTTAATCGTGAGGATTGATTCGCCAGGAGGAACTGTTGGGGATAGCCAAGAAATATACTCTGCTATTAAAAGACTAAAAGATAAAGGATGTAAAGTTATTGCTAGTTTTGGAAACATATCAGCCTCTGGCGGAGTTTATATTGGTGTTGCATCTGACAAAATAGTTGCGAATCCAGGCACAATCACAGGATCTATTGGTGTGATAATAAGAGGAAACAATCTATCTGAACTATTTGATAAAGTGGGCATAAAATTTGAGACTGTTAAAAGTGGCGTATTTAAAGATATACTTTCTCCAGATAAACCCTTAAGCGAGGAAGGCAGAGGACTACTTCAAGGCCTGATTGACGAAAGCTATAAACAATTCACTGAAGCTGTTGCTGAAGGAAGAAACTTGCCTGTAGAAGAAGTAAGAAAATTTGCAGACGGGAGAATCTTCACTGGTACGCAAGCTAAAAAATTAGGTCTCGTTGATGAGGTTGGAGATGAATTCGTTGCGAGAGAACTTGCGGCAAAAATGGTTGATATTGATCCTAAAGTTCAGCCCTTAACATTTGGGAAGAAAAAGAAGAAAATACTTGGCCTGATTCCAGGTAGTAAAATTATTGAAGAAGTTGTAAATAATATCTTTTTTGAGATTGATTCATCCAATAAAATACTTTGGTTTTATAAGCCCTAAATCAATATGAATGAAAAAATGAAAGATGATTATAAAGTTACATTTATTCGAGGAGCTACAACAGCAACTGGAAACACCGTTAATGAAATTGAGGATGCCGTAGTGGAATTAATAGATGAATTAATTTCACGCAACAATCTAATTAAGAACAACTTATTATCTATTACATTCACCTCGACAAAAGACTTGGATGCATGTTTCCCTGCTTCAATTGCCAGAAAATGTAATGGACTTGATTCAGTAGCATTTTTAGACTGTCAACAAATGTATGTGCCTAATGATGTCGATTTTTGTATAAGAATAATGGCACAAGTTTTATTACCTTCAAATAATTCTGTAAAGCATCCATATTTAAGAGGGGCATCCAAATTAAGGACCGATAGATGTTAATCTTAATAAAACAATTTCCACTTTTGGTTTGGATAGACTCAATTAAAACTTAAAAACTAATTCTATTAATGTTTAAAAAGACAACAAAACTTCCATTGAATTTTAAAATTTTAGGATTTCTTCTTGTTCCTACAATTTTAGTTTCAGTTCCATTTTTCAATAAAATAGAAGAAGCAAAAGCGGGTTTAGAAATTCAATGGGACCAAGACCCATCTTTCAAAAGATTAAAGTGGTTTCAAAAAGAAAATAGAAAAAGATTTAAAAATAAAATTTATTTTTTCTTAAGGCCATCCGATAGAAATACTGAGTTTTTAAAGATAAATATAGCTATCCCTAAAACGTTTAAAGCAACTCTAAAAGAAGAAAAAATAAGCCTTTGCAAGGTGAGAGTAGGTGGTTTTGAAAATAGAACTAAATGTCTAGAAAATATTCCTGCTGATATTGAAATTATTTCTGAAGAGTCATCTTTACGTTCTATAAATATCTAT
>CACKJM010000030.1 GCA_902600475.1 uncultured Prochlorococcus sp.
AGATATCAACTATTAAACAAGTAAAACATGACAACTGCATTATTTGAGACAGAAGTTGGAAACATAAATATTGAATTTTTCTCTGACGACGCACCTAATACTGTTAAAAACTTCACGCAGTTGGTTAGTGATGGTTTTTATGATGGTTTAGCATTTCACAGAGTTATTCCTGGATTTATGGCTCAGGGTGGATGTCCAAATACTCGTGATGGAGCATCTGGTATGCCTGGAACTGGTGGGCCTGGATATAATATTAAATGTGAAATAAATTCCAATAAACATCTTAAAGGTTCACTTTCAATGGCTCATGCAGGAAAGGATACAGGTGGTAGTCAGTTTTTTATAGTTTATGAACCACAGCCTCATCTCGATGGAGTTCATACTGTTTTTGGCAAGACAGATGATATGGATGTAGTGCTAAAGCTTACTAATGGTTCAAAAATAATTAAAGCAACCCTAAAGCAGTAATTTACCCCTCAAAAACAATACTAAATGTCTCTTTATCTAGATTAAATTTTCTAGTAGATGAATATAAGATTTCATTATTAATATTGAATTTAGTATTGATTAGTTTGATACTACTTTTTGGGTGTAATGCTTGCTCAATATTTCTAGAAACAATAATTCCAATTTTTGTACTATTTTCATATTTGGATAAAAACTGAATAAATAATTCTATATTCTTTATTTCCTCATCATTGATGTTGGAATTGGTTCTATTCTGATCATGTAAAATTCTCCATACTAATTTTGGACGGTTCCAAAAAGCCAATAATCTTGGACTACTTTCAAGTTTAATATTAATGTTTTGTTCACTACAGAATTTGATAACTTTATTTTTTATTGGAACTAAATCAATAGATTTATATTTTCCGTCAAGAAAAATTGATATAAATGGATCAATATTATTTGAATTAGAATTATCATCATCAATCATGTGGCCTAACTTTGTTTTTTTAACACTCAAATATTCTGCATTATTATCGTTTGGACAAATAACTAAAGGAACTCTCTCAATAACTTCTATTCCATAACCACCTAATCCAGCAATCTTTCTAGGATTGTTGGTTAGTAATTTTAATTTTTTTATACCTAAATCAGTTAAAATTTGTGCTCCAACTCCATAATTTCTGAGATCAGCTGGAAAACCTAATTTTTCATTAGCTTCTACAGTGTCTAATCCACCATCTTGCAAACTGTAAGCTTTTAATTTATTTATTAGACCAATACCTCTACCTTCTTGTCTCAAGTAAACAACAACTCCTTCTTCCTCCTTTTCTATTCTTGATAAAGCAGCCTCTAATTGTGGTCTACAATCACAACGTAATGATCCAAAAGCATCACCAGTTAGGCACTCTGAATGCATTCTTACAAGTACAGGTTCGCTTAATTTCGATGATTTTTGTTTAACTAATGCAACGTGCTCTGAACCATCTAGTTCATTAACATATCCATAAGCTTTGAAATTACCAAAAATACTTGGAAGAACAGCATCAGATTTTCTAAATACAAATCTCTCAGTTTGAAACCGATAACTTATTAAATCAGCTATTGATATTAATTTCATTCCCCACTGTTTTGCATACTCTTTAAGTTGAGGAAGTCTTGACATAGAACCGTCAGGATTTTGTATTTCACAAATCACTCCAGCTGGAAAAAGACCTGACATTGCGGCAATATCTACTGCCGCTTCGGTATGACCTGCTCTTTTTAATACTCCACCTTTTTTTGCTCTTAATGGAAAAATATGTCCTGGCCTCCTTAAATCATCAGGTTTTGTATTTGGGTTTATAGCAACTTGTATTGTCTTTGCCCTGTCTTCAGCGGAAATTCCGGTAGTAACATTATGTTCAGGTCCAGCATCAATTGATACTGTAAAAGCTGTTTGATTTTCATCTGTATTTCTATCTACCATTAATGGCAAATCTAATGAATCAAGTTTTTCACCTTGCATTGCTAGGCATATAAGACCACGTCCCTCAGTAGCCATAAAATTAATTTGCTGTGGAGTTGCAAACTGAGCCGCACATATTAAATCTCCTTCATTTTCTCTTCTTTCATCATCTACGACAATTATGCATTCACCATTTCTTATAGCCGCCAACGCATCGCTGATAGGATCAAATTCAATTTTAAAAGATTCATTTATATCCAAAATTGTTCCATTATTTGATTTGGGACTTGTTTCTTTCATTATTCCTATCAATATAGAAAAATAGTGTTTTAGTTACCTTAAATTCAACACTTTATAATCCTATCTCAAAGTCTGCCAATTCAAAGAAATGAATGTTGCAATAGTAGGTGCTACTGGTTACGGCGGTATTCAAGCGGTAAATCTCTTAAAGAAAATTAAAAAATACAAAATTTCATTTTTAGGAGGTAATAAAACATCTGGATCAAAGTGGAATGATAATTTTCCTTTTATTTATCTAGATAATGATCCTTATATAGAAGAAATTTCCGTAGATAATATTTCAAAAAATTCAGATGTTGCTTTGCTTTGCTTACCAAATGGCCTATCTTCAACATTGACAAGGAAATTATTAGATCGAGGACTTAAAGTAATTGATTTATCTGCTGATTACAGATATAAGTCATTAGATGAATGGAAAAATGTATATTCCAAAGAAGCTGCTATTTATAGAAGGAATGATGATGATTTATGTAAAGAGGCAGTCTACGGTCTTCCTGAAATAAATAAAGAAGCTATTTCAAATGGAAGATTAATTGCCTGTCCAGGGTGCTATCCAACATCTGCTCTTATTCCGTTAGTCCCTTATCTTTCGCAAGGAATTATTGAAAATGAAGGAATAGTGATTGATTCTAAAAGCGGAACCTCTGGAGGAGGTCGAGAACCAAACCAAAAGCTCCTCTTATCAGAATGTGGTGATGGCTTATCAGCATATGGATTGATAAACCATAGACATACCTCAGAGATAGAGCAAGTAGCATCTATAATTTCAGGAAATAAAATTGAACTGCTGTTTACACCTCATTTGGTTCCAATTTCAAGGGGTATGCATTCAACAATATATGGGAGATTAAGAGATCCAGGATTAACTTCTGATGATTGCAGAATTCTTTTGGATAATTATTATAGAAATTTCAAAAATATTAAAGTATTACCTGTAGATACATACCCTTCAACAAAATGGGTTAAAAATACAAACCAAATTTTACTTTCTGTTAAGGTTGATATTCGAAATGGAAGGATTATTATTTTATCTGTAATTGATAATTTGTTAAAAGGTCAGACTGGGCAAGCAATTCAAAATTTAAATATTATGAATGGATTTTCTATGGATGAAGGTCTTAATTTAACTAATAATTTTCCATAAAATCACTTCTTATTAAAAAACCAGCTTGAGAGATTGAGTGAGGTAAAATTTTATGCTCAAGCATTTGTATTCTTTTGGAAAGTGATTCAATATCATCATCATCTCTGATTGACAATGCAGCTTGCATTATCAATGATCCACTATCTACCTCCTCTTCAACAAAATGTACTGAACAACCAGTTATTTTTGAACCTTTTAATAATGAGTCCTTTATCGCAGAAGCACCTTTATATGCTGGAAGTAATGAAGGGTGAATATTTATTATCTTATTCTTAAATTTGTTAATAAAAAATGGAGTAACAATTTTCATCCAGCCTGCCATAACAACAAGTTCAACATCATAATGAATTAAAGTATTTGCAATTTCTAATTCAAATGACTCTTTTTGCAAAAAGTCTTTGCCTCTTATAATTTTGTGAGGTATTTTTTTTATTTCAGCTCTATTTATACAACCTGCATCATCTTTATTAGTTATTAGAACTTTTATATCTATATCTAATTCTCCTTTTTCTGAGAGATTAATTAATTCCTGAAAGTTTGTTCCTTTCCCAGAAGCAAGTACACCTATTTTTAATTTCGGGGAAAATCTTTTAAATTCAGATATCTCAGGGGAAATTATGTAATTAAATGTTCTATCCAATGTTTTTTATTTTATCCAATGATAAAATCATATGAAATAAAAAAAACCCTCAAATTAAATTGTTTATATTCAAAAACATATTTATTTGAAGATATAATTTAAACAAATTTAAATGATTCAAATCTATGTACTATTCGTATAGATATAATTGAATAATTAATAAAGAAACAAATATATAAAATGAATGGAGATTTAACATCTTGGGATAAATTTTGTAATTATCTTTGGTTTGATAAAAAATTAAATATTTGGATAGACATAAGCAAAATTAATTTCACAAGTAAAGAGATAAAAAATTTAGAAGATAAATTTATAGATGTTTTTTCATCAATAAAAGAATTAGAAAATGGTGCAATCTCAAATATTGATGAAAATAGACAAGTTGGACATTATTGGCTTAGAAATCCGTCAATTTCTCCATCTTCAAAAATTGGAGAGGAGATTAGCGCCGATATTAATGCTATCTCTGAATTTGGAAAACAAATTTTAAATGGTGATATTAAGAATAAGAATAATAAGAACTATACTGATGTTCTATGGATAGGAATTGGTGGAAGTGGATTAGGCCCATTACTTATTACTGAGTCTTTGCAAAAGTTCTCTAAAGGTTTAAATTTTTCTTATATCGATAATGTTGATCCATTTTTAATTAGCGAAAAGTTAGAAGAGTTATCTGAAAAATTATCCACAACTTTATTTGTAGTAGTAAGCAAATCAGGTGGTACGCCTGAACCTAGAATTGCTATGGAAATTATTAAAAGTCATTGCGAAAACAATTCTATTGACTGGAATTCTAATGCTATAGCTATAACAATGAAAGATAGTAAGTTATTTAAAAAAGCTACTTCTGAAAATTGGTTGAAAATATTCAATTTACAAGATTGGGTTGGAGGAAGAACGAGTATTACAAGCTCTGTGGGATTACTTCCATTAGCTCTTATTAATGAAGATATAACTGAATTTATTAGAGGCGCATCACTAATGGATGAGGCCACACGTATAAGCGATTTTAAAAATAATCCCGCAGCATTATTATCATCTGCATGGTATTTAACTGGGGATGGCGTTGGGAAGAGAGATATGGTCGTATTACCTTATAGAGATAGGTTACAGGTATTTAGTAAATATCTTCAGCAATTAGTAATGGAATCATTAGGTAAGAAATTTAATAGGAATGGTGATGTAGTTAATCAAGGTATTTCCGTTTTTGGTAACAAAGGATCTACAGATCAACATGCATATGTTCAGCAACTTAGAGATGGTATTGATAATTTCTTTTGTATTTTTATTGAATTATTAGATTCTCCATCTACTAATATTTTTGATGATAAAGAGAATCCCAAAGAATATCTTTCTGGTTTTTTGCAAGGAACAAGATCAGCACTATCTAGTGAAAACAGACAAAGTATCACTATCACATTAGGAAAATTAAATTGTTTTTCACTAGGTGCCTTAATCGCTTTATTTGAGAGGGCTGTATCCTTCTACGCTGAATTAGTAAATATAAATGCGTATGATCAACCAGGAGTTGAAGCTGGAAAGAAGGCAGCCGCTAATATTATTGAGTATCAACAAAAAGTAAGTAATTTATTAGACGAAGGAGGAGAATATTCTATAAATGACATAACATCATTATTTGATAATTCAGTGCGTGAACCCATATTTTTCATACTCCGTGAAATGTGTTTCGGTAATGATGATTATTTAGTTAAGGGCGATTGGTCAAATCCAAATTCATTAGTTATTCAAAAAACAAAGTCTTAAACAACAATATTCATAATTTTTCCTTTAACAATAATTATTTTTCTTATTTCCTTATCTTGAGTCCATTTTAATATGTTAGGTCTATTGAGAGTAAATTCTTTAATTTGATTTTCATTCATATCATTATTAATATTTACTTTGTCTCTAACTTTTCCATTCACTTGTATTACAAGTTCATATGAATCTTCCTTTAGTGCTTCGGCATTAAATGAAGGCCAGTCTTCTAAATGCACAGATTTATTAAATCCAATAAGATGCCATATTTCTTCTGAAATATGAGGTGCAAATGGAGCAAGCAATATACAAAATGTTTTTAAAGCTTCTATTTTTAAATTATTGTTTACGTCATTAATTGAATTTGATAATGCATTATAAAACTTCATTAGTTCTGAAATCGCAGTATTAAATTGGTTATTTAATATGTCATTTGAAATTTCTTTTATAGCAATGTTCATTGACTTTATTAACGATTTTTCTTTATCTGGATAGGATTTAC
>CACKJM010000031.1 GCA_902600475.1 uncultured Prochlorococcus sp.
TTGCTCAAAGAAATCTAAAAAGAAAAATTGCATATAGTTCAATAAGTCATATGGGCTTTGTTCTTATTGGAATAGGAAGTTTTAGTAGTCTTGGAACGAGTGGTGCAATGCTTCAAATGGTGAGTCATGGATTGATTGGAGCTAGTTTATTTTTTCTTGTTGGAGCTACATATGACAGAACAAAGACTCTGAAACTTGATGAAATGAGTGGTGTAGGTCAAAAAATGAGAATCATGTTTGCACTATGGACTGCTTGTTCCCTAGCATCACTTGCTTTGCCAGGTATGAGCGGATTTGTTTCGGAATTGATGGTATTCACAGGTTTTGTCACCGATGAAGTTTATACACTTCCTTTTAGGATAACTATGGCCTCTTTAGCTGCGATCGGTGTAATACTTACTCCTATTTATCTACTCTCAATGTTGCGAGAAATTTTCTTTGGTAAAGAAAATCCGAAATTAGCCGAAGAACGAAAATTAATCGATGCAGAGCCTAGGGAAGTATATATTATTGCTTGCTTACTTTTGCCAATAATTGGAATAGGTTTATACCCAAGATTAGTTACTGAAAGTTATCTTGCATCTATTAATAATCTAGTAGATAGAGATTTAACTGCAGTTAAAAGTGTTGCTAAAACAAATATTTTCTCAGGAACTAAGAAAAATAAGATTTTAAAAGCTCCAACAATATAGTTTCGTAAATTAATGCAATATTGTTTGGCGTTTAATAAATAAGAAGATATCTTATGGATAGCTATTACCAAATTTAAAATATTCTATTTAAACTCTATTGAAAGACAACAATTGGGCCCTAGATTGTTGATTAAATTTCTTCAAGACGCTGCTGGTAAAGGTGATCTTGATCCATGGGATATTGATGTAATAAGTGTAATTGATAGTTTTTTAGAGCAATACTCAAATACTTTCGAAAAAACTTCAAATAGTCATATTTCATATCAAAGGGATTTATCTGAGACTAGCGAGGCTTTTTTTGCAGCTTCTGTATTGGTGAATTTAAAGGCTCAAGTTTTAGAATCTGATGTTTTCAAAGAAAACTCTTCAGATTTTGAAGATGATTTTGAAGTGGATGATCAAGATTGGATTGATCAAGAATTTAATATCCCAAAAAATCCTGAGAAATACCTAAGAAGAAGATCAGTAGCGCAACCAATTCTTAAACGTACTACAACATTGGGAGAACTTGTAAGTCAATTAGAGTCTATTGCTGAAGTTATAGAAACCCAAGATCTTCTACTTATGAAGAGAAAAAGAAATAAAAAATACTCTAATAAGGCTTTAATTTCTGAGGTCAAATCTTTAGCTCATCGTGAGAAACTACCGGAAACCACAAAAGAATTAGGTAAATTTATTGATGGGTGGGAAAAAGCATTGCAGTGGACTGATTTTGAATATTTAGTGAAGCAGTGGCAAAAAGTTGTAAAAAATGATTTAGATAAAGATCGTCTTGGGGTCTTTTGGGCTTTGTTATTTTTATCTTCTGAAAACAAAATTAAAATTAAACAAATCAATTCTTTATATGGCCCAATACAAATAAAAAGAATAATCCCTGAAGGAGGATTAGCTCAGTTGCCTATTGAAAATCTTGACGTAACAAATATCTCTACCACTGCTGTTTAGAAGCTTAATAGTAATAACGTATAATCTTTAAAAAGAGGTTTTGAATTTATGAAGGCAATGATACTTGCGGCAGGAAAAGGTACACGTGTTCAGCCCATAACTCATATTATTCCAAAACCAATGATACCGATTTTACAAAAACCTGTAATGGAGTTTCTTTTGGAACTCTTAAAAGAACATGGCTTTAAAGAAATAATGGTTAACGTTTCTCACCTTGCCGAAGAAATTGAAAATTACTTCAGGGATGGTCAAAGATTTGGGGTGGAGATTGCGTATAGTTTTGAGGGTAGGATTGAAGATGGGGAATTAATAGGAGATGCTTTGGGTTCAGCAGGAGGATTAAAAAAAATTCAAGATTTTCAAAATTTTTTTGATGAAACTTTTGTTGTACTATGTGGCGATGCTTTAGTTGACTTAGATTTGACTGAAGCAGTAAGAAAGCATAAAGAAAAGGGAGCAATTGCAAGTTTAATAACCAAAAAAGTAACGATAGATCAAGTATCAAGTTATGGAGTAGTAGTTTCAGATGATAATGGTCGAATCAAAGCGTTTCAAGAAAAACCATCAGTAGATCAAGCTTTAGGCGACTCTATTAATACTGGTATTTATCTTTTTGAACCTGAAATTTTTGATTACATTCCATCAGGCGAAAAATTTGATATCGGAGCTGACCTCTTTCCTAAACTTGTTGAAATGGATTTGCCATTTTTTGCACTACCAATGGATTTTGAATGGGTAGATATTGGAAAAGTTCCTGATTATTGGAGTGCTATTCGAAATGTATTACTAGGTAAGGTAAGACAAGTAGAGATCCCAGGCAAAGAAATTAGACCTGGAGTTTTCACCGGATTAAATGTTGCTGCTAATTGGGAAACAATTGATGTGATTGGTCCAGTATATATAGGTGGGATGACCCGAATTGAAGATGGTGCAAAGATTATTGGCCCTGCAATGATTGGGCCAAGTTGTTGCATTTGCGAAGGTGCAACAATTGATAATTCAATTATTTTTGATTATTCCAAAATTGGTAAGGGTGTTCGACTAGTAGATAAATTAGTTTTTGGCCGTTACTGTGTGGACAAGAATGGAGATCACTTCGATTTGCAAGATGCATCCTTGGATTGGTTGATAACAGATTCTCGAAGATCTGATATGACTGAGCCATCTCCACAGCAGAAGGCAATGGCAGAATTATTAGGTACGGATTTGATTAATATTCCAGATTAATGTTAGCTTTTTCAAGAATCTCAGGGATTAAATGTTCAGACTTAACTGCCATGAGATGAATACCATCTGCAATTCTAATAAAATCATGAGCTTGCTCTGCTGCAATTTCTATACCTTCTTTTAAAGGGTCCTTAGTATTTTTAAGGCGATTTAAAATATCTTCTGGGATGTTTGCTCCCGGGACATATTTGTTTATGAAGAGTGCATTTTTATAGGACTTCAATAAAAACACACCTGCAATTACGGGTATCTCGAGAGGCTTACTAACCTCTTCACAAAATTCTATTAAATTTTCTTTTTTCATAACCATTTGAGTTTGTAAGAATTGAACCCCAGCCTCTTTTTTCTTCTTCATTCTATTTTTTAAACTTCTTAGATTCCTGCAACTTGGATCAGCAGCAGCTCCGGAAAATATAAATGTTTTTTTATCGGGAAGTTCTCCAAAAGTTGGATCGATACCATTATTGAAGGCTTGAATTTGTTGAAGTAATCTAACTGATTCAAACTCATGAACTGCTTTTGAATCTTGTTGATCCCCGGCTTTTACTGAATCACCGGTAATGCATAAAACGTTTTTAATTCCTAAAGCATTTGCTCCTAGAATATCTGATTGTAAAGCAATTTTATTACGATCTCTGCAAGATATTTGCATTACTGGTTCTATGCCATTTTCCAGTAATAGTTTGGACATTGCCAAGCTGCACATTCTCATTACAGCTCTGCTTCCGTCAGTAATGTTAACAGCATGTACCTTATCTTTCAAAAGTTGTGCTATCTTAAGAGATCTTACGGCGCTTCCTCCTCTAGGCGGCATTAATTCTGCTGTAATTGCTTTGGATTTTTTTTCTAAAGTCTGCTGAAGTTTTGATTTCAATTGCTTTTGTTTCCTACTTGGTAACAAGTGTGATTAGATTGCTAAACTTAATTAATATAAAAAAGGAACTGTTTAAATGCAAATGGTTGAAGAAGAAGTAAACAACATTGATATGATGGGTCTCTCAACAAGAGAGATGGAAATCATTGATCTCGTAGCTGATGGGCTTACAAATCAAGAAATTGCAGTAAAACTTACCATTAGTAAAAGAACCGTTGATAATCATGTAAGTAATATGTTTACAAAAACAGGTTCAAAAAATAGAGTAGCACTTTTGAATTGGGCAATGGATAATGGAAAGATTTGTAGAGATGGATTTAATTGTTGTTCCCTCCCAGACTCAGATCAAGATTAGTTCCCTTTAGTTTTTTTCGTATCGTTAGCTAAATCCATTAAACAATAGTTTGTAGATTTTAAATCGAATAGTTCAGCATATGCAATACATGCATCCTTGTCTGAATCAACAAATCTCAATATTCCTTCTTTGTCGTAAAGACCATACATCTGAAGAAAATGAAAATTACTTTGCTTAAATATAAAGAAAATATAAAGGATGAGTGGCTTCTTTGGCTAGTTACTTTTGAAAGTTGTTAAGTAGTCTTCTTTCCACTCTGAAAAAGGATTGTTAGCGAGACTGAAATTGGAGTAATGGGTTAGCCCAGTTATTTCTTTTGAAATGAAAGATGGAAGAAATAAACCTTCCTCTTCATTGGCAAGTTCAATTTCAGCAATTTCAAGTGGAAAATTATCTTCTTTAAAGCGATCTATTATCCAAAATTTTTTTTCAACTTCTAAAAAGAATCTTTCTTTTTTTATTGTATTTGTTAAATTCGACATTATAATTTCGCCATCTTTTTG
Source organism: uncultured Prochlorococcus sp. (assembly GCA_902600475.1). Classification (GTDB taxonomy): domain Bacteria; phylum Cyanobacteriota; class Cyanobacteriia; order PCC-6307; family Cyanobiaceae; genus Prochlorococcus_A. Next base: position 4,597 of record CACKJM010000031.1, read on the forward strand.
TGGAATGGGGTATTCAAATTCAAAGTTGGTAAAGCTTTCGATATGTTTTTTGAGTGTAATTTTATAGTCCTTACCTGTGAGCCTTATTCTAATTATCCAATTATCTAAACTTTTTGATAAGTATCCTTGTTCAATAAAGATTTTTTTTGTGATGAATTTTTTCCAGTTATCGTTTTTTATAAGAAATCGTCTTTCTATTTCTAAGGCCATTTAATTTTTTAGGGATAAATCGCCTTTCCAATCTAGTTTTTTTATTAAAGTATTGTAATAGTTAGCGCTTTTTTTAAACTTTATTATTTTGCAGGGTGATTTACCTTTTTTGATTTCACAATAATAATTTTCCCTTATAGTAATACCTTTTGAGCCGTCACTCCATAATTTAATTTCACCTTTACTTTTTTTTACTGGTTTAATGATTACTTTACTTGTATTAGGAATAACTATTGGTCTACTAGCTAAACTCATTGGGCATATAGGGTTAATTATCATTGCATCTATATTTGGATGTACTATTGGACCACCTGCAGCCATTGAGTATGCCGTTGACCCTGTAGATGTAGATATAATCAATCCATCACCTTTATATTCATTTACCTTCTCATTATCGATTTCAATTTGTATTTGGTTAGTAGGAGAAATATCTTCTTCAACGGATTTAAAATAAAAATCATTTAATGCGTCATAACTCTTTATTATTATTTTCTCATTACTTTTTCCACTAATGCAAACATCACATTTTATTCTATTTCGACAATCAATTATATATTCTTCGTGTTCAAGAATTTCAATAAAAGATTTGTCAAATAAAAAATTTTTTTCTTGAGTAAGAAAACCCAAGTTACCACCAATATTAATGCTCAATAAAGGGATATCATAACCCGTTAATACATTTGCACATTTTAGGAAGGTTCCATCACCACCAATAACGATTCCAATATTTGGTTGAAATTCTGAATTACAAAGATATTTTTCAATTGGATCTTTATGAAAATCGCTTTCAATTCTTAATGATTTAATGTTTTTGTCTTTGAGGACTTCTTCACAGAATTTAGAGGCCTCTAAAGCTATAGAGCTATTTGAACGATATACAATGAGCACTAATGAAAGTTTCATTTAATGCTTTTACCATTTTAATAAATTAAAACTTTCCATATCTACAGTAACCCTGTTTCTGTAAAGAGATAACAATATTGCTAATCCAACGGCTGCTTCTGCGGCAGCAACAGTAATCACAAAAATTGTAAAAACTTGTCCTTGAATTAAATTATTATCAATGTAGGAAGAAAATGACATTAAGTTTATATTTACCGCATTGAGCATTAATTCAATACTCATAAGAACTCTGACTGCATTTCTGCTATTTAATAATCCCCAAATACCAATGCAAAATAATGCTGAAGACACTATCAAAAAAGCTTGTATAGGAATTGATTCTAAATTCATCATAAGAAACTTGAAACGTTAATTTTTATTTGTAAGTAATGATTCTGATGATT
>CACKJM010000032.1 GCA_902600475.1 uncultured Prochlorococcus sp.
CAATTAAAAGCAATTACAAGTGAATTTATCATTTAAAAAAATATGAAAAAGCTACTGTTTGTATTTATTTTTATTCTTACTTCTTGCAGTACAAAAGATGAATTATCTATTACCCAAGAAGAATTATCCATTACAAAAGATGAAATTTCGATTACGAAAGGTAAATCATCCACTAAAGATGAAAAAAAATTATTTTATGTAACTAAAGAAACTGCTGTTCGTCTTTGTGGAGGTAAATCTAGAATAATTGATAGTAAAAATGAAGAAATAATCAAAATAGAAGTAAAGGATTTTTCAAATGTTGAAAAGGAAAAATTTGTTCAATTTACTCTCGTTGAGACAGATAGGAAAGGTGGTAAATATAGAATTGTTAATTGTTATCCAAATAAAGATCCTAAAAAATCGATAGTTAAAACAATAACTACTAGTTACAAGTTAAATTAGTTCAATGCGAAATGATGTAGTCATTTAAGGATTGACAGTCGATCTAAACTGAGAGGGATAAAACTCTCTTTTTTTATGACTGCTCAAAATTTTATGAATGTTGTTCGATTTAAATTAAAGTCTGATTGTGTAGATAAGTATTTCGCAGTAATAGATAAAACAAGTTTTGAGGGTATGACTCAAAGATATATCGCTAAAACTGGAGATTATGATTACTGTTTTGTTGGGATCTGGAAAAGTGCAGAAGCTATTGCATCTCAAAGACCAGCTATGATTGCTCACCTTGATGAGGTTAGGGGATTTATGGAAGAGTTGTCTCCTGAACTTGGAGTAACTGATCCCGTTTCAGGAAATATTGTTTCTAAAGTTGGTTATCATGATTAATAGCCGATTTTAAAAGTTCCATAGTACAAGTATTCAATTCAAGATCCTTAACCCAATTTTAAATAATATATCCTAGAAATAATTTTAGATTTATTAATTAAATGAATACTTATTTTGTAACTGCAACTTTTAAAAATGTTGCTCTCATGGGTGCAGCTTACGATCTTTTTTTAAAGGTTGTTGAAGATGGAACTTTGAATGATGAGTTTGAAGGATTTAAAGTTTTGGGGAGGTATCATGCCTCTTACTCAAATAATGTTTATATTATTGTCCAGGCTTCAGAAGGTATAAAAATGACAGAACACTTTGCTCCTTGGAAAGTTAAGTTTGATATAGATTTTGATATCAAGCCAGTTATGACTGACGATGAAAAAATTGCTGAGCATAAGCTTGTTGGTTCATTAATGGCAGCAGAACAGAAAATGGGATTCTCAGGGTAATTATTTTTTAGAGATTTAGATTATGAATATATAATCCTATTTTGAAAGAGACTTGGGAAACAGCATGCATAAAAGAATGAAACGCTTACTACTAACACTACTAGTTGCACTTTTATCCCCCTTTGAAGTCTATGGTTATGAGGGTCCGCTTTTTGATGCAATGGCTCAATTAGATGAAAAACCAGGATTTGAAAAAGCTATTTCTAGAGTGAGAGATGCTGGAATTTATAAGATTGCGCTTTTTGCCAGAAGTAGAGAATACTTAGGTGAAAATGAAAAAGCATTACTCAATTTGCATAGAGACAACAAAGAATTAATAGTGCTTGGTGCACCAAAGTATTTTTTGCATAAAAATGACATTGGTAAATCCTTCACAAAGCGAACTTTGAAAAATATTGATAAATATAAATATTCTTTTGTAGGAGAAATCTTATTTACTCATGCAGACAAGTGTAATACTACTTCGCGCCAGCATGAATCAGGAGAAATATATAGAGATCCATCAGGAAAAGGGTTTGCTGACTTTTTAGTGAAGGTTTCTTCAAAGAATATTCCTGTTATGACACATTGGGAGTTTTATGCATGGGAAAGAGATTGGCCTAAATTTTCTAAACTTTTCCTTGATTTCCCAAATCAAAAATTCATAATACCTCATATTGGTTTTGGGAGTCCAAAACAGGCCAAATTAGTCCTTTCAACACATGACAATGTATATATGACGATATCGAAAAAAAATAAAAAAAAAAAGAAACATCTGTGATCCTACTAAACAATCCAAATTAGGATCTGCATTTTTAAATGATGAAAAGCAATTAAAAAATGAATGGAAAGAAATCTTAATCGAGTATCAAGATAAATTGTTATTTGCCACTGATGCGCATAAAAAACACCGCTGGAAAAAATATTCAAAAATAGTGAGGATTTATCGTGATATTTTAAATCAATTACCTGAAGAAGTTGCTAAAAAGATTGCTTACTTGAATGCTGAAAAGATTTATAACATAAAAAATTAGAGAATTAAAAAAGATTTGAATACTAGTAAGCGCTTTTGAGATGGCTAATAAGAAAAAGAAAAAGAAATGCAAAAAGAAAAAATGTTCAAACTGGAAAGGGGGTAAATGTATTTGTTATGGCCAATAGACTAGGTACGGTGATTGAAAGTCGATATAAAATTGGAGAGATAAAATCCTCTTTTTTTGTGAAAAAATTATTATACATTTTTCTAGTGTTGATGTGTTTTGCTACTGGTAATTCATACTCATGGGAAAAGGTACTTGTTCCAGACTATGTAGACAAAAAAACAAAATCTCCTTGGAATTTTTCTGAGGACTTTGAAAATCAAGAAGAAGGAAAATTAAAAGTTGCTAATCCTAACCCTTCATCCTCAAATCCTACTTCTGGTGGGGGTATAGAAAAATCATTCAACCAAATATTTCGACTCTACGATAAGGGAGCAGGTTTAAAACCATATACAGTTAAAAAAGATCTTGATGGCAATAAGTATCTTGAAGTTACAGTGAAACATAGATGGAATAATGATCCTCTTAAAGAAGGGACAGGAAAAGAAACAGAAAGAGCAATATTTGAGACAAAGCAAAGAAGCACTTTAAATAAAGAAATATGGATTGGTTTTAAAACAAGACTTCCTGAAGATTTTAAACATACAGATGGCAGAGTAACATTTTTTGAATTTAAAAATCGACTTGTATCTATTAGAACGCATCCACTTGTAAGAATAAGTTTTGATGATGCTGGAAAAACATTAAAAATAACAGGTAATACTGCTGGTACTGGTTTCAATAGAAGGAGTAAAGAAGATAATATTAAGCATCGCATTAATATAAAATATAAAAAAAATGGTTCAAATTGGTTTGTGCGTAATGAAAAAACTAGAGGTGAAAAAAAAATAAAAAATAATTTTAAACTCACACCGAACAAAACATTTAGTGTGACTCAATTAGGTGAATGGAGCACGTATAAAATTGGAATCTATAATACAAATGATGATGATGGTTTTGTAAAAGTCTTCAAAGATAATAAATTAATATTTGACTACAAAGGCATAACATCTGACTGGAAAGGAAAATACACTGGTACTAACGTAAGAATAGGTGTTTATAGAGACTCGGGAAAACAAATTGGAATTGAATACCCCGATCAATCTATCCATTTTGATGATTTTATTGTTGTCTCAGATCAAAAAACTTTAGACCAACTGATCAGAAAGAATGAAAAACCCAATGATTGATTAAATTAAATTGAAAGAGCGGTAACTATATTCTTAACGATATTATGTAGATAATTTAACCAGAATTTAAAGTGAGGGACTCGCATTTTGAAGAAAAGAAAGAGAATATAAAGAAAAAAGGTAATTCCAATGGAATCAACCAAAATCCCAAAAATGATTATTAAAAAACAACTTAAAAAGGGAGTTATTAAGAAACAGCTTAAAAAGGTTGATAAAGCAATTGTTGAAATTGCAGAAATGAAATTTGAAAATTATGAAGAAAAAGAAGAAAAACTAGACGCGCTTGTTTTTTTAAAGAATCAAATATTGACAGAAGCTAGGGAATTACTATGAACGGAAGACTAGACAAGGTTGCTATGACCAATAAACTAATGCAACTCAAGAGAGAACTGCACTACAAATGTGCGATTGGTGAAAAGGGGAAATGGGAATGTATAGGAGCAAACGATTATCTCAACAGAGTGTTTGATGCATTAGATGAATTTTGGCAGTAAATACTAAACAAAAAAAAAGAATTGATATAGCGACTTGTTGGGCTGCTAAAAGAATTTCTGTTATGGATAATCTAGAAAGATATGAAGACAGTTATGCAATAGCGGAAGAATTTAGAGAGTGGATACTGCATATAGGAGAAAAGAATGAAAATTTAAGAGATTCTTTTTTAAACTTACCAAAGGAATTAAAAGAATTATTAGACCAAAAAGTCAACGATTAAATGAAACGCTTGATATTAACTCGACCCAAAGACTAAATTAATGGAATTTTAAAGGAGCTTTGGCAGAATCATTATGACCCATACCATGCAATTCTTGGTATAGGTGGAGTAATAGTATTGTTGGTAATTTATAGTCGATTACTCAACAAATATCATTAATCACAAACCATCGTGGATTAAGCAGCATCAGATATATTGTTATTCGTATCTTCAATCTTTTCAATCTCTTTAATCATTTCCTCTAGCCATAAAGTATTATCTTCTGATCTCTTTTTAAAATAAGAAATCTTAGGTTGATTGATTTCTAATGTCTCATAATCTCCACTCATAAAATTTTCCTAAATTTATAACCACTTAAATTTTAGTTAGTTTATTTATTAGTTTTACTAAGGGGAAAATAAGAAAAAATTAATTTATGGTTAATATGAACTAAGACAAGTTAAATATTATTTATAAAACTATCGGAAACACTTAATTTACCTAATGCTAACCTAACCACCGGTACAGAAACGAACCGCATCAGCTGTTGGCGAACCAGTCGCTTTCATTTCTTCAACACATTCATTAAAGAACTTTGATTCTTTTTTTAATGAGCAAAAGCTTAGTGCAATAGCTACTAAGGCAACAGCTGATACAACTGCTGATCCTAGTTGTATCACTCCGTAAGCAAGCATAGCTTTATTCTTTTTTAAATCTATTTTTGTATCTTTCTTTTTATCAGACATTTTTTTTTAAATTCTTAGCTTATTATATTCAACTAAATAACTAGACTCCACATAAAGAAAAGGTAAGTTATAAAGTTAAGTGTATATTGTTATTCCCATAACCAAATTCTGAAGAGGAAAAGCTCAAACTAAAAAGTAGAAAAAGTGATGAGAAAATTAATTAAAAATTTATTTGAAATTAATTATTTTGTGATTGGTTTTTGAAAATAATTTAATTTCTTAAAGATAACGTTTTCTTAAATTATTTTTAAATTTCATATGACATAAATATAGATAATTGAATAATCTTAATGCATATTGATGATGCAGTGTTTTTAGAGGATTTATGCCCTAAGCTCAAATTAAGATTTTGGCGAAAGTCTATTCATACATTTACGAGCAAAAGATGCATATATTGCGGAAAACCTTCAGAATCTATTGATCATATATTGCCACAAAGTAAGGGAGGTTTAAACTTAACAGAAAATTGTGTTCCAGCTTGTCTTTCATGCAATGGAGACAAATCAGATAAGAATGTTTTTGATTGGTATAGAAAGAAAAAATTTTATGATCCTAGAAGAGCTATGGCTATTAGAGCATGGTTAGATGGAGACTTAATATTATCTATAAGATTATTACAATGGGCTAATCAAGAAATTAAGGAAAATAAAGCAAATTTTGAACAAGAAGAATCAAATCTAGAAGCTGCTTAACTATCAAAGATAATTAAGTTAATGGAATATATTAAATATAAATAAGAGAAAAACAGAAAAAACTTTTTCAGGAAAGCTTTGTAGTTTTTGACTAGAATAATCCATTACTTCTGCTATTTCCAAATCAGAGAGATAAAACAATAAAGGAATGCATTAACTCTGCAAGGAAAT
>CACKJM010000033.1 GCA_902600475.1 uncultured Prochlorococcus sp.
ATGTACAGGAAAGAATAAAAAGCCAGACAAACTAAATCCCTATTTTGATACTCTTGGGATGAAAAGAGTAATAGTAGCTTGTCCAGTCAAAGGAATTGTTGCAGAAGCTGAATCACTGAATATTGTTTACGGTATAAATCAAAGTCTTTATGACCCTACCAAACATAAATTAGTAACTGCAGCATCCTGTACTACAAATTGTTTAGCTCCGATAGTAAAGGTAATTAATGAAAATTTTTCTATTAAACACGGTGCTATTACAACTATTCACGATGTAACGAACACTCAAGTTCCTGTAGATTTTTATAAAAGTGATCTGAGGAGAGCAAGAGGATGTATGCAAAGTTTAATACCTACTACCACTGGATCTGCTAAAGCTATCGCTGAGATCTTTCCAGAATTAAAAGGAAAATTAAATGGACATGCAGTAAGAGTTCCTCTACTTAATGGTTCTTTAACGGATGCAGTTTTTGAATTAAATAAAGAAGTGACAACTGAACAAGTGAATATGGCACTAAAGGAAGCTTCAGAAACTTATTTAAAAGGAATTCTTGGCTACGAAGAAAGACCTTTAGTTTCTGCAGATTATGTAAATGACTCTAGAAGTTCAATAGTTGATAGTTTATCAACGATGGTTGTTAATTCAAATTTATTAAAGATATACGCTTGGTATGACAACGAGTGGGGTTACAGCTGCAGACTTGCAGATCTTACTGAATATGTAATCAAAAAAGAGATTTAATTTATGTCTTTATGAAGTTATCTAATATTCAACAATATAGTGTTGTAACAGCAAACTATTGGGCGTTCACGCTTACTGACGGCGCATTAAGATTATTAGTTGTTGGTCACTTTCATGAGCTAGGTTACACAACTCTACAAATTGCTTTACTTTTCCTTTTTTATGAGTTTTTTGGAATAATTACTAATCTTTATGGTGGCTGGATAGGAGCAAGATATGGATTAAGGCTTACTTTATGGATTGGGACTATCCTTCAAATCATTGCCCTTTTCATGCTTATTCCAGTTAAGGAGGATTGGCCGGTAATTTTTAGTGTCGCATACGTTATGGTTGCTCAAGCAGTTAGTGGAATAGCAAAAGATTTAAACAAAATGAGTGCTAAAAGTGCTGTTAAGACAGTAGTCCCAGAGACAAATGATGGCAATGATACTGGCCAAAAACAACTTTTTAAATGGGTTGCTATTTTAACTGGATCTAAAAATGCTCTTAAGGGAGTTGGTTTTTTCTTGGGTGGACTTTTATATAAGTTATTTGGATTCAATAATGCTGTAGGAATTATGGGTTTTGGACTCTGCTTAGCCTTTTTATTGACATTAATTTTACCTGGAGAAATTGGCAAGATGAAAACCAAACCAGCTTTTAATGATCTTTTTTCAAAATCAAATGCCATAAATATTCTTTCTGCAGCAAGATTCTTTCTTTTTGGAGCAAGAGATGTTTGGTTTGTTGTAGCTCTTCCAGTATTCCTAGATATGGCATTTGGTTGGGACTACATGGAAATAGGATTATTTCTTGGGGCCTGGGTAATAGGTTATGGAATTGTTCAGGCTTCTGCTCCAGCAATTAGAAAGATATGGGGCCAGAAAGAAAGTCCAGATCGTAAAGCTATCAAATTTTGGAGTGCCGTATTAATGGTAATACCATCTTTGATAGGAGTCGCATTATGGAGAGAAAGTTCTCCATCAATAGCAATAATTTTAGGACTTACTATTTTTGGATTTGTTTTTGCAATGAATTCCTCTACACATTCTTATATGATTTTGGCCTACTCTGATAATGAAAAAGTCAGTTTAAATGTTGGCTTCTATTACATGGCAAATGCTGCTGGAAGACTAGTTGGAACATTACTATCTGGCTTACTATTTATGATTGGGAGAAATCCGAGTATTGGTCTTCAATATTGTCTTTATTTTTCATCACTTTTAATATTCTTATCTTGGATTTCGAGTCTTAAATTACCATCAATCAAACAAAGCTTATCAGCTCCATAAAGACTAATTTTTAGGAATTAGAATATTTTAATGGCAAAAATATCCTTAATTGAACTTGCAAAAACTTTCCTAAAAATTGGTATTTTAAGTTTTGGAGGACCCTATGCTCATATTTCCTTATTCGAAGATGAACTTATAAATAATAAAAAATTGATATCAACCCAATCTTTTGAAAAAGGTATTGGATTATGTCAAATACTTCCAGGACCAATATCTACTCAATTGGCAATATATATAGGTCTTAAAATAAATGGTTATCTTGGTGGCTTGATATCAGGTATAAGTTTCATTATCCCAGGATTCATTTCGGTATTAGCTCTTAGTTTTTTTTGGCAAATTGGTTCTGGATCAAAATTCTTAACAGATTTAATTTATTTTAATCCGCCTATTATTGCAGGAATAATTTTTTCATTCTCATTAGTTCTATTAAAAAAAAGATTAAAGTTTGATCGAATATTATTCTCCAGCTCAATATTATTTCTACTTATATTTGCTAAATATAATAGTATTCAATTTCCACTCATAACAATTCTTAGTATTGCAGGATTGATAAATATATTATTACGGAAATTCAAAGATAATTTTTACAGCTTGATCCCTTTATCTATATTTTCAACAACCTCATTTTTGAGTAGCTCGGTCTTTTTAGATATATCTAAGTTTTTTAATTTTTTGAAGGATTCTTTAAACTCAAAGTTTTTATTAAATTATCTTAATCTGTTTTTTTTCTTCTTCAAATCGGGACTTTTTATTTTTGGAGGGGGACTAGTAATCATTCCTCTAATGAGTGATTATGTTGTCTCACAAGGATGGTTAACAAATAATGAATTTATAGATGGGATAATGATTGGCCAGATAACACCTGGTCCTGTCTTATTAACTACAAGTTTTATTGGATACAAAGCTGGGTTTACGTTCGGAGGAATAAATGATGCTTTAAAGTATTCATTTATATCAACTTTTGCAATTTTTTTACCAAGCTTTTTATTGATTTTTATTTTTGGGAAAGGCTTCATAAAAAACAGAATTAAATCGATTAATTACTTTATCGAAGGAGTAATCAATACAATTCCAGGAGCAGTTATTTTTTCTGGATTTAATTTAATTGAAGATAGTTTTTCATCAAAATACTTTTTAATTAGATCTATTTTTATAGTTTTAATCTCCACACTATTGTGTTTTTTTAAAATAGTTCCAACATACATACTTATTCTTTTTTCTTTAATATTAGGCTTGTCAAAATATTTGTTTGCATAAAAAAAAGGAGGAAATAAATTCCTCCTTTTAAATATTGTCTTACGGTTTATTTACCGATTCTTTTTACAGCAGCTCTTGACTTCTCAAGAATTTCTCCTTTTAAGGGGACAAATCCAAGTGATGGAGCTTTATCTTGATACTCATCACTTAACAATGTATTAAAGGCTTGTTTGATAGCTTTAGTGTTTCTACCATTACCCTCTTCATAAGCAAGTATCCATGTTAATGAAGCTATGGGGTAAGCTCCTTTTGCAGTTGGGTTAGGATTTTTACCAGCAAGATTTTCATCTAGAGTAATACCATTAAGAGCCCTAGCTCCTGCTTCTACAGATGGTTTTAGAAATTCACCTGAAAGATTTTGAAGTGCAGCAGCTTTAACATTACCTTTAATGTAGGACTGGTTAACATAACCAATTGCACCAGGGGTATTTTGTATAACACCTGCTACGCCTGAATTACCTTTAGCACCAACACCTGAAGGCCATTTAACAGATTTACCTGTTCCTAATGTCCATGTTGGTGAAAATGCTTCCATAGAGTTTGTAAAAGCTTTAGTTGTTCCTGATCCATCAGAACGATGCGCCCAAGTTAACTTACCTGATTTACAGCCTAATTCCTTCCAGTTTTTAACCATACCCATTGCAACTCGAACTGCTTGCTCTTGAGTAAGTTTCAAATTGCAATCATAGTTGTAACCAAAAGCAATAGTACCTCCAACCATAGGAATCTGTACTAATCCTCTTGTTACCTTTGCTATATCTTTAGCCTTCATAGGATCATCAGAAGCACCAAAGTTTACGGTCTGATCAATAAAAGCTTTTCTTCCAGAGCCTGAACCAACAGCTTGGTAGTTTACTCTTGGGCCACCTGAAGAGGCTAAATCTTTGAACCAACGAGTGTAAATTTTGGCAGGAAATGATGCTCCAGCACCACTTAATCTTGTTCTAGCAGAAACACTTGTGCCAGGAACACTTGTACCAGCAGCAATGGCTACTGCAGAAGTGAAAACCAAAGCTTTCTTAGCTATGTTCATGGATGTCATGATTAAATGAAAGACTACATATATATAGCACCGTATTTATGCGCAAATACTAATTAATTAAAATTTTATCCTGTGGTTAATTAGTTCTTAACCACTTCTTAAACTAAATATTAAATTAACTTTTTTTCGTTTGGTTTTAAAAATATTTTGGAATAAATATATAATAGTTTTTAACTTTTATAAAAAAAATCTCGAAATAAATAGACATTTTTTTTATTTAATTTAAGAGGAGTTTAAGTTCTCTTTAAATTTTCCTTTTTAACTTTATTTCTTACCCGTTTCTTAACCTAAATTCGTTCTTATGGTTTTGGATATTTATCCATTTTTACGTGTTGAGGTTTATGAAACTTTTTCAAAAATTAGTTGCTGCTCCTGCAATCATTTCAATTGCTTCAGGATTTGCAGTAAATGCTGCTGAGATCAATTCATCTGATCTTAGTGATTATTCAAACTCTAACAATCTAGTATCTTTAAGTGATTTCAAATCTGATACTTTATTTCCAGGAGATTGGGCTTACGATTCTTTAAAGGATCTTACAAATAGTCCAAAATTCAATGGTAACGCTATCTCTCGTTTAGAAGCTGCTGCTGAATTAAACAATCTAATTGCAGGCGGTGAAGGTTTGATGAATGGAGCCGCAATAGACAGGTTAAGTGATGAACTTGGTTCTGAGTTAGCAATTATGAAAGGAAGAGTGGATGGCCTCGAAGCTCGTGTTAATACAATCGAAGCTGGAGGTTTCTCAGAAACTACAACTGCATCATTCGGTGCTAACTTCTTCGCTGGTATCAGTTATGACGATGACGGTGGTAACGATCGCGATGACAACTTAGGAACAGGTTATGACTTCGGAATGAAATTAACTACAAGTTTCACTGGTGAAGATAATCTTGAAATTAAATTCGATACTGGTAATGCTGACGCGCCAGGTATTGATGAGTTTGGTGGAGACACTATAGCTGGTGAAGCTTTAAGACTCGACGAGATCTCTTATAAATTCCCACTTGGTGACAAGACAACTATTTTGGTTGGTGATGACATAGGTGCTAGTAAATTGTTCACCCAGGCTTGCGCTTACGGTGGACCTGGTGACACTCTTGATGAATGTGGTACACCTAACGGAAACGTTGGTAATGATGGCGCATACATAGGTGCTGAATATGACTTCGGTAACGGT
>CACKJM010000034.1 GCA_902600475.1 uncultured Prochlorococcus sp.
CATCCAAGACCACTGCTTTGCTTTAGAAGAATTGAATGCATTATTAGAATCACATTTTAAAGTTATAAGCAAGTTATGAATTGTTTAAAAGAAAAAAAAAGAAACAAAAAGAAAGGAATTTTTGCAAGTTATATTTTTAATAAAAAGCAATTATCTAATTTGTGTTTTTGCTTCTAAACCAACTAATTTCATAAGAACTTTTGCATTACTTGCAACGGCTGAATATTGTTTTTCTTGCATTGCTCTAAACATTGCAGTTTCTAGAGTGCATACTAATTTTGCTGTCATTTCAGGGCGATTTAAGTCCCCTTCCTCAATATCATCTTTCAGCAAAAGATAAGCATTAGAAGTGATCTGCCTGGCTCTTCTTCTTGAGATTCCATATTTTGCGGCAACAAAGGAAGTAATAGATGAATAGGCTTGTCCTGCAGCAACTAATTCAGCAGCATGTGCAACTCTTAATTCGGTTTCTTGTTTAGTTGCTCTCTTTGACATAACTTCAATATATACTCAATTTCTACAATTTGATTACATAAGAACCATTGTTGTTACTGATATTCTCTTATAATTAAGCGTAATATTTTTTCCATTATTTTGTGACAAAATATAGTTAATAAAGTAGGTAAAAGATAGATATGCTTATTGATCTTCTTACTTATTTTCGCTTAGACAAAGCTGCACTTATTTCTGCACTTGGCTTTATTAAAAAACTGTCATAAAACCTGAAATTGCTTGTATTTGCAAGGTTTTTGGCTACTGCATGGCATGCAGGGGGTCAGCGGTTCGAGTCCGCTTGGCTCCATTGAATTTTTCTTTTTACATCAAGGGATTTCAAGGATGTTTTTGTAGAAGCATAACTTTTGTACCCACTTGTTCATTTTGATTTTGTTAATTTTGCACTTAGTCCTGCACTCAGCAATGTTAAAGAAGATTCATATGAACTGAAAATATTAGAGTTATAAGAAAGTTATAAATTGTTAAAAAAAAATAATATTTTTAAATATCAACTACTAAAAGGTATCGCAATAAAACGATCTAGATAAAAACCAAAAATTAGAACAATAAAAAACGTTATTATTAGGATATTAAGGCTACCTAAAATAAAACTTAATGCTAACAAAAGGATTGAAGACATATATAGAAGAGATACTTGCCAGTGAGATAATCCATTCCTATTGAGTCTTTGAAAAAGATGTAATTTATGAGGTTCGAAAATATTTTGCTTATCGAAAGCCCTTCTTATTACACAAAATGCTGTATCTAAATAAATTGGTGTACCTATAATTATTAAGGCTAGGAAATTACTCCAAGAATCAGATAGAAAGATTGAGCTAAAATAGAGAGCCCCAAGGAAATAACTACCAGAATCCCCCATAAATACTTTTGCAGGATTCCAATTTAAAATCATAAATCCTGTTAATCCGCCAACTAAAGCTATAAAGTTTCTATCAACTAAGTATGAGGCAGTTGAAAACAAAATTATCATTGAGCCAGTTAGTAAACCATCTAAACCATCTGCAAAATTTGTAAAATTGATTACTCCAACAAAAGTAAACACCATAAATGCAAGTAACCCAATCTTGATGAGCAAAAAATAATCTAGGAAATATAATGATCCAAATAAAGTTTCATTAAAAATTAGGGAGCAATAAATAACTCCAATAAAACTTTGAACCAAAAGACGAAATCTAGTACCAAGATTATTTAAATCATCTATTAAACCAATTAACGCCAAAATTATAAATAAAATTATCTTATAATTTGAATTGATTAGATAACTTAATAAAGTCACTATTATGAAACCTAACGAACCTCCTACCGGAATTATCCCCCTATGTGATGTTCTTTCATTCGGATGACTTACCCAAGATTTCCTCCTAAAAATTGGTATAAAAAAATAAGTAATAAGAAAAGATAATATTGAACATAAAAATAAACTGATTAACATTATTTATTGAATTCTATTTAATTTAGAAAGTTATTTTATTTTTAATTCTAATTTTGAATTCAAATTAAATCAATTTTTTTTGCGTAATTTAATAAATAAAACATTCTTAAATATTTTAATCCTTTATAAAAATTTTTATTATGGAGGTTTGATCTTTCATATTAATAAACAAATTTTTTTATTTAGAAGTCAATAAAAATTCATAAAATAAAAGAAAAAATAGATTTTCAAATCAAGGTTTTGTCTAAAATTGATAACTTTATTATTCTTAATTTATTTAAGATCCATCACCCACTCTCCAAAATTGAAAATTATATTTTTTGATTGAATTGGCATCAATTATTGATCTTGTATCAAAAACCCATGCTGGCTTTCGCATTCGGCTTTCTGCTAAATCCCAGTCTAAATTTTTATATTCTTCCCATTCAGTTAAAATTACTATTGCATCAGCATCAAATAAAGATTCATTGATGTCTGTAATATGTTTCCAACTACCTTTTTCGTTAAAACTATTTTCTTCTATATTTTGATCTAAAGGCTTAACTTCTAAGTCCTTTGTAATTTGATCTTTTGTTACTTTGGGATCATGAATAAATAAATAAGCCCCTTCATTAATTAGATCCCTACATATTTGTATCGCTGCAGATTCTCTAGTGTCGTTTGTATTTCCTTTAAAAGCAAAACCAAGAATAATTATCTTTTTAGAAGAAATTGTCCCAAACAACTTTTTTGTAATCAATTTAGATATTCTCGTTTGATGCCAGTTGTTTAGTGTAACAACACTTTCCCAAAAACTAGCCACTTCATCTAATCCGAAATATTCACATAAATAAACCAGATTTAATATATCTTTCTTAAAACAGCTGCCTCCAAAACCAGGACCTGAATCTAAGAACTTTGGTCCTATTCTGCTATCAGAACCTATTGCTCTGGATACCTCTCTGACATCTGCACCTGTTGCTTCACATAAAGCCCCTATTGCATTAATCGAGCTTATTCTCTGTGCTAAAAATGCATTAGCAGTCAGTTTAGCTAATTCACTACTCCATATATTAGTATGTAATATTTTTTCTTTAACTACCCATCTAGAATAAATAGAGCTCAAAGCATCTATTGATAATGAGTTTTCACCACCTATTAAAACCCGATCTGGATTCAGCAAGTCATTAATTGCTGTTCCCTCAGCTAAGAATTCTGGGTTTGATAAAACATCAAAAGTTTTTGCTGAAGAATCTTTAGAATCTTTTTTAGATGCTTCTAGAATTGATTTTATAACTTCTGCTGTTCTTACAGGTAAGGTACTTTTTTCAACGACAATTGTATATCCGGTTGCATTATTAGCAACTTGCCTTGCGCAGGCTTCAACCCATTTCAGATCACTTGCTTTACCAGCACCGAGACCATATTTTTTAGTTGGAGTATTTACTGAGATAAAAACCATATCTGAATTACTGATTTTTTGATTTACCTCATTAGAAAAATGAAGGTTTTTACCTCTACATTTACTAACTATCTCTGCCAACCCTGGTTCAAAGATTGGTAGTTTTTCAAGGTTTTTATCATTCCACCTGCTAATCCTATCTTCATTTAAATCAACAACGTTAACTTGGATATCTGGACATTTATAAGCAATAACTGCCATTGTTGGCCCACCAACATATCCTGCTCCTATACAACATATATTTTTTATTTGCATTTCTGAATATAATCTAAATAATTCTAAGATAAAACATTTTAAAAATACTTTTTTGACATAAATCTGAAATTCTCTAAATACTCAAATCAATTATCTAATCTTCCATAATTATCCTCAAATCTCTCAATATCATCCTCACCAACATATGAGCCACTTTGAATTTCAATTAATTTTAATTGTATCTTACCCGGATTTGACAATCTGTGTTTTGATCCCAAAGGAATATAAGAACTTTGATTTTCATGCAAAATAATTTTTTTTTCGTTAATTTCGACGCAGGCGGTTCCACTTACAACAATCCAATGTTCTGATCGATGATGATGCATTTGTAATGAGAGTGTTTCCCCAGGCTTTACAAGAATAACCTTAACCTTCCATCTAGATTCCTCTAAAACAGAAACATAGTGCCCCCATGGTCTATAGATCTTTTTATGTTCATATCCTTCTGTAATACCATTTTTCTTTAGATAATTAACAATTTTTTTTATATCTTGTGATTTGTGTTTATTTGCTACGAGTAAAACATCATTAGTATCGACTACAACAAGATCTTCAACACCCAAACCTACAATTAATCTATTTTCACTTTTAAATAAGGAATTTTTAGTTTGATCAAGTATAACTTTTCCAGTAACTGAGTTACCATTTTTATCCTTATTCAAGTTTTCCCAGATAGATTGCCAATTTCCAACATCGCTCCAACCTACATCCATAGGTAATACTATTCCTTTATTAGTTTTTTCCATTACTGCATAATCTATTGAGATATTGGGACATTTCTCAAAAATTGGTTTATCTAATCTTTGAAAATCTAGATCTAAAAACTTTTTTAATAATGATTTTTTACATAAATCAACAATATCTGGATGTAATGATTCAATTTCTTCTAAGATACTTTTTGCTTTAAAAAGAAAAATACCACTGTTCCAGGTATAACATTTATCATTTAAAAAATGGGTCGCAGTCTCATAATCTGGTTTTTCAATAAATTTTACTATTTTAGAACCTTTTAATTCATTGTTACTAAAAGGTTCAGTACTTCGTATATATCCATAGCCAGTCTCTGGTGATTTTGGGACGATACCAAAAGTAACTAAATAATCATCTTTAGAATAATCAATACCCTTTTCAATTACTTTTAAAAATTTTTCAATATTTTTTATTTCATGATCTGCAGACAATATGAGTAAATTTGGATTTGAGTATTCTTCAATACCTATTAGAGCTGAGAGTGTTATGGCAGGAGCTGTATTTCTTCCAAATGGTTCTAATAAGATTTTTTTTGGTTTAATATTTATCTCTCTCATTTGCTCTGCAACAATGAAGCGATGATCCTCATTACAAATGATTAGAGGGTTCTCAATATTTTTCAATCCATTTAGTCTCAATAGAGTTTTTTGCAAAAAAGAATTTTTTTCTTTTTCATCGATAGATAAATATTGCTTAGGGAAACTTTCTCTAGATAAAGGCCATAACCTAGTACCACTTCCACCACATAAAATTACTGGTAATAAAACATCCTCTGACATACTTTATTTTTACTTAAATCATTTACAAAATCTTTAATAATACTAGTGTGCATTTAAAATTATTTCAAATTTTCTG
>CACKJM010000035.1 GCA_902600475.1 uncultured Prochlorococcus sp.
CTAGCCAAGGCGTACCTTTGATGTGGCATTTTCTACTTAGTCGATCAAATCTAAATAATGCAATATTAATGAAATGGATTAAATCTTTAGAAAATAAATCAATAGTAGATAAATTAGTAAGCCAGGGTTGGTATCTTCCATTTAATAGCGATTATTTGCAAAGTAAATATAAAACTGAAATGCTCCCCATCTCAGGACCTTCTGAGAAATGTTGGGAAAATAGTTGGTCTTTCCCTGTCTTAACAAATGAACAAAAAATTAATCTTAAAAATATCTGGAATGAGTCCTTAACCCCATAATCTTTTTGTAGGATTTTCAATTAATAAGTTATGAGTTTCCTTTAATAAATTTGGTATATCTAATTTACTAGGACATTTAGGAACACATTTATTGCATTCTTGACAAAATGAGGAATTTTTTTCTTCCCACCAGTGGCCAGCTTTTCCTATTAAATTGTATCTTTCTTTTGCAAATTCTAATTGGCCATAACCAACAGATATATTTCTTAAACGAAGTATTTCTGGAATAGGCACTTCATTTGGACATGGAAGACAAGATCTACATTGTTCACATTTGGTTGAGTTTAATCTTTCATTAGAAACTTCCTCAATTTTATTAAGGGCGATTTTTTCAAGTTTTGTAAGCTTCTCGAATGAATTTCTAAGTTTATGAGCAAATTCAAAATCTTTTTTGTTCGTCGCCCCCAAGGATAAAGTTGTAATGCCTTTTGCGAGAAGAAATCGATACGCTAATTCTAATGGATGAAAAGGCTTAGAGGCCTCTATCAAAATATCACTTGGAGAATACAATCTACCGCCTTTATCTGCAGGTGATATTGCTAAAACTCCCATACCTTTTTTTATAGCTTCCTCTGCTAAAGCAATCTTAGATTGATCTAAATAATGTAAATGAAGACTACAAAAAGTAAAAACTTCACAGTTAATTGCATCTTTAATTAGTGAATAACTTCCGTGAGAACTAAAACCGACTTGATCAACTAGTTCCTTCTCAAGTATCCAAGAAATGAATTTCTTACCCTCTCCAGAAAGAACCCAATCTAGATGTTGTTTTAAGTTGAGTCCGTGAATTGCAAGATTATTAATTTTCTCGCGATTTAAATTTTTAAGAGACTTTTTAAAATTAATTTTTAAAAAGTCAAAATCACCCTTTGGTAAAACTTTGGAAGTAATCACCCAATTTTTTTCTTTTATATTCTCTTCTATTGCTAATTTTTTTATTGAATTTCCAATAAGTGATTCAGCATCACCATAAGAGGGTGCTGTTTCTATGTGGTTAATTCCTACATAATATGCATTTTTTATTATGCTATACATTTTTTCGAAACTTTCAGTTGCTCGCATTGTCCCCAAAGTGAATAAGCTCACTTTCGCTCCTCTACCAAATGATCTTTTTTGTGAATTAATAATCATCTAAATATGATCAATTCCTTTTTATTTACTCTTTAATTTATTTATAGTTGAAAATGATTTAAAGTAAATTAAAGTAAATACAAAATTTTGCAAAAATATTTTTTTAAACTATGTTTACAGGAATAATTCAATCAGTTGGAAAACTAAGACAAGAAAAAAATATTTTAGAAATTGAAATTCTAGATAATTTATTTGATATGGCAATTGGAGACAGCATAGCTGTTGATGGAATTTGTTTGACAGTTAAAGAGATTTTTCAAAATAAATTTACTGTTGATGTTAGTGAGGAGACATTAAAAAAAACAACTTTAGGAGTAAAGTCGAACCTGAATCAGATTGTTAATTTGGAGCCCGCTCTTAGGGTGTCTGACCGCCTAGGAGGGCATATAGTAAGCGGACATGTTGATGGGCTTGGAATAGTTGAGAATATAGAAAAATTAGAGAAATCTTGGCTCTTATCAATAAAGTGGAAAAATAATAATTTTTCAAAATATGTAGTTAATAAAGGTAGTATTTGTGTAAATGGTATAAGTCTTACGATTGCAAAATATGAGCAGGAAGGAGCAATATTTACTATTGCGATAATTCCTCATACTTGGCATAAAACAAATCTGAATAAATTAAATATCGGTGACAGCGTAAACCTTGAGGCAGATGCACTAATTAAATATGTAGAGAAATTACTTTTATTTAATAAAAATAGTAATCAAGATTTATCTTCAAATAATATTTCTTCCGAGTGGCTTAAAGAAAACGGTTGGTAAAATATATTTTTTAATTTAATGGAATCAGATAAATTGTTTTTGATTCTTTTTTAAGATCGATTTTAAATTCCTGCCCAGGTTCTAGACCTAATTTTTTGGTGTAGGCATGACCAATTAATAGATTCCCATTGCCATGAACTTTAGTTTTGAATTCTGTCTGTCTGCCTCTTGAAGCTCTATTACCATTTTTACCCTGACGACCATTTCCTACTTTATAACCCTTAGCTTCAATAAGCGCCCTATAAAAACTTTTTCTTAAGATTCTTCCACTAGGACCTACGTACCCACAACCTCTGGCTATCTCATCTTCAGATTTTTTACTTAATAATTTTGCTTTTTCAAGAAGTTCTTTTCCTTCTAGCATTATCTGACAAATTTCTAATTATATATTCTTACTAAAAAGGAGAACTGTGGCAATATAAATTAATAAAAAATATTTTTAATTTTTAAAATATATTTTTTTATAAAAGATACAAAATAATAAATAAAATAACCCATATTCCATCTACAAAATGCCAGTACAATTCAACAGCTTCCAAAGGGAACATATTTTGACTAGTTAATCTTCCGCCCTTGATTCTCGATTGCCAAGCAATAATTAAAATCATTAAAGTGCCTAAAGTGACATGTAATCCATGAAAACCAGTAAGAGCATAAAAAGTACTTGCAAATAAATTATCGGTTAATCCAAAAGGTAAATGAAAATATTCAAATAATTGACATATTAAAAATATAATTCCAAGAAAAGCAGTAAAAAATAACCATTTTTGGGATTCAGAGTTTTTATCTTTTAAAAGTGCTTTGCCTGCTTTATGGAAAGTTGCACTACTAACAAGTAATAAAATTGTATTGAGTGTAGGTATTGGGAGTTCTAATTCATAAATAGCACCATCAGGTAATGGATTTACTGCTTTGTATGTTAAATAAGCAGCAAAGAATCCAGCAAAAGTCATTCCGTCCGCAATTAGGAAAGTTATAAGACCAAACATTCTGAAATCTTCATGTGTTTCGTTGACTTCAAAATTATTTTTTTGAATTTCTTTTGAGCTATCAAGAGTTGTCATATGTTTTTATTTTCGTTCAGAAATGTTTTTACCATAACCATAGGGTTCTTCAACTAATGGAGCTTCTCCTTCCCAATTTTCAACTGGAGGAGGAGAAGATGTTAACCACTCAGGTGTAAGAGCATTCCAAGGGTTATCTCCAGCATCTTTTCCATTTCTCACACTAAGGAATACATTAATTAAAAAAGGAATTGTACTTATAGCCATCAAAAGAGCCCCAAGGCTACTAATTTGATTAACGAACTGGAATTGAGGATCATATTCTGCAACTCTTCTTGGCATTCCATTTAAACCAAGCCAATGTTGAGGGGCAAAGCACAAGTTAAATCCAATAAAGGTAATGATAAAATGTAAAATTCCTAATTTTTCATTGAGCATTTTTCCAGTTATTTTAGGGAACCAATGATAAATTGAAGAGAAAATAATAAAAACAGTCCCTCCATAAACTATGTAATGAAAATGGGCGACAACGAAATAGGTATCATGTACGTGAATATCGAAAGGTACCTGTGCCAAAGCAACACCTGTAATACCTCCAAAAACGAAATTTATAATAAATCCACAAGAGAATAACATTGCACTATTTATGGAAATTTTACCTCCCCATAATGTTGCAACCCAATTAAAAAATTTTATACCTGTTGGAACAGCAATAAATGCTGTGGCAATTGTAAAGAACAATCTCATCCAAGGGGGCGTTCCACTTGTAAACATATGATGCGCCCAAACAACTAAACCTAAGACTACTATCCCCATTATTGAAAAAACCATTGTTGTATATCCGAAAAGTGGTTTCCTAGCATGTACAGGAAGTATTTCACTAACTAAACCAAAGGCTGGAAGGACCATAATGTATACAGCTGGATGAGAATAAAACCAAAATAAATGCTGATAAACTACGACATTCCCTCCTAAAACGGGATTGAAAAACCCCGTATTAGCAATGATATCGAAGCTAAGAAGAATTAAAGTGCCTGCTAAAACAGGAGTTGACAAAACAACTAATAGACTTGTTCCAAGCATTGCCCAACAATACATTGGCAATTGCATTAGTTTTAATCCTGGCCTTCTTAATTTGATAATGGTGGCTATAAAGTTTATTCCCCCAAATATAGAACTGCCTCCAAGTAATAGAACGCTCAGAATCCAAATAATTTGTCCAGATTGAGGAGTAGTTATGCTTAAAGGTGGATAAGCCGTCCATCCAGCTTGAGCAGCACCATCAACAAAATAGCTTGCTACCAACATCAAACCTGAAGGAGGAATTAACCAAAAAGCTACAGCATTTAATCTTGGGAATGCCATATCTCTCGCGCCTACATAGAATGGAATTAAATAATTTCCAAAAGCACCGTTTACTACTGGCACTATCCAAAGGAATATCATTATTGTTCCGTGTAAAGTTAAAACTTGGTTATAAACATCTCTTGGCATGAAATCAGACATTGGACTGGCTAGTTCAATTCTTATAGCGCTCGCTAAGCTTCCTCCTATTAAATAGAAGAGAAAACCACAAACCAAGTATTGTATCCCAATTACTTTATGATCAAGGCTAAAACTAAAGTATCTAAGCCAGCCTTTAGGTTGAAGGCTTTCATTATTAGTTTTTTGTGGATCAATTGATATTGTCATAAATTTACCTCTGGTTTTTTATTTTTGTTAAACCATTCGTTGTAATCAGATTCTTCTTCAACAATTATGGAGGCTCTCATCCCTCCATGATATGGGCCA
The DNA here is from genome assembly GCA_902600475.1 of uncultured Prochlorococcus sp. GTDB lineage: Bacteria > Cyanobacteriota > Cyanobacteriia > PCC-6307 > Cyanobiaceae > Prochlorococcus_A. The sequence goes on from CACKJM010000035.1 coordinate 4,990, forward strand.
CATAATTCTGCGCAAATTATCGGATATTTTCCTACTTTTGTAGGAGTGAAATTTAGAATAGTAGGTTGCCCAGGAATAATATCCTGTTTAATTCTGAACTCTGGCACCCAAAAAGCATGAATGACATCTTTGGATTCCATTTTCATTGATACTTTTTGATCAACAGGAACGTGTAGTTCTCCTGATATGAAATTGCC
>CACKJM010000036.1 GCA_902600475.1 uncultured Prochlorococcus sp.
GAAGTTGAAGAGGATGGAGTGACCTTTAGAGATAATGCAATTAAAAAAGCGAGTGAAGTTTCGAGAAAAACGAATAATTTTTCAATAGCAGATGATTCAGGAATTTGTATTGAAGCACTAGGTGGTAAGCCTGGCATTTACTCATCTAGATATGCAGAAAATGATCAGAAGAGAATTGAACGAGTTTTAAGAGAACTTTATGGAGTTCAAAATAGAAGTGCTTTCTTTATTGCTAATATTTGTGTTTGTTCCCCAAATGGTGAAGTGATTATTGAATCTGAGGCTAAATGTCATGGAAATATTATTTTAAACTCCAGAGGAAAAAGTGGTTTTGGGTATGACCCAATTTTTGAGGAGAGTTCTACCAGATTAACTTTCGCAGAAATGAATAATAATATTAAAGACTCTTTAAGTCACAGAGGTAAAGCATTAAAAAAAATTATTCCAGATTTAATTGAAATTTTTTCTTAAATTCAATTAACCCAAGATCCATGAAGGCCATGAGGAATTGAAATGGGTAATTCATAAACAGCTAATTCTTTTAGGTCTTTTGCGTCTAATATCACTAAATCGCTTCCTCTTCTTTCTCCGTTCCATAGAAGTATAAATAAAAAACCCTCATCTTCTTTTGAAGAGTTTTCTGATGGAACCATAATTGGTTCACTAACAAATCCACTGGGACCTGCTGACCAAGAAATCTCCTTCTTAGAAGTTAAATTTATTTTTTTTATTGCTTGAAGTGGAGCGTTCCCCAGCTTTTGAGATGTGCTTGCCATCCAACTAAAAGTTGCTTTTAATCCTAGGTTTTTAGGATTTACAACAGCAAATTCACAACATTGTTCACTGAATGTTTCAAGTTCACAAGTTTTTGCCTTTAGATCTATTATTGATCTTTTCAGTTTTCCTTCTGGATATTTATCAAAGTCAATATCCCTAAAATTCTCGTCTGGACCAACTGATGGGAAATCGTCATAAAAAATACTATCTAATACTATTTTGGAATCTTTTTCAAATGCATTTACATGATGAAAAACGAATCCTTCTGGAGCATCTATTGTTAACGGTGGCTGTCCTCTAAATAATCCACTTTCTCTGGGGATGATAAAAAACTTTGCCTTTTTATTTGGGTTTGACTTTAGACATTGTGCTGCTCCTCTTTGACCCATTACAAATGGAAGAGGATTGAAATCAATAGCATTCTGTAAAAATATTGCCCAATTAGTTGTAATTGCGAAATCATGAAGGAATGCAAAGCCATTAAAGCTATCTTTTCTGTCAAAAATGAGCTCTCCAGAATTTTTACCAGCATTATCAAATTCCATTAATCTAATGGTACTTTTTGGCCCGGTTTCTACTCCAAAAGTGACTAAAAGTTCTGAAGATGCATTTGAGTTTAGGTCTGTTTTGGGATGAGCACTGAATGCTTCGTTAGGCTTGAGTACTCCTCTTAATGTTGTTAAACCAATAGTGTCAAGACTATCAGGATCCATTGCATGTGGACCTGCTGCTTCCCATAATGCGAGAATTTCATCTCCTAATTTAATGACATGTGTATTAGCGATATTCTTGAATTTTAGATCAAATGCATTATTTAGAATCCCTCCATTTTTTTGTGTTCCAAAAACACCTCTATAAATAAATTTATCTATTTTTTCTTCTTCCAAATAGCCTTTAGTTTTAACAAATCTATTTGTTAAGAATGGCTGACCATTTTCGAATTTTATGGATGTTATCATTCCATCACCATCAAATGGATGATGAACCCATTGTCCACCTCTCTCTAATATTCCTGGTCCATTTCTTAATAATGTTCCATTTAAATTTTTAATATTATTTCCTTTGATAATTTTTAGAGGCTCTTTAGTTAGCTCTTTTTCTACATTTTGATAAGCACTTGACCAATCATCTTTTTTAAAAGTTTTAAATTTATCAATTTTTTTATCTTGTAAATTAGTCACAACAAAATAATCACTTTATCCATCTTCGCCCAAAATTAACTGAATTGTGGCTGATTCGAAAAAATTCCTATTTTATTGTTTTTCTAACATTCCTTTACTGCTTGGAATTGAATCAGATCTTCTCGGATCTATTTCGGTAGCCATTCTCATTGCTCTTGAAAAAGCTTTAAAGCACGCCTCAACTATGTGATGGGAATTACTTCCTCGTATTTGATTAATATGCAGAGTAATACCGCTGTTATTTACAAAGGCAATAAAAAACTCTCTTACTAGTTCAGTATCATAATTTCCTATTCTAGGGGCTTTTAATTGAAGATCATAAGATAGATGCGGTCTACCAGAGCAGTCTAATGTGACTTGAACTAATGCTTCATCTAATGGGGCAAAGAAATGTCCAAATCTGCTTATTCCTTTTCTTTCTCCCAAGGCTTTTGAAAATGCTTTGCCTAATGCGATTCCTACATCTTCATTTGTATGATGATCATCAATATGGGTATCTCCAATTGCTTTTATTTTTAAATCGAACAAACCATGACTAGTTATTTGATGAAGCATATGATCTAAGAATGGAATCCCAGTATCAATCTCAGAAATTCCATTTCCATCTAAGTTTATAAATACAGAAATATCTGTTTCATTCGTTTTTCTTTTTATTTCAAATTGCCTAAGAGATGACATTTTTATGCAAAAAACTTAGTTTACATTCCATTAATGCAGTAACCCGCATCAACATAAATTGTTTGGCCTGAAATGCCGCTAGAGAGATCACTTAATAAAAAAGCAGCTGTATTACCTACTTCTGTTTGAGTGACTGTTCTGCGTAAAGGAGCCTTTTCTTCAACATTGTGAATCATATCTAAAATGCCACCTATAGCAGAACTCGCAAGTGTTCTTATAGGCCCAGCACTTATTGCGTTAACTCTGACTTGTTTTTCGGGACCAAGTTCTGCAGAAAGATATCTTACTGAAGCTTCTAAAGCTGCTTTTGCAACTCCCATAACGTTATAGTTAGGAATCGCCCTTTCTGAACCTAAATAAGTTAATGAGACAACTCCAGCACCATCACTGAAAAGTGGTTTTGCTGCTTTACATAAAGGTGCTAACGAGTACGCACTTATATTAAGAGCCCTATCAAAACCCTCTGAAGTGGTAGCACTATAATCTCCAATCAATTCATCACGTCCTGCAAATGCTAGGCAGTGAACTAATCCGTCAATTTGCCCCCAATTGTCTTTTATATTTTTAAAGATTTCTTCAATTTGAGCAGGATTTTGAACATCAAGAGGCAAAAATAACGATGGGTTTAAAGGTTCAGTTAGTTCTTTAACTTTAGACTCGAATCTTCCCTTATCATCAGGCAAATATGTGATTCCAAGTTCTGCACCAGCTTTTGAAAGTTGTTGAGCGATACCCCATGCTATTGAACGATTGTTGGCAATTCCCGTAACAAGAATTTTTTTGCCAGTTAGATTTAGAAGCATTTTGTTTTTTATTTCTATTATTCTCCTATATAAAAGTACCTATCTTTACGGATTACTGCAAAATATACAATAATTTTCAAATATCAAAAAATTTTTAACTTGAACATGGTGAGAACAAATTCTATGGTTTTGGAATTAGGTTTTCAATTACCGAATTTCCAAATGTTAAATGCTAATTCTTCAAAAAATGAATATTTTAATTCTCATAATCTAGATAATCGGCATTTACTTTTAATGTTTATTTGTGCCCATTGCCCATTTGTTAAATATATTGAGAATCAAATTTTTACCTTCAGTAAAGAAATTGAAAATACAGTTCAAACTGTTGCAATTTCTAGTAATGATATTGTCACTCATCCTTCAGATTCTCCTGAAAATTTGAGATTACAAGCACAAATACAGGGATGGAGTTTTCCTTATCTATATGATGAAAATCAAAATTTTGCTAAGAAATTAAAAGCGGCTTGCACCCCAGATTTTTATCTTTTTTCAAATGAAGGAGACGGTGATTTTTTGTTATATTATCATGGCCAATTAGATGATAGTAGACCAGGTAATAATATCCCTCTATCCGGAAAACATTTGCGCTCTGCTGTAAAAGATTTGAATCAAGATAATTCTTATCCTTCAAATCAGATACCTTCTTTAGGTTGCAATATAAAATGGACTCCAGGTAAAGAACCAAGTTGGTTTAAATGAATTAAAATTTTTTTTTACCCATAGAAATATGGTTTAGGGTTAATATATTTATTATGCAGATACCTCCATTTACTATAAATAGGCAGTACCAAGAAATTGGCTCAGAAATTGAAAGTGAGGTTTCAAAAGTTTTAAAAGGGGGCCAGTATATTGGAGGACAAGAAATTGTTAAATTTGAGGAGAGTTTTTCAAATCTGATTGGTGTTGAAAATACTATTGGATGTAATAGTGGAACTGATGCTTTAGTATTGGCTTTGCGCGCATTAGATATTGGTGTGGGTGATGAAGTTATTACCTCATCTTTTAGTTTTTTTGCAACTGCAGAGGCTATTAGTGCAGTTGGTGCTAATCCTGTTTTGGTAGATATAGATCCAGAAACTTATCTTATTAATACTGAACTAATAGAACAAGAAATAAATTCTAATACCAAGGCAATTATGCCAGTTCATCTATTTGGTAATGCAGTGAATATGACCTTAATAAAATCTTTGGCCAAGAAATATGACTTAAAAGTAATCGAAGATTGTGCTCAGGCAACATGCACAATGTGGGAAAATTCCAAA
>CACKJM010000037.1 GCA_902600475.1 uncultured Prochlorococcus sp.
ACTGATTCTATTGTTCCAAAAGTCTCACCTTTCTCTAAAGTCGCCCCTTGATCAGCTAACTCGACAAAAACAATATCTCCTAATTGATCTATAGCAAATTCACTAACTCCAATTTTTAATAATCCTTTTTCTTCCAAAACATATTCATGAGTATCAGCATAGTTGAGGTTGTCTGGAAACTGGTAAGACATGATTAAGTAGATAAAGGAAATAGAGAATCCTTTGAAATTAATTTTTCATCTAATAACTCAGATAATAATCGAATTAATGCAATTTTGATGTGAGCTATGTGAGAACCACCTTGAACAAAAATATTGTAAGGATCTCTTAGAGGAGCATCAGCAGAAAATTCACTTGTACTACCCTCAATAAATGTACCTCCTGCCATTAATAATTTCGAATCATACCCTTCCATTGAAGATGGAACAACATTCAGAAAAGAATCTACTGGTGAAGAATTTTGAAAAGATTGACAAACTTTTTGTACCAAATCAGGATTATTCAGTCTTACTGACTGAATAAGATCAGATCTATAACTTGCTGGCTCTGGTAAAACCCTAAATCCCAAATTTTTAAAGACTGCTGCAACCAAATCAGCACCTTTTAGTGATTCGTGAACAATTTGTGGTGCTAAAAACAAACCCTGAAAAATTAATCTTCCTAGTCCAAAATTTATTCCCGCAGAAGAACCAATACCTGGGGAGGTTAATCTAGAACATGCCATCTCAACCAACTCTGCATCTCCTGCAACGTACCCACCAGTAGGAACAATTGTTCCTCCCAAATTTTTAATCAATGATCCAGCAATTATATTTGCCCCTTTAGAAATTGGTTCACTATCTTCAACAAGCTCCCCATAACAGTTATCAACAAAGCATATACAGTTAGGATCAAGAGAATGAATGAGACTACAAATTTTCTCTATCTGATGATTCGTAAGGGATTTTCTCCAACTATATCCACAACTTTTTTGAATGAATACTAATTTGCATGAATTTTCTTTAAAAGAATGAACAATTTTTTCTTCAAAAGAATCAAAATTCTCGCAAATATTTATTTGCTTATATTCAATCTCAAAATTCCTAAGTGAGCCTTTTCCTCCTCCTCTTATTCCTATGACTTCTTCTAACGTGTCATATGGTTGTCCCGTAAGGGATAACATTACATCTCCAGGTCTAAGAATTCCAAATAATACAGAACTTATTGCATGCGTTCCACTGACAAATTGCATTCTCACAGCTGCCTTTTCAGCAAGAAACAATCTTGCAAAAACGGCATCAATTTTTTCTCTAGATATATCATCATGACCACTACCAGAGGATTGATTGAAATGACTAGTAGAAACTTTTTCTTCATTAAAAATTGTCAAAATATTTTCTAATTTCTTAAAAACCTGATTGGACCTTTCTTGGAAAACTTTACTTAAACTCTCTTCGACAGAAAGAACAGCGTTTTCAGCCAGTTTTAAATTATTGTTTAGTATCATTTATTTTTAAAACTCATGTTATTTTTCAGAAGCTAAATTTCTTAATTCTGCGAGGAAAGCATTAGGCCCCCTACCCTGAAAATAAGAAAGTTTTTTTGACGTCTCATATAAATCAAGCAGTTCCCCATCTAATTCTTCTGCCGTATAATCTCTAATTCCTGCTATTACCTCAGCAAAACGTTCTCTACGAGAAGGTTTATTGACAGCATAGGCTTCCATTACCTGAATTTTACATGATCTCCAAGCCTTATTCTGACAAAAATGCACTGAAAGAGCATCACTTAAAGCAGAAGCTTCTTCATCTTCAATGTACCAGTCAAAAGATGAAGGTAGAGATTTTAATCCTGAAAATATCTCGAATAACTCCCCGGCCGACAATGGATTACCAAAATCATTTTTTAGGGGTAATGCAGACTCTTCCAAAGATTTCCATAACTCTGGGTAATCACTTTCAAAACGATCCCTGATTTTTTCTATACCTTGATCAAGAATCGTATTAACTTGAGCTAAAGCAAGAAAAACTTCAGGACCTGGCGAAGATAACTTCCCATTCCTAAGATTAGAAATTTGCGAATTGTGAACCTTACCTAAATCAAGAACTTCAGAAAGTAATGGCAAAACTCTGTGTGACCATCCATTTCTTTCATGCCAGAGGTGTATCAAATGAGCCATAGCCCTTCGACCTCTAGATAATTTATCGCGATATCCTAAACTCACAGATAATTAAACTTATCAATATCATAGTATGATAATATTACATATCGGTAATTTTGAAAATAGTATTTCAATATCATGAATTCAGTAATTTTCCAAGAAACAGCAAAATTAAAAAAACCTGTTCCAGCTGAAAAAGTTATAGAACTCTCAGAAAAATTACTGGAACCTTCCAGCCATTCAAAAAGATATCCTCCAAGACTGCATAAAACTTGGGGAACAATAGTTTTCATGGTTGCAATTCATATTCTTTCTCTTGTAGCTATACAACCGAAATTTTGGAGTCTCCCTGCAATCATTTCATTATTATTTTTTTACTGGGTAACTGCTTGTTTAGGAGTCACTCTTGGATATCACAGATTGTTATCACACAGATCGTTCATTATTCCAAGATGGTTAGAAAGATTTTTTGCTACCTGTGGAGCTATAAGTTGCCAGCATGGACCAATAGATTGGGTAGGTTTACATAGGCATCACCACTCTTTTTCAGATACTGAAGTAGATCATCACAATAGTAAAAAGGGGTTTTGGTGGAGTCATATGGGTTGGATGTTTAAAGACGTGGAAGCACTAAAAGCTGTTCCAAAACTAAGTGCAGATTTAATCAAGGATCCATACTATAGATTTTTAAATAAATATTTTTTATTCTTACAAATTCCTATTGGACTCTCTTTGTACGCAATAGGTCAAAAATTAGGAGTTGGAGGATGGGCTCTAGTCCTTTGGGGAATTCCATTGAGGCTTGTGGTTGTTTATCACATAACTTGGCTAGTAAACTCCGCGACGCATTGTTGGGGTAAAGCACCATTTGAAAGTGGGGATTCATCTAAAAACAATGCGTGGGTAGCTGCATTAACATTTGGAGAAGGTTGGCATAATAATCATCATGCATTTCCCAACTCAGCAAAACAGGGATTATTTAGAGGTCAGATAGATTTAACATGGGAACATATTAAGATTCTTGCGAAATTTGGTCTTGCAAAAAAAGTAAAGTTACCCTCAAGGTCTTATTATTAACTATATTGTTCAATATTTTCATGGCTAAAAGAGTACAAGTCGCATTAACTGAATCAATCGCATCACTAGGTAAAGAAGGAGATTTAGTTGAAGTAGCACCTGGATATGCAAGAAACTTTCTATTACCTTATGGCAAGGCAATGAATGTAACACCAGCAGTCCTTAAACAAATTGAAAGGAAGAAAGAAAAAGCAAAAATCGCTGCTGACAAATTAAAGCAAGAAGCTTTAGATTTTCAAACTGCACTATCTACAATAGGTAGGTTCACTATCAAAAAACAGGTTGGGGAAGATGGTGTCCTTTTTGGAACGGTTACAAATGGTGATGTTGCCGAAGCAATAGAGGCCGGAACTAAAAAAGAAATTGATAGAAGAAACATTACCGTTCCTGATATTCATAATTTAGGTTCCTTTACTGCAAAAATAAAATTACATCCAGAAGTAAATGCAGAAGTAAATATTGAAGTAACAAGTTAATCAATTTGTTGCATTATTTTGAAAAGTAGCCAGAGTATATATCTAAGCAATTAAAGATATGGTTTCCGTACCTTTTCCAAATAATGGGCAAAATAAAAATTTTAAAAAGGATTTTAATAGTGAAAATTCTGGATTAGTACCTCCTCAAAACGTTCAAGCAGAGGAAGCTGTTCTTGGTGGCATACTTCTTGATCCAGATGCGATCGGAAGAATTGCAGACTTAATTAAACCTGAAGCTTTTTATATAAATGCTCATCAAGAGATTTATAGAACAGCATTAATGTTGCATACCCAGGGTAAACCAACTGATTTAACATCAATGAGTGCTTGGTTAGCTGATAATAGATCACTAGAAAAAATTGGAGGGAACAGCAAACTGGTAGAACTAGTTGAAAATGTTTCCTCTACAGCTTCCATAGAACAAGTTGCTAATTTAATTAACGACAAATTCATGAGAAGGCAACTTATCAGATCTGGGAATGAAGTGGTTCAACTAGGTTTTGATCAAACTCAAGATACTAATGAAGTTCTAGATAAAGCAGAGCAAAAAATATTTGAAATCAGTCAAGAAAAACCTTCAAAAGGTCTTACTCAAGCAGCTGAAATCCTTACAAGTACTTTCAATGAAATAGAGTCAAGATCATTAGGTACTTCAGTAGCTGGAATTCCTGTAAATTTCTACGATCTTGATGCGATGACTCAAGGTTTTCAAAGAAGTGATTTAATAATTGTTGCTGGAAGACCTTCAATGGGAAAAACTTCAATAGTTCTTAATCTGGCTAAAAATGTTGCACAATCTCAAGATTTACCTGTGTGTGTATTTAGCCTTGAAATGAG
>CACKJM010000038.1 GCA_902600475.1 uncultured Prochlorococcus sp.
TTTTTAGCCAATTGGCAATATTTCTTACTATGTAGAGATCTAAAGTAATTTGTTCTCTTAAACCTGGGCGTTGGACTTTAACTGCAACAACTTCTTCATTTTTTAGTTTAGCTTTATGTACTTGTCCAAGAGAAGCAGCAGAAATTGGTTCCTTATCAATTTCTAAAAAAATTTCACTTATTCTGGATCCTAGATCTTCTTCTATTAATTCCATTGCTTTATCTCCGTCAAATCCTGGTAGTTGATCTTGCAATTCAGATAATTCTTCAAGAAGAATCCCTGGAATAATATCTGGTCTTGTTGATAAAGCTTGACCCGCTTTAACAAATGCTGGACCTAGTTCTACCAATAAATTTGTTAATTCTTTTGCTCTAATTCTTGCTTTTTTTTCGTTTTTTAATCTACCAGTTAATTTATCCCATCCAACAGAAAATAAATAGGCAAAAATAGGTATCAGTGTTTGCCAAAGCCTTTTTAAAAGTCTTTTAGGATTCTTTTTATAAATTTTGGCTATTGTCTCAGGATCATAATCCAAAAGACCGGATACCTCAATAAAATCAGTAAAATCTTCTTTCATAACTTTATATATTTAAAACCTTTATTTTTTTTAAAAAGAAGTTAATTTTTTTATATGTAAGATTTATCATGCTCATACATTTAAAAATAGAAAATATTGCCTTAATAGAGATTATAGAAATTAATTTCGAAAAAGGTTTGAACATCATTACAGGGGATTCTGGTTCAGGAAAATCACTAATTTTAGATTCCTTAAATGTTTTATTTGGTGGAACTAATATACCTTTAAAGCACTTAATACGTCCAGGAAAAGATGATTGTGCTATTGAGGCCAAATTCTCTTCTTCTTGTCAAATTAATAATTGGCTAATTAGTAATGGTTTTAAAAGCAACTCAGTTCTAAATATCAGAAGAATATCCTACAAAAAAAATAATAAAGTTTTATCTAAATATAGCCTTAACAATTTATCAATTAATAAAAAATTATTAGAAGAACTTGGACAATTATTAATAGATTTCGCGGGTCAATCAGATACTTTTATATTTGATTCTCAAGATAAGAGAAGATTAATTATTGATGATTTATGTTCGCAAGAATTGAGAGATACAAGTTCAAAAATTAAAAATATATGGGAGGAAAGTCAGGTTTTGAAAAGATTAATGCATGAAAAAACAGAATCCTTCAAGAAGCAAGAAGAACATAACTTAATAACTAAACAAATATTGAAAACTCTAGAGGAAGCTAATTTAGAGTCTAGTCAGGAAATCTTAGAGTTAGAGCTACTAGAAAATAAACTTGTAAATAATCTCGAAATTAATAATTCAATTCAATCATCTTTAGATATTTTAAATAATTATAGTCATGATGAACCATCAGTAGCGTCTTTGATCAATCAATCAATAAAAAATTTAAACAGAGCAGCAGATTTTGATTTAAAAATTCAAAAATTTAGAGAAAATTTATTAGACATCCAAACTTATGTTGAAGATTTAATCTTCGCTCTAAATTCATACATACAAGACATAGACAATGTTGATTCTAACCTTTCAGAAATACAAAAAAGATTATTTTTTTTAAAAAACTTGGAGAGAACTTTTTCATTGGAATTACCTGAATTAATTAAGAAGCGGAATCATTTAAGGACATATTTTTTGAAAGTTGATAAAGATAATGAGATTCGTAATATAGAAAATCAAATTAAAAACTTACAAATTAATTTAAATTCTTTATTTCTTACTCAATCTACTGAAAGAAAAAAAATTGCTAAACAGTTACAAGACTCAGTAATCTTGATTTTAAGGGATTTAGGATTAGAAAATGCAAATTTTTCAATTCAATTTTCAGAATGTAAGCCTACTGGGGATGGAATTGATAATATAAATTTCCTGTTTTCCGCTAATCCTGATCAGAAGCTTGCTCCATTATCAAACGTTATTTCAGGTGGAGAAATGTCAAGATTCTTATTAGCAATTAAATCTAGTATTTCTAAAAAACCAAATACTTTCTTTTTAGATGAAATTGATAATGGTTTAAGTGGTAAATCTTTATTTTCTTTGGTTGAGCTAATAAAAGAAATTTCTAAAAATCAACAGGTTTTATGTATTACACATCAGCCTTTCTTGGCTGCTGGAGGGTTAGCTCATTTTAAAGTTAATAAAAATGTTATTGATGGAATAACTTATACTTCAATATCAAAACTAAATACAAAAAAACAAAGAAAACACGAATTAATAGAACTTATTGGTGGAGGTTCTTCCGAAGTAAATGAATATGCTTCTAAACTTCTTGATCAAGCTGCTGCATAAAATAGAAAAAATTCCACTATAATAGTTTCTTTAAATCATAGTTAGATTTAAACATGGTTAAAAAAACTGATAATAATTTTGAAGATGATAATTCAATTATTATTAGGGGAGCTCGTCAGCATAATTTAAAGAATATTGACCTTTCTTTACCTAGGAATAAATTTATTGTTTTTACAGGAGTCAGTGGAAGTGGTAAAAGTTCTTTAGCGTTTGATACGATTTTTGCTGAAGGTCAAAGAAGGTATGTTGAAAGTCTTTCAGCATACGCAAGGCAATTTTTAGGTCAAGTAGATAAACCAGATGTTGATAATATTGAGGGCTTATCACCTGCCATTTCAATTGACCAAAAATCAACAAGTCATAATCCTCGATCAACAGTTGGGACAGTAACAGAAATACAAGATTACTTAAGATTGTTGTTTGGTCGTGCTGGTGAACCGCATTGTCATCATTGTGGGATTCCAATCGCGCCACAAACAATTGATGAAATGGTTGATCAAATTCTTTTATTGCCAGAAGGAACGAGGTACCAACTGTTGGCTCCTGTAGTAAGAGGGAAGAAAGGAACTCATACAAAATTAATAAGTGGATTAGCTGCTGAGGGCTTTGCTAGGGTAAGAATCAACGGCGAGGTAAGAGAACTTGCTGATAGTATTGAATTAGATAAGAATCAAATTCATAATATTGAGGTAGTAGTTGACAGACTAATAGCGAGAGAAGGAATACAAGAAAGATTAAATGATTCTCTACAAACTTGTCTCAAAAGGGGCGATGGTCTTGCAATAGTAGAAGTTGTTCCAAAAAAAGGAGAAAATTTACCTTCCAACTTAGAGAGAGAAAAACTTTACTCAGAAAATTATGCTTGTCCTGTACATGGTTCTATTGTTGAAGAACTTTCTCCTAGATTATTTTCCTTTAACAGTCCATACGGGGCATGTCCAGATTGTCATGGGATTGGTTATTTAAAAAAATTTACTGCTGATAGAGTTATACCTGATCAAACATTACCTGTTTATGCTGCAATAGCTCCTTGGAGTGAAAAAGATAATACTTATTACTTCTCTTTACTTTATTCTGTAGGTCAAGCTTATGGTTTTGAATTAAAAACTCCTTGGAAAGATTTAAGTGATTTGCAAAAAAAAGTTCTACTTTTGGGATCAGATAAACCAATATTAATTCAAGCTGACAGTCGTT
>CACKJM010000039.1 GCA_902600475.1 uncultured Prochlorococcus sp.
CTGAACAAAAAAAAGAACTTGGATTAATTGTGATTGATTACCTCCAGTTGATGGAGGGATCAACCCCTGATAATAGAGTGCAAGAACTTTCACGAATAACAAGAGGTCTTAAAAGCATGGCCAGAGAATTAAAAGTACCAGTAGTAGCTTTATCTCAGCTTAGTAGAGGAGTAGAGTCTAGAACAAACAAAAGACCAATGTTAAGCGATCTAAGAGAATCAGGATCTATTGAACAAGACGCAGATTTAGTATTAATGATTTATAGAGATGAATACTATAATCCTGAGACTGAAGATAAAGGAATTACAGAAATCATTGTCACTAAACATAGAAATGGACCCGTAGGAACTGTTAAATTATTATTTGAACCTCAATTTACGAGATTTAGGAATTTAGCTAATTAAATCGATCCTAAAATGCAAGATCATCACTCAACAAATGAATCTTTTGATATAGTCGTTATTGGAGGAGGACATGCAGGATGCGAAGCAGCTATAACAACAGCAAAATTAGGATTTTCTACAGCCTTATTTACAATCAATTTAGATAGAATTGCCTGGCAACCTTGCAACCCTGCAGTTGGCGGGCCGGCAAAAAGTCAGTTGGTACATGAAGTTGATGCATTAGGTGGAATTATTGGTAAATTAGCTGATGAGACAGCTATACAAAAAAGAATATTAAATGCAAGTAGAGGCCCAGCTGTATGGGCATTAAGAGCTCAAACAGATAAAAGAGAATACTCAAAAAAGATGATTGAAATACTACAAAATACAGATAATTTATCTTTAAAAGAAGCAATGATTACTGAACTGGATATTGCAAAAACTGAAGAAATTGGATTGAACTCAAAAAAAATCGTAAAAAAAAGAATAAAGGGTGTAAAGACTTTCTTTGGTAGTTATTATTCAGCAAGATCAGTTATTATCACAGCTGGTACGTTCTTAGAAGGAAGAATATGGATAGGAAATAAATCAATGTCAGCTGGTAGATCGGGCGAACAAGCAGCAAAAGGTCTTACTCAAAATTTACACGAAATTGGCATCAAAACAGAACGTTTAAAAACAGGAACTCCAGCAAGAGTTGATAAAAGAAGTATCATTTTTGATGAATTAGATATTCAACCAAGTACTGCAGCAGATAAATATTTTTCGTTTGATCCAGATATCAAAAATAATATGCCTCAAGTTAGTTGTCATATCACAAGAACAACTACCAAAACACATCAACTAATTCGAGACAATTTACATTTAACTCCCATTTACGGCGGTTTTATTGATAGTAAAGGGCCAAGATATTGTCCATCAATTGAAGATAAAATAGTTAAATTTGCTGATAAAGAATCACATCAAATTTTCTTAGAACCAGAAGGAATTAATACCCCTGAAATATATGTTCAAGGATTCTCTACAGGTTTACCTGAAAATATTCAATTAGAACTTCTAAGAACCTTACCTGGATTAAATGAATGTAAAATGTTGCGACCAGCTTATGCTGTCGAGTATGACTATATACCTGCAACACAACTCCAAACATCACTCGAAACGAAAGAAATTGAATATTTATTTAGCGCTGGACAAATTAATGGAACTACTGGTTATGAAGAAGCAGCAGCACAAGGGTTAGTAGCCGGAGTAAATGCGACAAGAAAACTTAACAAAAAAGATCCAATAATCTTCACTAGAGAAAGTAGCTATATAGGAACAATGATCAATGATTTAATTACCAAAGATCTCAAAGAACCATATAGAGTTCTTACTAGTAGGAGTGAATACAGGTTGACCCTTAGAGGAGATAATGCAGATAGGCGATTAACCCCATTAGGTTATGAAATAGGGCTCATTGATGAGAAAAGATGGTCGGTTTATCAAGAAAAAATGAAACTCCTTGAAGAAGAGAAATTAAGATTAAAAAACACTCGTTTAAAAAACACAGATGAAATAGCAAAAAAACTAGAATTAGCCACTGGATCAAAAATCAAAGGCTCAACAACTTTGAAAGAACTCTTAAAAAGACCAAATTTTCATTATTCAGATTTAATTAAGTATAATTTGACTGAAAAAAATATGGCTTCTTCAATACAGGAAGGTGTTGAAATAGATATTAAATACGAGGGTTATCTTAAAAGACAAAAAAACAACATTGAACAAATAAATCGTCAAAGCTGTAAATCTCTTCCTCAAGAAATAAATTATGAAAAGATAGATACATTATCTTTAGAAGCAAGAGAAAATTTGAATAAGATAAAGCCAAAAAATTTTGGTGATGCTTCAAAAATTCCGGGAGTAAGTAAAGCTGATTTAACTGCATTACTGGTTTGGCTAAAAATAAGAGAAATAAAAAAAGAAAAGGCAAATATTTTTGTCGAAAAAAAGTTATCATCTTAAAAGCAATCTTTCAGAGCACTGAATAATAAACTTTTTAAGTCACCAAAAATTTTATGGGAAGAAAAAGCTTCTACTTTTTTAGGGAAAAATTCACTCCCAGAAATATCTGGTTCATGGAAATTAATGTTGCTTGGGGATGGAAGTCCAACTAGACATCTTCAGCTTTTAACTAATCAAGAGACAAAAATTAAATTAATTTCAATGCAAGAAGATCCTTTATGCATGCATGAAGGTCCGAAAGAATTAAATCAGTTAAATGGTCCCTTAATTAGAAGGCAAGTATGGATTAAAAACAATAATAGAAACCTGGCATGGGCTGAAAGTTGGTGGAATGAAGAACAAGTAAATGAAAATTTAAAAGCCAAAGAAGAACCAATTTGGAAGAATTTGACACAAGATAGATCAGAATTGTTTAGAGAAGTTGACCGAATTTCTCTTGTTAATTCAAATTGGTTGGAAGATCAATTTTGTTTTGAAGGTCCATTCTGGTCA
>CACKJM010000040.1 GCA_902600475.1 uncultured Prochlorococcus sp.
ACGATGATTCTTGGATTAATAAACAAAACAATACTGATCGAAATAGATCAAATAGAAATAGTAATAATCGTATGAGAAATTCAAATAGAAGAAATAATTATCAAAATGATTCTTTTGAAACCTACAAATTTAATTTTGGTAAATTTGATGGAGTTAGAGTTGCAAATATTATATCCTCAATCTGTAATTCAACTAATATAAATGGAAGATCCATAGGTAAGATACAGATTTTTAATGATTACAGTTTGGTTGATTTACCCAGAGATCTGCATAGAGAAACTAAAAATAAATTAAAAAAAATTAAAGTCAGAAACTAGTGATAGAGAATGAAAGCTAGCAAATATAGTTTCTTTATTTTTGGGAATCTGATAATACTATTCAACTCCTTTAATAGTTATTATTTAGCTCAAACGAAACAAAATTCAATCATAAAATTATTTTGTCTTCAGAGTGTCAAAGAGGAGATGATGAAGGCAGAAATGGTATATAGTGAAGAAATTGCGAATGAAACTTGTGATTGTTACTACGAAGAATTTATGCAAACTGCAAGTCATCAAGATGCAAAAACAAAATGTAAATTAGAAACTAAAGAAAATTTAAATCATAATAAAAAAATTTAATTATTATTTTTATGAAGTCTAAGAATAATCAAAATCCAATAATTAGACTTTATTTAAATCTGATTGAGGAAAGAAGGTTACTATTTTTTGCTTTTCTTAGTTCCATAATTAATAAAATATTAGATTTAGCTCCTCCTGTAATAATTGGTCTTGCAGTGGATATCGTTGTTAAGGAACAGAATTCATGGATTGCTGGTTTTGGAATAAAAGAAGTTCCAGCACAATTGATTTTTCTTGCATTTGCTTCAGGAATAGTTTGGTCTGGTGAATCCTCCTTTGAATATTTATATTCGATTTTATGGAGAAATTTGGCTCAGCTATCGCAACATAAATTAAGAATAAAAGCTTATGAGCATATACAGGAATTAGATATGAATTTTTTTGAAAATGATAATACTGGAAGGCTATTATCTATTTTGAATGATGATATAAATCAACTCGAGAGATTTCTAGACCAAGGGGCTAATCAGATTATTCAGTTATTTATAACTGTCCTAATAATTGGGGGCACTATGATTTTTGTAGCTCCAAAAATCGCTTTATTTGCTTTCTTTCCTATTCCAATTATATTTTTAGGATCAATTAAATTTCAAAGGAAGCTTGCTCCAAAATACAGAGATGTTAGGAATAAAGCTGGACTGTTGGCATCAAGGCTTAATAATAATTTAAGTGGAATTCTAACCATAAAAAGTTTTACTAAAGAAAAATGGGAACTAAATAGATTAAATAAAGAAAGTCTCGATTATCAAAGAAGTAATAAGGCTGCAATAAAATTATCTTCTGCTTTTATCCCTCTTATAAGATTTGCAATTTTATTTGCTTTTATAGCGATTCTATTAATTGGAGGTTTTCAAACTTGGAATAAGACACTTGATGTAGGTACTTATAGTTTTTTAGTATTTATTACACAAAGACTATTATGGCCTTTAACTACTTTGGGGCATGTTTTAGATGATTTTCAGAGATCTATGGCTTCAATAGATAGAGTAATTGATCTCATAGATACGCCTATAAAAATAAAAGATGGAAAAATAAAAATTGATCCTAAAGATATCAAAGGAGAAATTATTTTTAATAATGTAAATTTTAATTATCCAGGACGAGATTTAACTTTAAAAAACATAAATTTCAAAATTGAAAATAACTCAACATTAGGAATTGTTGGTTTAACAGGTTCTGGGAAAAGTACAATAATAAAACTACTACTTAGAATTTATGATAGTAATAATGGGTCAATAAACTTGGATGGAGTTTCTATTAAAGAAATAAATTTGAGGGATTTAAGAAAGTGTATCTCTTTAGTAAGTCAAGAAACTTATTTATTTCATGGCAGTATACAAGAAAATATTGCTTATGGCTCAATCAACCCAAGTCTTAAAGATATTATTAAAGCTTCAAAGATTGCGGAAGCTCATAAGTTTATTGAACAATTACCAGATGGTTATAAAACTATAGTGGGGGAAAGGGGCCAAAGGCTCTCAGGCGGGCAACGTCAAAGAATTGCCTTGGCGAGAGCTGTTTTAAAGGATGCTCCAATATTAATATTAGATGAAGCTACAGCTTCAGTTGATAATGAAACAGAGGCTTTAATTCAAAAATCGTTATCTAAAATCACAAAAGAAAGAACAACTATAGTAATAGCTCATAGATTAAGCACTATAAAAAATGCTGATAATATTGTAGTTATTGATAAAGGTAAAATAGTTGAAAGCGGAAAGCATGAAAAACTATTAGATCAGAATAAAATATATGCTGATTTGTGGAATGTCCAAGTAGGAATCTAGTATGAATTTATAGACTATATTAAGAAGTTAAATGATTCAATTACGTTACTAAACATACCGTCAACTTTATTCCACCTTTCTTCATTTGTTCCCACAGCTAAAGTGTAAAGTGTCCCTCTATCAATTACGACTGTAGCTAATTCATGTCTTGCCTGTTCATTTAAATTTAATTCATACTCTAAATCATAGAAAATATGATTGGATGCCTCCCTTTTATTGGCATTTATAAGTTTTACCTCTCTACCTGAACCTTCGGGAGCGATGACTTTATCAATTAATGTTTGACCTACTTCTCTTGGGCTTCCCAATTGCTCTAATTGAACCTCTTTATTGACATCTGAAATAACTAAACTTAAGGTCTCATTACTATTTATTAAATCATGATAAATAATTTCAGGTCCTCCATCGACTTTTACTCTAGTCCATCCTGTTGGATATAA
>CACKJM010000041.1 GCA_902600475.1 uncultured Prochlorococcus sp.
TTTTTCATTTGCTGAGGCAATTAATCCCCTCTCTGGAATTGCGACAAATCCCTCTGGTCCAATGCCTGATGGAAGTAATTGAGTAAGCAAAGGTTGATTTAGTTCTGTGATATCGTAAACAGCTACTATCCCAGCTCGTTCAGCACCAACAAATAAATAGGGCGTTCCATTAATTTTTGAATATGTAACTGACTCAGGTTCTACTCCCTTTTTACCTGCTCTCCCATCTTGGAAATGACCTATTTGTGCGATTGCTCTTTCTAGTCTATTTGCATCTTCATAAACTACTGTTCCATCTTTTTTAAAAATAGTCCAGGATCTTGAACCACCTCTTTTTGTCTGATTCGGATCAACATGCTTGTAATCGCCTTCATTTGCTGTTGCAAAATGATCATTATCAATCCAAGTAAGACCATCGGGTTCTCTTCTTACATTCTTTAGTTTGCTTTTAAATTTATGTGCTCCATCTTTCTTTGTATCCATTCCTGCCATTTGTTTTACAATCCCTGCCGAAAAATTTGATATTACATTTCCATCTTTATCAATTACTACAAGATGATTGTTTTCTTGAAGAGAGACAACTGTTTCACCAAGATCATTAATAGCAACGAATTCTGGTTCGGGATCGCTAGGAGCTATTTCAGATAATCCTGTTAAATCAACTTTTTTTATTGAATTGCATTGTATTTTCCCTCTTTTGTTTAACTTCACAAGAGAAACATAACCTGGAGGATTAATTTGTTTACCTTCGTCATCTAATTGAGGGATAAATCCATTTTTATATTCTTCATCCCTCTCATTTTCTATAGCGACAGCTAGAAATGTTCCGTCTGGTGAAACAAAAACGCTATCAGGCTGCCCACCTAAATCACATTCTTTTACTGCTCTTCTTGTTTCTAAATTGTATTGAACTAATGTTCCCGAAGGATTTGTATAACTTTCAGATGTATTTGAACCTATATAAGCATTGTTTCCAAGTGCCGCAATTCCAGTGGGTTCTGCTTCCAGTTCAACAACTCCCAATGCTTTAGGTTTTGCAGGGTCTGAGATATCAACTAAACCTACTACCCCTAAATCGCTATCTGTATACATCAAAGTCTTACCATCTTCTGATGCTGTAACAACTTCTGAAGAAGTTTTGGTGGTAGATTTTGATCCTTTTGGTAAATTATCACTTACATTAAAAGAGGAAATTCTGTTGAAGTTTTTTTCATTTGCCCAATATTTTGTATTCCAATTTGCAAATCCGCTACTTGTAGAGGAGGCGACAATTGCAAGTAATGCTGAAAAACTTGCAGCAGCTAGGTTTTTTTTCATTTAGTGCGTAAGGAAATACATTCTTATGCTCCCTTTAAAAAGTTAAGAAAAAAAAATAGATTTATTAAGAACAATTTAAGCTTTTAAGCTATATAAATAAAAAAGACCTACCAAAGGCAGGCCTTTTTTGTGTATAGGAGATTTTCTAAACTTAAACTAATAGATTTAGAAGCTGAATGAAGTCTTAACCATTATACCAGTCATGTCATCTGTATTTGCAGCTGATACATCCTTTGCGAAAACTAATGGAGTAATTGTCATCCCATCGTTTATTTGGTAGGAGTAGTATGCCTCATACATGTACTGAGCGTCTGTATCTTCAACAGTGTTAACTCTAGTACCCATTGCAAGTCCAAGCTCACCAGGTCCAACTTCAGGCCATGTTAGTCCAACGAAGAAGTTTGATAATCCGTCATCGTCACCAACAACACTACCGTCTTCACCAACTTCGTAACCAACACTTATTGAAGGAAGTCCTTCAGAGTCAGGAGTGTAGTAAGCATTTAGAGCAACGAATGAATCAACTTCCATGTTGTCATTAATTGGAGCTCCGTCTTCAGTAACACCGTATGTTACGGAAACACCATATGAATCAGCTGTATAAGCGAAGTTAATACCATAAGCATCAACACCTTCTTCGTTAGCTATGTCATTTTCGTTACCAGCATAACCTACAGCAGCAGTTAAACCGTTACCGAAGTCGTAAGCAGCACCAGCCATTACACCACCGTTATCAACGGCTGCATTAACGTTACCGCAAGCATCTAGTGTGTTAGATGGTCCACCGTAAACACAAGCTGTTGTAAATAATGCACTAGCATCATTGTTGTCACCAACCATAACAGTTGTTTTGTCACCAAGTGGGAAGGTGTAAGTGATCTCGTCAACAGTCAGAGCTTCGTTAGTTGTTGTGTCTCCATCTAATTCAGCAACACCTGGAGCATCAGCATTACCTGCATCAATTGCGATGTCAAGTGAATCTTCGCCTGTGAAACTTGTGTTTAAAGAGATTCCGAAATCATAACCTGTTGATAGGTTGTCATCGCGATCGTTACCACCGTCATCGTCATAGAAGATACCAGCGTAGAAGTTAGCGCTGAATGATGCAGTTGTAGTTTCAGAAAAACCGCCATCAAAGCTATCATCGACTAAACCTTCTCCACCTGCCAGAAGAGGTCCTTGAATAGATGAATCATCATCAAAAGAATTCGCTAATTCTATACTCTCTACATCAGAGTAATTTGAAATTTCATTTAGATTAACTTCAGTAGCATTAGCTGATAAAGGAGACAATAGACCTAAAGCCGCCGGAGCTACAAGCAATCTCTGAAAAAGTTTCATAAAATTCCTCACACAGAAATTATTTTATAACCAACAATAAGTGATAAATACATTAATAACAAGTCCATGTAGACAAAAAG
>CACKJM010000042.1 GCA_902600475.1 uncultured Prochlorococcus sp.
TAGACAATTAGTTGGGCAATATTCAACACAATTTCCGCAAAATATACAAACACCAAAATCTATAGAATAATTTCTAAGTTCCTTTTTTTTGGTTTCTTTATTCATTACCCAATCAACTACAGGTAGATTGATTGGACATACTCTCACGCAAACTTCACAGGCAATACATTTATCGAATTCATAATGTATCCTTCCTCTATATCTTTCAGATGGTATTAATTTTTCATATGGATATTGGACGGTGACAGGTCTTCTTCGAAGATGATCAAATGTTACTGATAAACCATTATATAAATATTTGCCAGCATTAAATGCTTCTTTAATATAGCTATTTATTTGTTGAAGGAAATTTTTCATTTTGAAGAATTTACTTAGTTATTTTATTTTAGTGGATTAATTTATAATTTAAGTATTTTTACTTAAATTTAACCACCAAAGAATTGCGGAAAAGCAAGTTTTAATCCTGCAGTTATCAAAAGATTAGCAAGAGAAATAGGAAGAAGAAACTTCCATCCTAGATCTAAGAGTTGATCTATTCTTACCCTAGGAGTTGTCCAACGTAATAATATTGCAATGAAAACTAAAAGATATGCTTTTAATACAGTCATTACAATTCCTATTGATGCAGTGAAAACCTGTATGAGAGGTGCATTAATCGGTAAATTTAGAAACTTTGCTATTAACTCAACTGGAATCGGAAAACCCCATCCTCCCAAATAAAGTATTGATACTAATAAAGCTGAAAGGATTAAATTAATGTAACTACCAAGGTAGAACAATGCAAATTTCATTCCTGCATATTCAGTTTGGTATCCAGCAACTAATTCTTCTTCAGCTTCAGGTAAATCAAATGGAAGTCTTTCACATTCTGCAAGGGCACAAATCCAAAAGACTATAAAACCAACTGGTTGTCTCCAAATATTCCAACTTAGGATTCCAGCACTACTTTGTTGGTTGACAATGTCAATAGTACTAAGAGAGTTTGTCATTAGTACAATAGCTAAAACTGATAAAGCTAGAGGTATTTCATAACTTATTGATTGAGCTGCTGCTCTTAATCCTCCTAATAATGAGTATTTATTATTTGATGCATATCCGCTCATAAGAAGTCCAATTGGCTGGATGCTGCTTAAAGCGATCCATAAAAAAATTCCAATACCAACATTACTTATTAAAAGGTTTTGTCCAAAAGGAACAATTAGCCATGAGAGAATCACTGGGACAAGAACTAATATAGGTCCTGCAGTGAAGAGAATCCCATCCGCTTTAGCAGGAATAATATCCTCTTTGACAAGTAATTTAAGACCATCTGCAATTGGTTGGAGGACGCCAAGCGCTCCTGCATATTCGGGACCAATTCTTTGTTGAGCAGCAGCAGATATTTTTCGTTCAAGCCAAACTGTTACCAAAACCCCAACAACTGCTGCGACTAAAACCAAAAGCATAGGTAGAGGGAGCCAAAGTATATGAGCGATTTCACTAGAAAGACCAAAACCTTTCAAGAATTCATTAAAACTATATTCGAGGTCTAATCCGTATTCCAAAATTTTTTTGTTATTTACTTAATACATTAACTCTTCACAAACAATATGTGTGTTTTTTATGAAAAGCTGCAAATATTATTCTCTATTCTCTAGACTAATCCAGTCTCTCGGTGCTGAACCGGTATAGATTTGCGATGGTCTAAAAATTCTATTTGCTCCAAGTTGCTCTCTCCAATGTGCTAACCAACCAGCAACTCTAGATATGGCAAAAATTGGAGTAAATAAATCACGAGGAATACCAAGTTTTCTATAAACAAGACCAGAATAAAAGTCAACGTTAGGGAATATACCCTTTGGGCCAAGTCTTGGTATTGCCTCTGCCTCTAGTGATTTAGCAACTTCATACATTTCATCCGCTCCAAATCTTATAAAAAGCTCTTCTGCAAGCTTTTGAAGAATAATTGCTCTTGGATCTTTGACTTTATATTCTCGATGACCGAAGCCCATTATCTTACTTTTATTTTTTATCGCGTTATCTAAAAAAGCTCCAGCATTTTCTGGGTTTTTAATCTCTTCTAACATTGCGATAACATCCTCATTTGCCCCTCCATGAAGCGGGCCAGCGAGGGTTCCTACTGCAGAGGCGATAACAGCATATGGGTCTGTAAGAGTGCTTGCAGTCACTCTAGCGCTAAATGTACTTGCGTTTAAACTATGTTCGGCATGTAGAATTAAGCACCTATCAAAAACTTTTGCGGCTATAGGATCTTGTTCTTTTTCAGTCAACATGTAAAGAAAATTTGATGAGTAAGTTAGATCATCTCTAGGTTGAATAGGATCTTGTCCTTTTCTAATAAGTTGAAACGCTGCAATCATTGTGGGTATTTTTGCTATTAGTCTTATGACTGCGTTGTAGATGTAATTAGGATCATCTATTGCTCTACGCGAATAGAAAAGCCCCAAAGAAGCAGCACTAGATTGAAGAGCATCCATAGGATGACCGGTTGCAGGGAAACATTTCATCATATCTCTGACTCTAAAACTTAACCTTCGATGCATCTGAACTTCTTGTTCGAAATCTCTTAATTGAATAGATGTGGGTAATTCACCCCAAATCAATAGGTAAGCAGTTTCTAAAAAACTGCTTTTTTTGGATAGTTCCTCAATGGAATAGCCTCTGTACAATAATTTACCTTTGTTGCCGTCAATATCGCATATAGATGAATTAGTAACTGGG
>CACKJM010000043.1 GCA_902600475.1 uncultured Prochlorococcus sp.
CATTCCTCCCATTGGATCTGCACCCGGTCCTCCAGGGGCTGCGGCTTCAGGCTCTGGAATGTCAGCCATCGCAACTTCTGTTGTGAGGAGCATAGCTGCAATAGATACTGAATCTTGAAGAGCTAATCTTATTACTTTGGTTGGATCTAATATCCCTGAATCTTTTAAATCCTCATATTTTCCTGAATTAGCATTAAAGCCTTTGTTAAGTCTTTTAATTTCAGCGACAACTACATCTCCATTAAAACCAGCATTTTTTGCTATTTGTTTGGTGGGTTCCAAGAGGGCTTCTTTGACTATATTTATCCCTGTTCTTAAATCATCTGAAGATGTTTCACTTAAATTTAAAAGGTCATCTGATATTTCAATTAAAGTTTGTCCTCCTCCAGAAACAACACCCTCTTCAATAGCAGCTTTCGTAGCATTAAGGGAATCCTCGATTCGCAACTTTTTATACTTCATCTCTGTTTCTGTGGCAGCCCCTACTTTGATAAGAGCTACTCCTCCAGCTAGTTTGGCTATCCTTTCATTGATTTTATCTTGATCATACTCAGATTCAGTTATATTAACTTCTCTCTTTAATTTCTCTACTCTCGCTTTAACTAAATCTTTAGTATCTTCGAAGGCAACGATTGTAGTTTTGTCCTTCGTGATAGTTATTTTTTTTGCTTTGCCTAAATCATTAATCGATACTTTATCAAGTGTCATCGATTTATCTTCACTGATTAACTTAGCTCCAGTAAGAATAGCAATATCTTCAAGGGCAGCTTTTCTTCTCTCGCCAAATAACGGAGCTCTTACGGAAGCTACGTTTAAAACTCCACTATTCTTATTCAAAACCAAGGTGGTTAAAGCCTCTCCTTCAATATCTTCAGCAAGAATTAGAAAAGGTGAGCCTGATTTCTGAATTTCTTCAAGTATTGGAACTAGATCAACTAAAGTTGAAATTTTTTGATCAGTTATTAATATTTTCGGGTTTTCAAGTTCACAAACTTGTCTTTCTTGGTCTGTTACGAAATATGGAGAACTATAGCCTCTATCAAAAGACATTCCTTCAGTTATATCTAATTCTGTATCTAGTGATTGAGATTCCTCAACAGTTATTACACCATCCGAAGTAACAATATCCATTGCTTTCGAAATTATAGATCCAATTTCTTCATCACCTCCAGCACTAACTGTTGCAACTTTTTGGATATCAGAACCACTTAATGAAATACTTTTGGAACTTAATTTTTCTAGAACAAAAGCCAGACCTGCCTCCATACCTTTTTTTAACTCCATAGGACTGGCACCAGAAGCAATATTTTTTAATCCCTCTTGTACCATCTTCTGAGTCAAAATGGTGGCTGTTGTTGTTCCATCTCCTGCGCTCTCTTTTGTCTTGGATGCAACTTGTTCTATTAATTTCGCACCCAAATTAGAAATTGGGTTCTCAATCTCAATCTCTTTTGCAACTGTGGACCCATCTCTAACTATATCTGGTGAACCAAATTTTCTTTCTATTACTACGTTTTTTGCTTTTGGCCCAATAGTAACCTTTACTGCATTAGCTACAAAATTTACACCCTTTTCTAGTGCTTCTCTTGATTCATTGGAAAAACTTAACTGTTTAGCCATGTTTACTCTATTTCTATTCTTATTCTAATCTCCCATAGAATCATTTTTAAGGGATATTTATTTAAGTGGGGAAAGCCGAATTTCTTTTAATTAGTCATACAAATTAACTAAAATAAGAGTATCTTTAAGTTATGGAAGAAACAAATAATCTTATTTTTACTCTTACAGCAATACTCGCGATTGCTATGACACTGATATACTTCCCTTTAAGATTTTTCTTAACATTAACTGCTAGAAGTCGAAGACTAAAACTTTTACAAAAAATTAGAAGGTTGAGAGATGAATTAGGCCAGCCTTATGAAAGTACATAACTAAATACTCATACCCCCGTCTATACTGATTGTTTGCCCAGTTATGTAACTTCCTGCATCACTTGAAACTAAGAATGACACTAAGTTTGCGATTTGAGTACAACTTCCTAATTTCCCTAAAGGAATAACTTTTAGAATCTCTTCAGTATTAAGTTTTTCAGTCATCTCTGTTTCTATAAAACCAGGAGCTATTGCATTAACGTTTATACCTCTCGAGGCAAATTCTTTAGCGCAAGTTTTGGTAAATCCAATAACCCCAGCTTTGGCTGCAGAATAATTTGCTTGACCAGGATTACCAATTATTCCAACAACAGATGAAATATTTACGATGCTACCACTTCTTTTTTTCATCATAAATTTTGAAGCATATTTTGTACAAAGAAAAACT
>CACKJM010000044.1 GCA_902600475.1 uncultured Prochlorococcus sp.
TTTTGTGCCCCCACTTGCAGTGTCTCCTTTAACCCCAGGATCAGTTTCTGTGACTTTTAAAGTGATAGATATAGGAAGTTCCACTTCTAAAACTTTTCCATTGTAAAAAACAACGTTAACCTCCATTCCTTCTTTCAAATACTTTGAACCTCTACCAATTTGCTCAACAGAAAGTCTTGTTTCTTCAAAACTTGTCATATCCATAAAAACATAATCTCCAGACTCCACATAAGTATGTTGGAGGTTAGACTTCTCTAGGATAGCCTGCTGTACTGATTCTCCGGCTCGAAAAGTTTTTTCAACCACATTGCCGCTTTGAACTGATTTTAATTTTGTTCGCACAAAAGCAGAACCCTTACCAGGCTTGACATGTAGAAATTCTACGACGCGCCAAACTTGTCCATCCAATTCAATGGTGGTACCTGTGCGAAAATCGTTACTGGAAATCATTCCTGTATTACATCCCCAAGGATCATAAACCTGCAAGAGTGCTATGCAAAAATTCTTATCAAATCAGAACAAACTTTTCTTAATTCTATCAATCATAATTTTTCAAGTTTTTCTCTTTAAACCGATTGAAGTTCGCGCTGATTTACCTACTGGAAATGCCGTAAAAGACCCTAACGCAATCCTCAGAAATGCACTCCCTATCAAGCAAGTTGAGTTACAAGAAATTCAACATAAATTGGAAGAAACTAGTGACCTTGTTAGAGGAGGAAGGTGGCCCGCCCTCACGAAAACTGTTACAAAATGTCAATCTTTACTAAAAAAATACCAAAGTCGAATTATTGAAGATTTACCAAACGATAAAAAGAAAATTGCTGAGAAAACATTTTTAGAACTCAAAGAAAATTTTGATAGCCTTCAAGATCATTCCAAAGCAAAGGATAAGTTCTCATTTGTATCGACCCGCAAAGAGGCTTTAGATAAAATAGGTGGATTAGAAGAATACTTCCTACCAAATAAATTTCCTTACGATATACCAGAAGAATTTGATAATCTTCCAAGATTACTAGGCAGATCAAAAGTCAATATAAAAACCTCTAAAGGAGACATGAAAGCTATTATAGATGGATTTAATGCTCCACTTACAGCGGGAGCATTTGTAGATTTATCTTCAAAAAATTTCTACAAAGATTTACCCATTAATAGAGCAGAGGAATTTTTTGTGCTACAAACAGGCGATCCAATTGGTGAAGAAATTGGTTATGTAGATCCTGAAACAAATGAAGAACGTCACGTTCCTCTAGAAATTAGAATCCCTGGTGAGAAAGAAACTTTTTACAATCAAACTTTTGAAGATCTAGGTCTTTACACAGAGACCCCAACATTACCTTTCGCAACACTTGGAACTTTAGGGTGGTCTCATTCAAATACGGCAGTTGATGATGGGTCATCGCAATTTTTCTTCTTTTTATACGAAGCAGAATTAAATCCAGCAGGTCGCAATTTAATTGATGGAAGGAATGCTGCCTTTGGTTATGTTGTAGATGGTTTTGATGTATTAGAAGAGTTAACCAAAGATGACACAATTATCTCAATTGATGTTTTAGAAGGTATTGAAAACCTTAAATTAAATGCATAAAGAAACATTAGAAGATATCGGGGAAAAAGAATTGATCAATAGGCTTGCGAAGTTTATGCCTAAAAATCAAGTAATTGATGATTGCGCTTTAATCAAGACTAAAAATGATGAATTACTTATCAATAATGATTCTTTGGTTGAAAATATTCATTTCAATGACTTTATTATTTGCCCTAAAGATCTTGGATGGAAAGCAGTTGTGAGTAACATCTCTGACTTATTATCCAGTGGTAGTAAGAAAACTATAGGAATTACAATAAGCCTAATACTGCCAGCTAAAACTGAGTGGTTTTGGATTGAAGAATTATATAAAGGAATAAATAAAGCTTTAAAAAAATATGGTGGAGTAATTCTTGGAGGAGACTGCTCAAAGGGGAATCAAAAAACTATATCAATAACAGCCTTTGGGGTTCAAAGCGAACTTGAATTACGAAGAAATGCATGTAAACCAGGAGATATTATCTTAACTACAGGGATTCATGGTCTTAGCAAATTAGGATTTATGATACAGAGTAAAATAAGTTTGGATAATAATGTTTCTCTTACTGAAAGATTAATCAGTCAGTCCATCGAACATTTTTGTCGCCCTCAAGTTCATCCAAATTTTCTAAAAAATCTCCTTAAAACTCGCTCTAATAAAAAAATAAACAAATTAGGATGTACTGATAGCAGTGATGGACTATTTCAAGCAGTGCAAGATCTGGCA
>CACKJM010000045.1 GCA_902600475.1 uncultured Prochlorococcus sp.
TGTTTCTTTTTTTAATTCTTATTTGTAGCCAAAAAATGGATAATGGATAAATTATTCTTGAGAAAGTAATTATCATTGAAGGCAAAATGCCCTGGTTTGAATAAAGTATGAATCCTGAAAAAAAGTACAATGTCCAAACTAAAACTCTTTGAATCAGAATTAATAACTTGCTTTTGCCAGACATTATCAATTAATTTTTATATTTTTAGTCATTTTATATCTTTCAAAAAAAATGTTATTTATAATAACTTTTTCTTTACGTATAATTTTCCATTCATTTTTAAGAAATAATTCATAACTTATTAAGCTTGCTTCAGTATAAAGAGAATCTAAACCTTCTTTATTAGCTTCATCTTCTAATTTATGAAGTAACTTAGAGCCGAAACCTTTTCTTTGGAATTTACCTTTACAGTAAAATAACGCAATTCTATTGTTGGGATATCTTGTGGCAAAAGCAATAATTATTCCTTGTTTATTTATAAGCCATCCTTTTCCTTCTTTTATTGACTTATCAAAATTTGGATTATTCCAAGCTTGGCTTGACCAGGCTCTTTTTTGTTCTTGACTATAAATTTTTTCATCTAAAGATTGAATTGAATCAAAATAAACCTTCTTTAATTCCAGTTGATCTTTAATGGTAATTTGTCTTAAATTCATATACAAATCTTTATTTAATATGCATAGTAAAAATATAGTCGCAATTGGCGGAGGGGGCTTTGGACGTTCATTAGGTTCTCTAGACATTGAAAAATATATAGTTTCATTAAGTAATAAAAAAAGACCTAAAATTTGTTTTATTCCAACAGCATCTGGTGATAGTAGTTTGTACAAACTAAATTTTTATAGGGCATTTTCTAAACTTGATTGCATAACAAGCCATATTGATTTCTTCTCTAGAACAGAAAACTTAGAAGAGAAGGTTTTAACTCAAGATATCATTTATGTTGGCGGAGGAAATACAAAAAGTATGTTAGCTGTCTGGAAAGAATGGAATTTACATAAAATTTTGCGAAATGCTTATGAAAAAGGAATTGTAATGAGTGGTGTAAGTGCTGGGGCTATTTGTTGGTTTGATAAAGGCATTACTGATTCATATGCTAAAGAATTAGCCATAATTGATTGCTTAGGCATAGTTGAAGGTATTGCCTGCCCTCATTTCTATGAAGAAAAAGAGAGGGAACCTTATGTTAATGATGTTATCAATAGGGAAATTATTAAATCGTGTATTTGTATAGAGGGAAATTGTGCAATTCACATCAAAAATAATATTGAATATTCCTCAATAGATTTTGGTAATGGTAGAAAGTGTTTTAAAGTCTTTAAGGAAAACAATACTTTAAAGAAGGAAATTCTATAGTAAGAATATTTATATATATTATTTTAGATCTCTGCATTTTTTGAGATTGAAGTAAATTCAATCCCTTTGTACTTTACAAATGATGCAGTCCATACTTCTTTGGAGAGATTGCCAAGGTATTTTAAAAATTGTTGTGTATCACCATCTCTTATCCATTCTGATTTAATAAATGGCAACTCTTTTTGCATTCTTTTGGGATGCATATGAACGAGGAGTAAACCTTTTTCTTCAGAAACCCTTTTTAATGCACCTTCATCACTTCTTTGAAAAACTCTCATTAGAAGATTTAAAATCACCTCTTCTCCAAGTTTCTTAAAATTTTCTGATTCCTCTAAATTATCTTTAATTTCTTTACCTCCAAGAGGCATAGCCCTAACTAGGTTTTGCTCTATTAATGCTATTGCAATTAGATAATCTTGGCTAGCCATATTCTAAAATAATACTTCTTGATATTCTAACCTCTCGAGTTCATGAAAATCTTTCATGAATTAAATATTTGCCAAAAGAAGAAAGAAAATAATTTGTTAATTATTTTTCAATAAAATTGAACCTTTACTCTTTATTTATTTTAATTAGTAAAATTAAGACTTTTTTTGTTATGAGGTTTTTTTTATTTCTATTTTTCGGGATTTTTGTAGGTCTTTACATATCATGGCCCGGTTTAGTAATACCGGTAAATTGGAAATGTTTTAATCAAATTATTTCAAAATCTGCAGATGATAAAATTTCTTTAAAAGCTGCATTAGAGATTTCCCCCAGTTATTTGTTAAAGCGTAAGAATAAAAAAACGACTTCAAAAATAAGAATCGTAGCAGATGCGTGTTTTCGTTAATATGTTGAGTGATTAAATATGAATTCTAAATAATGAACAGTAATTTAAGATTTGAATTGTCGTTTAAAAATA
>CACKJM010000046.1 GCA_902600475.1 uncultured Prochlorococcus sp.
ACTTTTAAATATGAAAAAGATTTCTCAACTATTAAAAATTTTAATAAATTAAGTTATGTGCGGAATAGTTGGAATCGTTTCTTCAGATGATGTAAATCAACAAATTTATGATAGTCTTTTGCTTCTTCAGCATCGAGGTCAAGATTCAACAGGCATAGCTACAATGGAAAATACTATTTTCCATATACATAAGTCTAAAGGTCAGGTGAGCACTGCATATAGAACAAGAGATATGAGAAATTTAATCGGCAAAATTGGGTTGGGTCATGTTAGATATGCAACTAAGGGATCAGCAGAAAGTGTAGAGGAAGCTCAACCCTTTTATGTTAATGCTCCTTATGGAATTGTTTTGATACATAATGGTAATTTAACGAATACCAGAGATTTAGAAAAACAATTATTCAATATTGATAAGAGGCATACAAATTCTTCAAGTGATACTGAAATGT
Source organism: uncultured Prochlorococcus sp. (assembly GCA_902600475.1). Classification (GTDB taxonomy): domain Bacteria; phylum Cyanobacteriota; class Cyanobacteriia; order PCC-6307; family Cyanobiaceae; genus Prochlorococcus_A. The sequence goes on from CACKJM010000046.1 coordinate 450, forward strand.
TATTAAATGTATTTGCTACAGAATTGCAAGAACAGATTCATAATCAAGAATTACAACCTGATATTATTTTTGATGCTGTCAAATCTTTACATAAAAGAATTCAGGGATCATATGCTTCAATAGCATTAATCTCAGGACATGGTTTATTAGCTTTTCGAGATCCTTTTGGTATTAGACCTTTAGTAATAGGAAAAAGAATTTCACCAACTACGAATAAAGATGAGTGGATGGTTGCTAGCGAATCTTTAGTGCTCGAGAATAACGATTATCAAGTAGTTAGAGATGTAGATCCCGGAGAAGCCATTTTTATAAATTTTAATGGCGAGTTTTTTTCTAAGCAATGCTCTGAAAATCCAGTGTTATTTCCTTGTGCTTTTGAATATGTTTATTTAGCTAGACCAGATTCAATCATGAATGGGATTTCAGTGTATAAAGCTCGATTAAAAATGGGAGATTATTTATCTGAAACAATAAAAGAGAATATTAATTCTGGAGATGTTGATGTTGTAATGCCTATCCCTGATTCTTCTCGGCCTGCTGCTATGCAAGTCGCAAGACAATTAGGTATAGAATATAGGGAAGGTTTTTTTAAAAATAGATATGTTGGTAGAACATTCATAATGCCCGGTCAGCAGAAACGTAAGAAATCTGTAAGACAAAAATTAAATGCTATGAGTGCAGAATTTAAAAACAAAAATGTATTAATTGTTGATGATTCAATAGTTCGAGGTACTACTTCAAAAGAAATTGTACAAATGGCTAAAGATGCAGGAGCAAATAAAGTTTATTTCACATCAGCAGCACCTCCAGTTCGTTTTCCTCATGTTTATGGAATTAATATGCCAAATAAAGAAGAATTAATAGCTTATAATAGAACAATAAGTGAAATTGCTGATAAACTTGAAATTGATGATTTGGTCTATCAAAGTGTTAAAAATTTACGCAAATCGATAATAAGTGATTCTTCAGTTGAGGATTTAGAGATGAGTTGCTTTACCGGTTCTTATGTAACAGGAACAGTAAATCAAGAATACTTAAATTGGGTTGAAAATGAATATAAATCTTAGTGAAAAAGGCTTTTGTGACTAAAACAATTTTCAAGATGTTCTCCTATCTCTAAATTTAAAAAGCTAATTAAAAAATTTGTTGTATTAGATTTGAAATTTAATTTATCAAAGTTTAACCTAGCAGATTTATTTTTATTAGTTTCAATATCAAGGTAATGGTCACTTGGTAAGACTTTTAAGAAGGAATCGTTTTTAAGCTGGGTTTTTTCATTTAGGTACCCCAAACTATATTCATTCGCGTAACAAATTTCATTTGTATTTAAGCAAAAGATTTTTCCCTGTTTTGAAACTAAATAAATTTTTTCTTCATTTTGATACGAGCAACAAGAAACAATCATTTCAGTCGGCAAAAGTTTTACAAGCATTAATCCTTGAGATTGTTTAGTAGTTGGAGTTAAAAAATTATCAGATAAATTAAATTTAAAAATTCTTCCTATTGAGGTTAATATTATTAAATTTTTTTCTTCATTAGCAATAAATGAATCAATTATTTTTAGATTATTTTTTAATTTTGTTATTGCGAACGATCTATTACTATTAATCATATCCTTATCAAATAAAACTTTTTTAAATCTTCCATCAGAATTCAAAATACATAAATAGTTTTTTGTTCCTTTTTTAATTGAATGGAAATTTATTATCTCATTAGGGTCAATGTTCCCAAGACTTTTATTATC
>CACKJM010000047.1 GCA_902600475.1 uncultured Prochlorococcus sp.
AAGAATAGTTGAGCATATTTCAGCAATATCTTCAGGTTGTGTCATGCTTGATTTGTCTAAAGAAGAGATATTTTGGGCCATTTTCGTATTAACCCAGCTTGGGCAAATTGCAGAAATCCTTATATTTTTATCCCAACCTTTATTTTTCATGGTTTGGCATAATCCCATCAAAGCAAACTTTGAAGAAGAATAAGCGGCTAAATCACCTTTGGATCTTTTCCCACTCATTGAAACTAAAACAATAATTCTTCCTCTTCCAGAGGTACATAAATGATCCCAAGAAAGCCTACATAAATGCCAAATTGCCAAAAAATTGATATTTAATGTATTTAAAATATTTTCTTCATCACCATCTTTGTATAAGAAAGGAACTTTCGATAATACTCCAGAACAATTTATTACTGAATCAAATCCTCCAAATTCATCTACGGTATTCTTTATCCAATTTTCGGCTGTAATTTTTTTTAAAGCATCATAGTGGTTGATTATAATTTTCCCTTCTGGCCATTTTTTTGGATCAATAGCGCTTCCTTTTAATGATTCTAAATCTCTTATGCCAACGCTAATTCTATTGCCTTCCTTTAATTCTTTATGTGCAATATTTAGTCCAATACCTCTACTGGCTCCACTTATTAATATGGTTCTCATTTTTTAACTATATGTTTGGAAATATTATCCTTAGTAACATTTTAAATTCTCTTCCATGCATAATCATAAGACCTTTCTTTACACTCCATGGAGCCTTTATAAACATTACGCACATAGCATATACAATCTCTTTTAAAGAAAGAGTATCAGTTAGAAACCCATACCATTGATTTTTAGGAAGTTGGAAAAAACTGCCAAAAAATTCTCTCAATAGTTTCTCATCAAACCTCATGAGTTTTTCTAATCCAAATTGGTAAAGTGATTTCTTCCTAATTAATTCTTTTGACCATAAAGTTTCCCAACCTTTTCTAGCAATATGATAGGTGCTTAGATTTTTGTTTTTAATTGCTTCTGAGACTGCCTTTGCGACAAGTGGAGCTCTTCTTAAAACATTGCCAATTAAATATCCAGATGCAGGATGTACCATTGAAGCAGCACCACCATATCCAAGTATTTGTTGCTTGAAATCTGGGATTGGCATATTCATAGGAAGAAATAAGCCAAGCTCTTCGTGCTGCATGCTTGTGATTGATATATTTCGATAAGAAAGCCTCTTCTCTAGTCTCTCTTTTAAATTTTCCATTGTTAGAGGATTTACCAAACCAAGAGATGTCTCTTCAAGAAAATATTTCCCATCCCCCATATCCATGGCATAAAGAAAAGTTGGCGGTTCTTTTTTTTGCTCATCGTTAAGATGATCATTTCTATAGTCCATTAATACAAACTGCCCTTTCTTAAGTGGAGGTTTACTAAAATTACCAACTATCCCATAACAAGTTTGGACTGCTAAAGGACCACAGGATTTTAATTTAAGAAAAACAGGATCATACCCTGTTGCATCTACTACTAATCTTGCAGAGTAAGTTTTGCCATCTTTTGTCGTTACTGTACTTTTATATTTTTCAAAATGTATTTTGTTTGCAAAGCCTTGATGCCATTTAATAAAAGACTTATTACATTCGTTAAACCAATAATTGTGTAGTTTCTTTTTATCAAATAGTCCGTAATCTAGTGAATGTTCCGTGGCTTTATTCTCGTCGTCCTGCTCTTCTAAAGCCCCATGCCCAAAAAAACTTACAGTATTCTTCCATCTATATTCAAGTAAATCCTGAAGCCCGAGTTGATCAACTTCTTTCCCCCAAATGCCATATGTATTTGGCCAAGGTTCATCTGGTCCATTTGGAGAAAGCACTTCAACATCTAATTTTTCCTTCCCTAAAGCTGAGGCAATAGCCATACCTGCAGGCCCTGCACCCAAAACAAGAACATCTGGCATATTTTCTTTTGACATTAAATATAAATCTTATGATTAAAGAAATTTATGGAACAAATTATTACTTCTGAGCCTAAAAT